>WRLP01000004.1 GCA_009777535.1 Treponema sp.
CGGCTTCCCGGTTGTCAATCCCAATTACCCTCCAGCCAGGGCATACCCGCCATAAAAGGCGAACTTTAAGAAATTACTATTTTTCGCAATACTTTGTCAAGCGGTCTTGTTCCAAAACCGGCTGTTTTGTAACAAGACCTTGTAGTTTCTCAGCATAGGTTTTCACGAAAAACCATGCCTGCGAAACTACGACTTCAAAGGTAACGTTTCCAAAATCTGACATTTTGGAAACGCTTTATGTTGCGACGGCTTAAATTTGCGAATCTTTTATAACTCGCAAAAAGCGTGTGTTTCCGGCCTTTGAGGCTTTTGGAACCGCAGATTAACTTGACGCTAATCTGCGGTTCCAATACAAAACCCCTCAGGAGGTCGTTTTTTGAAGAAATCACCATCCGGTTTCCCGAATGGCCCGATATCCTAATTAAACTTATCGGTTTTTATCAATCTTGTCAAGCGCTTTTTGGTTTTTTTTAATAGAAAAACTCTCTTCCGCAACCGCGTCATAATCAGCTCTTTCATCCGGCGCTGACATCACTCTACAGTGCAAAACACTCCCGGGCGCAGGCGGGTTATCTCCGGTAAAACGAGCAAGGAGCTTCAGGTAATTTTCGGAAACGCCCCTGCAATAACCCGCCTGCGATATTCTTCCCTGCTCGACCACTGCTTCCAACTCGCGGCCAATCCAGCGCTGAACATAACGCCGCCTTCCTTCACGGGCCAGTTCCATCAGAATTTCCACCCTTTTTGCCGTGTCCTTTTCGGGTACCTGCTGCGGAAAGGAAAATGCCGCTGTCCCCGGGCGCCTGGAAAAAGGGAAAACATGAATCCAGGCAAAATCAATTCTACGGCAAAGATCCAGCGTCTTGTTAAAATCATCTTCGGTTTCACCCGGGAAACCGGCAATTATGTCGCATGCCAGAAACGGATCGTCCTTTGCCGTGCGAAACAGCGCAGCGGCACATTCCACTGTTTCACTTCCATAGCCGCGTCCCATTTCCGATAAAATTTTTTCACTGCCTGACTGTACCGATAAATGAAAGTGAGAGCGGATTCTTTTGTGCGGCAAAACCTCCGCCAGCTTTCCGTCAATACCGTCCGGCTCCAGTGAAGAAAGCCTTATATTAATGCATTGAGTTTCAGATAACAGATACTCCAGTAATCCGCCAAGACAATTAATTTCCCGCCCGTTATCTGCAATTACATTCGATCTGTAATCCGTAATATTAAGCCCTGTAAGTACCGCTTCGGCATACCCTGCCCCCTCAAGGCGCTGCAGTTCTTTCAGGGCCAAATCGGCATCGAGGCTGCGGCTGGTGCCCCTTGCAAGGCGTGTTCTGCAGTAGGTGCAATGCCTGTCGCAGCCGTCCTGTATTTTCAGAAAGCCGCGTGAGTGAAAAGAAAAATGCTCCGGCGCGAAGTTAAAAATATCAATGTTGTCCGGGTTACTGTTGTTTCCACTGTAGGATTTAACAAGAGCTGAAATATCATCTTTTATATCAGCGCCTTGCAGATAACGGGGTAAATCAAGCAGGGCGCCCTTTTTATCTCCCCTGAAAACAAAAAGCCTTCCTTCGGCGGAACATTCACTTTCCAGCGATTTGATCGCTTCGGATTCAAGCTGGGCGTAACAGCCTGTAACAAGTACGCAGGAAGAAGGATTGTCGCGCAGGGCTTTTCTGATAATCCGCCTGGCTTTCTGATCGGCTTTTGTCGTAACGGTACATGTGTTGATAATAATTATCCCGGATTGTTCCCCGGAGAAATCTCCCCTGGAACCCGGAAAAAAACCTGCGTCCCTGAATGCATCTGCGATAGCTTCGCTTTCCACTTGATTGAGTTTGCAGCCCAAAGAATGAATTACAGGGCATGCTCTCATTGTCTGCTCAGTGCCTGTCTTGTCCGGTCGAGTCCCCTGCGGGCATCGGTCAGCTGGGAATTGAGGGTAAGAGCCCTCTCGTAAGCGGTAACGGCATTGGTCAGATCGCCGGCATTTTCCCTGGCGTAGGCTAGCCGTGTCCACCATGCAGCATTGCCGGGAACATAATGAACTGCCGTTGACAGGGCAATATCTGCATGGCGGAATCTGCCAAGCCGGATATATATCTCCCCCAGAAAATAGTACACCTGTTCTATCCGCGAGCCTTCGGGGGCGAGATTCACATACTCCTGGAAATACCGCAGGGCTTCGTTGTTTTGTCCGAGGTAATAGTGGATTTCTCCCATTATCTCGATCATTCTGACATCGAAACGGCTCAAGGCAAGGCCCGCACGGGCATAGCGCAGGGCGTCTTCGTAGCGGTTAATGCGAAGAAGGCTCCAGCATATTACAACATGAGCTTCCATGTTACCTGAATAGGAGGCGATCTCGTCCTGGCAAATGCGTATTGCCCGCTCATAATTGCCGGCGCGGTATTCGGCAAGGGCATCGGGTTGCTGCGAATGAGAAACAACCGGGGGAAATAAAAAAAGGCCGAGTAAAAAGGCAGTTAAACATAAACGCATTTGCCGGCGGGGAGGAAAAATCATCAACTTTTCTTCCCTGTCATATTACAGCGGCCGTTGAATACACAGCCGGTTTCCATCAGTATTTCCGGAGCCGTTACATTTCCATGAAGTTTCCCGGTTACTGTAACCTCAACCTTCTCTTTGGCTGTAACATCACCCTTAACCTGGCCGCGGATCAGCACACGCATTGCATTTATATTTGCATTTACTACAGCTTCCTCATCTATTACCAGTATTCCCGAAGAAATTATTTCCCCGCGAACCTTGCCGCGGATTAGGAAGGGCTTTTCAAATTCCAGCGTGCCGGAAAAATCTATATCGTCAGACAGAATTGTATCGAAATCCGCATCTTCCAGAAAATTATTATATACGTCAGTCATGCTTTTTTTATTATAACGTAATATCAGGGACTGCTCAAGGCACGTTCCACGGACGCAAGCCTGACAGCGGTGCAGAATACTTCCATCGCCGCCTTTAGCTCATCAAGAGCCGGAAAGGTCGGCGCAATTCTGATGTAGCGATCTTCCGGATCATTGCCGTAGGGATGAGTCGCTCCGGCATCGGTCATTATGACACCGGCTTCCTTGCACAGGGCAACAGCACGTTTGGCGCACCCGGTTTCCGCGATAAAGGTGATAAAATAACCGCCGTCCGGTTTGACCCACTGCCCTGCGCCCCGGCCCGCAAGCTCGTTTTCCAGTTTTTCCAAAACCGCTTCAAATTTCGGGCGGAGCAGGCTTGCGTGCTTTTTCATAAGGACCCGGATATTTTCCACGTTCTTCAAAAAACGGACATGGCGCAGCATATTGAGTTTATCCCAGCCAATTGCCTGCATGGAAAGCTGTTTTGTGATAAAGGCAATATTTTCTTTAGAGGCAGCTAAAAACCCGACCCCGGAGCCGGGGAATGTGAGCTTGTTGGTTGAGCCGAACAAATAAACCATATTTGGATTTCCGGCTTCCTTGCAGGCCGTAAGAAGGTTTAACAGGGGTACATCACGGTAAACCTCGTGCATGGCGTATGCATTATCACAAAATATACGGAAATCTTTTGCTGCTGTTTTCAGCGAAGCCATTTTGCGGATAATTCTGTCTGAATAGGTAATGCCCAGGGGATTGGAAAATTTCGGCACGCACCACATTCCCTTTATAAGCGGATCGCCTGCCGCCAGTTTTTCGATCATGTCCATGTCCGGGCCTTCGCCGGACGTGGGTATATTTATCATTTCGATGCCCAGGAACTGGCAAATCGAAAAGTGGCGGTCATAGCCGGGGACCGGACACAGGAATTTAATTTTCCCTTCCTGCACCCAGGGTTTTTCAGAACCAAGTACGCCAGTCAGCATTGCCCGTGCCAGACAGTCGTACATGATGGCCAGGGAAGCTGAGCCGCCAATGATAATCTCGTCCGAGGCGACCCCCATGTATTCAGCAAAGAGGTTTTTCGCCTCCGAAATACCGGTTAATTCCCCGTAGTTACGGCAATCCACTCCGCCTGCGGCAGTATAATCGGATGAAGAGACTATTTCGTCCAGCATGGGCATTGATAAATCAAGCTGATCTTTATCCGGCTTGCCCCTTGCCATGTTAAACGAAAAGCCTTTTGCCTTGAATGAGGTAAAAACAGAATCCAGTGATTCTTTTTCGCTGAGAAGCTCTTCACGAGACATGGAACTATATGGTTTTAACACGAAATACTCCTTATGGTATTGGCATTATAGAGTAAACCAGCGTTATCATGCAATGAGCCGCTCTTGCGGATTATGGATAACAGGATTATTCTTAACTGATAAACCCAAATTAGGAGAGAAGAATATGGATTTTGTGAATGTAATGAAGGCAAAGGCAAAAACTTTACAAAAAATACTGGTATTGCCGGAGGGAACCGAGCCAAGAACAATAAAAGCGGCGAGGATTCTACTTGATGAGCGGCTTGCTGCCGGCGTTACCCTTCTGGGAAAGGTGGAAGACATAGAAAAAACCGCCGCAAAAGAAGGGGTCGATCTTGGCGGCATTAATCTTGTCTTTCCCGGCGACGGCGTGAAAAAAGACACCTATGTACGCGAGTATTATGAAATGCGCAAACATAAGGGCATGACGGAGGAGCAGGCAAAAATTGATATGACCGATCCTCTGCGCTGGGGAGCCATGATGGTTCACCTGGGTGATGCTGATGCAATGGTTGCCGGCGCCGAGAACACTACCGGCGATGTTCTTAGGGCAGGCCTTACGATAATCGGTACCTCGCAGGGCGTTAAGACCGCATCATCCTGCTTTGTAATGGCAGGCATGGATGCAAAGTGGGGAGCAAGCGGCAATATGGTTTTTTCCGACTGTGCGGTAATACCAGACCCAACGGCTGAACAGCTTGCCGATATTGCCGAAAGTTCCGCCCAGTCCTGCCGGGAATTTCTGAACACAGAGCCAGTTGCGGCTCTTTTATCCTTTTCGACCAAGGGTTCGGCAAAACACGACAATGTTACCAAGGTACAAAATGCGGTTGAAATTTTAAGGAATAAAAAGGCGGGCTTTATATTTGACGGTGAATTACAGGCAGATGCCGCGTTGGTTCCATCGGTAACGGATTCAAAGGCGCCGGGAAGCCCTGTAAAAGGCAGGGTGAATATCCTGATATTTCCCGATCTTGGCGCCGGTAATATCGGCTATAAACTCGTCCAGCGCCTCGCCGGTGCGGAAGCCTTCGGACCGTTTCTGCAGGGTTTTGCCAAACCAATCAGCGATTTATCCAGAGGAGCATCCGTGGACGATATAGTCATTACATGCGCTGTAACACTGGCGCGTGCAAAGTGAAAACATCTTGTTGCTTTTTTTTTGAAACAAGTTGATAATATAGATAAAGCTGTTTCATCTCCGGCTCAAGATATGAGAGGATCGAATAAAACAGTAAAACAATATTGCATTTCCAAAGGGGGATACAAATGGCAAAAGTAAGCAAGAAACCGGCTGCAAAAAAAACCGCGGCTAAAAAGAGCGCGGCTAAAAAGCCTGCAACTAAGAAACCGGCAGCCAAAAAACCGGCTGTTAAAAAAGCGGCGGCTAAAAAGCCGGCTGCAAAGAAACCGGCAGTCAAAAAACCGGTTGCAAAAAAGAGCGCGGTAAAAAAACCAGCAGCGAAAAAATCGGCCGCAAAGAAACCGGCAGCCAAAAAACCGGCTGTTAAAAAAGCGGCGGCTAAAAAGCCGGCTGCGAAAAAACCGGCAGTAAAGAAAGTAGCGGCTAAAAAGCCGGCGGCTAAAAAGCCGGCCGTAAAAAAAGCGGCGGTTAAGAAGGCAGTAGTATCGAGACCCGCCGAAGTTGATGATTCCAATGTAAAATTCCGCAATTTGTTCGAAGCCTTTTCGCATGGCAAGCTGCCCTTTAGCCAAGGATACATTATCTCTTCGTTTTTTAGTGAAACATCAGCCTATTCGATTTACGAAATCGTGTCCTATGCCGGAGTAAAAGAGATATTTCTTACCGAAACCGGCCTTCAGTTCATTACCGGCGGAAAAAAACTGTACGTCCTGGTTGAACAGGATACCTATCCCTTAAAATACCAGGAACCTGTTTCAAGAAGGGATGGAGAGCGCATTCCCAAGCGTTTCAACGAACTGGAGATTATTACCGCGAAAAATCAATCAAAGATAATGGTAGCAAAAGAGCCCAACGAAACATTCGGTTCGTTTACAATTCTGAAGCCGCAGGGCCAGAACTTTGCCGTAGTACTCTATCAGCTTCCCGATGTTTACAACACCATTGCCGGTTTCTTTGAGGATTCTCTTAATAAAATGCGGAAAATTCCCCAGATTGACGCAAAAAAAGCCGCCGAGCTTATTTCCAAAACTGTTGAAAAATACATGAGCTTTAAGGGCGAATTCGAATAGCAGTCATTAAGGCTCCTGATTAACAGGAAAAAAAGAAGCCGCCCGGCCACAGAGTGGTCAGGCGGCTTTTTTGTTTCCAAAAATGCGTACTGCTATGGCTTTACGCTTCTTCCTTTTCCATTTCCGCCTGGACAACCGCCAGCAGTGCAATCGGCACCGAATAGGGCGAGCAGGACACATAGTCGAGCCCTGCGTCCATACAGAAACGGACGTTTTCAGGGTTTGCCCCATGCTCACCGCAAAGCCCGCATGACAGATCCGGCCGTGTAAGACGTCCACGGTCGGTTGCCAGAGCGATAAGCTCCTTGACCCTGGAGTCCAGCGTGCTGAAAGGATTGCCCTGAATAAGATCGTATAGAGTGTAGTCAGGCATAAAGGCTGTGAAATCATCGCGGGAGATACCCAGGGTAGTCTGGGTCAGGTCGTTGGTGCCAAAACTGAAGAATGTTCCGTATTTGGCTATCTCACCCGCACCAAGGGCGGCAGCCGGCAGCTCGATCATGGTGCCGATTTTGTACTCCACCTCCCTGGCCTTTTTGCTCTTTCTAAGCGTTTCCTCGATATCGACAATACCGACATAGTTGGAACCCTCGATCTTCTTTCCGTAGGCGATAAGTTTAAGCTCCGAAGCATTCATAACTATCGGAACCATAATCTCCGCCCTTACATCGATTTTCTCGGAACGCAGCTTGTAAGCGGCCTCAAAAATTGCCTTAACCTGCATGGCGTAGATTTCGGGGTAGGATACTGCAATACGGCAGCCCCTGTGCCCAAGCATTGGATTGAATTCGTGCAGAGCTTCAATTTGGGTTTTAATTTCCGATTTGGATAACTTTGTTTTTTTGTTCTTGGCAACATGAGCGGCAAAAGCCGTTAGTTCATCATCGTTATGGGGCATAAACTCGTGCAGTGGTGAATCCAGGAGCCTTATGGTTACCTCCCTGCCGGCCATTACTTTCATGATGCCGTAGAAGTCTTCCCGCTGCATAACCTGCAGCCTGTCCAGTACCTTTTTACGCTCGGCCGGATCGGTAGTAAGGAGCATTTCCCGGAAACTGTTGATCCGTTCGGCCTTAAAGAACATGTGCTCGGTACGGCAAAGGCCGACGCCTTCGGCGCCAAAACTAAGGGCAAGAGCCGCATCCTTCGGCGTGTCGGCATTGCAGCGTACATGGAACTTTTTGATAAAACCCTTGGTAAGATCGATAAAGTCAAGGAGCCCCGACTCTTTCGGACTGGGCTCGATAAGCTCGGCAACTCCCTTGTATACCGATGATTCCCCGTAGAAAGGAACATCGATGGTAATGTATTCCCCTTCGGAAATACTCAAATCTCCCAGAGAAGCCTTGTTTCCCTTGATTTTAAGGGCAGGCGATACCAGGGACACTTTACCGTACTGACGGGCTACTACTGACGCATGAGCGGAGTAACCGCCCTCTGCGGTAAGAACGCCGGTGCTTACCTCGATGGCTTTTACATCTTCGGCAAAAGACGAATAAAGAATCAAAATGGTACGGTCATCCTCGCCCCGTTGAGCCGCCAGTTTTTTTGCCTCGATCAGCGTGTCGGTGTTGAAATAGACCCTGCCGATTGCAGCGCCGGGCGCACCGGCGATACCGCCCTTCCAGGACTTTAACCCTTTAACACTGGGCGTATTTATTACCGGGTGAAGAATTTCGTTGAGCCGCAGCGGATCAATAGCCTTGATAACATATTTGTTATCGACAATTTTGCGCCTGGCAAGATCCAGCAGGAGTTTAATATCTGCCTGGGTTGACTTTTGATCAATGAGCCGCTGTTCTATCAGCCAGAGCTTGCCGTTTTCGACGGTAAAACGTATCTGGCGGATTTCCTTGAATTTATCTTCGAGTGTCCAGGCAATCTTTTCCAGCTGCCTTAGATGCACCGGGCTTATCTTGTTGATCTCCTGGCCTTCGGCGCCAATCTCGTTAAATTTACCCCTGAAGAAATGCCCCTGCAGCTTCTTTTCGCCGGTAACGACATTGCGGCTGTAAAAATCGCCGGAACATGAATCCTTGCCGTAGTTTCCGTAAACCATTGGCTGAATCATAATCGCAGTGTCGCGGTCGTTTTGATCATCAATCCGCAGCATTTTTGATATTTCACTAAGGGAAATCATCAACTGGCTTTCGGCATCATCAAAAAAACCTTTGGGGAAATATTTGGCATACTCGTTCATGTATTCCTGCGCCGATTTATTAATCTTCGGAGGCGGCCCTTCCTTCTGATTCAACTCGTTGGAAGGCCCCTTCATGCCCAACATTCTTTCCAGATGTTTTATCTTCGCGGCAATCTCTTCCCTTTCCTTTTCTTTTGCTTCCAGTTCCCGGATCCTTTCTTCAATTTTTAACATGCCCCTTACAAGGAACAAAACTTCGTTGATCGCGAAATCGACACCCACCCAGCCGGCAAAACCTTCTATTGTCGGCTTTACAAGGCCGAAATTGTGCAGCGCCGGATAAGAGGTAATGGCAAGATTTGATGAGATAACCATTTTATAAAGCATGGGGTTATCTTTATCGTCAAAACCTTTACCGACAAGTTTTGCGCACTTATGCAAAAGGGCAACAACATCCTTTTTAATGGCTTTTGGATCTATCTCTGAAGCGAGAGAGGTATCCAAAATTAATCCGGGTAAAACCGGAAAGCCCAATTCCGCAAATTCATTGGCCTGACGTCCGCGTATTCCCAGCATCTCTCCCTTGTCTTTGGAGGAGATAACGTCTTTCTGACTAAAAAAATGTATTCTGCTGTCCATGTGTTTTCCCCTTTTAGAATAATTTCAGAACCGTATTTACCGGCCCGCGGAGAAACGCCTCAAACATGTGGCTGGCTCCCTGGGCGAGATAACGCTGAAGCTTCGCCACATCCCGTATGTCATTACCGGCAATGGCAAACTCTATGGCAGTGCCGTGCTTTACCTTGCCCCACTTAAACAGGGAATTAATATCCAGAATACGCTCGTTTTCGTAGTAGATATATACTTCCAGCAGAGGATACTTTGCCCTGTAACTGGCAACGATCTTCTTCCACGCCTCGACATTTCCATTGTGAAAAAGCTCATTCTGCACAACCACCGAATAACGCGGAGTCATTCTTTTCGGACCGGCGCTTGGGGCTGCAGCCTTGGCGGGAGCTTCCGGGGCCGCGGCTTTCTGGGAATCCGGCTTTGCCTTTTTGGCAGTGATCTTCTTTACAGCCTTTTTTCCGGCGGGAGCAGCTTCTTTTTTTACAACAGGTTTGGAAAGTTTTCGAACGGTAAAATTTCCCCTGGTCAGCACCGCGGGGGCTGTTACCTTCGAGCCTTCAAACAATTTAAGAGCAAGTTCGGCGGCCTTTTGGCATTCATCGCCTGCTTCCCTGCCCTGCATCCCGGCATAAATAACCATCAGTTCCTGCTTACGCAGCTGCCCGAAACTTTCAAGCCCTTCGACCGTCTTGGGATTCGCTATCAACAGCCCGATATCGGGGTGATAATAGGCGGCAACAAGATCAACGCCCTTCCATTTTTCGAATTCTTTCGCCAGTTTAGATGGTTTTTCAACCACGGCGGAAAGGTTGGACGAACAGGCTTTATACCCCAGTTTATCGATAAGCAGCATCCTCAGAAGCAACCCAATCCGGTCGCCGGTAAGTTGATCATCGCCCAGTTCGTAAAGGATATCGGCCAGATTGCCGTTTGATGCGCCCCCGGTAATCTCCAGTGTCTTTTTTATGTGTCTGACAGCGGAATTAAAGCCGGTGCGGGAAGATAGAATTTCCAGATTAGTGGAATCCATTGCCATAAGACCTCCTTCTTCAAAATACCACCCGGCCGATCTATTGCAGCCGGGAGAACAGCCCAGCAAGGCTTAAAAAAAACGCCCCCGAAACACCCAGAGCGGCCTGACCACACTGATTTGGGGGCGCTTTTAATTGCGTACAGGCGGTCATTTCCATGATTCGCCTGTTCTGCCTGCATCACGGCAAAGCGTAATGCAGGCCAATTTCAGCAGCAATTAGACTTCAGCTATGCCCGCAGACCCGCCGCGAACCGGCTTCTTTTTGCCGCCTTTTGCGTCAACTACACCTTTGCGCGGCTTTGGAGCGGCAATCGCCCTTTTTGGGGGCGCCGCAGCAACAGCAGCAGCGGCCACCGCCGTGGCCTCAGACTGCTCATAGTCGGCAACTGAGCTAAATGATTGGTTGATATCTTCCCTGACAGTGGAACGCCGCCTGCTGAATGTGGCAAATGCAGCATCCTGGAAGCCCTTGGACACGCCGTGGAGGAATTCGTTAAGCACATTGGAGAAAGAGTCCAGGGTCGCCTTTTTCCTCTTGATCGAGGTAATATCGACGTCCAGAAGCAAACCAGGCTGAATGTGGTAGGGGTTAATCATATAGTCAAACTTGTAGTATTCCCTTTCCAGAGAGGAAAGCCTGTCTTCCATAACACGCCTTTCGATCGGGTACAGGTAATCGTACATGCGCTTCATTTTGTCGCGCATTCTGATAATCCTGGAGCGGACCCTGTCCTTCTCGTAGATGTAAGTACGGTTGGATTTTTCCACCTCGGTTTCGGCGGCTTTTACAAAGGAAATTTCGTCCCAGACCTTGGCGATATCTTCGTACAGAGGCTCGCCGGTCTTGTCTTTAATGAGCTTTTTAATCCGGTTCTTGTTCTTCCTGGCCAGATCGTCGAAGTCATTAATTCTGAACATGCGCTTGGAATCCTGATAGATTACTTCGAGGATATCCCACAGGTGCTGAACTTCGGTTTCGAAGCTCTTCATCTGCACATCGTAAGCCTTGCGATCTTCAATAAGCTGGGCATTGTCGAAATAGCGCAGTTTAATAGCATAGCGCTCGTCCGGCAGATTGGCTTCATCAGTGTCTTCATATTCGCGAATGATCACTTCCCGGCCGTTCTTCAGGTTTTCGATGTACTGATACCCCATCTTGGAAGTATCAAGAATCGCGGTGATTGAATTGATCGCCGTATTGAAGCCACGGTTGCGAATGTTTTCGAGGTCGACGATCTTCTTGATGTTTTCCCTGATGTTCATCGCATCGAATGTAGCCGGATCAATTTCCGCCCTCAGGTCGTTTACCCTTTCCATGATTGCCTTGGTGATCATGGAGTAACGCTTGGACTTGGCTTCCTCGGTGTTGTCGTCGGTGTAATTCTCTACCCGGTTGATCTTGTTGATCATGATTTCCCCGTCAGACAACTCTTCCAGCCCCTGATCGATCCGCTGATCTTTAAGGTTTTCAATTGCCTTGTCGATGGTGTCGACGATGTGCTTGGAAATAATGTCCTTGATAAGGAATTCCACTGTAACCTGGTAGTGGAAAATCGGGCTGATAAGTTCGGCGTCCAGAATATTAACCGAAAGTTTTACATCGGTAACAGTCTTGGGTTTGATCCGGTTATCCTTGAACGCGCACTTGACGATCGAATATGCATTCTCGCCCCGGACAAAAGCGCCGGTGTCGGTCTTCTGGCGAAGTATGCTGTTCGTGTTTGTCTCGAGTTCGTTTACGCCCCGCTGAACATGGCCCTGCAAGTGGCCATACATATTGACGATGGATTTTTCAATTTCACCAGTATTGAATTTATCCGCTCCGCCGACCGCGTCCAGAAGATCGGCTATCTCCTTTGGGGTGTACCTTGTCAGAACCTTGGTCTCTTCCTTGTCAATGAAGTTCCTGACCTTCTTCACCATTTCATCTTCAGTCGTCACCATGTAACGGTTGAACATGTTCTGGTAGTTCTGGTTGAAGTAGTTGTACAGTTTTTCCTTCAGGCCGCCCATCACATCAAGGCGTTCAAGAACGTCCTTGGGAAGCTTTGCCATAAGGTGGTGGATAACCTTGTTAGTCTCCTCCTCCAAAAGCAGGTTTACTTCTGCCTGCTGATCACGGTATTCCTGAGCTAACGAATTCCGCGAACCTACTGCACTTGGTTTTTCCGGATGAAATACATTCGGACTTTTGGGTAAATCAATGGTTCCCATATAACACTCCTTATAAAATGGTTTGATACAATAACCTTACTATACAATAATACACTTATTAAGGAAATGTAAAGTCCTTTTTTTCGGAATATTAAAAAAAAACAATTAAAAAAAACAATAGTCAAAACAGGATAAGTATGATACAATGCAGGATATGAAAACAATTATTACCGGAAAAGTAGTATTTGGGATGTTTTTGACGTGTTTTCTGAGCCTGCCGCTTTTGCACGGGCAGAATGCCAGGAATACCCCCATCAATGTCAACCTGATAATTGACGGTTCCCAGGCTTTTTCCGGCCTTGTGGACGAAGCCGCAGACTGGGTTTCACGAACCCTTGTTGATCAGCTATTGACGGCAGGGGACAGAGTTACCATCTGGAGCGCGGGCCCAACCGCCAGGATTGTTTATTCGGAAAGCGTAAGGAACGATGCAGACAAGGAAGCCATAAAGAGAACCCTGCGGGATTTTTCCGCCTCGGGGGGAAGCGCCGATTTTTCGGGCGCCCTTAGGGATGCGGCTTCCAGGACACCGGGCTCCGGCATCAGCTATACCCTTCTTATCAGCTCTTCGACATCGGCTCTTTCATCCACCCTTCAGGGGCCCCAGGCAAACCTGATGCGTTTTTCCAGGGTGGAAGAATTTCGCGGCTGGCGGGCACTGGTTGTGGGGCTGAACCTGGACGCCAGGGTAAGAAACGCCGCAGCGGCATTTATGTAAGATCTTGGCTGTTTGAATTGAAGCCGGCACATTCCTGACTGTTTTTATGTTTGACGAAGTATTGGCACTTTTTGACAGACATCAATCGTTTATTCTCACAACCCACGATCCACCGGATGCCGACGGGCTGGGAGCGGAATTAATATTTGCTTCGATTTTCAAAAAAACCGGAAAAACTTTTAAAATAATAAATGCATCTCCGGTTCCGGCGCTGTTCCGGTTTATGGATGCATCCGGGCTCATAGAATATTGGGACGATAAAAAACACAATGAACTGCCGGAACAGTCGGCGATGATTGTTGTTGATACATCGGACGAATATCATACTGGCGGCATGAAGGACATAATGAAGCGTACACAGGAGGTGTTCACTTTTGATCATCATGAGCCAAAACGCCATGCAATGCTTGCAGGGCTGATAGAACCCGGCGCAGCTTCCACATGCGAGCTTGCCGTAGAACTCGCCTCTGCACTGGGAGTTGATTTTGATCCACCAACAGCGATGGCAGCGTATTCCGGCATTGTTTACGATTCCGGTTTTTTTGCCTATTCAAAGACCAGCCTGCGTACATTCAGGGCGGCGATTAAAATGCTGGAGAGCGGCGCGGATTCCCATTTTGTTTACAAGCAATTAAATGAAAATTTATCGAGCAGTGCGCTGCTGCTGCAAAAGCAGGCGTTCTCGACACTGGAGCTTCACAGCGGGGGCAGAATCGTTTCGCAGGTGCTTCGTAAGAAAGACCTGGAAAAACTTGGCGCAAATCTTGAGGATGCAGAGTCCTTTGTAAATTTACCCCTAAGGGCAAAAGAGGTGGAAGTTTCTGTGGTGATAAAGGAAACAGCCGCCGGTGAAATTCGTGTTTCGCTTCGCTCCAAGGGCAGGGTAAATGTCTCCAAAATCGCCCAGGGGTTTGGCGGCGGCGGACATGTGGCGGCAGCCGGTTTCAAAAGCTCTTTATCGCTTGATGAAACCATGAAAAAACTTCTGGAGCATCTGGAAACTTATCTGGATACAAATACATGAGAAAATCAATTTTTATACTTGCGGTAATTGTTGTTATTGTAAGCGCACTGGGAATATTGTTCTTCGCTACCGGAATGTATGGAAGGTTTTTCCCTCCCCGTGCGCCGGAAAACCGCCACCCAAGGCTGGTAATACCCACAGAGGCATTCGGCGCCGGAAGGGATTCAGGCCCGGCAGAACGCCTTGCCTGGGAAGAAAATATCAATCCAAAACTCCCCCTGGACGAGGGCGAAATCGTTGTTTTGGTTTTTAACCAGGATGTCGGCCATGATTTCGGCGAAGAACAAATTGTCGCTTACCGCAGGCCGGCAGAAATTGAAGGGCCGGTATACATTACCTGCATCAGATATGATGAAAGAAGCAGGGAATACAGACGATTGTGGAACGCCTCCACAGAAGCCGTTCAAAGCGGGACTGTATCGATTATTTCCATGGATTTGGTCGGCGACAGAAATAACTGCATTCTGGTAACAGGCATGAACAACCAGAGCGAACATACAATGACCGTTTTCAGGCACAGCCCGCAGCTTGCCCCGGAAGAGGCCTACATAAAAATAGCCGAACTGCGGATTGACGGTTCGATAATTGTTCAGGAAACAGTGCGATCCCTGGCGTATCAGCAGGGTATAACAAATGGAGAAAGTTTCGCAATCGCCGCCTATGGGCACGACAGCGCCTCGGCCAATATCCTGGATCAGGTTGAAAATATCTATGTTTTCAATCCTTCGAGCGAACAGTATGTATTGAACAGGGTCACAAAAATTCCCGGTTCGCAGGTTGAACAACGCAGACTGCGGGAACTGTTAAGCGGCGTTCCCGGAGTTTTCGAGGAGTTTATAAACGATCTTTGGTATTATGTAAGCCCGCAGGGAACGCTGGACTTAAGGCAATATGTATATTTTGATCCATCGCAAAAGGAAATAATCTTTTTTGGCGATGAAACCCAGCAGATTTTTACCTGGCAGCGCTCTACACCGACGCGCTATGGACTGTATATAACGAGCCAGAATATCTCGATCAGCACATTAAGACGCTTTGTCGACATTGAGCTTGAATCACTGGACAGCATCCGCTTGCGGGTAGCCGAGGATGTGCGTTTGAAAATCACCGTAAGCGCACCCTGGGATGGCTCGTACAAGCGGGCAAGGCTTTTGACCGCAAACGAAAAGGAATCTAATTTAAGGCCAGTTGTTGACGCGGTTTATGACAGCCCCTGGGGGAGGCTCCACTTTCATGATACAGGAGAGTACTCTATTGTAACGGCAGGAGCCGCAAGAACCGGTAACTATGTGTTTTTTAATGTGAACGGAAATGAGCTGCTGGAACTGCGTCCCGAGCAGGAAAGAAACTCCGAAAGAACCGGCAGTCAGGACGAAACCATATTCTCCTCGCGCATGACCTTCCGGATTGGAAACACAGGGAGAAACTCCCTGACACTAACCCGTGTGCGCCTGGGCACCTCCGGCCTTCAGGAACTGCACGAGGGGCTGGTTATTTTGAATCCTGTGGAAAACTAAAAATTAATAGAGAAAAAAAAGCCTGAAATAACGCTAATATCGTGATATAATTCTAAAAGAGGGGAAAATGGACGTCATCATAGAGTTCAATGAAGCTGCTTTCGCTCACAAGGTAACAGAAGATGACATCCGTTTTGCTTTTGATACTGCAAGGTATGACGGCAGCATTGATGAAGATGAGTCTGATAACAAGTATCTCGTTATCGGGTTCAACCGAAACGCTATCCCGTTAGAGGTTATGTATAATGTAATTGATGATAATACCATCAATGTTTTCCATGCGATGAGATGCAGGAAGAGTTTTTTGCATTTGATAAAAATCAGAGGAGAAAACAATGGCTAGAATGACCGAAGAAGAAGCTATTGCGCTTGATAAAAAATGGACAGAAATTACACCAAAAGTTGGTCCCAATGGATCAGGTTTTCTTGCGAGGCGCAGAGCCGCCCATATGATTACCATTGACGGGCTTTCTGCTGATTATCTTTTTTCCAAAGCCATTGCTGATCATAAAACTCCAGCAGAAATTGTCAGCGATATGATACAGGAAAGATTGGCTGTAGTTCAATAAAAGTTAAAAAGTAGGTCAAAAAAACTGGAGTTTTATTTGAAGAGAAAAGGTAAAAGGGAAGAATTTTTACCACTAACCACACGAGCCGGCAGTTCGATATTTGTTATTGTTCGTTTGGTTCGTGAGGTTCGTGGTTAAAAAAATCGGAAAGAGCGCGAAGAAAAGAGGGGTGGTATTATGAAAAAAAGAGGACATTTTTTATCTGTTATTTTTTATTTGATATCTGTTACTTGTTATTTACTATTCGCTACCGTTGCGTGCGAAAACCCTCTTGTAAAGCCGTTTTATGACCGCTTTAAGCCAGAGACAGAGAACCCTACCCCGCCCGCTCCGCCGCCGGCAGAGATCAGCGTAAGAGTCGAGCCTTCTGTTGCCACTGTGAGACAGGGCGGTGAATGGACATTCAACGCCATTGTTGATGGCAGCTATAATCAAGGTGTAACCTGGTCTTTATGGGGTAATTCAAGTCCAGGTACAGATATTGATTCAGGCAAACTAACCGTAGGCGCCGAAGAAGCCCCGGATACAGAACTCATCATTATTGCAACTTCCGTTGAAGATCCTTCAAAAAATGGATCCGCCTTTGTTACAGTTGCAGCCAATGATTACATCTATGGTTCTGTTGTTATAGCAGGCGGCAATTCTGTGGGTGAAGAAATTACTATTGAAGCAATATATTTGTTTTATAACGGTCTGCAAATAGAAGGGCCTTTTTCCTACCAGTGGAAGCGGAATGATACTACTATTGATGGTGCAGCAGATGAGAGTTACACCATTGATGAAGCTGATGCAGAAAGGCATATAACCGTTGTGGTGTCGTGTGAAGGCTACGATGGTAATGTTACAAGCAATGCAATCGCCATTCCTCCGATAAATGCCCTGGAGCCTGTAATAATCAGTATTTCTGAAGACATAGACTGCGAAGTTGGAGACGAAGTACATCTGAGAGTCCTTGCACTTAGCCCTGACAGCGGAACCCTGTCGTATCAGTGGTACAAAAATGATGACGACGATAACATAAATGGCACCCCAATCCAGGGAGCGACAGGCCATGAATATATATACACCGCCGATAGTGAAGGAACCACCTTCTACTATGTGGAAGTAACCAATGAAATTCCACAGAACAATGACACTGGTATCAAAAAAGCCTCTGTAATAATCGGCCCTATCAAAGTCACTGTTACAGCTTCTATAGATGCCAAGGTATGGGTAAGTATAGACAGCATGCAAGACATACCCTTTATTGACCTTGAAAGTGCACTGGCTTCCATTACCACCGCCGGTGTATACACGGTAAGAATAGGCGCAGATCAACCGCTTTTTTCCTACACTGGAATATTTAGTACCGGCACGAACATTACACTTACAGCAAATGATGAGTCCATTACAATAACGCTCTCAGGTGAAGGAAACCTGTTCACGGTGAACAATGGTGTAAGCCTTACACTGGAGGACGGTGTTTTATTGCATGGATGTGAAAACAACGACACATCATTGATATATATAGAAGACGGCGGAACCTTTACTATGAACGGCGGTGAAATCTACGGGAACGGGAACATAACCGGCAATGGCGGCGGGGTTTATGTGGCCAGCGGAACTTTTAACATGACAGGCGGAGAAATCTACGGAAACATGGCAGCCGGCAACGGCGGCGGAGTTTATGTGGCCGACGGCGGCACCTTTATCAAAAACGGCGGCACCATCTACGGCGGTTATGATCTAAATGAAGAAAAAAGGAACAAGGCAGCCCCGGGCGGCGGCCATGCAGTGTATCATGCGAGCGCAGATGCAAAGATAAGAACGGATACAGCAACAGGAATCATGAATACCAATTTTGCCGGAAAAAACAACGGCTGGGATCCTACTTTTGCTGCTAACACCATTCACCCGATTTATGTTGAGAATGCTTTAAGAAATATTGGAACAACACCTTTTCTTCTAGGCCACGATTACCAGCTCATGGAAGACATCGACTTGCAAAGCGTGAGCAACTGGGAACCGATTGGCTCCGGTACCCAATTCACCGGCAAGTTTGACGGGAATGGCAGAACAATTAAAAACCTTAGAATCAATGACAACACCGACTACCAGGGAATGTTTGGTGTTGTAGACGACGGCACGGTAATAAACTTGAGACTGGAAGATGTTAATATCAATGGAAGAGAATCTGTCGGCGGAATAGCAGGGCAAAAAACCGGTGACGGTTCTATTGAAGATTGCTATGTCTCTGGCATTGTAAGAGGAACCGGAGCCTACATTGGCGGCATTGTTGGCTGGAACAACGGCGGTAGGGTAGAGAACTGCACCTCTGCCACCGTTGTTACTGGTGACATAAACGCCGTCGGCGGCATTGCCGGCTACAATTCCGGTATTGTAACAAATTGCCATGCCACCGGTGTTGTTACCGGCAACTACGGTGTCGGCGGTGTTGTGGGGTATAATCCTGCCGGCGGTACAGTCAGCAACTGTTCTTCGACAGGTAACATAGAATCAGATGGAGATACGGTTGGAGGAGTTGTGGGGGAGAACAAAGGCACGGTGGAAAAGAGCTATGCTACGGGCAAGGTTGAAGGCAATAATGATGTCGGTGGTGTGGTTGGATTGAATGATGTAGAGGGTTTAGATACATCAGTTGGCACAGTGCAAAACTGTTATTCTACCGGCGATGTTAACGGTGAAGATAATGTCGGCGGTGTGGTCGGACGGAATCAAAATGGAAGCATTGTTGAAAAATGTTACTCTACCGGCGATGTTAACGGTGAAGATAATGTCGGCGGTGTGGTCGGACAAAACCAAAATGGAAGCAATGTAGAAAATTGCTACTCTACCGGCTATATAAATGGCACCAGGAGTATAGGCGGCGTGGTTGGATGGAACGTGGAGAGCCCTTTGTCTAAATGTTACTCCACCGGCACTGTAAGCGGAGAGATGGCTGTAGGTGGAGTTGTTGGTATTAACTCAGCTAACGGCATGGTGGGAAGCTGCGTAGCGCTTAATCTATTGATTAGTATAGACTATACTACCCCCAATAATATCGGGCGTGTTATGGGTGAGAATAATCTATATCTTCCTTTATTACCCAACTATGGGCTGGATACAATGGAAATTACATACAACGGTCCCCCCGACTATACGGTCACTGATAATCCTGGAAGTAAAGATGGCGGTAATATTACTAGCGGTGAATGTCACTCGGCAAGCTGGTGGACAACAGTGGGCAATTGGTACCCCGGCAATGCATGGGATGATGAAATTTGGGACATAGCCGACGGCAGGCTGCCGAGACTGCTGGACATGCCGGGCGGACTTGAAGCGCAGAACCCGATGATTCAAGATTAAGTAAAAGTTAGAAAGGAAAAGAGAAAAGTATTTTTACCACGAACCACACAGACAGACACGAACCGGTAATTCGAATTTTTTTGCCTATTCGTTTTGTTCGTGAGGTTTGTGGTTAAATAAATTTTTTGGCCAAGGTGCCAGGCGCCCTATTCCTTAGCGAAATTATCAGCTTGCGGTTGGAGCGGTGTTGTGATAGAATGAGGTCTTACTTTCAAACAAAGATGAGGTAGTGGGCTTTTGAAGTTAAAAAGTAGAAGGTAAAAGTTAAGGGGGTGGGCAGATGAAAAAAGTGGTTTTTGCCATTCTTGTTGTTTTTACGCTTATAGTAGCAGGGTGCCCTGATGCGGCAGGGAGCGGCGGCGGGGGCGGCATCAGCCTTACAGGGATTACTGTAAGCTCCTTTCCTGGCAAGCTCGTCTACTACCGCGGCGAGCCGCTTGATATAAGGGGGCTTGCGGTAAGGGCTTCCTACAGCAACGGTTCTGAAGAGGATGTGCCGTTTGAGGAGCTTCAACTATCGGGATTTGAATCATCTTCAGCAGGGAACAAGACCATCACCGTGGAATATAAGGGCAAAAGCGCCTCCTTCCCGGTAACGGTCAGCGAAATAACATTAACAGGAATTGTGATAACCTCCCCGCCCGACAAGACAAGCTACCATGCAGGTGAATCCCTTGACCTTGGCGGGCTTGTGGTTACAGCCACATACAGCAACGGCTCCACGGCGAATGTGGAGCATGAGTTTCTGGAAGTATCGGGCTTTAATTCGGCCTCTCCCGGGAACTATACGGTTGTTATACGCTATGGGGAAAGAAGGGCCGATTTCAGGATCAGCGTAAACGGCGTAACTCTGGAAGGAATAACAATCACCGCAAACCCTGTTAAAACTAACTATTACAGGGGCGAAGAACTTGATATAACCGGCCTTGTTGTAATAGCTTCGTATAGCAACAATTCCACATTGATTATCGGGCACAGCGCATTGAATTTTACCGGCTTCGATTCGGGCGCACCGGGAAACAAGACGGTTACCGTGAACTTCGGCGGCAAGACAGCCGGTTTTACCGTAGAGGTAGAAGATGCCGCTCTGACCGGTATCAATATAACCTCCCCTCCGGTTAAAACCAGTTACAACAGGGGCGATGAGTTTGATCCGGCCGGCCTTGAAGTGCAGGCTTCCTACAGCGACGGCACGGCTGTTATTTTACATGTCGGTTCCCTTCTCTTTTTGGGATTCGATACAATAACAGAGGGAAATAAGACGGTTACAGTCCTTTACAGCAGTAAAAGCGATTCGTTTACCATCAATGTAGATGAGCATCTGCTGACAGGCATAGCGATTACTTCCCCGCCGTCGAAGACGGATTACCACAGAAATGAGCCGCTTGACCTTGGCGGCCTTGTTGTTACGGCAACTTACAGCGACGGCACAAGCGCGGCAATCGGACACAGCGCCCTGCGAATTTCGGGCTTTGATTCAAGCTCGCCCGGCAACAAAACGGTAACCGTGGCTTACGGCGGAAAGACGGCAACATTCAATGTAAGCGTAGACGGTGTAACCCTTACCGGAATAATGATTATGAACACTCCACATAAAATGGAGTATTACATAGGCGAAGCCATCAATCTGGTTGGCCTTGTTGTAACGGCCAGATACAGCAACGGCTCCAGCGGGAATATAGACCACAACGCGCTTGTAATAACAGGCTTTGATTCCTTTACATCAGGGCTTAAGACCATAACGGTGAGTTACGGCGACATGAGCGACGTCTTTTCAGTCGTTGTAATAGCGGTTAATCTAAGCGGCCTGGAGGTAAAGACCGGCCCCGATAACCTGGTTTACACTTCCGGCGAAGAGCTTGACCTTGGCGGCCTTGTCGTAACGCTGAAATACAATAACGGCACTACAAGAGAAGTAGAGTTCGATGACTTTGAACAGAACAATATAACAACAGAGCCGCAGCACGGCGTAACCCTGATGCACGCAGAGCATGACAATACACCAGTAACAGCAAGCTGCGGCACTTTCCATGCACAGACCGATGAACTGGAGGTGGGCAAGGCTGATCCAGAAATAACCGAGTGGCCTGCAGCCGCCGCCATCACCTACGGGCAGTCGCTTTCCGAGTCGACACTAACCGGCGGCTCAGGCAGCGTGCCCGGAACATTCGCATGGACGGACGGCACGATTGTACCCGCGATAACGAACAGCGGGTATGAGGTAACCTTTACACCTGACGATGCCGCTAACTACAGTGCTGTTACTAACACTGTAGCGGTAACGGTGAATACAACCGACCCAACAATAACATGGCCCGTCGCCACTCCCATAACCTACGGGCAGCTGCTTTCTGAATCGGCATTAACCGGCGGTGCAAGTGATGTAGATGGCACCTTTACATGGACGGACGGAACGACTGTGCCCACGGTGGCAAACAGCGGATATGAGGTAACCTTTACTCCTAACGATACAGTCAACTACAACACAAGAACGAATACTGTGGCGGTAACGGTATACAAGCGCGATCTTTCCAATGTAACGATAACAGTGCACGGCACGTTTACATACACTGGCAGCGAGCATACTCCAACGCCGACGGTAACCGACAGCGTCATAATCAGTGAGTCCGATTATCGCATTTTAAACTACAGCAATAATATCAACGCGGGAACGGCAACCGTAGCTATTATTGGAGTAGCAGGAACAGGGAGCAACTACACAGGAACACAGAGCGGGACTTTTACGATTGACAAGGCCGACCCGACAGTAACAGCCTGGCCTTTCGCCTCTCCCATAACCTACGGCGAGGCCCTTTCCGGCTCGGCATTAAACGACGATGCAAGCAGCGTGCCAGGCTCCTTCGCATGGACAGACGGCACTATTGTACCAACGGTAACAAACAGCGGGTACAGCGTAACCTTTACGCCTGATGATCCCAATTACAATACATTGACACAGATTATTGAAATTTATGTATTCAAGGCCAAACCGAATGTAAATGATTGGCCGGTTGCCGCTGCCATTACATACGGGCAGCCGCTTTCAGCTTCAGTATTGACCGGCGGTACAAGTGACAATGACGGTCATTTTGAATGGTCAAGCGGATGGATTATTCCCACAGTTAATAACAGCGGCTATGAGGTAATGTTTGTACCGGATGATGCCGCTAACTACAATGCTGTGACGGAAGATGTGGCGGTAACGGTGAATCCAAAAATGATAACTCTAAGCATTACAGACCCAAGCAGAACAACATTCACCCCGCTGCCGGGTGAAACATCGGCGACAGTTACAGTTAATATTACTGGCTTGCTCGGAACGGATACAGCGAGCATATTATGCAACGGCTTCACGCTAACCGGTACTACGCTTGTATATGATGGTGTATATGCTTTCCCAAACCCATACGACAATACTCTTTATTTTACAGCAAGTGCAGGTATTAACTACACAACTGCAACAGCATCATTAACAAATATTACGATCTACGATGGGCGGGCAGACGGCATCATTCCCATCACACAGGACAATATTAAAGATTTTAACTCCTACGCCAATACATCAAATGGACTTTCACGTCATTATAAATTAATGGGGAATGTTACTTTGCCCCATCCTGCGCCGGGTGGGAGCAATTGGACGGCAATCGGCAGAGGAGCGGGTATCTTCACTGGCAGCTTTGACGGACAGGGGCATACAATATCGAACCTTACGATCAACAGTACAGAAAGTTATCAGGGAATGTTTGGATATATTAGAAACGGCAGGGTAGAAAACATCGGCATCGTCGGCGGCTCGGTCAACGGCAATTCCTGGGTCGGCGGCGTGGCGGGTGTGATCTCCTTCAGCACGACGGTACAGAACTGTTACTATACAGGCAGTGTCACTGGCGAAACAAGAGTCGGCGGCGTGGTAGGGAATATCGGGACCGGCACAGTACAAAACTGCTATTCTACAGGCAGTATCAACGGCAATTATTATGTCGGCGGTGTGGTGGGGTGGAACGATCTCGGCACCGTACAGAACTGTTACTCTACAAGCAGTGTCACCGGCGACGAAAGAGTCGGTGGCGTGGTGGGATGGAATGGTTATAATAACTCCGGCGGCAAGGTACAGAATTGCTACTCTACAGGCAGTGTTACCGCCAATGATTATGTCGGCGGCGCGGTGGGGGAAATTCTGAATGGCACGATACAGGACTGTGTTGCGCTTAATTCAAGTATTACGGCAACCAGTAACACTACCTACATCGGTCGTGTTTTTGGATATTCGAGGGGTACGGCATTTATTTATGTGAATTATGCGCGGGGTATGGCGGTGAATGGCAGCGGGTACACGCCTAACATGGGGCTTTCCCAAAAAGACGGATATACCATCAACGCGCTTCAGTGGCACAGTGCAAGCTGGTGGACAAGTGCGACTAACTGGTACAACTCCGCATGGGATACAAGTATCTGGTTTATAGAAGACGGCAGGCTGCCGCTGCTGCTGTACATGCCGGGCGGACTGGAAGCGCAGAACCCGATGATTCAGTAGAGAGAAAAAGTAAGTCCAAAAAACGGCTTTGCCGTTTTTTGGAGGTAGAAGGTAAAAAGTAAGCGAGAAAGAGGCGAAAAGTTTGAAGGCAGCGGGGTGAGAAAAGGTAGAAGAGCGGGAAGGCGTTAGGTGAAGATATTTTGTCTTAGCTCTGTTACTTTTTCAATTTTCTCGTAAGATTAGGAGAATTTACCTTAAAGTGATAGAAATACGTTTTCCCAATACAGCAGCAAAACGCTCCAGTGTACCTATAGAGGTGTTATACGAAGGATTTAGTATGTTATCCACCGCAACACGAGATGTTTGTAGCTTCTTGGCTACCATGCTTTTGCTAAGGTTTTGTGTTTCCATTTCAGCTTTTAATTTATAAGCAATTAGTTTTTTAGCAGCTAATTCTTTTGCCTCATCATAAAGCTCCTGTTCAATCATAAAATCTTCGAACTTCTGTCCTTTCCCTCTCATCTGTTTAACTCCTAAATTGGCTTAATCGTTCCCGTACCGTTTTTAATTCCGTTTTGGGAATTTTATTACTTTTTTTTATAAAACCATGTAGTAAAATCATTGTTTCAATGTGTATTGTAAAAAAAATACAGCAAATACCATCAGTTACTATACTTCTAACTTCCCATAAATCCTTATCTACTTTTTCTACAAGTGGATAACCCAAGGGAAAACCCTCTTGCACTGTAAAAATATCAGCCCCAATAATCTTTCGATCTTCCCGTTGTTGTTTTAACAAAAAATCACGCACTGGTTGATTTTTTTGTTTAGTTTCAAAGAAGACGCAGTTTAGCGGATCCTTTCGCTTCATATTATTATCGTACATTATAGTGTGCATGTTGTCAAGTGGATTCTTTTACTTTTTACCTTTTATCTTTTACCTTCTCTAGCGCGTCATCGGGCTCCTACCGTGTGTTGCGCGGCGGTGGCTGGGGCTACGTCGCGCAGGACGCCCGTTCAGCGTATCGGAACAGCTACAATCCGTACTACCGGAGCTACTACCTTGGTTTCCGCCTTGTCCGACCATAATTCCAAAAATCCGCTATGCGGATTTTTGGAAAGGGAAAAGTTAGAAAGTAAAAAGTTAGCGAGAAAGAGGCGAAAAGTTTGAAGGCAGCGGGGTGAGAAAAGGTAGAAGAGCGGGAGGACGTTAGGTGTATATAGATAGTATTAGGAAGCTTTTTATAAATCATCCGGTTTTAACCCGGTATGCTTGGCTACTCTTGCTACCATTTTCGACCCCACTTCCTCGCTGTCATGAAACGCAAAGACATAATCTGGATAACCAGACCTTTCCAGTGTTTTATGCGAACTGGATTGCCTTTTTATTGACCACCCGATTCGCAGTAGTGCAGCTAAAAGTCGTTTGGCGTTAATTGACGGCCATCGCATAACGATCCACAAATGCTATCGAGTTGATACCAGGAATTGCCACTTCGTTTTCCATACGATCCGCTAAAACACGCAATGCCAATGCTCGTGCACGAGCACCTGCCTGCAACGGGGTTACTCCGTAGGCAAGTACGCCCGGAATTTCCGGTATTTCTGCTATCCAACGCCCATCTGTTTCTTGTTCAAATTCCACATCAAAATTCATAAATACTCCTGTCGTCTTAACAATTATAATATTTTTATGGTACATTTTTCAACTGGTACCAGACACCTGTGAACATGTCGTCTTGGCTCTGTCATTTTTTAATTTTCTAACTTTTACCTTACCAATATTCGACATGCTTTTATGGAAAAAATGACAGAAGAAGAAGCTCGGTACTGGAGTGATTATTTTATGGAAAATCCCCCGAAGACAGATCCTACAAAACTTGGTGTTTTTGCCCGGCGCAAGGCAAACCGTTTTTTTTT
Organism: Treponema sp.; assembly: GCA_009777535.1. GTDB lineage: Bacteria > Spirochaetota > Spirochaetia > Treponematales > Breznakiellaceae > WQXQ01. The sequence goes on from WRLP01000004.1 coordinate 25,976, forward strand.
GGAATGGATAATCTAACTGTTAACTATCTTTTAACCAAATCCATAGAAACCCATAAATCACCTGAAGAAATTATTGGCGACCTCGTTCGTAAAGAAATAGCGATAACGGCTGGTGCATAATGAATGCTTATCCTAATTTCATTTATTCTTCCTTTGCGATCTTGGCGTTCTTTGCGTCTTAGCGTGAGGATTTTTCGGAATGATTTCACACAGTAAACGCGAAAGTATCAGGCGCTGATTACCTGCCTAGTTTTTCCTGGCGGCAAAGTTTTCAACGGCAATCCAGTCATACACCGGATGGCCTGAAAGGTGTGCAGTACCGATAAGGGTATAGTTCTCCCTTAACATATTCCCAAGATGTCCGGGGGAAAGCACCCATGCAAATACCATGGATACGCCGGTATTGCGGTTTGTCCCTGCTGCTATATTTTCACCGAGGGTGCCGGAATAACTGCCATGGCGCCGTATTCGTGAAGCAGAAGTTGAGCCGTCACTGCCCAATATATCATTTAATGGCAATAAATATACTTAATATAACTCTTACCAGCCCTTGTTTTCGCCCCAATTTTATGCTATACTGACCTGCCATGAAAGCCAAAGAAAATCAGCAAGAAAAAGGTTCCGGGTTGGCTCAAAAAAGGTATTCCATCAGCGCCAAGCTTATAACAATTACCACCATCATCGTACTTTTATCACTGGGTTCAATTACCGCCCTTGTTTCCTGGCTTGTCCGCCAGGATCTGCGGATTGCTGCAGAAGAGAATAATTTTGAAGTTAACCGGCGTTCCGCCATGATTGCCGATTATACCTTTGAAACAATACGTTCCAATTCCATTTTATTGATACAAGCCGTTAATTCACTGGGAGCGCAAAGCGATGCCGCAAGACAAACTGTCGATTTTTTCTTTGAGCAAAACCAGCTGGCGGCGGCCGTTGCTTTTGCCCCTGCGGGAAGGGAAATGGTTCTTTTTATCAACAGGCAATATTTTGCCTCCTGGGGAATGGATCCCGCGCTTGCAAATAATTATTTCGAGAACCAAAGGGGTACCCTAAGACGGGCAGCCATGGGGGAAACAGTTCTGCTGAATGCGGCGCCGTTTTTTAATGCTTCCCTTTTGGGAATGTTTTTTAATTGGCAGAACAGCGGTGGGGGAATCCTTTTTTCACCTGAGAACCTGACAGATTCTTTTGGGTTTGGCGCAAATCAGTCATACCTTATAAATGATACAGGCGATATTCTTGTCCACGCTGATGATACCATGCTGAAAAACGCGGTGAACGTATCCGAAAATAATTTTACAAGGTTTGTGTGGGATAATCCGGCGAAAAATTTACAGACCCTTTACACCGATGAAGAAGGTCTGCGTTATTTTGGAGCCTTTACAAAGCTGAACACAGGCGGGTGCACGGTAATTACAAGCATCGAATTCAACAGGGTTTTCGATCAGGTAACCGCGACAACCCGGCGCAATATCTACCTGACGGCCGGAGTCCTTTCTTTATCAATATTGATAATCTGGTTTTTTTCCAAAAGCATCTCCAACCCAATCAAGGCGCTGGCGGGAGCCGCACGTACCATCGAGGGCGGAAATTTTGACATAACGCTGAAATCCCGCGGGCGCGATGAAATCGGCATTTTAACCGAAAGTTTCCAGCGTATGTGCAAGGCCCTGAGTATCTTTGGAAGGTTCACTAACCGTGACATAGCGGTACGCGCAATGCGCGGTGAAATAAAACCGGGAGGGCTGACAAAGCACGCCACGATCTTTTTTTCTGACATAAGGGGTTTTACCATTAAATCGGAAAACTTCACAAAGGAATTCGGGGAAGAAGCTTCTGACCGCATTGTCTACTGGTTAAACGACTACCTTACACAAATGATCGAATGTATCGAAAAGACAGGCGGCGTTGTAGACAAATTTATAGGCGATGCGGTAATGGCGCACTGGGGTACAGCATATACAGCAGGAAGCCCCGCAAAGGATGCCTGCAACTGCGTGACGGCTGCGCTGATGATGAGAAAAGCTCTTTTTAACATGAACAAAAACCGTAAGCTGGAGGATCACAGCAACCCGCCAATTCGCATCGGATGCGGCGTTAACACCGGAATTGTTACTGCCGGTCAGATCGGCTCCAATCTGCGCATGGAGTATACAGTAATCGGCGATCCTGTTAATCTCGCATCCAGGACTGAATCCCTTACCAAAACACTGGGCACAGATATCCTTATAACAGAAGATACCTGGAAGCTTGTAAAAGATTCTTTTATAACCGAAGAATTGCCGCAGGTAAAAATAAGGGGAAGGGAAAAACCGGTAAAAATATTCGCAGTAATAAATGTAATAAAAACTGATAAGGGGCCCAAGACACTGGCGGACGTTCGTAAACTCCTTGGTATTGAGGCTCCGGAAACCAAAAGGATCAAAAATGAATGAAAAGGAAAACAACGGCTCACCCGAAAAATTCCGGTTAATTGACGCTGTTGTGATTCTGCTGTGTCTTTTGGGGGCAGCGTTCAGTTTTAACCTGTTCAGACTGGATCTGCTTAGAACCATCAGTTCACAAAACAATATACCGGCCGGAACCGTGGTAATTAAATACAATATCGTACAGCGCCGTCTTGGAGACAGGCTTCTGTGGGACAGGCTTTCAGTTGAATCGCCGGTTTACTTTGGAGACATGATTCGGGTGGCGAATTTTTCCGCAGCAAGGCTTCATTTGGAAGATAACAGCATCGACTTAAACGAAAATACTTTAATACGCATACAGAGTACACGGGAGGGCCCTTTAAGTATTGAGCTGAGCGAGGGAAGCCTGTCAATTACATCGGGGCAGGACAGCGTTATATTACTGGATCTGATGGGCACGCAGGTACAGGCAGAAGGTGGAACCGTACTCAATGCATCAGCCTCGGAAGACGGCATCGAACTGCATGTAAGTCAGGGAACGGCTCTGTTCGCCGATGAGGGGCGGGAGGTTTCTTCCGGCATGATGGTCGCCCTGGACCCAGCGGGTACACAGGTGAACAGGCCTTCAATAGCGGTAATAAATCCCCGGCCGAATGCGCGCTATCTGAAAAGTTCCGCAGACAACGTTAACATCAACTTTGCCTGGAACAGGTTCAACCTTGAACCAAACCAGGCCCTGCGTTTGGAAATTTCCGAAGACAGGGACTTCAGGCAGCTTACCAGAAGTATCGGGAACCTTTCCTCTTCGGTGGAAGCGGCCCTTGGTAAAGGCCAGTGGCACTGGCGGCTGTCCGGCGCAGGAGCCATTCTTGGTTCAGGCAGCTTCTCCGTGGTAGAAGCATCGGGGCCGCAGTTATATAGTCCGGTAAGGGACAGCCTGTTCCGTTACGAGAACGATTTGCCGAAAGTGCGCTTCCAATGGTCGGGAACCGAGGAAGCATCACACTATCACATCGAAGTCAGCGGGACAGCAGATTTCGAAAACCCTGTCATAAGCAGGCGTGAGGCCGCATCTTTCTTTATCGATAACGATTCAAGCCTGGGGTCCGGAACCTGGTATTGGCGCGTAACGCCGGTTTTTTCTTCCCAGTACGAGGGCCGTCCCACTTTTTCCCAGGCATTTTTCCGCATAGAACAAAGTACCTCTCCGGGGGGGCTGCCCGGCGGGCTGGCAATCGTAGTGCCTGAGCCCGAAATAGAACAGCCGCAGCCGGCGGCAACCCAGCCGGCGGCAAGACAGGCCCAGCCTGCGGCCAGGCAACCGGCTGCTCAGCCGGCCGCACGGCCAGCTGCACAACCAGCCGCACGACCTGCCGCTCAACCAGCTGCTCAACCAGCTGCTCAACCAGCCGCTCAACCGGCCGCTCAACCGGTGCAGTTTTTACCCGCTCCGGGGAACATTCAGCCTGTCAATGGACAGAGGATAGGAATCGAAGAATTCAGAGTCCGAAGGGAAATAGTTTTCAGATGGTCGGCGGTACAGGACGCCAACACCTATATTTTTAATTTATATCAGCAGACCGGTAATTCAAGGCGGCAGATCATCAGCAGAACATTTGATAATATTACAAGCTGGACTTTGGATGATCTGAGCCTGCTGGACAGCGGTAATTTTATCTGGCAGATAGAAGCAGTCAGAAGAAGGCCGAACGGAACTTATGAACAAAGAGGCAGGGTTGGGGAATACTCCTTTACATTGACTATTCCGCCTCCCACACAAATACGAATTGATCAACCGGGAATTCTTTATGGAAATTAAAAGACAGTTTAACAATCAGCGTATTCTAAAAATACTGATAGGGGCGGTTTTTCTTTTCGCTCTTTGCCCCGGGCTGCAGGCGCAGTCGGGCGGATTTTATCTGGACAGAAGCAGCGCCCGCCCCAGGTTTGTTCAGCGTCTGACATGGACAGGCGGCGAATATGCCATACGTTATGAAGTTGTAATGGAAAGGGAAGAAGCGGGGGTCTACAGTTCCCTGATTCAGGAATTTACAACGATGTCTTTCATTGAAGTTTCACTGCCGCCCGGGATGTATCGTTTTCGCGTAATTCCGTACGACTATCTTGACAGACCCGGCACGGCGTCCCAGTGGATGAGCATTGAAGTTCTTGCCGCGCTTAACCCTGAACTGGATGTTACAACTCCGGAACTTGCTTTTTCGCTGGACGAAGATGTGTACGTTATGAGCGTTTCCGGCAGGAACCTGACAGACGATTCGGAAGTATACCTGCGCGGCAATGACGGTGAGCTTATAATCCCCAGTGAAAAACAAATCAGCCCCGATGGTACAACTGTGCGGCTTATCTTTGAAAAGGATCAGTTTTATCCGGGGGATTTTGAGCTCGTTATAAGAAACCCGGGCGGATTGGAAACAAGCATGGGTGGAATTACCATTTCATACGATGAGACCGGGACTGAGTATATGGTGTACATCCGTAAACCCTTCAAATTTACCCCAGATATACTGCACATAAGCGCCGCATGGAAACCGATTCTTCCGGTCTACTATGATGAAAACCAGGCCTTCGGCAGGGAGCCTTCCGGAGCCGGCGCCGCAATAAACCTGGGCTTGATTTATTCAAGATGGGATTTAATCGAAATCGGGATTGAAATTGGAATATCACTTTACAATTCCGAAGAAAATGCCGCGTCGCCGGAAATAGGTCTATTGGTACAAAAATGGTTTCCAAACCGCGTAACTGCACTTATCTTCCGGACAGGCATCGGTATTACCATGATGGGCGGGGATGATAAAACAGAAAACCTTTTTCACACAAGCATCGCCACTTCATTTTTTTGGCTGATCACAAGAAATATATTCGCTGAGGCCGGCGTTGGTTACACGCACATGGCCAAGGATGAGCCATCGGGTTATATTACACCGTGGATTGGAATAGGCATGCAGCTGTAGGATCAATAATAACTGATCCTGTAATCGCCTGTTACGGTAAAACCCAGCCGGTCATAGAGCCTGCGCGCCGCGTGATTTGATTTCCTGACATAAAGGGTAACCCCCCTGCCCTGCTTAATCAAAGAACCGATAAATACGGCGGCCATGCAGCGCGCAATTCCCAGGCCGCGAAAATCCGGGTGAACATAAACTCCCCCTACCTGAAACCTTGTAAAAGAAATGGCGTTAATATTTATTTTTCCGACAAGCCGCCCGTCAAGCTCGGCGGCAAGAATTCCCTCTTTTACAATTAACTGCGCTGTGTTAATCCTGGAGGCTGCGGGATTAAATACAGCACCCCTGGGCAGAACTTCCTCCTGCTCATAACCGGCCTGCAGCGCAGCGAGGGAATCAAGGTCAACGAGCTGCGGAACACGAAGTACCAGGCTGGCCGGTTCCGGTTTATAACATTGGCTTTCGGGCATTTTATCAATTATCATAAGATAATAATCATTGTTCTGGGCCGCCGCCTTTCCCCTTTTCGCCAATATATCTTCCAAAATTACCGCATCTTCTTTTATTCCCTGTATAGAGTGAACTTTAACTGCTGTGAAAAAACCGTCAAGAAAAGGCGGCGCCGGAATTTCCCTGTGGCCGCAAAACACCGGCAGCAGGGTACTCCTGTTTTGAACAATAAGGGCGGCGGGTCCGCCGGTTTTTCCGCACAACTTCCAAACATTAGTATCTGAATTGCCGCGTTTTATAAATCTTGCGCACGCGCCGACACAATAACGCTCCCACTCACGAAGCAGGGCTTCCGCCGCATCATCTCCATTTTTTTTTATTTTCCGCCAGCGGAATTTTTCACTCATCAGGGGAGCGTTCCCTGTGCGGGAATTCTGCCGATGATTGCGGAAAAGCCGGCGGCAAATGATTCGGGAGCGTAGCTGTATACTGCTATTGCCCCGTCTATCCAGGGGACGTTTTCCAAATAAACAGGACTGAGTACAGAAAAAACAATCACTTTTTTTCCCATTGCCTCCAGCGCACGCAGCATTCTTATGTCCGACGCATCTGCAAGGCAAAAAATTATTGTATCGGCGTTACGCGCATACTGAATAATTCCCGACGTCCCCTGGTTTTCGGAGTAACTGTATGCGGCGGCATCCGGAAAGGCAGCCCTTCCCGCCCGGAAAAAATCGCCGTACCGGCCGGCCAGGAGCACCCTGCCCGCTCTTTCTGCCGTCAGCGGAAAAAGACCTTCGTTTTGTCTTACGATTGTTACGCTTCTGGCGGCCAGGCTGACAAAAAACGCGGCTCCCTGCGGATCGTGCAGTTCATTTTCAACTTTTACTAAATCGGGAATATAGGGAACCGCCTTCTCACCGCGAAGAAACGTCAGCTTAAGTTCCAGTGTACGGCGGGCGGCGGATCGGACACAACGGCGGAATTCCTCATCCGTCTTCATTCCGGAGACAAGAAGTGTCCATACCGGATCGTAAAGAAGCGGTGTATTTGACAGCATGACAATATCGTTGCCGGCAAGCAGCGCCTGCATAACGGTGCGGGAAAGAGCGCCGCCCCAGGATGTTGCGCCGTTCATCATTAAATCGTCGGTAACAATAATTCCATTGTAGCCTATCATGCCGCGTAACACATCTTTAAGGAACCAGGACGAAAGGGAAGCAGGCGCCCCGCCGCCGCCGGTTAAGGGAAAGGCGAGGTGCCCGCTCATTACCGCCGGCAGCCCTTCTGATGCGAGCATTCTGTACGGAATAAGCTCCCTTTCCCAAAGAACCTCGAAGGGAACTTCGATCCGCGGCAGTACACCGTGGGAATCGAGCTCTGTATCGCCGTGGCCCGGATAGTGCTTGGCGGTCGGGATAACACCTGCGGCCTGCTGGCCCTTCATAAAGGCCGAGCCGAGAATTCCTGTTTTTACAGGGTCACTGGAAAAAGCCCTGGGGCCTATCAAGAGCGAATCACGGTTTGTAAAAAGGTCAACAGTGGGAGCAAAATTCATGTTGATACCAAGCAGCGCCAATTCCCTGCCTATGTAGTAACCGGCAAGGTATGCATCCTGCGGAAAACCCGATGCCCCGATGGCCATGTTGCCGGGCGTCTCGCTTGTATTTCCCTTAACATGGCGTATCAGACCACCTTCCTGATCGGTGGCAACCAAAAGGGGAATGCCGAAGGGACCCGAAAGGCTTGCCCGCTGTAATGTGCCAACGGCTCTTGCAAGAAGCGTGGTATCATCAGTATTCCAGCCGAAAATTTTTACACCGCCGATATTCCTCTGCCTAATCCAGTCCATAATAAGGGGCGAGGGCTCTGACCCAACCCAGCCAAGCATAAAAACCTGCGCCAGAGCCTGCTCATCGCTCATGGCGGATTCGATTGCGGCGGCAAGCCTTTCAGGCGGCTCGGGATCGGAAAAACTTAATGAATAAATAAAAGACGGAATCGCGGTAAAAAAGAAAATTAAAAAAAATGCGCATAATGTTTTTGAGAAAAGTTTTTCTGAAAAGAAACGGTTCACCCAGAGCAGCAAAGTATTAAGAGTCTCCGCCCAGTTTATCAATATATTCGGCGGCGTTATGAGCGGCGGTTGCGCCCTCCCCCGCCGCAACAACGACCTGCCTGAATGAGCCTGAACGTACATCGCCGGCAGCGAACAGACCCGGCTCTGCGGTTGCCATTTTTTGATCTGTAATAATATAGCTGTTACCATCCAGCTTTGCTCCAAGGCCGCTGCCGGATACAAGCGCCGATTGGGGAACCATTCCGGCTAAAATGAAAACCGCATCGGCGGCTTCCTCATAAACTTTTGAATCGGGAACATGTTCAAGCACAAGGGCGCCTACCTTTCCGGCCGAAAGAGGATTTTTATCGTCCGGCGCAGTACCCTTAATTTCCTTCAGTATCGTATTAAAGCGGACTTCGATATGAGGGTTATCGAGCACCCTGTCGGCAATGGCTTTTTGTGCGCGGAAGCGATCGCGCCTGTGAACAAGTACAACCTTATCGGTAAGCCGCGATAAATACCGGGCTTCATCGCAGGCGGCATCCCCTCCCCCTATCACAAATATTTTTTTATTTTTGAAAAAGGGTCCGTCGCAGGTTGCGCAGTAGGACACCCCCCTTCCAAAAAATTCTTTTTCGCCGGGTATATTCAGATAACTATGTACAGCGCCTGTCGCGGCAATTACCGCAGGGGCCTTTATTATCTTGCCGTCTTCCAGGCCGGCGAAAAAATATACGCCTTCTTTTTTTAACGAGCCTACCGCCCCCGAAAGAAAAGACGCTCCAAAAGATTCCGCCTGGCGGTGCAGGTCCTGGGAAAAATCATAGCCTGTCCTGGGGCCGGAGGTAACGCTGCCCTGTGCGTCAAGCTGCTCGACATTGCCCGGGTAATTTTCAAGCACATCAATGCTAAGAACCTGTCCGCCCGGCGCAAGCTGTTCAACCACAAGTACATTAAGACCGGCCCTTGCTCCGTATTGCGCGGCTGTAAGCCCGGCCGGGCCGGCTCCGATGATCAATAAATCTACATTAATATCATTCATATTTTATTTCTCCATTGCGGCGTAATCGCTGACTAAATAGTGCAAAGGCTTTTCATCTTCGATAATGGCCGGGAAACGCCCGCGTTCTTCCAGGAAAAAATTATCTGCATGATCATCATTAACCATTGACACTTCCCCCAGGAGCAGAACAGCATCATCGCACCAAAACTGATGAAACACTTCGCGAAACAGCGTTATGCTTTCACCGGGTTTAAGCCGGATTATTGTACCGGGATCAACTTTGTAGTTGCGTCCGTCTACAGCTACCGGAACAGGACTTTTTTTGTCGATGACTTTAGGCCCCTGCGAGTTATACACCTGCACACAAAGGCAGCCGCTGCCGCCGCGGTTTATTATGTCTTCCATTTTGTTTTGATGATAATGATAGGGCGTAAACTGTTTCGGGCGAACAATCAAAATTTTTTCCGCATAGGTCTTTGGGCACGATGGTATATTTGTGTTTCCGTTTCTAATGGTAAACAGAAATAGGCCCGTTTTTTCATAATCAGAACTGCCAAAATCCGTCAGGTCCCAGCCTAAATTATTTTTCTTTATCTCATCATATTCCTGCCCCTTGTCTTTCCAGTCTTCAGGGCCCCAGTAAGCAAACGGAGGAAGAAAAAAATTCATCTTGTGTATAAAATCCTTTGCTTGCCGAATATAATTATTTATTTCTGAACGTTTCATTAATACCTCCTACCGTGAACAGCAATGTTTATATTTTTTACCGCTGCCGCAGGGACAGCTCTCATTCCGGCCGACCTTCGGGGAAGTCCGTACAATTGTATGGGGAACCAAATGCCCCTTGTCGTAATACCATTGGCCGTTTTCTTTTACGAACATGGCAGTCTCGTGGTGAACTTCTTTTAAACCATCCTTCTCATATTCCGCTTTGAACTCGACAGTCCCTTCGTTATCCGAAAATCCACCCTTCTCTGTTGAAAGAATTGTTAAACCAAGCCAGGAAGATTTCTCGCTCCAGTCCTGTGTTGATTTGCGGTCTATATCTTCTTCACCTCTGCGAAGGCAGGTGTTGATAATATAATCGATCTCATGCTCTGCATAAGCGCTGTAACGGCTGCGCATCAGGGCTTCGGCGGTGGGAGCTTTTGCGCTGCCGCCTATGTATTGCCCGCAGCACTTGGCATAGGCAAGTTCTGAACCGCACGGGCATTTCTTCATCGCAGTTCCTCCAGCAATGCGGCAGTTTCCGGCGGAATTGTTTTTGAGTTCACTTTTCTGTCCATTGCGCGCTCAAGGGAAGCGGGAACAGGTACAGCGCCGATCAAGGGCTCGACAACTTCGGAAAATTTTGCAGGGTGAGCGGTACAGAGTATGCCAACCGGCCCTTCGCCGGTTTTATTTTCCGCTTTTAGCTTTTCAATTCCTTTCCAGGCAACGGCGCTGTGGGGATCAAGAAAGTATCCTTCTTCGCTGTAAACACGCTTAATGGCCTCCCGCGTATCTTCATCCGGAACCCAAACGCCCAATATCGCCTGCCGCATCTGCTCCCATGAAAAGTGAGCCGCCATTCGCTCAAAGTTGCTCGGCGCGCCGACATCCATGGCGTTGGATATTGTCGCCTGTGTTATGCGCTCCAGGTACTCACCTGAATCAAGATAATCGGGAACAGTTTTATTAACATTGGTCGCGGCGATGAACTGCTTTACCGGCGCGCCCATTTTCATTGCGTATAACCCTGCCGTAAGATTGCCGAAATTGCCGGACGGCACACAGAGGGTAACAGGGCCGCAGCCGGCCGCGCCCTTCCCGGCCGGCTGATTGCCGCCGCCGGATTGTCCGCCTTTACCGCCCGCTCTCGGCGTAGCATCACCGTCGGGATCGGTTATACCCGCCAAAGCCCTTCCAGCGGCGGCAGTATAGTAGGAAGCCTGCGGAATTAACCGGCAGATATTTATCGAGTTTGCCGAGGAGAGAGCCGTCTTCTTTCTTAAATCGTTGTCGGCAAGGGCGGCTTTTACCAGGCGCTGACAATCGTCAAAACTGCCTTCGACCGCAAGGGCGCAAATGTTTTTACCCAAACCCGCAATCTGCTTTTCCTGCAGGGGAGTTACCCTTCCCTTTGGATAAAGTACCGTAACAAAAATACCGGGCACATCAAAAAAGCCGTCCGCAACCGCCCCGCCCGTGTCGCCGGAAGTGGCAACCAAAATCCTTAAAGGCTTGTCTTCGCCGCGGCGGATATAGGCAAAAACCCTGGCCATAAAGCGCGCGCCAAAATCCTTGAAAGCCGCTGTCGGGCCGTGAAATAGTTCGAGCGCAAGCATTGAGTCCACTGCCACCAGGGGGGCGCCAAAGGGATAGGCCGAATGGACAATGTCCGCCAAAACAGCGCCCGGTATATCATCTTTAACATATAATTTGATAGTTTCAAAGGCAATGTCGCAAAAATCCATGGTTCCCAAAGATGTTTTAACCGCCGCCGGGTATTGGGGAATTTCCTCCGGAATAAACAATCCGCCGTCCGGAGCAAGGCCGGCGATCGCAGCCTCGGCAAAACTGAAAGTTTCACCGCGGTTTCGGGTACTGTAGTAGCGCATGGTTCATCATACCATGTGGAAAAGGCAAACAACAACCTCGGCCCAAAGGGCTGTTCATAATACGAATTTAAGACTATTCTGTAAAAATGAAACATAAATATATAACGATTTTATTGGTCTTGCTCCTTTTATTTGTTTTTGGAGGATGCAAAGGAAACCGTTCGTCCGGCTCGCCGGGAGAAGCAAATTTTGACAGGGACGCATCCTACGCCCTGGGAATGAATATTGGCATGAGCATAACCGGCGACGGTATCATTCCGGATTTCGATGAATTACTAAAGGGAATGAAAGACGGCGCAGCAGGAAATACCCGAATGGACATTCAGGAAGCCATGGCGGCGGTTGAAGCGGCGTATTACGGCATGATGGAACAAAGAAATTCGGGGGCCATTCAGGATGAAACCCTATTTCTCGCCGAAAACTCATTGAAACCCAGTGTTATAACGACCGGCTCCGGTTTGCAATATGAAGTAATCAGCGAGGGTGTCGGCCCCAAACCCATCGAGACTGATATTGTGCAGGTACACTACGAGGGCAGACTGACAGACGGTACAGTTTTTGACAGTTCTTACGATCGCGGCGTACCGGCTGAATTTCCGCTAAACATGGTTATTCCGGGCTGGACAGAGGGGCTGCAGTTAATGAGCGTCGGCAGTAAATACAGGTTATATGTTCCTTCGGAAATTGGTTACGGATCCAATGACAATGGTATTATTCCGCCGTATTCAACACTGATATTTGAAGTGGAATTACTCGAAATAAAGTAGGAAGTAATGAAAGGAACAAAGCTTTTTTGGTTGTACGCAATATTGATCTTTACCGCATCCGCTGCGGCATTGCACGCAAGGGCAATTCAGGAAGATTACAGGAAGGCCGATGAAAAAGCCCGCGTCAGTTATGCATTCGGAATGATGCTTGGTTCGGAGCTTAAGGGAACAGAACTGGAATTTAACTACGAAGCCTTTGCGCAGGGGCTCAAAGCGGTAATCGAAGACGGAGGCGGCCTGTTCAGCGAGCAGGAAGCCTTTGAAATTGTAAATACCGCCATGCAGAACGCCATGGAAAGAAGAACCGAAGAAAACAGAATTAAAGAAGAATTTTTTCTCGCCGAAAACATGGGAAGGCCCGGAATAATTATCACAGAGAGCGGCCTGCAGTATGAAGTTCTGGAAGAAGGTGAAGGCGAAAAACCTCAACCCGATTCGGTTGTAAGGGTTCATTATGAAGGCAGCCTGACAGACGGCGTTATTTTTGACAGTTCGTATAACGATGGTGAAAGCGCGGTAATTCCACTTGAACGTGTTATACCCGGCTGGACAGAAGGATTGCTATTGATGAATGTGGGAAGCAAGTACAGACTGTACATCCCATCGAGCCTTGCATACGGCAGCAGCGGCGCCAGTCAGATAATTCCCCCGTATTCAACATTGATCTTTACGGTGGAACTTCTGGAAATAATTGATTCCGAATAGGGTAAAAAGGAAAAGAGTATAGAGAAAAGGTAAAAGAAAGGGGGCTGCGAACCTCAACCAATGGCGAAGGTCCCCTCTTGATTACACGGATTGTTTTGAAGATAAAAAGGAGAAGATTATGAAAAAAAGGCCGGTGTTTTTATTTGTAATTTGCTGTTTTTTATTTATCACAGCAGCGTGTGAAAACCCCCTGGTGAAGCCCTTTTACGACCGCTTTAAGACAGAGAAGGAAAGCGACGGTGGAGGAGATGGCCCGGGAAGGGCTAATCATACTGTCAGAGGAAATGAAAGAGCGCTTTCACCGATTGATAATACCATCAATATATCAATAGAAATCACTGAGTTAAGAGAAACTATAAATGAAGAAGAGTTAGCAATGTGGGTCAGTGGAGGTGAAATATTAAAATACCATTATTCGAAAGGACTTATACAAGATGGAAGCATAACTCTTGATGTTGAAGTAACTTATGACGGAAGTAGATTTATCAACCCAAAGTTTACTTTTGATATATATCTAACTCAAGAAGAAAATATAACTCCGGTTGAAGGGGACTATGAATACGATTACCCAATACAAGTAACTATAGAAATCCGAGACGGGCTGGCGGACTATGCAGGCGCAGAAGGCGAAGTTGACCGCCGTATCCCTGTGACCGGCGACAATATCCAGAGATTCAACGACTTCGCCAATGAGCCTGAGGGTTTATCGCGGCATTATGTACTGATTGAAGATACTGCCCTCCCGGAGCCAGGTGAGAGCAACTGGACGCCGATAGGCACTGGTGGCAACCCCTTTAACGGCAGTTTCGACGGCGGAGAGTACACTATCTCGGGCATTGTAATAAATAACCCCGACGACGACTACCAGGGAATGTTCGGGTGGATCGGCTCCGACGGCGTGGTGAAGAACCTAACGCTGGATGACTGTAATATCACCGGCAAAGACCATGTCGGTGGTGTGGTGGGATACAGCGACGGCGGCGAAGTAACAAACAGTTATTTCAACAACGGTACAATCGAGGGCACAGGCAATCTTATCGGTGGTGTGGTGGGAACTAACAACGGCGGCGAAGTAACAGACAGCCACTTCAACGACAGCAGCGTTACCAGCACAGGTACAGGCACTGGCACTGGCAATATTGTCGGCGGTGTGGTCGGCTTTAACGGAGAAGGCGGCATTGTAGAACTTTGCTCCGCAACTGGTAGCGTCACCGGCACTGGCACAGACATAGACACAGGTAACAATATCGGCGGTGTAGTGGGAGATAACAGTGGTACAGTAACAGGCAGCCACTTCGAAGGCGGCATCGTCGAGGGCGTGTACAACGTCGGCGGCGTGGTAGGGAACAACACACTTAGCGGCACGGTGGAAGGATGCGAGTTCACCGGCACCGTTACCAGCTCAGGCAACAGTATTGGCGGTGTGGTAGGGTATAACAATGGTACAGTAAAAGGCAGCCGCTTCGAAGGAGGCAGCGTTATCGGCATAACCACAGCCACTATGGTCGGTGGTGTGGTGGGGTATAACTTGGCTGGTGCAGAAGTAATTAGGTGTACTGCTGCCGGTGAAGTAAATGGTATAAACAATATTGGCGGTGTAGTAGGGGATAACTATGGTGATGTCACAGACAGCCACTTCAACGGCGATACCGTTTCCGGTGAGGGCAACACGGTCGGCGGTATCGTGGCTTGGAACGCAGGTACGGTATCAGGCAGCCATTTTAACGGTGGCAGCGTCACAGGTACGGGCAATAATATCGGCGGTATTGTGGGGATGAACAATGGTAGTGTAACAGGCAGCCACTTCGAAGGCAACAGCGTCGAAGGTAGTAGTAGTTATGTTGGTGGTATAGTTGGCTGGAATGGAGAATTTGGTAACTTAGATAAATGTCACTCAACGGGTAGTGTCACCGGCAAAAGGTATACAGGCGGCGTGGTGGGAGACAATGCTGGCGGCACAGTGAAAAATAGCTACACAACTGGAAATGTCACTGGAGAAGGTGACTATGTAGGCGGTGTGGTAGGGGCTAACGAATCTTTGCAGACTTATGATGATACATTCATAGGCACAGTGAAGAATTGCTACTCAACCGGAAATGTCACTGGTTACGACAATGTTGGCGGTGTGGTTGGGCTAAATAATGGTAATAACACTATTCGGAGTATTGTACAGAATTGTTATGCCACCGGAGATGTTGAAGGCAGCATTGCAGGCGGCGTGGTGGGGAGAAATGATGGTACTGTGCAGTACTGTTACTCCACCGGTGGTGTTAGTGGTGATGGTAATTCCGGCGGCATAGCTGGGGGCAATGGCGACTTTATAGCCAATTGTGTTGCACTTAATCCGAGTGTTAAAACCGATGAACCATTCGTCGATATCAGGCGTGTAGTGGGGTTTGCCGAAGGCTCTACATTGGATAACAATTATGCGTGGAAAGATATGAAAGTGAACGAGGACACAATCACTGATGGTACAACCGGTGACAAAAATGGCGCAGATGTGGATGCAATTTCACACGGTGGCACTCCCAACAATGGCGGTTATAGCATCCAAGATTTTTGGACTGCTACAATGGGATGGTCTTTCGGTAGTAACGATGACAGCCCGTGGACGTGGGGTCCTGACAATTATCTGCTGCCGGTACTTTATTGGCAAACGAGTTATCCCGTAATGCCGGAGCACTTGGAGTAAGAGGGGGAGACCACGGATTTACACGGATTATCACGGATAATGAGAGGAAAAGGGAAGAATTTTTACCACTAACAACACGAACCAGCAGTTCGATATTTTTTACTTGTTCGTGAGGTATTTTTCGGGAATTTTCATGCAAAGACGCTAAGGCGCAAAGAAAAGAAAAAGCATGGAAAAATAATTTTTCGGAATGATCTCACACGGAGATCGCGGGAGTCTGTAGGAAAACCCCATAAAAACCTCTTTACATGGGTGCTAAAGGATTGTTCGCTATTTTTCTCGCACGGAGGCACGGGAGTCTGTAGGAAAACTCCATAAAAACCTCTTTACATGGGTGCTAAAGGATTGTTCGCTATTTTTCTCGCACGGAGGCGCGGAGATACGGAGCTCACGGAGGGAATATAAGGGATAATTGTTATCTGCTATTTATAGTAAAATTTACTTAATATTTCCAAATTTTTCTAAAACACTAAAGCAAATTCTTACTTCAGCGCCATATATGTGTATGGAATTATCAAATTTAGTTCCTTTGACGAATAATATGTCAGAGGAACAAAGTAAAACGATGGTCAGTGAATTTTCCAACATTCACTGGCATCCGGCTTTCATTGAAGCCATTAAACTGGAACTGAGTGACTACAGGGATTCTCTGGAGTTTTTCTCAGAATTACCGCTCACTACAGAGCCGCTGCGTATAGACTGTATTGTCATAAAAAAGACAAAAGGGCTTGTTATTACCAAAAACATCGCTTCTGTATTTAGAGAAGTTAATATTTTGGAGTACAAAAGCCCTGACGATTATGTCTCAATAGCCGACTTTTACAAGGTCTATGGTTATGCATGCCTGTATGCTTCCCTGAAAAAAGTCCCTATTACTAATTTAACAGTCTCGTTCATCGAAAGCCGCTTCCCGAAAAAGCTGTTTAAACATCTAAGAGAAATCCGTGGTTATGTGGTTGAAAAAAACGGTCCCGGGATATATATTGTTAAAGGGGACATATTACCGATACAGATAATTAACAGCAGGCATCTGATATAAGATAAAAGGTAAAAAGTAGAAGGTAATAGTAAAAGAGAGGATGTTCTCCTCCCTTTTACCTTTTCCTTTCTAACTTTTAGCTTTTTTATAGGAGGCAATAAACATGAGTAGTCCAGCAAAATCATTGGATGAAGTATTTGAAAGAACCGGCTGTTATGCCAGAGCTGAAGAACGCAAAGCTCTCGATATTGCTCGAAATATGGTCAAGCTGGGGCTTCCCATTGAAACCGTTGTTTCCGCTACTCGGCTTGATTCAGAAAAGGTGAAAAAACTTTTTCAGCAAACATAACAGAGAAGAGAAAAACTAAAAAAAATAAAGGTAAAAGGAAGGATGTTTCAAAAACTATGGGGCGTAAAAATTGGGCTTTTTTTAGATTAACGTTGTTGCGCCCTACAACTACTTCACCAATCGAACTTTCTTAAGATTATCGTGATTGCGTTATACAATCACTTCATAGCAAAAAATAACATACAATAAAGGAAATGTAAAGAAAAAAATCGGAAGAAAAAAATTCATTTGAAGGATATTTTGCTACACCATGGACAAATTTACAAATTTTTTCATTTTTCTTCCAAAACACTAAAGCACTATACGTCTGTGCGCCATATATATGTAGGTATAAGTTATGTCTACTTTACCTTTTAGTTTTTAACTATTATCTTGTGATGGAGGATATTATTATGACAGAAGCGTTAACCTTTGAAAAAGTCTGGGCAATGTTCCAGGAAACAGACAAAAAATTCCAGGAAACTGACCGAAAGATGAAAGAAACTGATCGGCAGATCAGCAGGCTTGGAAGCCGTTTTGGCGAATTGGCCGAACATCTGGTTGCTCCCAACATAAAAGAAAAATTCAGGGCTTTAAACTTAAAGTTCGAGCAAGTCTCTCTTGACCACAGTATTTATGACAGTAACGGACGCTGTCTTGCAGAGATTGATATTCTGCTGGAAAACGGCGATACAGTTATGGTGGTAGAGGTAAAATCAAAACCGCACCACACAGATGTAGACGAACACATAAACCGCATGGAAGTATTACGTCGGCGTGCTGATACACGAAATGACATGCGAAAGTTTCAGGGAGCTATAGCCGGAGCCATAATGAGCGATTCAGTAAGAAATTATGCCCATAAAGCTGGTTTTTATGTGATAGAGCAGACAGGGGACACTGCCGGGAGCGACGAACCGGAGGTCCGGAGCGACCATTCAATCCTTCCACTCAGTGCGCGACCCGAAGGGGAGCCTACGGTTATGATAAATGTTCCCGAGGGCTTTACTGCTAGGGAGTGGTAGAGAAGGTAAGATCTAATAGGAAAAGGTAACTGTTTCACCTAACGTTATCTTCCCTTAGTGCCTTTGTGTGAATTTTTCCCCTCTGCGTTCTCTGTGCCCCTGCGTGAAGGATTTTTTGAAAAATTATTCTCGCAGAGGCGCAGTGGCGCAGAGAAGAAAATAAACTAAAAAGCAAAAACCCAAAGAACGAGAATATTACGTAGCCTTTGCGTCTAACGCCCCAAAACCCTCGCTCTTTTTTAACTTTTCCCTCGCCCCCTCCCTTCAATAAAAACAGCCTGACTACTAAATGCCACCGGCAATTGGTTTTAATGATGTTTATCCAATTTTATTGACTTACATCAGTTCCCATTAATTCAACTCAAGTCTCATTAAGTAATCAGGCCCCCTATTGTTTCGTCCACGTGTTACTCCCATTCGGCCTGGTATAAAGTCCAATGCCACCGTCTGCTGCAAAATACTTAGCCCGCAAGTCTCCAGGGAACGAATAGCTATCTGAAAAATTAGCGCTACTAATAGTACCCTGAAACCTGACACTGATAAGCCCTGTGCAATCTCTGAAAGCATACTCCCCAATACTTGTAACGCTGTTTGGTATGTTTACGTTTGTGAGCTCTGTACAGCCGGTGAAAGCAGAAGTTCCAATGCTGGTAACGCTGTTTCCATTCTTTTCTATCTGTCACCAATTACTCTCAAAAATACACATAGAGTTATGCGCAAATTAGCTGCTTTGCGGAAATAATTCAGGTACTTCTTTTTGTAAAAATTCCTTGATAGTTTTTGTGTGTGCAAGAACAATATTCATATCTTCTTCTGAAAGATCAAAACCCTTGTCATAGCGGGGTTGTACCGAGAAATAATTAATAGCTACGCAAAGTGAAGATATGCTAACGAATGATGGGCGGTGTTTAAGCGCCATAGAACATAGTATATCTAAATCATGTATAAATGGCGGTTCTTCTCCCAAAACAACCAGTACTCCTTTTAGGTACTTTTCTGTCGCTTGTTGACAGAAAAAAGCGATTATTTCTGTTGGTATCGGGTGCATAGTTAAAGCAAGATGATTTGCAACAGCTAAATCCCTCTCTGCAAGGAATACCCAGTCTTCCGTGGTATTTGTCGGGCTATTTGTCCTCTGTTTAGCCATAAATTCTTATTCCGTCTCTGTTTACTTTATGCTCAAGGGTGAAACCGTCTAAACGGCTAAAAAAATCTTTCTTTTTCTTGGCGACTATATCTACAGGCATAGATTTCTTGCGAGCAATAGCAAAGCTTATTTGTAACCCTGCATCCAAGTCCCTCATTTGGACATCATCTTTTAAGACCACATACAGATCAATGTCGGAATCCTTGTGAGGAGTACCATAGGCGTAAGAACCAAACAGGTATATCTGCTCCACAGGAATGGCATTAATAATGAGTTCTTTAAGTTTTTCCAGTTCCGCCTGAACCTTAATATCCATACCCATATTATAATACCTTTTAAGGAAAATAGACACCCCCTTTTCCCTCTCCTGCCTGACTACTTAATGCCGCCGGCAATTGGTTTTAATAGATGTTTTTACACGTATTGTGATGAGCATCAGTCTCCAATAACTCAAGGCCAGTCTCATTAGGTAGTCAGGCCCCCCCTAAAAGGCTCGTATGGCACGAACGATACACGTAAATAAATCATTGCCTTTACTGTTGGTGCCCTGATAGCCACTGCTGAAACTCTGATACCATGCGGTGCCGATGTTGTTGATGAGCTGCGACGAAGACCAGATGGGGTTAGCAGAAAGCCCATCCACATGGCTTTGATTGATGTATAATTGGTTCAGTTCGTCTCTGCTAGGCAAAAACCAGTCATCTTTACCTATATTCACATAATCATTACATGCTTTTGCCGCAGGGGCAATTGCTTCAAGGGCAAGCATACGGTACAGTCATTGTGTCAATAGCCTTCCGCTCTATAATATTTGCAAAATATAACGTTGGGTAATCAATGACTAAATTAAGAACCATCCTTGCTCAAAATCTAAGGGCATATAGAAGCGAAATGGGGTTTTCTCAATTAAAATTGGCAAATTTGGTGGATTCTGCCCCAAATTATATTGCCATGATTGAAGCTGAAAAGCGGTTCCCTACCGATACCATGCTTGAAAAAATTGCAACCGCTCTCCAACGTGAACCATGTGAATTATTTTCAACAATCCCATTGCAAAAAAGATGGCAGGAAGAATTGCTGGCAGATTTTGCGGAGTTCATTAACTTAAAAATGGGAAAAAATGATTTCACATAACGCTTGTTTTCCCTTTCTAATCTTTTAATTTTTCTTTCCTCATCAGCGTAATCTGCGGACTCTCTCAAAAATTTAATCACGTGAAGGCACGCAACGCAGAGAATTACACGTAACAAAACATTTTTACCCGGAAGCAGCTTCCGAAAATCATTCTTGTCCTTCAAGAGGTGGCCCTGGTACATGATTGATCGACATACTGTTTAGTATCGGGTAACGTCTCTCTGGTATAGTATCAGTCGACCAAAGGTCAGTGTCAAAGCCAACGCCTAGGCTAGAAAATAGAATAGTGTGTCTCCAAAAGTTTTTGTCTCTAACATCATTATCGTCAAGGTCTTCGCCATTTTGTGTACCTTTACCTATTGGATCAGGAGGATCCGAGGGGACAGCACCTAAGCCGTCAAAAGCATTCTTAATGATTTCAGGAGTATCTGTAAAAAAATCTATATTATCTTTGCGAGCACCTTCCCATATACACATCGAATCGTCGGCACCTGATCCGCTATTGATAGCATAATTGTTTTCTACACCACCGGTTTGAATGTTTCCAAATATCCTGCCTGCAAGATTTGTGACTCCTGCCGTAAAGACTCTTGTACCTAAAGCAACACTATTGTGGATATTATTTAAGGAATTGATCGAAACAATTCCGCCAGCTTGAGCATTGCCTTCTTCGGATTGGGCAATTACCTGTCCTGCACTGAAGCAGTTATAAATACCCTTGTTTGTATAACCGACAAGGCCGCCAGCACGAAGAAAAACGCCTGCCCCTCCCCCCTTTGTTTCATCGGCTAATACGTCTCCAATCGCATAACTATTCCTTATATCTCCATCTGTTTGTCCTACTAGACCACCAACAGAATGAACCGTATTATTACCAGTATGCACTGAGCGTACTGTTCCGGCGGCATAACAGGAACCGATAGTACCACCATTTTGTTGACATCCTATTAAACCGCCTGCATAAATTACTCCTGCAGTTCTTACAACAATATCCATTCTGCTGAAACAATAGAATATATCTAAATCAGTATTAAAGCCAATGAAGCCGCCAGCATTAATATCATCCTTAGTAATATCAATAGAAAGGACGCCTCCAAGGACACCGCTATTGTTAAAAATAAGGAACCCTGGGTCACCCGAAGTATCATAAGAATTATATCCCAAAAAACCACCTGCCCGAGTAATCCCCGCTGAACCGGTTATGGTAATATCACCTTTCTCAAAAATGCTTTCTGTTATTGTTAACGTTACAGGATCATTAAATATTGATCTTCCAATAACACCGCCTATATATTTTTCACTTTCATTATCAATTTTAATTCCGCTGTCAGTGCCGTTTAATAGATCTACCAGGCAATTATTTATATAAAAACTGCCTGTATCGCCAACTTCACATCGGTATTCACCTATTAACCCGCCTAAATTAATATTCCCTTTTGTAGTTGTAGAGTTGAATATTCCAATTCTTCCTAAAAATGAACAATTATCAAAGTTTGAGAGTCTGGCATACCCTGTAATGCCCCCAATATAATTAGTGTAAGCGCCATCTCTATGAAATAAAACCTCTCCTTCAGAAAAGGTGATATCACGCATGGTATTACTAAAGCTTCGACCAACAGCGCCGCCAATTTCAATAGCGCCTGAATATGTTTTCTTAATGGCGTTGACTATCTTCACTTTTATTTTTACTCTGTCAACCAGCAAACCGGTAACAATGGGATTAGATAAACCGTTTTTTATTATTACAGATTCATCAGATGTTCCTTCGCCAGTTTCTCCGGCAATTGCTCCAACTCTTGTCTCTCCAGTGTGCCCGGACGATGAGTATTCCACAGAAAGTCCGGCAAAACAATTTTCGATAATACCCTTGCCGCCGAAAAAGCCTGCAATGCCGCCAAGGCGTACCTCGTTTAACCCATCTTTCGCATTAACAGCAAGCTTAGCATTTGGATTCTCGTTACTTGTGCGCACAATGCAGTTGATTATCCGTGTGTTTTCTTCAGCGTAACCCACAATTCCACCAATGCTTACAGAAGAATTTTTGGCGTCTACATCAAAGACTGAAGGATCGTCGTATTCAACAACAAGGTCTCGGATAAGAACATTTACGCCTGCCGTTTTTGCAAAAAGCCCTATATTTCTGTCATTGACGCTCAAGCCAGTTATAGTAACGATATTCCCATTGCCGTAGAAGTTGCGTCCTTCCAGGTCAAGTGGTTCCCAACTGCCAAGTTCGAAGCTGCCGGTCAAAACTATGTTAGTTTTACCGCTTTCAATTGCGGTAATGAGAGTTGCTTTATCACCAGCAAATGCTATATTGGCATTAGTCAAGCCCGTCATCTCCGGTATGTTCCAAATTTTCGCTGTAAGCGGCTCGGCCTGTCTGGCAGGGCCGTTGTATGCACGTAACAGTATTGTGTAACCTGCTACATTTTGTGTACCCGTGCCCTCTCTGACTTTATCCGTATCAATTGCAGGTATACCGCTAATGGTGTGGCTGGTTGCGGTAGTCGGATTAACCCACGAAGAACCGCCATCTACAGATAC
The DNA here is from genome assembly GCA_009777535.1 of Treponema sp. Lineage (GTDB taxonomy): Bacteria > Spirochaetota > Spirochaetia > Treponematales > Breznakiellaceae > WQXQ01. Next base: position 48,789 of record WRLP01000004.1, read on the forward strand.
TTCCACTGGCAGCGGTTCACTATCTAACACGGGCCTGTCCCAGCTTACTGTAACGCTTCCTGCCGCAGAATTGTAACTCGCAGTCCAGTTGTTAACATTCAAGTCAGCAGGCAGGTTGTAATAGACAAATTTTTCTATTGTCTGCCACCCGACACCGCCTTCGCTTCCGTTCCCAATGCCGTCTTTAAAGCGCACCTGTATTTCTCTTGTTGTGTTTATATTACCCAAACCAAGTGTAGATAAAGCAGGGATCGACGGCAGAGTTCCGCCTTCCTTAAAGCCGTAGCTGTACCATTTAGGATAGTCAAGGTGGTCTGATTTTGGATATTCCAAAGTAGAACCTGTTACAATTCGTAACTGCCATTCTATGTTTTTTCTATCATCCATAGTCCATGGTTTGTTCATGGAAGCCCTGTTGCTTTCAAGCGATATTCCTAAACCGCCGTTATCCTCTACATACCTAAAATCCGGATTCATTATTATGCTGCTATCTACGGCATAATAATATACGCCGCCTGTCACTTCATAGTGCCCGCCCAATCCAAGATTCACGCTTCTATCTTTACTGATAACATCGGGAGCAAGGTTGTCATATACTACAGGCACATAATACCCTTCGGATATTGCTGTCTCCCAGGGGTCAGCTTCAAGGGGGGCAATATCAACACGGTAGGGCTGTACCGCCAGTCTGGTAATCCCCTGTACAGGAGCGCCTGTCTCATCGTCCCAGGTATAAACCGCCTTGTAAAAATTACTCTCACTCTTATTCATATCACGGAAATAATAATCCGCCGTACCCGGAGCATTTCCAACATTATTTGTTGTACCAAGCGGTATATCAAGGCTTGCCTTTTCTATCATCGGAATCTCTGATCCGTCCAAATCCGCATAAAGAATCTCGCTTATTATTACAGAATCCGGTGTGGGCAAAAGAATTTCTTCCGGGTGGCTGGGGCTTACTGTAAAGTATATGGTAACCTGATATTTGCCCTCTGTGTTCTTTTTCCACAAACGTCTATCAACCTCTCTTGGCCCGGCCCAGTAGAAGAATAGATCCTCGGCGTCTTTTTCTGTTTTTATGGCATCCGGATCATGGACTGCCCAAACATTGGTCGCCTTGTAGCCCATTGTTATCTTTTCGGTACCGGTACGGTAGGTGATTGTTACAGGAGCGGCCATGCTATTCTTATTAACCGCATCAACAATTTTGGCATTCTCCCCGGCTGCCACTGTTACAGAAACAAGAAAATTTTCAGGCGGCATTTCATCATCACCCGGCTTCGCCTTTATACTTATATAATTGAAATTCTGCTCCGGGTAATAAATATAAACAGGCGTCTCAAATGAGTTTTCAGGGTTATCCCACTTATCGCTTGCGATTAACGCCTGTCCGGTTATCTGTATCGTATCGTTTCCAAAAGGTATTTCTTGATTATCTTCAAAATCCAATTTCATAGAAAAGTGTATTCTGACTTCCTTGGTACGTGCATAGATAAGCCCCGACCCGGCAAGCGGCGGATCGCTCATTACAATATATGGCCGATTATCGCAAAACGGTACAATCGTTACAGGATCGGAAATCTTGACAGTGACGGTTACTGAATAAGTGCTCGTGTGTGTTAAATATTCATTAGTAATGCTTACGCTGTTTTCGTCAAGCGCGAGTTTTTCCGCTTGTTCAAGAGATATGGTCCTAATGGAAGCCGAAATATCCGCATAAGCATCGTTACTGAATGCTATCCATTTTATAAAGCCGTACCCGCTGCTCGGAGTAAATTCAACATTAAAAGGGTAACCCTTACGCGGGGTTTCTTTCGTCCGCACGGCATCGTAGCACCCGGCAATTTGGGGGCTTATTCCCCATTCCTGCGGGTATGCCACCGCAACCGTAATCTTTTCCGCATTCGCCCAGGCGATCTCCTCGTCTATTTTTTTAAGAAGATCATTATCTGTATTGACGGAAAAAAGATCACAACCAGAGAAGAGAAAAATTAAAAGTGAGAAGAGAAAAGCGTAAGACAGGAAACACAGGCTGGAGACAGGTTTGCCGGGGTTTTTCATGGAAACTCTCCTTTTAGGAGCAGGACGGCGGACAGGCGCGCAAAACAAAACTTTTGCTCCTTTTTAACAGAATAAGTATATTATTAAAATTGAAATTTTGGAATACTTGAAAAGGGGTATTCCGCTCATCATAATGTATTGTATGAAAAAATATTTTTTCCACATTCTGCTGTTATCAACGGGCGCCCTAAATTTATATGCCCAGGCGGATGCCGCCAGGCTGGCCCCCGGTGCAGAAAGCCAGCTGGAACTCCTGCTAAACAGGCCCACCATGGTAAAACCCGCTCTTGCAACGCCGCTTGGCAGGAACTGGTTCACTCTGGAAACAGACATTCATGCTTTTACGGATCAGGTCAGCCTGTCCCAGGTTAGAACTGTATTGCTGGACATTGATAACCAGGACAAATATTACAGCGGAAAAAGAAGCAAAATAAATACAACGATCATCAGCCGGACAGCCGGTGAAACAATCGCCGATTTTGTATCAATAACGATAATACCACTGGGCATTCAAATAAAAACTCCCTACCGCGCAGCGGTAAGACCTACAGAAAATACTGATAGCAGATTTGTGATCGAAATAAGGCAGCTTTCCGCAGACAGCGAGACCAACAGGGATATAAAAAATCTTTTTTCAACACGGCTTGTCGAAGAAGTAACCATTAACGGCGTTAAGTATGTCTATATCAGAATGAGGATTATACAAGATGTAAACGCCAGCATTCTTCCGGGGGCAAGACGCACGCTGGAAAACAACGCCGGCCCCATGAATGAAGAAGCTATACAGATGATAATCGCCGCCGCGTTGACAAAGTAAGAGCTCTATTTTGCCCGCACAAGCATGTACCGCTTCTTGCCGGCGCGCAAAATTATTTCCCCGTCCTTGTTCAGTTTTTCAGCCCCGATAAGAGCGGTAACATCGCCGACCGCAGAAAGCTCTCCGCCGCCTGCCGATACAAACGCCCCGCCCTGCTCTGCCAGGCGGCGGCCTTCGCTCTTGGACGAGGCGAGCCCTGCATCAACAAACAGATCGACCACATTGTAACCGGCATTAAATTTGGACAGCGAGAGTTCTTTTTGGGGCATGGCGCCTTTATCGGCGCCTTCGATACCGCTGAAGGCAACCCCGCCAAAGGCGGCTCTCGCGCCGGCAAGAGCCTTGTCGGCTTCTTCCTTGCCGTGAATAAGGGCCGTTACTTCCCATGCAAGACGCTCCTTGGCTTCATTGGGATTTTTGCCGGCGGCGCATAACGCACGGCATTCTTCTGCGGACAAAAAAGTAAACATCAATAAAAAGCGCAGAATATCTGAATCCTGAATGTTACGCCAATACTGAAAAAAATCATACTGGCTCGTCATTGCCGGATCGAGAAAAAGTGCGCCCTTTTCAGTTTTACCCATTTTTTCACCGGACGAAGTGGTTACAAGCGGAAAGGTCATTCCAAAAACTTCGGCGCCTTCGATGCGGCGGATCAGGTCAACGCCGGCGACAATATTCCCCCACTGATCGTCCCCGCCGATTTGCAGACGGTTCCCGTAACGGCGGTACAATTCAAGAAAATCGTAGCTTTGCAAAAGCTGATAATTGAATTCAACAAATGAAAGACCGGTCTCCAGTCTTTTTTTATAGGCTTCGAATGTCAGCATACGGTTTACGGAAAAGTGGCTGCCTATCTCGCGCAGAAAATCAATATAATTAAGGCTGGCAAGCCAGTCTTTGTTGTTGGCAGTCCAGGCATTTTTTCCGTCGAAACCGATAAACCTGTCAAGCTGAGCGGCTATGGACTTGCCATTGGCATCCAGTGTTTCATAATTTAACATTTTGCGCATTTCGGTTTTACCGGACGGGTCGCCAATCCTGGCAGTACCCTCGCCGATTAGCGCGATGCCCTTGTGTCCGGCCTCGCGAAGATGCCGGTACGCGAAAAACGGAACCATGTGGCCTATGTGCAAAGACGGCCCTGTCGGGTCACAGCCTATGTAAAATGTTACCGGACCTTCGTCCATCAGTTTTGAAAGACCCTCGACATCAGTACACTGCTGAAAAAACCCGCGTGTTTTTAAATTCTCAATTACCGAATGCATAATTCCCCCCCCACTATAATGCAACTATTTTAATTTTTGGGCAATGGGAATGTAAACTTCAGGGAAAGGCCATGGTCGGATGAATTTACGCTGATGGCCCCGCCGTTTTCCTTTACGATATCTCTGACCAGTGAAAGCCCCACTCCCCGGCCAGCGGCCATGCTTACTTCATCTGAAGTTGAAAATTCGGGAGAAAAAATTGACGCAAGAAGCACCTTCTTGCTTGTGTCCTGGGCATCGGGATGAAGTTCGAGATGTCTGGCTTTTATTTTATCCCAGTCCAGCCCATGGCCGTCATCGGAGAAGGAGATTTCCGCCTTGCCGTTTACATTTCTAATACCGAAAGTCAGCAGACCGCCCGGCCTTTTATTCAATTTAATTCTTTCATCTACAGTCTCAATGCCGTGGTAAATTGAATTTCTTACGCACTGGAATAAAATATCCTTGATGGGTTTTCTGAGTTTGGAGCCAAGAATATCCAGGTCCAATTGCTCTTTTTTAAGCTCAACCTTCTTTTTTGTTTCTTTCGCAAGTTTTTCAACAGCCCTGTTAAGACCATGATGAAGAATGGAATCCAGCCTGTTGGTAGCTCTGAATGTGTCTATCTTTTTGAACATTTTTATGTAGGTATCTTTCTCCTGCATAATGGATTCCAGCCTTACCGTCAGAGCCAAAACTTCATCCTTGCCGATCTCTGCGCCGGCGGATACTGTCTTGATGTCATCTTCAAAGGCGTGAAGTTTTTTAGCATAGCTGTCAAACCCCAAAATTTGGGCATTGGCCTTTGTGGCATGGATAATCTGATAAAATTTTGTAACTACCTGTTTTTCTGTCTGATTTTTATCTTTTAGAATGGTATTCAAATAATTAAAGTTAGCTTCGGTATCTTCAATAAAATCCTGGAACACAACAGGGTCGAGCTGAATGACTTCGAACATATCATTCATTTCCCTTTCTTTGGCTTCCTTCTGCGCCTTTAGTTCCGTGTCAAACTCTTTTTCCCTGGTAACGTCCTGCAGCATACCAATGATTAATGGTTCGGAATCGGCTTTTTCTATAAGGCCAAATCTTGAGCTGAGGATTTTTGTCCTGTCATCAATTTTATACTCAAATTCGGAAATGGGATTTGCCGCTTCAAGAACTTTAACGCTCTTGGATTTCGCAAATATCATCGAATAATAAGCCTTCATGGTCTGAAGCTGCCTGGTGTCCAAAGATGAAGCAAGAATATCGAGGAAATTCTTCCCCGCCAATTCTTCACCATAATAAGAAAGGATGGTAACCAGGGGTTTGGAATACTCGGGAAGAATTTTATATTCCTGATCCATAAGGAAGACTCCCTGATGGATATTATCCTGCATGGTCTGAATGATATCTCTTTCCCGTGTGATTTCAGCATAGAGTTTGGCTTCTGTTCTTTCCTTGAGTGTACTGATTTGCCTTAACATACGCTGGGATATAAAAATCGCAATAAACGCCATTGCAGCACTTGAAATAATAGTTATCATTAAAACTCTGGTAAAAACACTATCCAGCTCCGCAGTAGAACCCATTGAAACTACATACCAGTTGGTGTCCGAAACAGGGATTGCAGCCCAATAATTCCTTCCGATAATCCTGACCTGCAGGCCTGATAAAAAGTCCCTGTCCAGTTCTTTCCCTTCGACTTCAAAAAAGTTTTCGTTTAATACTAAAGAAATATCCTCGTGTATAAGGTACAACCCCTCATCATTTACTATAAAAGTTTTACCGTCGCTGGTTACCCTTTGATTACTGACGATTTCGATAAGATCATCCAGAAATATGTTGGTTCCGCCGACACCTTTAATCCGCCCGTCAAGGGCGTGTATGGTCCGGGACATTGCAACAGCCGTCCTCCATGTTTGGGTATCCACATAAGGGTTAATAATCTGGAGGGTGCCGGGGTTTTCAATGCCGGCAATAAACCACGGTCTTATCCATTGGTCCCATTCAGGATTCGATCCGTAATAATCAAAATAGGTGGAGGCCAGGAACTGCCCTCCGGCAAAACGGGATTCTATGGTACCATAAAAAATTTCATGAACATTTTCTACTGTTTTTGCCATTTCGTGTGTGATTCTGTGCAGCTCATCGAAATCATCAATGAGCGAAATAATAACGGCAGCAGAATTTAACAAATCAATGGCCGGAGTAAAAGTATCTTTAATACTCAAAGTAAGCCTGTGCATGGTTAATTCTGCAGTTGTCCTTATGTTCTGCTCGGTTGTTCTGGATAAGTTTACAAGTGAAACTATCGTAAAAACAACTGCAATTATAAGGGTTAGTGATAAGCCCAGAACCATAATCCGTCTGTTCATTACACCGGATTCATCCTGTTGTTTACTGTCCTGGTTAATGGAACTATCTTTATTATTTTCAGCCATAACAACTCCTATCCCTTTTACGGCAGAGGGAATGTAAATTTCAGGGAAAGGCCATGATCGGAAGAGTTTACGCTGATAGCCCCGCCGTTTTCTTTTACGATATCTCTGACCAGTGAAAGCCCCACTCCGCGTCCAGCAACCATGCTGATTTCATCGGAAGTAGAAAACTCAGGGGTAAAAATTGATGCAAGAAGCGCCTTCTTGCTTGTATCCTGGGCGCCGGGGTGAAGTTCAAGATACCTGGCTTTAATTTTATCCCAGTCCAATCCGTGGCCGTCATCGGAAAATACTATCTCTGCATTGCCGTTGACATTCCTGACGCTGAACGTCAGCAGGCCGCTTGGCCTTTTATTCCTTTCTGTCCTTTCCTCCACAGTCTCAATACCGTGGTAAATTGAATTCCTTACACACTGGAATAAAATATCTTTTATCGGCTTTCTGAGTTTGGAGCCAATGATACCCAAATCCAAATGCTCTTTTTTAAGTTCAACCTTTTTATTGGTTTCTTCGGCAAGTTTTTCTACCGCCCTGTTCATCCCGTGAAGAAGGACAGAATCCAGCTTGTTGGCGGCCCTATATGCTTCAATCTTTTTGAATATTTTTATATAGGAATCTTTTTCCTGCATTATGGTTTCCAGCTTTATTGCCAGTGATAAAATTTCATCTGAGCCGACATCTTCCCTGTTGGATACCGCCTTTACATCATTTTCCAGCGCATGAAGTTTACCGGCAAAATTATCAAGGCCAAGGATTTGGGCATTGGACTTTGTAGAATGTACAACATGAAAAAACTTTGTAACCACATGCCTTTCAGTTTGGCTTTTGTCTTTTAGAATCGTATTCAAATAATTAAAATTGGCTTCGGTATCCTCGATAAAATCCTGGAACACTATCGGGTCGATCTGAATGACTTCGAACATATCATTCATATCCCTTTCCTTGGCTTCCTTCTGCGCCTTTATCTCCAAATCGTATTCTTTTTCCCTTGTTATGTCCTGGATTAATCCTATTACAACAGGTTCTCCTTTTGACTGCTCAATAAGCTGAAACCTTGTACTGAGAATTTTGGTTTTGTTGTCGATCTTGTACTCAAATTCAGAAATGGGATTGGCTGCTTCAAGAACCTTGGAGCTTTTGGATTTGGAGAACATCATCGAAAAGTAACCCTGCATGATCTTGCGCTGCTTTGTGTCCAGGGATGAGGCAAGAATATCGAGAAAATTTTTCCCTGCCAGTTCCGTTTCATAAAATGAAAGAATGGCTATCAGGGGTTTGGAGTATTGGGGAAGAATTTTCATATCCTTATCCATAAGGAAAATACCCTGTTTGATATTATCCTTCATGGTCTCGATTATGTCTCTTTCCTGGGAGATTTCTGCGTAAAGTTCGGCTGTAAGTTTATTAAACCACCTTGATAATTCTCCGATTTCATCTTTTTGATGGCTGGGAAGCTGCTTGCTAAGGTCAGCCGTGTTATCGGCTATTTCATGGATTGTTTTTGTGACCATGTTCAGCGGACTTGTAACAAGCCTTCGCAGCAGTATTAAAAGCGCAAATGTGGGGCCAATGGCCATACCTGCCAGCATGATTGCCAGAATAACAGAAGCCGCATTTGCAAGTGCGGTTATAGAGACAGTGTCAATCGCGCAGACTATTACCCCAACCTGGTTTCCGCGATAATCGGCAAGCGGGTAAGTCGCCAGGGTCATGGCAGGGTGATCCTCAAAGTAGATGCCTTCTTTTCCCCTGGAAAGAAGTTCCGGGGTTATTAAATCTTCAACAGCGCCGTCCCTTGCCTCGACAACGCGCATAAAATCGCCCTTGGGCGGATATCTTTCCTGATCCTGCAATTCTACCGAGATTTCCCGCAGTTCGCTGTTAGCATAAAGGGAAATAAAAACACGTCCCTCTTCGATTACATTCTCAATAACCGGCTCGAATTCCTGAAGGACTTCAGCAGACCCAATCTGCCTGCCGTTAGGCGCAATTACGGGAATTACCCCCCGGATGGAAAAACCGCCGCTGCCCGGTTCTATGCCCCTTGCTACTTCGCCGCTTGTGTTTACGTCTACGACTGTCTGCCGTACAGGGCGAAGATCCTCGGAAATATCAACCCATACTCCGTCAACTATAGTCTGTCTGTCGCGCCACAAGCGGACAAGGCTGTGCGAATTTGAAAGGTGAAAGTGCAGCTGGAGCCGGCTTCCCGTCGCATTGTAATGGCTGTCCAGCATGGGGGCGAGTTCCCTTCGCAAAAATTCACGGGCTTCCTGGGCCTGCGGCGAATAGATATCAAAAATATTGCCCCTGCCCGCCATTTCATAAGCCTGCATCACAACCGGCAATCTTACAAACACGGAAGCTTCACTAACGGATTTTTGCGCACTGGCTTCAATTCCACTGGTAATGAGCTGAAATCGGTTTTCAACGATATCCCTGACGTACTGATTGCGCATACCCATAAACGATGAATTTATCGTAATGAACGCAACCAGGCCAAGAACTACAACGATGCTGATTTGCGGGATTGAAAGTTTCCAGGCCAGTTTCATGTTTTTTCCTTATTATTTTTATTTTTATTTTGTCGGATCCACCGCCACAGAAAGGCACATTTCATGATCTGAAAAAATCGTGAAAGGTATGCAGATAATTCTGGTTTTTTCGTTTGGCCAGACTATTGAATGGGCTTTCCCTTTAATAATTGTAGGGAGCGAAATTTTTATTCTAAGTTCTTCCTCAAAATCTTTTTTTACGTTCCCGACAATTATATTTATAATTTCACCTATGGTATCCGAGACAAGCGTATCAATATGATCATGATCCTTGCCGGTCAGAATCTTGGTAACCTGACAGGCGGTCTTGTCCTTAAGTGAAATTGCTACCGCTCCGATAACCTGCCCGGAAAGCCCGATTATGCCGGAAATATCCCAGTTGGACTCGTATTCGTCCTTGGAAACGAAGAATACCCTGCCCGACGTAACGTCCGTTTTACATACAACGCGAAAAACATTCTCTACTATCTTAATAAATGGCTGAATGAATTGTTCCATATCCAACTCCTAAAATGCAATCTCGGAAAGCTTTTCCAAAAAGACCTTGCTCTCCAAAGGCTTTACAATGTAATCGGTGGCTCCGCAGTGCAGGGCCTCGACCATGTCATACTTGGCCGCTTCGGAAGTTACCATAACGATGGGCAGCTGCTCATAGTCGGGCATGGCCCTGACTTTTTTCAGGAATTCCAGGCCGTCCATTTCGGGCATATTCCAGTCCAAAAAGACTATATTTATCTTGTTGGTTTCCAGAAGCTGCAATGCCTTCTTCCCGTTCGATGCTTCCAAAAATTGACATTGAATTTTCAATTCCATCAGGATATTCTTTACAATATCCCTCATGATTATACTGTCATCCACGACGAGGACTGTCTTCATACCTCTTTTTTACTCCTTTTTATTAATATCTGTGAGTCTATTATATTTATTATTATCGGTAAATTTCTAGCGGTCTATTATAGAAAGCAGCGGCCTAAGGCGCACTACCCTGCCGCCGCCATGCTCGCTGTAGGCCCGGTATCGTTCACCGTCGCCGGAAAAGGCGCTGTCTTTTTCGCCCGGAAACGGGGCGAAGCGCCTCTGCGTCCATGTAAGGCTGGGGTCGCTTAGGGAAACGCCGGTATTGGCAGGGTTAAAATAGATAAATGATTCATGGGCGCCGCGTTCAAGCAGGGGCGCTTCATCGGTGCTTTGCAGATAACGAATGATTCCAATCGAGTAGTTTATTGATTGAATAATTGCGGCATGGGCCATTTCGCCGTCCCTGCCCCTGAAAAGGATGATATCGGCCGGGCGAAGATTACTGATTTTGTCATCAACAGGAATAATATGCGAACTTCTTGAATTAAAAAAAGATGTACCGGCATAATAGGAAGCGTCGGCTCCTCTGGGAACTCCCAGCGCCCGGCTTAACACCCCGCCCAGATCAATGCCGCCATGCCTGCCTATGTACGAAAGAATATGCCAGACAAAGCCTGAACAATCCACCCCGACATGCCCGACACAGTACAAATAATTGTAAAGATCGCTTTCCTGAATACCCCTGCCGTTAACAAGCACATAGGGTTTGTGCGGAAGGCCCCGGTAGGAACCGGCTTTCATACGGGCTATGTCAAAAAGATCCGTGGTGCTGCTCCAGCTTTGGGCGGGAAGATCAAAAATGATCACCTGCTCTCTTCCCGACGAGAGAACGTCCAGATATTCCCTGAAAGAAGCGGAATCTATCAGGTCTTCTATTACGGGCCAAAGCATTTGGGGGCTGCCCTTGCCGCTTCCCAGAAACTCCCAGCTTGTATCGGTAAATATGTCTCTTTCGTGGTTCTCGGCAAAGGGCATTCTTATATTGAACACCCTGCCGTCGATGATCCTGGTCTTAAAAAATAATCTATAGGCTTCTTCAATAACCCGCTCAATACCGTTCCCCCAAAGCCTCGACGGGTCGGAAAAAGCCGTTAGATGATCCGTCTGAGCCGCGCAAAACGGGGGCACAAAAAACAGGGCGCAAAGTAAATAATTAAATATTAGCTTTCTCAATATTTTTGAAGTACCTGTAAGTTTTTACCTGCAACTCTTCGGCGGCGTCTTCATCGCAGACAATCATCGCCCTGGGATGCATTTGCAGGCATGAAAGAGTCCACATGTGGTTAACCCCTTCTTCCACAACAGCCTTAAGAGCCCTTGCCTTGTTTTTTCCATTAACGATGATTACAACTTCCCTGGCATCCATTACGGTTCCCACCCCCACGGTAAGGGCGGTAGCCGGCACTTTCGACGGATCGCCTTCGAAGAAGCGGGCGTTAGCCGCTAATGTCTCTTCGTTAAGGGTTTTAATCCTTGTCCGGGAGGCAAGGGAGGAGCCCGGCTCGTTAAAGGCGATATGGCCGTCGCTGCCCATGCCGCCCAGAAAAAGCTCGATGCCTCCCTCGGCGGCGATGGCTTCTTCGTAAAGGCGGCATTCTTCCACAAGGTCTTTTGCCATGCCGTTCAGAATATGTACATGTTTGCGATCGATATCAACATGGTTAAACAGATTATCCATCATAAAATAATGATAACTCTGCGGATGCTCGGCCGGCAGACCAACATACTCGTCCATGTTAAAAGTACGCACCTGTGAAAAAGAAAGTTTTTTTTCACGGTTCATTTTAATGAACTCCCTGTATATCCCAAGAGGGCTCGATCCTGTCGGAAGGCCCAGGACAAAGGGCTTGCCGCTGTTATGCGAACTAATCCTGCCGGCAATATAACCGGCAGCCCAACAACTGGCTTTTTCATAACTTTGATGAATTACAAGACGCATCTTTACTCCTTTTACTTTTCGTATGTAATATGACCGCCAATCACGGTCAGTATTATTTCAAAATTTTTATCAAAAACAGTAATATCGGCAAAACGGCCGGGGATAATGGCGCCCTGGCTGTTGTAGCGCATAACTTGCGCCGGATTGGAAGAGGCTGTTTTTACGGCATCTTCCAGCGAGAAACCGCCGGAAACAAGGTTTTTTATTCCGCGCATCATCGTAAGCCCGGAACCGGCTATTACATTATCGGCTTTTCTGCGGAAAGCTCCCTCGCTAAAATAAACTTCTTCATGGTTTGCCTTAAGCAGGCATTCCTTTTGATCCGTCGGTTTTAGCCCGTCCGTTACCAGCACTATTTTATCTATGGGCTTGTCCCGCAGAAGCAGCTTGAATAAATCCGGGTGTACATGGAAATTATCGGCAATAATTTCGCAGGACATCTCTGGGTGTATAAGTATTGCCCCAACCGCGTTCGGGTTACGGTGATCCAGCCTGCGCATGGCGTTAAAAAGATGAGTGGAATGCAGAATGCCCGCCTGCATCCCTTCGACCATATTTTCGTATTCCGCGTCTGTATGGCCGGCCTGCAAAACAATCCCTTTTTTAATGCAAAACAGCGCAAGTTCCCTCATTCCCTTTAATTCGGGGGCGACAGTCATGTTTACAATGCGCCCCGACGATGCTTCCCAGAGTTTTTCCATGTAATGAATGTCCACCGGCTGAACGGTATCCGCTTTTTGCACCCCAAGCCGGCGCGGCGAAATAAAGGGGCCCTCAAGATGCAGTCCCATAATCCGCGCGCCCTCTTCCATTCCTGCTGCGGATGCAATTTCCCTGACTGCCTTAAGCATGTGATCCGGCTCCGAGGGATACAGTGTCGGATTAAAAGCCGTTACTCCCCGTTCGGCAAGCAGAGCAGACATGTAAATTACCGAATCCCGCCCCACAGGCTCGCTGATGCCGGCATCCTCGGTACCATAACCGCCGATACCATGGATATGTGTATCGATGAAGCCGGGGGCAATGTACGCCCCGTTTACATCAATAAAACGGACATTGGATTCAAAACGTCTGTTATCCATGCGTTTTTTTGAAAAGACATCGGAAACAAGACCGTCTTCCACCAGTACGGCGCAGTCTTCCATGGACGCAAAGCCGGTAAGAACGGTTCCGTTAAACAGACAGACAGGTTTTGCAGATTTTTTCATGGCGTGCTCTCTTATTATTTTATACTGCGGGCAAGTTCGGCGCCCTTTTCCTCCATGGTTTTCAAATCTTCTGTTGAAGGATAACCAAACCATTCAAAAGATTCCATGTTTTCCCATTTTAAGTTTTCAATCGCCGCTTCGTAGTCTTTTTTCGCACCGCCGACCCAGCCGGAAGATCCGATTCGCAGAACCTTTTTTCCGAAAATATGTTTGCGCCGGAAAATGTCCAGAACATAAGACATGGGCGGGAACATTGCGTATTCATAAGTAGGCATGGCAAGAACCATGGCGGAACTGCGGTAAGCATCCATCAATACCCAGGAGATGTTGTCATCGGGAACCCTGCGTTTGGTATACAGTACTCCTTCCCGCTCGATCCCGCGGATAACCGCATTCACACCGGCTTCGGTATTGCCGTACATGGAGCCCCATATAACAGCAACACTCTTATCAGCCGGACCCTTTGCCCACGAAGCGTATCGCAGGTAACGTTCGATAATTTTTTCCGGATTCCGCCGCCATACAATTCCGTGGCTGGGAGCAATGCACTTGATCGGCAGATCGCGTAATTTCTGTGCCGCCTTTTCCACAAAAGACGAAAAGGATGATACGATATTGGCGTAATAACGCAGGGTTTCTTCTTCAAAGAAAACGTGTTCGGCGCTGTCGAACTCATCATCAAAAACACGATCCCCAAGCGCGCCGAACGAACCGAAAGCATCGCATGTGAACATGGTTCCTGACACTGCATCCCAGGTTACCATTGTTTCAGGCCAGTGCAGGTTTGGAGCTTCGAAGAAACTTAAAACTCTGCCGCCCAAATCCAGGGTATCCCCGTCTTTTACCGCGCGCATTGCGGCCGTTTCCTTGTAAAAACTCCTTGCGAGATTACAGCCCTTTTGTGTGGCGATAATTTCAACTTTTGAATTCTGCTCCATAAATTCTTTTAGCCAACCAGTATGATCCGGCTCCAGATGGTTTAGAATCAGATAATCTATATCGGAAAAAGACAGGCCGATGGAGGAAAGACAGTCCGCAAACTGCTGTGGGGCCCCTGTCCAGTCACGCACCAGATCGACAAGAGCGGTTTTATCACCCCTGACTATATAGGCATTCAGAGAGACACCTTTCGGGATCGGCCAAATTCCTTCGAAGAGATCCGAGGTATGAATATCGGCGTGTATACAATACACCCCTTCATTTATAAGCTGAGCTTTCATGACGCTGAATAAGGGGTTAGTTATTGCCGTTTAAGAACGGAAATTACCCTTTCGAGCACTTTTTTACGGTCGAGGGGCTTGACAATGTAGCTCTTTGCTCCCATTAACAGGCATTTCTTGACTACATCTTCCTTTCCCAGGGCGCTGACCATAATAATATTGGCCTTTTTGTCAAATTCAAGAATTTTTTCCAGTGCGGAAACGCCGTCCATTACCGGCATGGTTATGTCCAGGGTAACAAGATCAATTTTCGGATGCTGCGCCTTATATTTCTCTACACCCTGGGCTCCGTCCGCCGCAGTATCCGCAACCTCAAAACCCTCAGAAGTAAAAATCTGACCAAGCTGTTTTGCAATAAACATGGAGTCGTCAATAATCAGAACCCTGTACGGAATCCCTTCAGGTTTTATTCCCTCGGCTGTCTTTTCATTGATGGTGGTTATATCACCCTTAGCTATCATGCGGTACGCTCCTATTTATTAAACTATATGGTATAGTATAAAACTAGTCAAGGCTGAAAAGCTATTTCAGGTTATATGGAAGACAATGGACGCTTTTTTACAACTTGCCCCAATGGCAGAGCTGAGTCACAGGGCGCTGCGTGAACTTATTCATGGTTTTGGGGGATGTGACGAGTATTTTACCGAAATGATCAGCGCCGCCGCCCTATTTGCCGGCGGCCCCTTTGAAAAATGGTATATCGACCCGGGGCCGTGCCCGGAAAAACTTATTTTTCAGCTTGTCGGCTCTGATGCCGTCCAAATAACCCGTGCCGCGGCTTTTTTGGACGGATTAGAATGTGCCGGAATTGATATAAACATGGGCTGCAGCGCCCCATTAATACGAAAAAGCGGAGCGGGCGCAGCCTGGATGGCTTCCATGGAGAAGGCGGGGCAGCTTATTGCCAAAGTAAGGCCGGCAGTGCGGCGAAGATTAAGCGTTAAACTGCGCATTGGCTTTCAGGACGATTTTGATTATTTGGCCGCTTTTTGCCGCCGGCTGGAGGCTGAGGGGACAGAGCTGATTATTTTGCACCCAAGGACGGTTTTTGAAAAATTCAAACGCCGTGCCCGCTGGGAATATGTGGCCGCCCTGAAACAGGAACTGGGCATTCCGGTAGCCGGAAACGGGGACATAGCCAGTGCGGCCGATCTGGCCGGCCGGGCAGCCGGCCCGTGCGACGCTGTTATGGCTGGCCGGGCGGCGGTAAGGCAGCCCTGGATTTTTGCCGCTGCGAGGAAAATTATCGAAGGAGCCGGCGCTGACGGATACTCTGTTAACCTGGAAGAAACAGGCTCAAGGTTTTTGGAGCTTTTGGCCGGCCACCAGCCGCCGGAATTTCACATTTCACGCGCCCGCCGTTTTTTCGCCTTTTTCTGCGATAACTTAAAATGGGGGAATTATCTGAAAAATCTTATAAACCGGGAGCAGACACTCACCGGCGTCGAACAGCGCTGGCTGGAATACTTCAGCGAACATTGCGGGGAGCGATTTTTATCAATCCCCGGGAAATAAAATACCCGCCGAAAATTACGATGAAGCGGTCGACAATGTTCACCTGAATCCGCGATAAAATATTCACGGCGAGAGCCGGCAGATTGCTCATCATAAGGCCAAGTTTAAAAGTATCTTCTACGCTGTAGTAGCGTAAATGCATTTCAAGAAAAACATCCGACACATAATTTATGATCCCGCCCAAAACGCTGATTGAAACAGCGCAGACGACATACAGTAATATGAGCTTTGCGGCAAGACCGGTGTAAGAGGCAATGATTTTTTCTTTTGGATCAAAACGGGAGATTTCCGGGGCGGCGGGTTTAAGGGCGCATATCAGCAATACTTCCGCTATACTGCAAAAGACATAAAAATTGAAATGATTATAGTAAAGGCATGGAATAAACCAGCCAAGAACAGCAACTGCAATACCTGGTATAAGACCGGCCGCAAAAGCGACCGCCGCGGTAAATACGGTATCGATGTAAAGCGGCAGTCCAAGATAATCCCTGAAAATAATGGTAGTAAAAATATTCATCAGGGCAGCCAAAATGCACAGGATAGTAAGTTTAATTACTTTTGACCGATCAAGTGCCATACGTGCAGTATATCAAAAACAGGTATTTTTGCATACAATGTATTTGCAAAACCTAACACAAAGGAAAGCGATTATTGAGAAAACTACTGGTATTTATTTTATTATTGCCCTTTTTATCCTGTGCTGCCCGCGATAAGAGCCCCGGCATACAGGACATAGTGAACCAATGGACTGTAATTGACCGGCTTTTTACGGAAAACCTGGCCGGTGCAGATAATACCGTAACTTTAGACGAGGCATTAGCCGGCACTATCGATGTTTTTTATTTGTCGCTGGAGGAATTTCAAAAATCTGATTTGTACCGTACATACCGCGCCATTCCTTTTTCACCGCATACTGTGCGCAGCTTCGGTCCTTTGCTTCCCGCAGATATTCAGGAACTAAGCGTTGCTTCGGATTTGACATTGCTTCTTCGTGATTCCGTCGTTTCGGGGGACATTGAAAAGGCCCAGGCAGTATCCGCTGAAATTTCCGGAGTTCTTATCGGCCTGCTCATTATTGACGGGGATACGCAGCGCCATATAGGTTCTTCGTATTTTAAACTGCTTATTGCACTAATTGTCTTCATTCTGATTATCGCTATGCTTGTCCGGTTTTTGCATCAGTCCCTTGTCCATTCATTAAAACGGGAAGCCGATACAATGGTTTTTTCCCATGCCTACATGCTTGCCCAGGATGAGGAGCGCTCAAGAATAAGCCGTGAATTACACGATACTGTTATTCAGGATATGCGTTACGTGCTGCTGGAAACGGAAAAAATGGGTAATACCGAAGAAAAAAGTGAAAGGGAAAAACTCAGTGCCAAAACAGTGCCCATAATGGCGGCTTTGATCAGAAAGACTCAGGGCTTATGCAGCGATCTGATACCCCCCGATTTTCGCTTCAGTGAACTGCCTGATGCTCTAAGGCAGCTTTGCCTTGATCTATGCGAAAAAACAGGGATTGACTGCCGCTCTGATATAGACGATACCATCAAGCTGGATTTTCTTACCATGGAAAAAAGGCTGCAGGTTTTCCGCATTGTTCAGGAAGCCCTTGCGAATATCGAAAAACATTCCGATGCGAAAGAGGCCATCGTTACAATGTGTCTGGCGCAAAATGGAACTGTTTTTATCAGTATTAGTGATGATGGGAAAGGTTTTATATCCCCTTTGGATAATAACGGGCAGATTATATCCGGCATTGAAAAATCACACATAGGCATTATCAGCATGAAGGAACGCGCTGCAATACTCGGCGGTGTTCTTAAAATAATCACTGAACCGGGGGAAGGCTCCCTGGTTTGCCTGGAAATTCCTTCTCATTCACCCTCAGGAAAGGAACAGTAATGGAAATAATGCTGATTGATGATCACCCGCTGTTAAATGCCGGCATAGCCTCAATTATCGAGACAACGGGCATATTTACATCCTGCGTTCAGGCGGAATCGCTTGTACAGGCAATGAGCATTATCGAAAAATCCAAAACGCTGCCATCACTTATTATTCTTGACCTCTTGTTAGGCGAAGAAAACGGGCTTGATTTTCTTCCCATGCTGGAAAAATATTGCCATGATAAAAAAGTCCCAAAGCCGCCTGTACTGGTTTGCTCCGCACTTGGAGATTCATTTAAAATACAGACCGCCATGAAACTGGGGGCCGCAGGCTTTTTATCAAAAACAGGCGGAAAGGCGGAATTGCTAAAAGCAATAGATACAATACTTGACGGTAAAGTGTACATTTCAAACGAGCTAAATATCAAATTAAACGAGAATTTCCGCATTTACGCTAAGTTCTCAAAACGGGAAATCGATGTGATCAATCTGCTTAAACAAAATAAAACAAATAAGCAAATTGCCGGTGCGCTGTGTATTAGCCACAGGACAGTAGAAAACTATGTAAGCAAAATTTATTTTAAAACCGGCTTTTCCAGCCGCGAAGAAGTACAAAAACTTTAAACTGTCGCAGGGATATCTCGTTTTATACACCACGGCTTTTGCTTAAATTATACCAAACTTCCATGCCGGAACAACCTCGATCTTCTTTCCTGCAGTTTGAATTATATCTTCGGTGTTAAATGTAATAATTTTTCCTATGCCAAGGTTAAAAAAGTCCATGGCAGCAATGGCGCCGTTAATTTCCCTGTCCTGGTTTTCCGCTGTTAATTCCCAGCATACCTGAATACATGACGGCTTATCGTGCGGGGAAACAATAAAATCGCACTCGCCGCCTTTCTTACCGGAAAAATAAAAAAGGTCTTTTGTTTTTAAACGCAGGGTGTTAAAAACAAAATTTTCCAGCAAAGCGCCCAGGTTACCGCTGAATGAAACAGAGCCGGTCTTAATCAGGCCGGTATCTAAAATATACGCTTTTTTGGGGCTAAGGCTTTGAGTTTTTAACGACCATGCAAAGCATGGCAAAAGCTGAATAAGATACGTACTTTCCAAATACGAAATATATTCAAGTACCGTAGTGGGAGATTTAACACCGGCAATAGTTGTTAACTTGCTGGGTGAAAACATTTGTGCAGGATTGGAAACCAGATATACGAACAAGCGCCGTAAAGATGAAGTGTCTCGAATCCCGTATCTTACAGCTATATCGCGCAGCAAAATATCTGACTGCAATTGTATAAGAATGTCATCATTGCCCGTTTTCAGGTATTCGGGAAACCCTCCCTTGTCCAGATAATCAGAGAGGGATTGCGGGCCCGCTTTTAACTTAAAAAAGGTTAGAAATTCTTTGTATGAAAAAGGGAACAATTCTTTGACTAGATGCCGGCCTGTCAGACGGGTTCCCAATTCCCGGCTTAACAGGGAGGCATTTGAACCTGTAATGGCAAGCTGAAAACCCTCATCAAGTTTTTGCCTGACGTAGAGTTCCCATTGGTCCGCCGACTGTATTTCGTCAAAAAAGATCAATTTTGCACCGGAACCGGCAATTACATTGTCCAATAACCCGTAATCCACGGATGAAAAAGGTGCAAGGCGGACATCGTCAAAATTAAGGTAAAAATACTGTTTTTTCTGCTTTTTGACAAATTGCCGCAATAATGTACTTTTTCCGCAGCGCCTGATCCCACTTACAACCAGGGCATGGCTTTTTATGCGGGGTAATAACGGTAAAAGCAGGCGTTCCATCCCCATTTCCAGTTTTTCAAGCGCAATTTTTTGACTGGCGCCAATTTCCTTTATTTCTGATAATCTCATGGTTTGATTATATACCATATATCAATAATATTCCAGTAGTAATGGAATAATTATTTCATTAGTAATGGAATATTATTAAAAATTGTGAGTTTTACACGGATATGCGGCATTTAATTGTGGTTTAACATGGAAGGGTAAAAGGAGTCATTTATGAAGAACCTTGCAAAACTTGCCGGAAGCATCGCCCTTGCAGCGATGATCGGATTCACTATAACAGCCTGTGATACCGGCTCCGGCGGCGGCAATGAGACGCAGCTTGTGTACACAGCGCTTGATACCGCTATTGCCAACGCCAATGCCGCAAAAGCCGCAGTGGAAGTCAGCGTCAGCGGAACCGGCAGCGAATTTGCCCCCGCGCAAAAGTGGGTTACACAGGCTGCCCTGGACGCCCTGAATGCCGCAATAACAGAAGCTGAAACTGTAAGGTCCGCGGCAACAACACAGGAACAGGTTGATAACGCAGTAACTGCGCTTAATGCGGCGATAGCAGCATTTATCCCGCAAGACGGCACAAAACCAGCGGACACAAGCGATCTGCAGGCGCTTATTGTCCAGGCCGAAACTCTTAAAGGCAGCGCAGTTGTCAGCACAGACGGCAGCGATGTAGCCCCAGAGAATTTTTGGGTAACACAGGCGGAAATGGCCGCACTAAACAATGCCATAACGGCAGCGGAAACCGCTGTTAACAGCGGCAGCAACATTGGCGAAGCCTATTCCGCACTTAATGCGGCAATGACCGCGTTTACAACAGCGAAAAAAGCGGGAACACAGGGCGGAAGTGGACCTGGTATCGTTGACAAAACTGCGCTTCAAAACAGGTACAACGAGCTAAAAGACACCACTCAAGGCAGCTACACTGATGCGACATGGACGGCGTTCCAGGCAAAACTGACCGCTGCCAAAAATGTGCTTGATAATACGAATGCGACACAGGCGCAGGTAAACACCGCCCTTGCGGAACTGAATACCGCGTATGGGGCGCTTGAAGAACTCAACCTTGATCCTTACATAATAACCGGAAGCGGTACATCGTTCACCGCTGTCAAAAATGCCCAGACCATAGGAACGGCAAACAGTCCTATCCAAACCGTCATTAACTCAATAAGAGGCGACGCCGCAGGCAAGGACTGCGCCATACAGTTCGGCGATAATACAAGCGTATTGGATGTAGGTACAGAATATGTAAATTTTAACGGCGGAACAGGAGGAACCGCCTGGGGGAAGATAATGCTTTCCGGCAAAATCACTTCCAAAACCCCCTGGCCCTTCACTACGATTCATCTTGAAAACGGAGCATCCATAATCAGCACAGCAGATATTGAGCACACTAGTGGACAGAGTGCGATTCAAAATTCTTCTACCGGTTCGGTAATCATCTCGGGGGGCACGGTTTCTTCAAGCTACCGGACAATTTGGAACAATGTAAACGGCGCCGTAACCATAACAGGCGGCACGGTCGAGTCATCTGGGAACCAGGCTGCAATTTACAATTTTTCCACCGGTCCTGTAACTATATCAGGCGGTATAATAAGAGCAACGGGGGATAATGGCAGGGCAGTTCTCGATCAAAGCACCGGCACGGTTACAATATCCGGCGGCACGCTTTTAACAACAGCAGGTAATAGCTGGGCGGTAGTTTCCTTGGGAACGTTAAACATATCAGGCGGCACGATTAGAGCAACAGGAGACTGGAGTACAGCGGTTCCAAACATCGGAGGAGCGTTAACCATAACAGGCGGCACTATTGAAGTTACGGGATATGCGAGCACAGCGGTTTCAAATGCTGACGAATGCACGACAACAATCACAGACGGCACGATTAGGGCAACGGGGGGTAACAACAGGGCAGTTCTTAATCAAGGCAACGGAGCAGTAACGATCACGGGCGGCACGATTGAAGCGGCAGGAGACGACGGCATTGCGATTCAAAACAATATGACAGGCTCGATAACAATCACAGACGGCACGATAAGGGCAACGGGGACGGGTGGCAGATCAGTTGTCAATGCCGGAACCGGCAGTATTTCTGTTACATCACCGCCGGCGGTAATCGAGCCGCCGTATGTGCCGTAAAGAAAGGAGAAATTGATGAAGAACCTTGTAAAACTTATCGTAAGCATCGCCCTTGCTGCGATGATCGGATTTACCATAACAGCCTGCGATACCGGCTCGGGCGGAGGCAAAAGTAAAACAGTAATATTCAGCCTTGATACGGTTGACGAAACTAGCTTTGTCATCACTTTACAGGGAGCTAATTGGGACAGCGACTTAGAAGACGATGATCTGGCACTTAGTCTAAGATTTACCGGAAGATGTATTGACTCTTCTGAATATGAAAGTATCTTGCGCTATACCCATTTTGACATGGTAAAATCGAGCAATAAGGCATTAACTTTTACGCTTATGGACGATTTAGCCATTTCGGAATCTGCAACCATAAGTTTTACGCCTTCCGGAGAAAATGGCTCTCTAGTACAATATGGCTGGTATGTTACTGATGGAGGTACTTCTGTAGAATCTTATGGAGATACCACGTATCAGTTAAATTCCAATAAAAGCAGTATAACCTTACCTGTCGGCAAAGAGTCCCCACTTATCTACACAGCGCTTGATACCGCTATAGCTAACGCCAAGGCTGCAAAAGCCGGAGTGGAAGTCAGCGGCGCTGGAGATGGCAGCGAGTTCAGCCCTTTAATACAGTGGGTAACACAGGCCGCCTTGGACACTCTGAATGCCGCCATTACAGAAGCTGAAACTGTAAGGTCTGCGGCAACAACACAGGAACAGATTGATAATGCGGTAACTGCGCTTAATGCGGCAATGGCTGCGTTTACAACAGCGAAAAAAGCGGGAACACAGGACGGCGGAGGGGGCAGCAGCCTTATTGGAACATGGATTGGGGTTACTGTTGATGAGATTTTGACATTTGATATTGATGGTAATTATGAATCGATAATGGACGGCAAGAAGGATACCAAAGGGATTTATAGCGCCAGTGGTCAAACACTCAATTTAACGATCACCTCTATGGGAGGGGGGAAGCTTGGATCTGGATATGACATAGAAAAATGGTACACAGTACCTGAAATTGATCCCTTTCTTCTTTTGTTTGTGGGGGATTACTTTACTACTTTCCAAGGGACTTATTCAATATCCGGCGATACGCTTACAATTGTTTTTTTGGGCAATACGGACGTTTACAACAGAAAATAGAGTTATCCATAAACTTATGAACAGCAGAAAACTACTTAAGCGAAAGCAGCATTCACTCAAGCCATAAGGCCGCTGTCGGGACAGCAAGGAGGTTTTCTGCGAACCGAATCGTTCTGTCGCCGGAATATAAAATAATTCCGGTATAGGGTTTTTTAGTTTTTAAGATGTTTTCTGCAAACCATTCCTGCGGCCTAAGATCACTTTTGGAAACGCTGTGCCCGGCCTTTACTTCAACGCCAAGCAGAGAACCGTCGTCGTTTTCTACAATAAAATCTATCTCTCTGTTTTGCCTGCCTGCCTTGCGCCGGAAATCACTACAACACGGCGTAGCTTCAGAGCCCCTCCAACACCCTCTACCTGCCATCGTTTTAATTCTTTTGCCATAAAAGCTCCTTTTTCGCCTCTGCGAAAAGCATACTATAGTCCCTGCGAAAAGTATAGTATAAGCCATGCGAAATGCATAGTAGAACTTATGCGAAAAGTATAGTATAAGCTATGCAAAAAGCATGCTTTAACCCATGCGAAAAGGGTATCGCCATTCGAAGGGTAGAGGCCAGGATTCCCGAACTTTGGGCGTAATAATATCATCTTGCCCTTATATTTTTTCATTATTTGGTTATTTTTGCCTTTATATTTAAGCAAAATCAGTTTAAGTTTGCCCTTATATTTTTTAATTTATACTTGTTTTAGCCATAATATTGATTTATACTGGTTAAAAGAGGGCATCTATGGCTTATAGGTATATGAAACGCAATATAGACGATGTTTTTTTAACATGGAAAAATGAGAAAAATCGCAAAGTTTTGCTGCTTCGTGGTGCGAGGCAGGTTGGTAAATCCAGTTCTGTAAGGAATTTGGCTAAGCACTTTGATCATTTTTTAGAAGTAAATTTTGAAAAAGACATAAAAATTCATACTTTGTTTAATGGTGATTTAAACGTAAAAAATATTTGCGAAAATTTGTCTGTTTTGCTAAAAGTTCCAATAATTCCGGGGAAGACACTCGTTTTTTTCGATGAAATTCAAAGCTGCCCGAATGCCATAAGTTCTCTAAGGTTTTTTTATGAAGATTATCCTGAACTACACTTAGTAGCGGCCGGCTCGCTTTTAGAGTTAGCATTGGAAACATTGCCTTCTTTTGGAGTGGGTAGAATTCGATCTGTTTTTATTTACCCGCTTTCATATATGGAGTATCTGTATGCATGCGGAGAAAGCGCTCTTTGGGACAAGGTAAGGGAAGCTTCACCCGAAAAACCTTTGTTTGAACCGTTTCACTTAAAATGCCTGGAATTCTTAAGAAAATTTCTGATAACAGGGGGAATGCCCGCCGTTGTAGCAGATTATGCTGAAAACAGGCAACTATACGATTCCCAAATAATACTTGATGATTTAGTAAATACATTTAAGACAGATTTTTCGAAGTATAAAAAACGAGTTCCCGATTTAAGAATTTCAAACGCATTTGATGCAGTAGTAAGCCAAAGCGGAACCAGGTTTAATTATTCAAAAGTAGAACCACTGAATAACAAACAGGTTAAGGAAAGCATAGAATTACTGCAAAAAGCCGGACTTGTGATACCGGTTATTCATTCAGCATCAAACGCCTTGCCGCTTGGAGGAGAAATCAATTCAAAGAAACAAAAGTTTATTTTACTGGACACAGGAATCTTTCAGCGTTTACAGGGTCTGGAATTATCAGATATTTTACTTGGCGACAATATATCATTTGTTAACAAAGGCGCCATAGCCGAGCAGTTTGCCGGGCTGGAATTATTAAAATCGTCATCCTGTTATTCCCGGGCAAGCCTTTATTTTTGGTCAAGAGAAAAACCCCAAAGTAATGCAGAGATAGACTATATTGTCCAAAGAAGCTCTAATATTATCCCAATCGAGGTAAAGTCGGGAAGCTCCGGAAAAATGCAAAGTATGTATACTTTTCTTACAGAAAAAAAGTTGGAATACGGCATACGCACCTCGCTGGAAAATTTTTCTGTGTATGACAAAATAAAAGTATACCCGCTTTACGCCATAGGGACTTTGTAAGCCCCTCTATTTAACGCCGGATAGATATCTCTTAATCGCAAGGTAATCGCTGAAGAATTTCGGGAAGCTCATGTTAAGCTCGCCGGCTATTGCGGCGAATCTGTAGCGGGTAAAAATTTCCTGGTACATTTCACAATCCCTGTTTGCCTGCTCCACTATTGCCCAGCCCCTGTCCAGCGGGCCGCGTATCAGGAAACTGCCGTCTCGTGAACATGTCATGTGATAGATTTTTCTGCCCGCCTTTGACTTAAGGTAAATTTGCGCGCCATACCATGGTTCGGCAACAGCTTCCCCTGTTTTTGCAGCAGCCTGCTCTTCGTATAACATATCTTCATTATAATCAAAAGTATTAACAACCGGCGCAGCATTGTTTCCCGTGAAAAACTGATACAGATCGCCCCAGTAACAGCAGAAAATATTTTCATTTTGGGATTTATACATTTCATGATACGCCGGTTTTACATTGCCCAACGCAGCAAAATAATCCCTGAACTCATTGTTTGAAATTTTTTGGGGCAATACAGCGATAAAATAATATTCTTGTGAGCCTTTTATCAATTGGCATGATTTTTTTATTGATTTATTGCCGGATATATCATTCCCAAGGTTAACATTGTTCTGCAGTTCATTCATTAAATGCAAACGGCCGAAAATATTACCGGAAACAATTTCTTTACCAGCCTTTTTTTTATTAAGCTCGTTTTTAAGCCGGAAAAAATGCTGTTTTATTGAATAGCTTCCATCTTCCGTTTTTACGCTTCCATCAATGAAAAACACTGTTGTCTTACCATCGGATTCTCCGGTCATAAGAAGATCGCAGCTTCCATTACTGCCAAAAGCCTGGTCTACAAGATATGTAAAATTAGTATAGTTTTTACCGGTATGAATACCGAGTTTTTCCAGAAAAGCACCTGTCAAGCCGGGGTTTTGCTCAAGATAATACGCAATACTGTTAAAAATACCGCGTTCAGAATAACCGAATATCGACATAAAGCCTCACTGTTAATATTATACACAATATTTATACTGCGCGCAGGATTTCTCTTGGCTTGCTGCCCTGGGCCGGACCGACCACCCCCCGGTGTTCCATTTCTTCCACAAGCCGCGCAGAACGGTTGTACCCGATCTTCAAGCGGCGCTGAATGTAACTGGCGCTGGCCTTGCCCTGCTGAAGAACAATCTCCAGGGCTTTTTCATACAGGGGATCATCACCGTCAGAAAAAAGAGAAGGGCCAAGCTCTTCGGCTTCATCTTCATAAAAGATTTCATCATCTATATATTCAGGTTTACCGTATGTTTTAACATGTTCAACAACGGCCTCAACTTCTTCCTCTGAAACAAAAGCTCCCTGCATTCTGATTGGGAAGGGATCAACAACACCGGCATAGAGCATATCGCCCTTACCCAGCAGTTTCTCTGCACCAACCATATCAATTATTATCCGGCTGTCCATTTTACTCGCGACCATAAAGGCGATACGGCTGGGAATATTTGCCTTGATAAGACCCGTAATAACATCAATCGACGGGCGCTGGGTCGCCAGCACAAGGTGGATTCCAACCGCACGGCTCATGGCAGCAAGGCGGGCTACAGTGGACTCAAGTTCCTTGCCTGTTGTTGCCATTAAATCCGCAAATTCGTCGATGATTATCACTATGTACGGCAGATGTTCCTGGGCTATATTTTTTTCTTTTACACGCTTGTTGTAACTTCGAATGTCGCGTACGCCCATTGAATCCAGACATGAATAACGCCTCTCCATTTCATAAATGCAGTATTGCAGGGCCTGGAATGCCTTCTTGGGCTCGGTAATTACAGGCGTTAAAAGATGGGGAATGTCGTTATATAGTTTGAGCTCAACTATTTTAGGATCGATTAAAATCAGGCGGCACTCAGCCGGATTAAGCTGATAAAGGATCGACAGGATCATTGAATTAACACAGACAGATTTACCGGATCCGGTTGCGCCGGCGATAAGCAAATGGGGCATCTGCACAAGATCGATGGTCTGGGCTTCGCCTGAAATATCTTTTCCCATAACAACCGGAATTTCATGCCGTTTGCCGCTGCCGCGCAGTTCCCCTTCGATAATTTCCTTAAAGGAGACAATGTTTCGCCTGACATTGGGAACCTCGATACCCACCGCGTGTTTTCCGGGAATGGGGGCAACAATCCGCACCGAGGACGCTGCCAGGCGCAGGGCGATATTGTCCTGCAAGCCGACAATGCGGGAAAGTTTTACACCGGGCGCGGGAAGAATCTCGAACATTGTGATTACGGGGCCTTTTCGTATTCCCGTAACTTCGGCCTGTATCCTGAATTCTTCGAGCGTTTCCTTTAAGGCAACCGCAGCATCCCTTGTAGCCTGATCAATAATCCAGTATTCTCCGTCAGGATATTCATTAAGGATATCAACCGGAATTTTATATTTTTTTGAAGACGTTTTCCCCGAATGTACGGCTGCCTTTTTGCGAATCTGTTCGCTGTGTGCCGCCGCAGCAGCTTCCGCTTCCTCAATGGCGCGTTCGACTCCGTCAAGCGCCATGATGTCAGCATCAGGCTCCCCTATGGGTTCTTCAATCTCTTCCAACTCTTCCTGCGACTGAAATTTATTAAACGGGATAACGACAGCAGGCTCGTCTCTCTCATAATCAGGTCTTGGCGGCGGCAGCAGGAAAACCTGATTGCGGCGGCGGGTCCGGTTGTATCCGCCGGCCGCGGCTTTCTCTCCCACAGGAAAAAGAAGATTTTTCAAAATCTTCAGGGTAAGCACTTCCAATATGGTAACAAGCACAATTACAAAGCTGAAACCTGTTTTACCTGCAAAATCCAAAAATGCAAGTTGTGATGCCCTGTACTGAAAATCCCGGATAAAGGTGAAACCCACAGCAAGCGTAAAAAAGGGAAAAATACTCGCGCTGAGTATGAAAATCCGGTCAGGGCGCCAGGCGGGATCAGCCAGAATAAAAGCGGCATAGCCCAAATAAACGGGAATCAAGAGAGAGAGAATCCCGAAAGAGCGTGCAAAAAAACCGCCCGGCGCGGCGGGAAATACTTTAATTCCAAAAAGAGCGTTTAACAGGGAGAGGGATAACAACAAACCGCAAAGCCCCAGAAAAGCCGTTCCCGCGATGGCAATGGCACGGAATTTGAAAGCCTGGTCATTGTCAAATTTATACTTTAGTTCAGGGAATGAGGGAATCTTAAACCGGCGGTTAAGTCCGGTTCTGACCCTTTTTTTTATGTTTACATACGAAAAACGGGAAAATTGTTTATTTTGCAAGGCGCGCATCCCTCCGCTTCATTATCGGCGGGTTTTGGGCCCAAATTTATGCTTTTCCACGACTATGGCGACTGCAGAAATGCATGTGCATTTTGGCATTGCGACAGTTGTGAGAAAGCCTTATACTGATAAAATAGCGCTGTTGGGTATTAGTCCAACCGGGGGTTCCTGATTCTTCTATCGATAACAAAGGAGGTGCTGTATGTCTGATATTTTATCCATTGTGCTTGGCGGCGGTAAGGGCACCCGCCTGTTTCCACTGACCCAGTCCCGGGCAAAACCGGCTGTCCCTTTCGGGGGGAAGTACCGTCTTGTAGACATTCCCATTTCAAACTGTATCAATTCAAACCTGCGCCAGATTTATATTGTAACCCAGTTCAACTCAGCCTCTCTCCACCTGCATGTCGGGCAGACATATATGTTCGACATCTTTTCGAACGGATTTGTTGAAATTCTGGCGGCAGAACAGACCTTTGAACATTCGGGGTGGTACGAGGGAACGGCTGACGCGGTGCGCAAGAATTTCCCCCATTTCAGGACACAGAACCCTTCCTACTACATTATTTTATCGGGCGACCAGCTTTACCGCATGGATCTGCGCGACCTCCTTAAAAACCATGTTAGTTCCGGTGCCGCGATAACCATTGCCTGTACAGGCGTCAGCAGGGAAGAGGCAAGCGCCCTTGGCATTCTGAAAGTTGATAAAAATTACCGGATTACCGAGTTTATGGAAAAACCCGGACCTGTCAAGGACATATCAAATTTCCGTACTCCGCGTGAGATATGGAATGATGAAAACAAAGACGACTGCTATCTGGGTTCCATGGGCATCTATGTTTTTAACGCGAAAGCGATGGAAGAATGTCTTGATAATGATCTGACCGATTTTGGCAAGGAAGTTATACCGGCGGCAATCCAAAAACTAAAAGTAAACGGATATATTTTCGACGGATACTGGGAAGATATCGGAACAATCAAAAATTTTTATGATACCAATCTGGAGTTAACTTCACTTACACCGCGTTTCGATTTTTACGATGAAAATATGCCTATTTACACCCACATGCGCAATCTTCCCCCTTCAAAAATGAATTTCAGCAACCTAACCCAGTCTATTGCTTCAGAGGGCTGCATCATAACAAACGCGAATATTTCCAACTCGATCGTTGGAATCCGCACCATCATCGAACCCGGTTCAAGCCTTAACGGAGTTGTATGCATGGGCGCAGACTCCTACGAGAGTGAAACCCAGAAAGCGCAGAATGCCGAGGCAAGAGTCCCAAACATGGGAATTGGCCGCGGAGTAATAATAAAAGGCGCGATTCTGGACAAAAATGTCCGCATAGGCGAAGGCTGCCGTATAGGGGTCGACGACATTGCACGCACCGATGGCAATTACGGCCATTACTATATCGTGGACGGGATAATTGTTATCCCAAAGAATACTATTCTTTATCCCGGAACAGTTATATAATTACCAATGCGTTTTTATTTAGTATCCATATTTTTTCTTTTGCTGATCTTGCTTCTGTCCTGCTCCAGGAAAGAAGCGGTTAAATATATTCCGGATAATTCCGAAGATATTCCACGCATCAGTGCGGATCTATCCGCAAATGAACCATTCATCAGTATTCTCCCGGCAATTTTCCAGGCAGCGGAAATTCCCGCCAATCTGTCCCGTGCAATACAGGAAGATCTGTCGGTAAATCCGGGCTTCATTCTCGATCTGCTGGGCATTCTAAGGGGCGATCCGTATTTACGGCTGCTTGTAGACAAGCGCCATTCCCTTCCGCAAAACTATGCGCCAGGTGACCTAGTTGAGCTGAGAGACGGCTCCTACAGAATATCCAGGGCGTCGCTGATGCTGCGCAGGGAAGCGGCAGCGGCATTAGACGAAATGGCGGCGGCAGCGAGAACCGCCGGACACACCCTTGTCGCCTCATCGTCGTATCGATCTTATAATTACCAATCAGAAGTTTATGACCGTAATGTCAGGGAAATGGGGCAGCAAGCTGCTGACATGGAGTCCGCCCGCCCTGGTACCAGCCAGCATCAGCTTGGGCTGGCACTGGATTTCGGCTCAATTGACGACTCCTTCGCGCAGACCGGCGAAAGCCGTTGGCTTGCAGCTAACGCATCGCGGTTCGGGTGGTCTCTTTCTTACCCTTCAGGCTATGAAGAGGTAACAGGCTACCGCTGGGAAAGCTGGCACTACCGCTATGTTGGCAGGGACCTTGCCGTCTTTATAGAAAATTATTTCGGCGGTATTCAGCAATATGCCCTTAGGTTCATTTATGAATGGGAAAGACAGACCGATAGTTGAAGTATTTCGGCGGCTTGGGCGGCGGCTAAAGGACAGACAAGCATGGTATTAAAAGGAAATCCGGTATCCCCGGGGGCCGCCCTGGGTCATGTCCATGTATACCGCAGTTTTTCGCCGGAAGCGTCTGAAAGTTTTATAGAAAAAAACGCGGCAGGCAGCGAAAAAAAACGTTACGAGGAAACAAGGGAAAAAGCCGCCGCGGAAATACAGGATATCTGCAATTCATTAAAAAACGATGATCCAAAAAAAACAAATATTTTCAGCGCCCATCTTGATATTCTGAATGACCCGGCGGCTTACGAAGAAATAACCGAACGCATAGAAACAGGATTATGCGCCGGCGATTGGGCGATCTGGAATATATACACAAAATATATAAACATGCTCCTTAAAACAGAAGATGCGGTGATCCGGGAAAGATATGTAGATTTTGAAGATGTGCGCAACCGAATTTTGCGAATATGGCATGGATTTCCGGAAAGCAACCTTTCCTCACTGACAGCCCCTGTAATTGTAGCTGCAAAAGACCTTCTGCCGTCGGATACTGCAACCATTGACCGGCGTAATGTCCTTGCCATCATTACCGAAACCGGAGGAAGCACCTCTCATTCAGCGATCATCGCCAGAAGTTACGGGATACCCGCCATTCTTGGCATTCCCAATCTGCTGGATAAAATCAAACATGGCGCCTTTGCCGCAGTAGATGCTTTTACCGGAGAGGTTTTTACAGAACCGGATAATGAAACAATTACGCTACTCTCGGCAAAGAGGGAGCGCAGCCTGAAGGAAGCGGCGGAAACAAAGACCTTCCAAAAAATAGAGCCAATTACCGCTGACGGGTATCGTATGGAAATCGGCCTTAACATTGGAAGCGCAAATGATGAGGAATTGGCCGGCGCCGAATATACCGATTTTGCCGGTCTATTCCGTACAGAATTTCTTTTCATGGGAAGGAGTACGCTTCCCTGCGAAGAAGAACAATTTGCCGCCTACCGGAAGGTACTGGAAATATTCGGAAAAAAACCGGTTTACCTGCGCACCCTGGACATCGGGGGTGATAAAACACTTAGCTGCCTGGAACTGCCGAAAGAAGATAATCCGTTTCTGGGCAAGCGCGCGCTGAGGCTTTGCTTCGGCAATCCGGGCATCTTTAAGACCCAGCTCAGGGCTGCGTTACGCGCATCTGTTTTCGGGAACCTTCACCTGATGCTGCCGATGGTGGGCTCGATAGACGACATAAGACATGCAAAAGCCATTATAGAAGAAGCCAGGGCAGAACTTGAAGCTGAAGGCGCCAGAAATAATTGGGAATACAAGCTGGGCATCATGATCGAAGTCCCCTCGATTGCCCTTATTGCCGACATTGCTGCCGCCGAGATAGATTTCGCGTCTATTGGTACCAATGATCTTTGCCAATATCTGTGCGCGGCCGACCGCATGAATCCGGAAGTAAGCGGGTACTACCAGAGCTTTCATCCGGCGATGTTCCGGCTTATTGGTGAAACGGCCGCCCATTTTAACAGGGCGGGCAAGCCGTTAAGCGTATGCGGGGAAATGGGCGGGAACCCCCTTGCTGCGGCGGTACTTACCGGGCTGGGCATACGCAAACTGAGCATGGGCCCTGCCTCGATAGCGCCTGTTAAGCGTATGCTTTCGCATTTGTCCGTTAAAAACGCCGAAGAAATCGCGGATAAAGTGAAAGGTTTTTGTACCGCAGCAGAGGTTGAAAATTATTTAGAGAGGGAGCCGCTTCTAAAGCTGCCCGAAATTCATTAAGGCCTGCCGCAGCCTCTGTTCCAAAAGTGTGTAAGAGAAAAATTTACGCGCAATCTCAAAATTTCTTTCGGCAAGTAAATTCGAGGCAACCGGATTGTTAAGCAGAACACGGACGGCATTAACGGCATCGTTGGTGATGTAGTTTTCCATAATAACAACATCGAAGGCGAGCGGCTCTATATCCTGCTGAAATATCGAGTAACGGTTAACCAACACCGGCTTCTTGAACCACAGCGCTTCCAGAAAGGCATTGCCGAAACCTTCGTATGTCGAAGGATAGGTAACAAAATCCGCGTTCAGATAACAGTCGTTAAGGCTGTATTTTTTATGCCCCGTCTCTGTAAGGCCGCGTTCCGCTCCAATAATATCCGAATGGATAATTACCTCAACCCCCAAAAGGGCGGCATATTCCATTGTCCGGCTGTAATAATCAGAACCTTCATCGCGTTCCTGATGGCTTATAAGAAGTTTTGCCTTTTTATCTTTTAGCCTGCTTGCCAGCTCTATTGCATGCTCTATGCCTTTTCTGGCGACAATGCGGGTTGGCTGCAGCAACAGAGTCTCATCATCACCTACACCCAAATCCTTTCTCATCGTCCGCGCATAATCATCAATTTCCGGAGGAGATGTGTCAAAGTCCAGTACATTCGGGATAACTATCGAAGAAAGTCCACAGCGGAATGAAAGCTGCTGGCGGGCCTCCGAATTTATAACTACATGGTTTATGCTGTGCAGCTTGGGCGGGAAAGCCACGGAAAGATAGTCTGATACACAGTTAACTGAAAAACGCTGTCTTTCCCAGGAAAAATCATGGTGGTGGGCAATTGTGGGGATTCCTGTTTCGGCGATAAGCTCCGTTAAAGCGAGACCGAGTGGAATATTCATGGGGATTGTCAGGGCGTTTTCCGGTATTAAAAGATCGATTTTGAACTGCTTAACAAAATCATAAAGGGCTGTTTTAAGCTTAAAACGTATAGATTGAATAGCGCCCGAAAGTTTTTCATTGCGAACGGTCGAGCCAAAGGATTTATCCTGAATTTCCTGAATCACAGGGTGGGCGAAAAAGGCCTCTTCGACAACCATTGATCTGTCTGCGTCCCAATCGGAAAGGCCTGAAAAAAAGAAACATTCATAGCCCATTCGTTCAAGAACCGTCCGCCATTTGGCAGTCTCAAGCGAAACACCGTCGTTTCCCTTAAATCTGGTTGAGACAAAGCCTATATTGCGAATAACACTTGATTTGGAAAGATACATATTAACTGACGCTTCCAACCAGGTTGTTTACATTGTGCAAAGCTTCATTTTCCCCAGCCGGCTTTTTAATACCGGATATTCTTATTTTCCCTTTTCTGCCGTCGGCGGTAAAAACCGCTCCCACCGTCCAGTTGCCTTCAAGTATCATCTGCGACAGGGGATCTTCAAGCTCCTTTTGGATTGTTCTGCGCAGCGGCCTGCCGCCGAATTTGGGATCCCAGCCCTTTTCTATCAGAATGCGCCTTGCGGCGCCCAGGATATTCATGGAAAAACCCTGCTCTGCAAGACGGCCGGAAAGCACTTCCAGCTCGATGTCCAAAATCGCGTTTATCTGTTTCTTGTCAAGCGGGTGGAAGACAACAATATCGTCCAGGCGGTTCAAAAACTCGGGGTTAAACAGGCGGCGTAATTCCGCCATTGCGTGCGATTCTATTTCGCTCATGCTCATAAGCCCCGACTCTACGGAAAAACCAAGGCGGGAATCTTTGGAAATTTCACGAACACCGGCGTTACTTGTCATGATAATGATGGTGTTTCTGAAACTGACCGTGTGCCCAAGATTATCCTTCAGTTCTCCTTCTTCCATTATCTGCAATAGAATGTTGAAAGTATCCCCGTGGGCTTTTTCAATTTCGTCAAAAAGGATTACACGATAAGGATTGCGCCTTATCTTCTCCGTCAGCATCCCGCCTTCTTCATAACCGATATATCCCGGGGGAGCTCCCACAAGGCGGGAAGTGTTGTGTTTTTCCATATAGTCGGACATATCGATCCTGACAAGGGATTCTTCGCTGCCGAACAGGTATTTTGAAAGTTTTTTGGCAAGCAGGGTTTTTCCGACCCCGGTAGGCCCCAGAAAAATGAACGATCCCATGGGCCTTGAGGGAGAAGAAATGCCGGTGCGGGATCTTCTGATTGCAGAAGAAATGCGCCTAACAGCATCGTCCTGGCCGATTACGGTTTTGTGCAGTTCATCTTCCATCAAAAGCAGACGGCGGGATTCCTGATCTTCAAGATGCATTACCGGAATGCCTGTTGCTTCCGCGACCACCCTGCGTATATCTTCTTCCGTTACTTTAACCCTCTCCTTTTTGAACACTCTTTCCCAGGCAATGCGGGCGGTTTCCAGCCTGGCTTTCAATGCCCTAACCTTATCCCTCACTTCGGCAGCCCTCTCATAATCCTGGGAACTTACAAGCGCGCTTTTTTCTTCGCTGAGTTTCTCGATCTCGGCTTCTATGCCGGAAATCTCCGGAGGTTCATCACGGTTCTCCAGTTTCCTCATCGCTCCGGCCTCGTCGAGAATATCAATAGCCTTGTCCGGCATGTAGCGGCCTGTAATATAGCGCTGAGCCAGCTTTGCGGCAAGTTCAACTGCGCTATCAGAATATTTTACATGATGGTGGTCTTCATATTTTTTTTGTATGCCCTTAAGAATTTCCTGAGTGTCCTGTAAACTTGGCTCATCAACAAGAATAACCTGAAACCTTCGCTCCAGAGCAGCGTCTTTTTCAAAATGCTTGCGGTATTCAGCCAAAGTTGTAGCTCCGATGCAGCGAATCTCTCCACGAGAAAGGCCGGGCTTCAACATATTGGAAGCATCGATAGTTCCCTCAGCGCCGCCCGCTCCGATAATGGTATGTATTTCATCGATAAAAAGAATTATATTGCCCGCCTGGATTATTTCCCTCATTATTTTTTTTAGCCGGTCTTCAAACTCACCGCGGTACTTGGTTCCCGCAACAATAGAACCCAAATCCAGCGAAAGAATACGTTTGCCTGCCAGGGCTTCGGGAGGCGCATCGGAAACCAGCAACTGTGCAAGGCCCTCCACAATCGCCGTTTTTCCAACCCCCGGCTCGCCGACCAATATGGGGTTATTTTTCGTTCTTCGCGCGATAATTCGCACCGCTCTGTTAATTGCCGCCTTTCTGCCGACAACCGGGTCTATTTTTCCCATCTTCGCAAGAGCGGTTAAATCTCTGGAAAAATTATCCAGGGTGGGAGTGAGTACCGGATAAACAGCGGGTTTAACCCTTGGGCTGTGGCGTTCTGTATCCAGACCGCTTCGATTATGCGCATGACGTTCCTTGTGAATAAAATAAGGCTGATAACCGCCGGCCGGAATACGTTCATCTCCCTTCGTATTCGGCTGAGTGAATGTTGTCTGCACTATAACCCGCATCATGTCAGCGTCTACAGCACGTTGGTTAAGATATACCTGCACGCTGGAATCATGCTCTCTCATGGCGGCAAACAAAATATGCTCCGTACCCAGATAGGCACTTCCCATTGACCTGGCTTCTTCTGTTGCAGATTCCAGCATATTTTTGGTACGTTTTGAGGGAGGAACATCGCTGTGTATTAAAAGACCGGGAATTCGGGGAATTACACCCTCTAAATTCTGCATAAACTCGGCAATATCAATGCGTAAAAACCGCAGAGCCTTACAGGCAGTCCCCTCGCCTTCCCTGAGCAGCGCGATAATAATATGCTCCGGCAGTAATTGATCCGAATTAAACCGCCGAGCCTCTTCCTGGGCATCGCCGGAAAGGAGCCTCTGAACACGTTGAGTTAAGCCCTTAAACACAAATACACTCCCTTTTTAATAATATAGCCATTACATGCTGTTTTCAATACGCATGTCGATTACTTTTGGCAAAAGATCCCTATTTATCAAAAACAATAAAATCTCCCGCCGTTACTCCTGCCCGTTCAAACCACCCCTGCGGTACTTCCAACGCATAACGGACAGAACGGCTTGATCTAACCGAGTTAAGGTCGTTCGGCCTTAACTCCTTAATTTCAACAATTCTGCCGTCCCAGGCAATAAAGGCAATGGAAAGGGGGATAATTGTATTTTTCATCCAGAACGAAAGAACTTGATCGCTTTCAAAGATAAACAGCATTCCTTCCCCGTCTTTTATCGATTTCCGGTACATCAACCCGCGGTTTCGCTCCTCATTGGTCCGGGCCATTTCCGCCATAATTGCTGCCCGTACTTCGCCGTTCCGTTCAATGACAATTTCCTGCACCACAAGCTTATTCGGTGAACAGTTAATGAAACCGGGGACAAAAAGAAACAGGAAAAGGAAAACTCCCGGGAGGGAATATCTTCTTATGCTAAAATTCATCGAGGAATTCCTGACGCAGGCGCACCTGCCTGGATTCAATCAGATTGGATTCGTCTATAATGTCGTCAAAAACTCTTTTATCAATATATTTAACAGTTAATGGCCGTTCAACGGCTATTCTGGTGTCTTCTGTTTCCCATACCGACTCGCGGGGATCAAGCCATGACGGCTGTCCGTATTTTTCCGTAAACTGTGTAAAAACCGAGTAATGATCAATAATCGCCGTGTTAAGGGAAAATGCCATTATAAAGACTTCTCCGTCCCTTAACTGAAAAAAGGCACGCCTTATAAATGACGATCCGGTGGTTTCTACCAGGCTCTGATCCCTGGCCGGAAGAAATGACACATCTCTGTCTCCCCTGAAATTGAAGAGCCCGTCGGCCATAAGGCTGTCTTTTAGTTCATCAAGGCTCATGCCAAGAGTAAGCTGACGGAACTGCCTTGGCAGGCCCGCCTCTTCATCCGTATAAAACTGGATATCCTGTTCCGGCTCTTCAGTCTGGGAATACAGCCCTGCCGGTGTCAATATCAGCAGGCTGAAACAAAGCACTGTTAACCGGAAAAAAATGGTTCTTTGCCGCATCGTTTATATTATCGGAAGGCTTATTCAAAACTATAACAACGGCATAAATGTGTGCCTGAAATATTAACTTGGGGTCCCGTCAGGGGGTAAAAGTGTCATGCGAGCATGCCACCTTTTACCCCCTGACACCCCCGTGTTACCATTTTCCGGCACACATTTTTGAATAGGCTATAGTTATGTAACGCTTACGAAGGGGGCATCTTTCTACAATTGCTATAATAGTGAAACGCTTACGAAGGGGGCATCTTTCCGTAGTTGCTATAGCAGTGAAACGCTTACGAAGGGGGGCTTAAAAGTAGTTTAGCGAGGCTGTTTTTTCCTTGCGGGATTTTTCCAGTTGCTGCATCTTGTGGAAATAGGCCGCCTGCCGTGTTATTTCCCTAACTTCCATTACATAAATCTTATCGTTAAGAATTTTAAATAATCTGTTTTCCATCATTTTTTTAATTACAAGTTTACCGTCGCCCGGGGTAAGGCCGACCATATTGATCAGTTCCTTTGTCCCGAAATCGAATGTAAACGAACGCTTTTCATTTAGATCGACACGTTTCTTTTCGAGCTGAATTTGCAGCGCGTCGTACATCCGCCCCAAGGGATCGGCAATTTGTGTATTTGCAAGCTGCTTGTAAATGAGCCATATTCTTTCAGCTAACAGGGTAGTCAACCTTGCAATTAACTGCGGCTGGGTTTTGATCATCTGCCCGAAGTTAACGCGGTTTACCGCCATTAGCTGACAATTTTCATAGGCCACTGCATTGGCGGCCCTGGGCTTGGATTCCAGCAGGGCCATCTCGCCGAAAATGTCCCCTGTTTTAAGAACTGCCAAAAGTACTTCGTTGTTTTCAACTACCTTGACTATTTTTACCGAGCCTTTCTGTATTATGAAAAGTTCTTCCCCCGGTTCGCCTTCACAAAAAATCATCGCGTCTTTGTTATACGTTCGTATAACCTCATCGCGTTTAAAATCCAGTTTCACCGAATTGGCATACGGTGATATTTTCATCATTTTTTCACGGGCTTCCCGTACAAAGAAACCCTGCGGACAATGTTTTACATATTGATGATAAGAATAATACGCCTGATTATACTGGCTCTGTTTTACATAATACTCGGCTACATCAAACAGATGACTTGGGTCATTTTCCGCTGTTTTTTTTAGGGTCAGCCTTGTAAGGGCCTCATCAAGGTAGCGCACTCTTTTGGAAAATTGAAGGATTATCTTCATAGCGACAGGAGCGTTGCTTTGTATAAGCTGGCTGAATTGTTCCCTGTGTACTGATATAAGCGTAACATCTGTAAGGGCCTGAGCCGTTTCTATATGGCTGTGGCTTGACATTGTTGAAACAACGCCAAAAAAATCCCCGGGCCCGAGAACATCTCCCTGCTCTTCCGCTACAACCTGCACTTCCTTGGAGAGCCGCACCTTTCCTTCGCGGATAATAAAAAACCTGTCCGCATTCCGTTTACCTTCTACGATAATGTATGCGTCCTTGAGAAAACTGACAAAAGCAAGCTGAAGATTACCGGCCATTACCATCCTTTTAGACATTCAAGCCTTACATCAGTATAAAAACCATAAGGCTGCAATGTCAACAGTTCACAAGCGGCTTTTGTAAAACCGCTCATCAGGGTTCCCAGTCCCCGACAAAGAGAATTTCCGGCTCAAGGATTATACCGGCTGCTTCTTTTACTTTCGCTGCCACTTCATCTGTAAGACGGCGAATATCCGCAGCCGATGCCCCTCCCCTGTTGATAATAATATTGCCATGAAAAGACGCCACCTGCGCATCCCCGATTTTCATGTTCCTAAGACCAAGCTCGTCAATTATCCTGCCGACGGGTTTGCCAAAATCCTCGTTGTTCTTAAAAACCGAGCCCGCGCACGGATAACTGTAATGTCCCTTAAGCCGTCGATCCGATCTATTTATTTCCATTTCGCTCAGGATTTTTTTTTCATTTTCGGCCTTTAATCCGAAACGGGCGGTAAGTATTACACAACTCTTCCCCTGAAAAGGACTGATCTTGTAGCCAAAATCGGCCCTTATCATTTTAACCCGTTTTTGCCGCGTTCGGCCGTTTGTTAATTTTTCATTAAACCCGATAATTTCCGTTTCGATTAGCACATCAGCGATTTCCCTTCCGAAACAACGGGCGTTCATCAATACTGCTCCACCTATGCTGCCGGGCATTCCCGCAAGGAACTCAAGGCCGCTTAATCCGGCCGCAGCAGCACACTCGGCAGCTTCATCCAGGGTTGTGCCGGAACGGAAGACAAGCTCATTATCCGCACTATGGGAAGCCTGCCCCTTCCAGGCCGATGTATCAAGGACGATGCCTCGTATTCCACGGTCAGAGACAACAATATTGGCTCCGCCGCCCAGAACAAATACCGGAACGCCCTCCCATCGGGCTTTTTCCAACAAGCAGGCGGAAAAGACAGGGAATCCCTCTCCCTTCGGACGCAGCCAGCAGTCGGCATTGCCGCCGACCCTGAAAGTAGTATGTTCCGACATTGGTTCGTTATAACGTACTTCAACAGGGCACGGGGTTTCTTTTTTGCAGAAGCTGATAATTTTTTTTATTATCTGTGTATTCAAAAACCGGATTCCTGTATTTTTTTTATAGCTCTATCCCAAGTCTTTCAGCGGTTCTTTGGGCTCTTCTGGCAAGGCTTTCGTTTCTTTCTTTCGTAAGGGTTATAATCTCTTCCGCCAGCTCTTTCAGGTCATTGTTGGCAGCCATATCGAGTCCGTAAAGTTTTTCCATTATTCCGCCGGTCTGTAAAAAACGGCGGGTAACATTCAACATAATAGACGATGCCTGTTCTTCCCTGCCCGCAATAATTGTTTCTCCGGCTATCTTTAAGAAACCATTGTACAACGCCGTTTGGTTTCTCTGCCTTGCATCATCCAGTTCGGCGGCAAGACGGGGAAAGTATACTCCCCCGCTGTTTTTCATCAGCATTTCCGCGGAAACAAGCCGTACACGATCCGAGTTCCGCCGCTGTGTAAAAAACACGTCAATGGCGGCTAACGCCTCTTCGTTGGCGATTGCGCCAAGGGCGCGGATCGCCTCGTCTTTAACATTGGGAACATCATCGCGTTCCGCCCGGAATTGAAGATATGGAACCGCAATCGCCAGCCTGCGATCGCGGCTGGCATGGCAGGCCGCTATGCGGGTGCGGTAATAAGAATCCCTGAACGCGTCCAGTATGGCATTGTCCACATCTTCGCCGGAAAAGGGGCCCAGCGCACCGACAGCGGCGGAACGCACATTCGGATCGTTTGAATTAATACAGCCAAGAATTGCCTCAAGACCATCCGGATCGCCGATTTTTGAAAGAGCGTCAAGCGCGGCAATACGCAGAGGAATACGTTCATCGTTATCGGAAACCAGTTCGACAAGAAGCGAAACACCCCTGGAAGAACCTGTTGCGCCGATGGAGGTAATTACTTCCCTTC
The DNA here is from genome assembly GCA_009777535.1 of Treponema sp. Lineage (GTDB taxonomy): Bacteria > Spirochaetota > Spirochaetia > Treponematales > Breznakiellaceae > WQXQ01. The sequence continues at coordinate 89,465 of WRLP01000004.1, forward strand.
GATTATCATCGCCCGGGTCGCGGTAGCTGTAATAATCTATGAGGTATTCGGCAACATCATCGGCCGTTTCCGCATCGGCGATTCCAACGCGGCCAAGAGCGCGAAATGCGCCGTTCATAAAGCGCCGTTCTCCCGAATCAAGCAATTCCATCAGGGCGCCCACGGCATCAGATGCTTTTACTTTTCCGATATAATCTATGGCGGAATGTACCGTTTCGTTCGCTTCATCGTCTCGTTCTTCAATAACCCTTATCGCCCTTTCTTCCAGACCGCTTTTTTCCCTGTCTCCAAAGAAGGAAAAAACCCCGCTTAGTATTCTCTGGTTTCGCGTAGTATCAACAAGTGTGATAAGCTCATCATCAAGATAATCGGCTCCTTCGGTTCTAAGCGACTGTACAAGGGCGGCAATTTCGGTTTCGGTACCGTACAGAATTGTCGCAAGACGGGATTGTTCTACATCCTGCGCTTGTAAAAAAACCGGAGATAATAATCCAAAAATAATCACACAAAACATTTTATTTATCATTATCCGGCTCCCTGTATCCACAAAGAAATTCTTTTTTGAATTCCATGAACCGGCCTTCTTCTATGGCGATACGGGCGCTTTGAACGAGCTCGTTCAAAAAGTATAAATTGTGGTAACTGGCCAGCATGGAACAGAGAATCTCCCCGGTTTTGAATAAATGGCGCAGGTATGCCCGGCTGTACCCCCGGCAGACCATGCAGCCGCACGCTTTATCTATCGGCATAAAATCAAGGCTGTTTTCGCTCTTTTTCAGGGCAAAAGGACCCTTTCTGGTATACACCCTGCCGTTTCTTCCCTCTCTGGTCGGAAGCACGCAGTCAAACATATCAATTCCGTGTTCTATGGCATTAAGGATATATTCAGGCGTTCCTATGCCCATTACATAACGGGGCTTTTCTTCAGGCAGCAGAGCGGCTGTCAGCGCCAATGTATCGACAAATACTTCCTTTGGCTCTCCGACCGACAAGCCGCCGATCGCAATACCCGGAGTATCGGCGGCTATACAGGCTTCAGCGCTTCTTTTACGAAGGTCGGGGAAAAAATTGCCCTGAACAATGCTGAACAGGCTGCCATTATAGGCTGAATTTGCGGATTTTTCTTCCCAGGTTTTTTTTGCACGTACAAGCCATTCGCTGGTTATGTTAAGGGCATTTTCGGCTTCTTTTCGGGACGTTCCCCAGGAAGAACAGTAATCGAGCTGCATCTGTATATCGCTGTTAAGGACACATTGAATTTCCACGGCTTTTTCCGGGTTAAGGAAATGCCTGGAGCCGTCTACATGGGACTGAAACCATACGCCCTCACAGGTAATTTTACGCAGGCCGGAAAGCGAAAAAACCTGAAAGCCCCCCGAGTCGGTCAGAATGTTTCTGTCCCAGTTAATAAACTTGTGAAGGCCGCCGGCTTTGTCTACAACATTCTGCCCCGGCCTAAGGTAAAGGTGATATGTATTCGATAAAATAATTTCAAAGCCGATTTTTTTTAAGTCGTCGACGGTAACGGCTTTTACTGTTCCGTTAGTTCCAACCGGCATAAAGACAGGAGTGGAAACCCTTCCGTGGGGCAAGCACAGGATTCCGGTTCTGGCGGCGCATTTTCCGTCCCGCTGTCCAAGAGTAAATTTCACTTTATGTTTTTGCGCCCTGCAGCATGAATAACCCTATTACAATAAAACTGATTATTGGAAACCACGCGCCGATAAAAGGGTGAATGTATCCAAGCCCTGCCATTGTCATGCTGATCATTTCCATAATGTAAAAAACAACCGCCACAGAAAGGCTTGCGAAAAGGCTCATCAATAGTATGTTTTTTCTGAATCTGCCCCCCATGGAAATGGAAAGAACCATTACAATAAACGGAGCAACCGCAAAGGAAAAGCGGTGATAATAATTTGCCAGCGCTTCCACAGTAGGCAGACCGGCAGCCTTTAGATCACTGACCAAAAGCCCTGCGTCTCTTGCCGAAAGCTCTTCGACATTTACCGCGTTTCTTCTGAATATATCGGGGTGTTCCCGGTAGGAAGTACTTTCGGTATAGGGGCGTATTCTGAGCATTTCGTTTTCATACTGATAAATAACCGCGTTGCGCAGTTCCCAGTATGTTTCATTCCATGCCGCCGATTGAGCGCGTATATGGGAAATCAGTTCCCCATTCGGGTCTACCTCAATAATACTTACACCATTAAGAATCAGGTTTACATGATCATAATAATCGACTGAATATATAAGCTGGCCGTTTCTTGCCTTGATAACAACATCGGAATTATTTTCTGGGCGCAGCTGATGCAGGACACGCCTTGAAAGATTATTTTTAATTTTAAGAGTGGGGATAACAACCAAATCATCAAAATAAAATGATAATACCGAAGACAAAAGGCCTATCAGCACCAGGGACATACTGAAACGCCAGAAGGGAATCCCGGAAGAAAAAATAATTGTAAGCTCATTTTTTGCATACAAATCGCCAAGGGTATAGGCAGCGGCAAAAAGTAAAGAAATCGGAAGGGCGTAGGAAAAACTTTTTGGCAGATAAAAAAAACAAATCTGCATAATGGTTTTAACGGGAACTTCATAATTCAGATAACGGGCAAGATTGGCAAAAAGATCAATAAGTGACAAAACAAAGGCGAACATGGAAATAGCGACCGCAAAAATGGGAAGAAATTGGCGTGTTAGATATCTGTCCAGTATCATTTACTTACCTTAATGACAGCCAGGACAAGACCTATTGAAAGCGCCAGAATATTGGGCAGCCAGATTGACCAAAAGGGGGGTGTACTTAACCGCATGCCAAATGTCTGCCCCCCTATGAGCATGGCCCAGTAAATAACTGCTATTATCTGACCAAAAATAAACCCCACGGTTTGGCCGCTTTTTTTTGCCATCATTCCCAGGGAAACAGCCAAAAATACAAAGGAGAAAGCGCCAAACGGGATAGAAAACTTTTTATAATATTCAAGCCAGTGCAGAAGCAGGCTTCGATCCCTTCCGATGTCTTCGATCGCATTCGCCTCCCGCTGGAAGCCGGCGATACTGGAGCTTTTCCTGTTCCATGATTCGGCATAATATCCCGCCCTAAGCACGTCTTCCAGAGCATACCCCTGAACAACCGCCCTTTTTCGCCTTTCGTTAAGCCTTCTGTTAACTTCTACCCTTCTTTTTACGATTTCTGAACGGACGTCCCTGGAACTCATTTCGCGGGGGCTTATGGCGCCGACAGCCTGCATTAAATCTTCCTGAGGCACCCAGTAACGCAAAAAAGAAGACGTCGCATAATCATAGTCTTCCCTGACGTTTTCTTTCGACGATTGGACAAAAGCCCTCTGCAGATCGATACTCAGGCCCGCCCGCCCCGAATCCTTCAGTTCCGCGTTATTCGCCATGATATAACGCCGCTCACCGTCGCTGGTTGTATCCAGTATAATCAGATTGTCTATTGTGTTGCCATTGACATTTCCGGTAACAATTACCGTATCCTTGAATTTTTTTACCGAATTGGCTTCCAGCTCCAGCGCCGGAACCGATACCAATATCCGCCGCCATAGCTTGGTAAACTGAATTGTACCGGCCGGCAGCAAAACATCATTCGCGAAAAATGATATAACGGAAATAACTATCCCAACCGTTATGGCAGGGAGAAAAATATTCCTGTATGAAAGGCCGGACGTGAGCATTACAAGAATTTCGTTATCGGAAGTAAGGCGCCCCACGGTCATAAGTGTGCCAACAAGTGAAGCGAATGGAGCGGACATGGCGATAACGCCCGGCAGGGAAAAAAACACCAGTAACGCAACCTGATTAAAGGGCACATGCTTGGTGAGTATTTCCTTGGTCATAAGCAGTATTTGGTTTACAAAAAAGATAAAAAAGAAGAAAAGAAACGAAATGAAAAAAGAAAAAAACGCTTCGGTAAGTACATACTTAAAAATTGTATTAGATATGGAACGGCTGCTTTCCAGGCTCTTTTCGCCCCCAACGATTCGGCCGGCCCTGAATCTTTTCCGCAAAGCTGTCAGATACACTTATACCTCGCTTAAATCCCTGTAGAACCAAAGCCGGCGCTCCCCCGCCGGGTACAGGAAAGAGCCTGCGCTTCTTCGACCATCGTCCGGCAGACCGGAGCAATTACAAGCTGTGCGATTCGGTCGCCGTCTTTTATGGTAACACGCTCACCGCCCAAATTAATCAGTATTATTTCCAAATCGCCGCGGTAATCCGAATCGATTGTACCCGGCGAATTAAGCACGGTAAGTCCCGCATTTATCGCCAGGCCGGAACGGGGGCGCACCTGCGCCTCATAGCCCGCCGGAATTTCAATCCTAAGCCCTGTCGGTACCTTTACCCTGCCAAGCGGCTCGATATTCAAATCCGAGTCCAAAAATGCCCGCAGATCCATACCGGCGGCGCCATCACTTTCATAACAGGGAATTGGAACGCGCTTACTGGCCCTAAGTATTTTAAGAAGCGGCGCCCGCATTTCTATTCCCCTATTTACGAAAATCCCCTGTTCTGCCGCGGCGGCGTGAAAAATCCCCGCCATGACCGCTTCCGCGGTGCTCATCCCTTCTCTCACCCGCTCCGCTCTCCTGGGAGCCGTCGGGATCAATGGCGTCTATATACGAGAGGTTGAGCCTGCCCAACTTGTCGATCTCCAGCAGCTTAACCTGAATCTGCTGCCCCTCTTTCAGCACATCGGTTACCTGTGATATTCGCTGCCGCGAGAGTTTGCTGATATGCACCAGCCCTTCTTTACCGGGCAGTATCTCAACAAAGGCGCCGAAATCCATTATCCGCTTTACAACGCCGTCATAAACCCTGTCTATTTCCGGATCGGAGGCAATGCCCATAACAGCCGCTTTGGCGTCTTCGGAATCCTTGGTATTCTTGCCGAATATGGTAACGGTTCCATCATCTTCTGTGTTAATCTTGACCGAATACTGCTCACAGATAGCTTTGATGTTTTTCCCGCCCGGGCCGATGAGCGCGCCGATTTTATCAATGTCGATTCGCATTGTTAGAATTTTCGGAGCATACTCGCTGATTTCATCAACCGGTTTGCTGATACACTGATTCATTACCGAAAGAATATGCAGCCTTCCCCTCTTTGCCTGCTCCAGGGCCTTTTGCATAATTTCGGAGCTTACTCCCGCGATTTTAATGTCCATCTGAAAGCCGGTAATTCCGTCCTGGGTTCCGGCAACCTTGAAGTCCATGTCTCCAAGATGATCTTCCTCGCCGAGAATGTCAGATAACACGGCAAAACGCCCGCCGTTTTCTTCGGTAATAAGGCCCATTGCGATACCAGCAACGGGCTTTTTCATGGGAACGCCGGCGTGCAGCATGGAAAGTGTTCCCCCGCAAACCGAAGCCATTGAAGATGAGCCGTTGGATTCCATAATTTCGGAAACCACCCGCACGGTATAGGGGAAATCTTCTTTCGACGGAACCATGGCCTCCAGTGAACGGCGGGCGAGGTTTCCGTGGCCGATTTCGCGGCGGCCGGTGGAAAGCCTTCCGGTTTCACCTACCGAATATGGCGGGAAATTGTAGTGCAGCATGAAGTTTTCACGCTTGTCACCCTCGATGTCATCATAGACCTGCTCATCAAAAACAGTGCCAAGTGTGGTAACGCACAGAGCCTGGGTTTCGCCGCGGGTAAAAAGCGCCGAACCATGCGTCCGCTGCAGTATACCTACATCGCAGGCTATATCACGAATATCTTCCAGGCCCCGTCCATCTACTCTTAAACCCTTATCCAAAATTGATGAGCGTAAAATATCATACTGCATATCTTCGAAAAGGGCGTTAAAGAGTTTCTTCTGAATTTCGTCTTCAAGCTGGCCTGAATATTTTTCTTTCAACTCGGATTTAACAGCTGCTATGCCATCATGCCGTTCCTGTTTGGTTTTAAGGAAGCATGCTTTTTCCAGCTTGGGATATGTTTCGTTTTTAATGGCATCTGCGTTTTCCAGCGAATGAGAAAGTTCTACCAGGGGGAGTTTTGGTTTTCCTGCAAGCTCCCGCAATTTTTCCTGAAGATCGCAGAATTCAATAATCATGTTATGCGCCTTATTAAGCGCCTCAATCATCACCTCTTCGCTTACTTCTTTTGCGCCGCCTTCGACCATGGTAATGCCGCCCCTTGTTCCGGCAACAACAATTTCCATGGTGGATTTTTCAATCTGCTCGTAAGTTGGGTTTACAATTAGCTCCCCATCTACCTGGCAGACTCTTATCCCCGCTACAGGGCCGTTAAATGGAATATCCGAGATGTGAACAGCGGCGGAAGATGCAATAATCGCCAACATATCGGGAGGATTGATCTGATCTGTTGAGAGGGTTGTAGGTACAAGCTGAATTTCCCGCCCGAAACTTTTCTCAAAAAGAGGGCGCATCGGCCTGTCTATAAGGCGGGAGACAAGAATCTCCTTGTCCTTGGGACGGCTTTCGCGCTTGATAAACCCGCCGGGAATTTTCCCAGCAGCATAATATTTTTCGTTGTATTCAACGGTAAGGGGCACATAATCAAGGCCCTCCACCGATTCCGATGATGAACAAACAGTGGCGATTACCGCCGAGCCGGCATATTGCGCGAAGACGGATCCATTTGCCTGTTTGGCGATTCTGCCGGTTTCCAGAATTAAATCTTTTCCGGCGATTTGAAGTGTTACTTTTTGAACCATTATTTACGCAGCCCCAGCTCCTTTATGAGCTTGCGGTACCTTTCCAGGTTTGTACGCTGAATATATTTCAGCATACGTCTGCGTTTTCCTACCAGGATCAAAAGTCCCCGTTGACCGGATTTGTCTTTTTTGAACTGTTTACAGTGCCCGGTAAGCTGGTTGATACGTTCAGTAAGCAGAGCAATCTGAACTTCCACTGCGCCAGTATCCTTCTCGCTTTTTCCGAATTTTGAAACGATGGATGTAACGCTTTCCTTGTTTAAAGCCATTTATTTTCTCCTAATTGGGTACTCAAAAAAGGGCACCATTAATAAAAACGGTCCCGGAATCTGTCATTGAAAAGAGGGCAGACTATTTTCCCTATATTTGCTGAAATCCGCTGAAAAGTCAAGATATAAGGCCGCCGTATTTCCATTTGCTGCCGGTTTTTTCCACCATGGCGACAAGATTATCACCGGAAAAGACAGCCGCAGAAAAAGAGGCGGCCGATTCATCCAAAGATGCATTACCCGCGGCAGCAAGCTGTTTATCGTCCAGTATGGGCTCCAGCGGTCTTCCATGCCTGATTTTCTCGGCATCATCCGGCGAAATCTCAAACCACGGAAGCCCCAATGTGCTGATAATAGTTTTATTAATGGGACGCAGCGGGAGAAAATTTTTCCCCGAGTCCAAGTCCCCGGTCCCCAGTTCCCAGTCCCCAGTCCCCATAAAAGCATCTTCAAGTAAAAAACCGGCCACCTTAGTCCGTACAAGGGCGTAAAGATGGGCGCGGCTTCCGGCGGCAAGAGCAATATCTCTTGCAAGAGAACGAATATATGCGCCGCTTGAACAATGTACGAAAATCTGCGCGAAGGGAGGATCCCAAAGGCGCAGTTCCAGTTTATGGATATGTACAGGCCGCTTTTGCATAGCCGGCATCTGCCCCGAACGGGCAAGAACAGAAGCTCTTTTACCATCAATGTGGATTGCCGAATATGCCGGCGGCGCCTGCATAATCGCTCCGGTAAATTGGGCAAGGACATTCTCGACGGCCTCACGGGAAGGCAGGGGAGCGCAGGCCACTGTCTTTCCTTCCGGATCAAGAGTGTCGGTTTCAAGGCCAAAATGTATCGTACCCGTGTATTGTTTATCGCAGCCGGAAAACCATTTGCTTAGTTTAAGCGCCCTGCCGCATAATACAACGAGAAGCCCTTCGGCAAATTTGTCCAGGGTACCGGTGTGGCCGACCTTGCCTGTTCCAAGCGTCATTTTAATTGTTCCCAGCGCTTCAAAAGAAGTGAGGCCCGTTTTTTTATGGAGTAATATTAATCCCGAAGGAGCTGGGATCAAGGGGAATTCTCCGCTTCAGCTTTCGCGGAATCGACAAGGTCTTCGATTTTTTTAATCAGGTCAAAGCCCCTGCCTATACTTTTATCGCCGTGGAAGCGCAGACGCGGAATTTTTCGAACACGCATGGCCTTCCCAAGCTGGGATTGTATAAAACCGGCGGCGCTCTGCAGGCCGGCTGCACCGCGTTCTATTCCGTCCGCCCAGCGTACGTCAGAAACATAGACATCGGCAAAGGAGAGATCGCTTGATACATCAACACCTGTTATCGAAAGAAATGAATTTACCCTTTTATCCTTTATTTTACCTTCAAGAATAAGAGAACTGATTATTTCTTTTATTAATTGCCCCAAACGTTCCGGGCGGTATCCAGCCATAGGTATATTCTCTTGTTTCCATTACTTCGAGCCCAATTTCCGGGCAATTTGTACAACTTCTATTACTTCAAACTGATCGCCGGCCTGGACATCATCAAACCCTTCCAGGCCGATACCGCACTCATATCCTGAGGAAACTTCCCTAACATCGTCCTTGAAACGTTTAAGGGAAGAAATATTGCCGCTGTGTATTACAATCTGGTTTCTAAGGACATTTACGCTAGCTGTACGCTTTATTGTTCCGCTATTCACATAACAACCTGCTATTGTACCAATTTTCGGCACCTTGAAAGTTTCCCTTACTTCAACCGTTGCAATTACTTCTTCTTTGGTATCCGGCCTTAGCATTCCTTCCATAGCCAGCTGAATTTCTTCTACAGCCTTGTAAATAACATTATACTTTCTTATGTCAATTTTTTCCTGCTCGGCCAGAGTCTTCGCCTTTGGAAGCGGTCTTACATTAAAGCCGATAATAATTGCGTTAGACGCAACCGCAAGATCCACATCTCCCTCGCTGATCGGCCCGGGAAGCGCCTGTATAACATTCAGGCGTACTTCACCGGTGGAAAGTTTTTCAAGGCTCGAACGCAGGGCTTCTGCCGAACCCTGGACGTCTGCTTTAATAATAACCTTCAACTCCTGAATTGCGCCGTCGCTGATCATATCATGCAGGTTGTCCATTGTAATTTTTCTGATATGCTTGGCGTCTTCAAAGCGTTTCAGTTCCTGCCGCTTGGAAGAAAATTCACGCGCAACCTTTTCATCTGCAACCACCTGCAGGGGATCCCCGGCATTTGGAATGCCTTCAAAACCCAGCACTTCAACCGGCATTGACGGCATCGCCTTTGTGAGTTTTTCACCCTTATCATTAAAAATCGCACGTACCTTGCCGGGCCAAATACCGGCTACAAAGGAATTACCGATAGCCAGTGTTCCTTTTTCGATCATTACAGTCGCTACAATGCCGCGCCCATGATCAATTCTTGATTCAAGAATTTTTCCTTCCGCGCTTCGCTGATAATTTGCCTTAACGTCCAAAAGCTCGGCTTCCAGCAGAATTACCTCGATAAGTTTGTCAATGCCGGTTTTTTGAAGCGCCGACAACTCTACAAACATTGTCTGTCCGCCCCAGCTTTCAGGCATAAGGCCCAGATCAGAAAGTTGACTCTTTACTTTATCGGGGTTGGCCTCGGGCTTATCAATTTTGTTAACCGCAACAATTATCGGTACATCCGCTTCCTTGGCATGGTTAATGGCCTCGACTGTCTGTGGCATAACGCCGTCATCGGCGGCAACAACCAGTACGACGATGTCAGTAACCTGGGCGCCTCTTGCCCTCATTCTGGTAAAGGCTTCATGGCCGGGAGTATCCAAAAAGGTTATTCTTCCCAGCGGTGTTTCGACCATGTAGGCGCCGATATGCTGGGTAATGCCGCCGAATTCGCCGGAGACCACATCGGCCATACGAATCGCGTCCAGAAGTTTTGTCTTTCCGTGATCAACATGTCCCATAACGGTTACCACAGGCGGTCTTGGCATCATTATCGCATCATCATCGGAGGCCGTTTCAATTACCGTCTCGTCGTAGAGGCTGACAATTTTTACATCAGCCCCGAATTCGGCGGCGAGGATTGTGGCCGTATCCGCATCGATCTGCTGATTGATCGTGACCATCTGTCCCATGCTCATCAGCTTTTGGATAAGATCGGATGCTTTAAGGTTCATCTTTCGCGCAAGTTCCGAAACAGAAATTACTTCCATAATGTCGATAGATTTCGGCACCGGATTTGCTATATGGGTGATTTTTTTCTTGGTTTGGAGGAGTTTTTCCTCCATTTCCAGTTCTTTTTCCTTGCGGTTGTACGCCGGCTTTTTTGCCTTAAACGTTCTTTTAACGCCCTTTCCCTCGGGCAGGGGACCCGGCGTACCGGTGCCGCTGCGGCCTGGAAACCCTGTACGGGCGCCGCTGCCGCCAGAATCGTTCCTGGCGCCGGGCGTTCTGTTTACAAATCCCGGCCTTCCGGCTCCTGCAGGTCTCTGTCCAAAACCGGAGCCCCTTGGACGCGGTGCATCGGTATCATGCCTGCCTCCGGTTCTGCCGGTTGATTCAGTATATCTGGAAGATGTATTTTCACTGTGTCTTTCATTGTGTCTCTGTCCGACCAGTCGGCCGCCCACCCTGCCTGCCGCGGCAGCCGGCCTCTGGGCAAACGGGAATGAACTTACCTGGTTCTCGCCTTTATCATCAGCTTTTCGTATAAACGGTTTATCACCCTTCCTGGGCGCTTCCCTGGCGCTATCGGTTTTTTTTCCATGAGCCACTTTACCGGGAGCGGTAACCTGACGACCGGTAACTACAACTTTTGGATGCGGTTTCCCCGCCGGGGCAGGGGCAGAAGGTTTTTTCATGACGACTTTAACCTTGCGGCGTTCGCCATGCTCTACCGGGTTTTTTCCCTCGGAGCTTTCATGCTCGCCTGGAGAATGTTTAATAAGCGGCGCTTTCGGCTTTTTCGTGTTACCAGTTTCCTCTGCCATAAATTTCCTTTGGATTTATTCCTCTTCCTCATACTCAAAGCTAAGACCTATGCCGCAGCTTGGACAGGTATGCATGTCCACAGTAATCTTCGAACCGCATTCCGGACATTCATATTCCTCCGCCTCATCATCCTGCTCGTCATCTTCCGTTACTCCATCATCGTCCTGTCCGGCTTCTACTGACTCACCGGTTTCTTCTTCTTCCTCAATAATCTCAACATATTCGTCGATCAGCTTACGCAGCCCATCGAGCTGTTCCACGGTTATTCCCTTGTCCTCAAGTTCCTTTTGGCTTAAGGCAAGGAAATCCTCGATGAATTCGATGCCATTGTCGAGAAGGATTTGCGTAAGCTGTGCGTCAACACCAGGCAGCTCGCTGATACGGGAAAATTCATCTGTATAGGAATCCGAATCGCCGAACAGCTCGGAAACAGCCCGCCGCGATTCGGCGGCGATGTCCATTTCGGCGAACTGGGTATCGGTTTTTACATCAATATTCCAGTCCACAAGCCTGTTCGCCAGGCGGACATTAAGGCCCTGTTTACCGATTGCCAGTGATAAAAGATTATCCGCGACCACCGCGAGAGCCTGGTGCTTGCCCTCGTCCAGGATAATAACTTCCCGAACTTCGGCCGGCGAAAGGGCGTTCTTGATGAAACGCTTTGGCTCGGGATCGTATTTCAATATATCGATTTTTTCCCCTTCGAGTTCTTTTATCACCGCCTGAATCCGCACACCTTTCAGCCCAACGCAGGCCCCAACCGGATCAACATCTTCCCTGTTTGAGTACACGGCAAGTTTTGTACGGAATCCGGGCTCACGGACAATTTTATGGATTTCCACCGTTTTGTCATAAATCTCGGGAACCTCCAGCTCAAAAATAGCCCGCACAAATTCGGTATGCGTCCTGGAAAGCACTACCTGAAGGCCGGCCGGAGTTTTATTCACCTCGGCAATCAACGCCTTTATTCTGTCATTTACATGATAGGTTTCTCTTGGAGACTGATATTTACGCGGAAGTATGCCTTCCATTTTTCCAAGATCTACATAAATGGTTCCATTGCGTTCACGCTGATAGTAGCCGATAATTATTTCGCCTACCTTGTCCTTGAATTCAGAATAAAGACTGTCTTTCTGAATTTCCCTGATGGTCTGATGTGCGGTCTGCTTCGCGCTCTGAACGGCAATTCGGTCAAATTCACGCGGATCGAGCTCTACGAGTATCTCGTCTCCCACATCGGCATCGGGATTCAATTCCCGCGCTTCTTCCAGATCTATTTCAGTAACAGGATCATAAACACCGTCCGGTTCCACAATTTTTTTCTGCGCGTAGATTGAAACTTCTCTATTTTCATCGTCGAACCGGACCACCGCGTTATCAGCATTGCCAAAACGGTGCCTGTACGCGGCAATAAGCGTATCTTCTATCGTCCGCAATATAAGTTCCTCGGATATCCCCCTATCCTGACTAAGCTGACGGATTGCCTGTGTCATATCTGTTCCCAATTTATACCTCCTGTCGAATCAAGTTTTGCCTTGGCGATAATTTCATATTCCAGCCGCATCGATCCTTCTTTTCCTTTTAACAAAATCCCTTTTTCATCGGCAACTTCCAAAATCCCCGCCGACCAGTCCGAAATGTCGGTACGGTAACAGCGCACTCCCCTGCCCAAATAATGGGCAAATTCCACACCGTCTCTTATAAGACGGTCTATTCCGGGCGAGGATACCTCAAGATAAATATCCTGCTCCGGAAAAGCCAGTTCCAGTCTGGGCATAATGGCGCGGTGAGCCCTGGAACAATCATCTGTTCCTACAGACATTCCATTGTATACCACTGCCCGAACCTGTACGCTTCCCCTGTGCCTGGAAACAGTCAGCTGAATCAGCTTAAGCCCAAGTCCTTTAAGGATCGTTTCCAGGGTTTCCTGCAGGGCAGCCCACTGGTTTCCTGTTGTGGAAACATCGGCTTCATTGGCGGAATACCGCATTTTATCACCTTGAAACAAAAAAAAGGGCTCCGCGAAGCCCCTTTTTTTAAATGAAAAACTATGCTGATTAAAAAAATATCAATTTATCAAAAAATTGTCAATAGGGCGTTTTATTATTTGTTGATCTTATGCCTTTTTATATCTATAATTGTGAGCTAAACAAGGGGGTTGTTTAATGAAAATGCAGATTATCGCGTGTTTGTCTGAACTGGTAAAAGAGAAATTCGGTGCAGAAAAATGGAAAGAGATAGTAAAACGATCCGGTTTGGACAGCTTCAAAAACTATAACCTTTATATTCGCGGAATGGATATTGTCGACGAGAAAGTTTTTGAAATAATAAATAATACCTGCGACGTTTTGAAGATAAGCAAGGAGCAGGCCGCCGATGCCTTTGGAGAATACTGGGTTTGTGTTTACGCTCCCAAGCACTACAAAAACTACTTTAGCAGGTTTTCCACCGCCAGGGAATTTATTATGGGCATGGACTCTGTCCACGAAGAAGTAACCAGGAATATCGCAAATGCCCGCCCCCCGCGGTTCGATATAGAAAAACTGGATGAAACGCGGATTAAGGTGCGTTACAAATCCGAACGCAAAATGATTGATTTCTACGTTAGTTTGGCAAAAGGTATCGGCAAGTATTTCAAAACACCGCTGGAAGTAAAAAAACTTTCTGAAGAGTATGTAGAAATAAACTTTGCCCCGAAATAAAGCCCGGAGCGTTTTCTGTTTCTATGATTTTTCCAGCAGGAACAGGTATTCCCTTACATGAATTTCACGGTTAGAAAGATTTCTGCTGCCCCTGAAAGAATTATACTTTACCTGTGATATTTCCAGGTCGCCGTATTTTGCCAGAGCCTTGTCCATCTGCCTTAAACTAATGAAGCCGTCGGAATTAAAGGAAATTATCACATATTTTGATTTGATATTTTCGACAAGGCTCATCAATGTCCTTAAAGCCTCGTTCTTTTTATTGTACTCGGAACGGTTCCAGTTCACCGGGATACCGGATACTTCACTCATTTTCTCCGGACGTTTATAATCGAGGATTAAATTCAGCATAAAGTAATTGGAGCCGTACGGATGCTGATTATACGGCGGATCAAGATACGCCGCATCCACCTCGTCTGCTGTTTTTATTATTTCGTTTGAATCTCCCTGGTAAATTTTAGTTTGGCAGTTAAAATTGCTGAATACCGGAAACGGCAGCCTTATTTCTCCCCTAATTCTTGATAAGGCGTCCTGTTTTTTACCGCCGAACTGCCCTACCCCTGTTTCCCTGTTTTTATAAAAGCCTTTGAAAACTCCGGAAGTATTTGCGTGTACAGATGCCTGAGCCAACAGCGGCGCCAAAAAATATTTCCGGCAGCTTTCCGGTATTTTATCGATCAATTGCCTGGCGGTATCAACATACATCGCGTTTCTTACAGTGTAAAAGGCGCGCTCGCCGCTTTTAATGTTATTATCGTCCATGGGCGCATAACATTCGGCTATAATCCCTTTTACAAGATTATCGTTTAACTGCCCGACAAGTTCCCTGTAATATTTTTCCAGCAGCTCTTTATCACGATCTTCCCTATTCGACAAATAACACTCATTTATCACCCTGGAATAATTTTCAAGATCGTTTGTCAAAAGCAGTTCTGAAAACTGTTTGAAATACCTTGCAACAATGCCCGAACCACTGAAAACATCGAACATTTTTAATTTATTTTTTCCAAGACGTTTTTGTACTTTTTTTATCCCCTCTCCGATAAAGCCCAACAAAGCCCTCTTGTTTCCCAGGTAAGTGATTAGCTGCTGCGAGAGGTATTCTTCTTTTTCAACGTTGAAAAAATCCGCCTGAGTACTCATGGGAATATTGTAACATAAATAGAGTCTCCTTATCTCTCCAATGTCGCATTCTTTTTACTGAGTATTTTAAGAAATGTGCGCCCGGAATTGGCAATAAGGGGTGTCAGAGGTAAAAGTGCAGTGCCTGCACTGTGCTTTTGACCTCTGACAGGCCCCCCATTGCCTGTGTCAAGCGCACATTTCTTAGGAGCTATTCACAAAACAAAAAGCATGCTACAAATTAACCATGCCAATTAAAATCCCCAGAGCCTTACCCGCATTTGACGCTTTAAGCAGGGAACGTGTTTTTGTAATGACCGAGGACAGGGCCGAACATCAGGACATAAGACCCCTGCGTGTCGGTATCCTGAACCTGATGCCCACCACAGTGGACACCGAGATACAGCTTCTGCGCCTTTTGGGTAACAGCCCTTTACAGATTGATATTACCTTTCTGCACATGGGCAGCCATGAATCCAAAAACGCTCCGCCGGGCCACCTTGAAAAATTTTACATCAGCGTCCAGGAAATTGTCTCGATGAAAATAAGGTTCGACGGACTGATCATCACCGGCGCGCCCGTTGAAACCCTGCCCTTTGAGGAAGTCGACTACTGGAATGAATTTGCCGAAGTTATCGACTATTCGACTAAAAACGTTTATTCGATCATGCATATATGCTGGGGGGCACAGGCCGGCCTGTACCGCCGTTATGGGATACCAAAAAGGCCGCTGGAAAAAAAACTCTTCGGCGTTTTCCCCCACGCCGTAAACGAGTACTACCATGCCCTGTTCCGGGGTTTTGACGATGAATTTCTTGCCCCCCAGTCAAGGCATACAACCTGCGACCGTTCTGCCATCGCGGCGGAGCCGAGGCTGACAATCCAGTCCGAAACAGACGAAACCGGTGTTTTTATTGTAACTGCCCGCGAAGGCCGAGAGGTCTATGTTACCGGCCATCTGGAGTACGAGCCGCTGACACTGGACGGTGAATACCGAAGAGATGTTTCAAAAGGGCTGCCCATCGAAATCCCGAAAAACTATTACCCTGATGATGATCCATCGAAGACTCCGGTTGTACGCTGGCGCGCCCACGCCAATTTGTTTTTTTACAACTGGCTCAATTTTGTATATCAGGAAACCCCGTACGATCTGAAGGATCTGTGATAGGCGGGACCAAGCTGCGGCAGAACAGCCAGTAAACAGCGCTTGAAAGTCTGTTCATGGCATGGACAATATCCTCCCTGTTCTGTTCCGGCCCTGAAGAAAAAGCCTTAACCGCGTTTATTTCAGTTTCCCTGACCCTGGTTCTCAGGGTATTCAGCCGCAGGGGTAAGGCGCCCATGGTATGAGATGGAACAGGGTGGTGGAAGCCAAAGAAATCCTTTACCCTGTGGCTTTGCTCATGCAGTTGCTCCAGCGTCAGGCCAAAGAGGCTGTCTACGGTAAAGGCGCGCCCATTTACTTCCGCAGACATTATATCACGCACAAAGGATAAAACTTCTTCCAGGGCGTTACGGAAAAATTCTTCCCCCTGTTCAGCAGCCAGCAGCTGCGCTTCCAAAATATCAGCTTCCAGAGAATCCAGAGCCCCCCGGAAGATAATGCGCGGGTGATTTTTTGATACAAAAACATTTGGCCTTAATTCAGTCATACTTTCAGTTTCTTTCCCATATTATTACTGATTATTGAACTGTTTGCCATACGCAAATTTTTAAGATATAATGTACTTATCATGTTTATCATAATTACAAGGACATCATCATGATTTACAACCCCGAATTGGAGTGCATGGATCCGTCGGCACGGAAAAAACTTCAGCTTGCACACCTGAAAAATCTGGTGGAGATGGTTTATGCCAGAGTGCCGTTTTACCGCAGCAGCATGAATGCCATGGGCATTGTTCCAAGAGACATTCGCTGTATCGAAGATATCGAAAAACTCCCCTTCACGACAAAAGACGATCTTAGGGAAAACTATCCACACGGACTGCGCGCATGCCCGCAGGAACGCATCGTAGAGGTACACATGAGTTCCGGCACAACGGGCAAACCTGTGGTAGATGAATATACCATGAAGGACATTGATATCTGGAGGGAGGCAATGTCGCGTACATTGGCGGGCGCCGGCTGCACCAGGGACGATATCGTTCAGAACTGCTATGGCTACGGCCTGTTTACAGGCGGAGCGGGCGTACACTACGGCGCTCTGAAAATTGGGGCGGAAGTGCTGCCAATGTCCAGCGGAAATACTTCAAGACAGCTAATGGTAATGGAGGACTTCAATTCTACAATGCTTACCTGTACCCCTTCCTACGCTCTCTGCATGGCGGAAGAAGCCGTAGAAGCCGGCATGGATCTATCGAAAATACCGCTTAACAAGGGCTGCTTCGGAGCAGAACCCTGGAGCGAAAACATGCGCAAGGAGATCGAAAAACGCTACAGTATGAAGGCCTACGACATATACGGCCTTACAGAAATAATCGGCCCCGGCGTCTCGTTCGAGTGTGAAGCCCAGGACGGGCTGCATGTAAACGAGGATCTATTCTATCCCGAGGTAATTGACCCTGTAACCGGAAAAGTTCTGGGCGACGGCGAAAGGGGCGAGCTGGTTTTTACAACCCTCACCAAGGAAGGAACTCCCCTGCTGCGCTACAGAACACGGGACATAACCTTTTTGATCCGCAAACCCTGCTCCTGCGGCAGAACCACGGTCAGAATGCACAGGCTTTTTGGACGTACAGACGATATGCTGATAATCCGCGGAGTTAATGTTTTCCCAAGCCAGATTGAAGAAGCCCTTATCGAAATAGAGGGAACCGAGCCTCAGTACCTTATAGTAGTGAGCCGAGGTGAAAACCACCTTGACGAGGTGGAATTGCAGGTAGAGGTAAAAAAGGAACTGTTTACTGATATAACCCGCGGCCTTGAAGCGCTGCGCAACAGAATTGAAAATGTGATGAAATCCAAACTGCAGATCCAGTTGAAGGTAAGGCTTGTTGAGCCAAAGACCATTGAACGCTCTATTGGCAAGGCCAACAGAGTTATCGACAACAGGAAAATATGAGTTATAATTAAGAGGAGGTTTTTATGGAAATTAAGCAAATATCGGTTTTTCTGGAAAATACCCCGGGCAGGCTGGGCGAGGTAACAAAAACCCTCGCGCAAGCCGGAATTAATCTAAGGGCCATAAGCATTGCCGACACTGATTATTTTGGCATACTCAGGCTAATTGTTGACAAGACAGAAGAAGCTGTAGAAACCCTGACTACTGCGGGTTTTACCACCCGGTTGACCAGTGTGGCCGCTGTTGAAATCGAGGATATACCGGGGAGTCTCGCGAAATTGATGGAGCTTTTCCAGCAAAATCAAATCAACATTGAATATCTGTATGCGTCACTTGAAGGCAAAGCCGGAAAAGCGGTTGTAATATTCAAGCTGGAAGATCACAACAGGGGTTTACAAATCATTAAAGATAAAGGCTTTACCATAGCGGAAATATTTTAATGAAAATACTGATGGTTTCCAGCGAAGCAATACCGTTCGCGAAAACCGGAGGACTGTCGGATATGGTTACAGCCTTATCCCTCAGTCTTGCCAAGCTTGGCCATGAAGTAAAAATCGTTCTTCCCCGCTATTATTCCATTGACCGCGGCACGCAGCAGCTTGTTCCGGGAGCCATGGGGGTTCCGATGGGCGGCGGCGAGGAATGGAGCGCTGTTTACACCGCGCCGCTTCCCGGCTCGAAAGAAAAAAATCCGGTGCAGGTTTACTTTATCGATCACGAGATTTATTTCGGCAGGGACGGCATTTACGGCGTTCCTTCCGAGCCGGACTTTATTGACAACCCCAGGCGGTTTTCTTTTTTCTGCCGCGCCGTATTTCAGCTCTGCCGGAAAATCAGCTGGTTTCCCGATGTGCTTCACGCTCATGACTGGCCGGCTGCAATGGCCCCCGTTTACCTTAAATTCGCCGAACGTGTTTCCGGCAGCCTGGGCGGCTTTGAAAAAACGGCCTCTGTTTTTACGATCCACAATCTGGGCTACCAGGGCATTTACAGCAAAGATAATTTCGATTACACGGGGCTTGGATGGGATGTTTTTTACAATGCCGGTTTTGAAGACGCAGGCATGCTGAATTTATTGAAAGCCGGACTCTACAGCGCCGATAAACTAAACACAGTTTCACCTAACTATGCGGAAGAAACAAAAACCCAGGCACACGGGTTCAGGCTCGACGGTGTTTTGCGCTATAGAAGCGCCGATTACACGGGGATACTCAACGGCATTGATACCGGCATTTGGAACCCAATGAAGGATAAATACATAAGCGCGCATTTTTCAGCCAAAAACATGGCAGGTAAGGCAAAGGTGAAGGAAGAATTGCAGAAGGAATTCGGCCTGCCCCAGGATTCTTCGGCGCCTCTGGTTGGAATGGTTACAAGGCTGACAGGGCAAAAAGGCGTGGGAGAACTTTTTGGCCCAACCTACGGCAGCGCCTGGGCAATATGCCGTGAAATGAATCTACAGATGGTTCTTCTGGGCTCCGGAGAAGCATGGTGCGAAAATGAGGTTTTAAGCCTCGCCTCCAGGCTTTCAAACTTCAAGGCCGTAATCGGATTCGACGAGAAATTAAGCCACCTTATAGAAGCGGGCAGCGACTTTTTCCTTATGCCAAGCCGTTATGAGCCATGCGGCCTTAACCAGATGTATTCCCTTGCATACGGAACCCTTCCCATTGTCCGCAGGACAGGCGGATTCGTTGATACGATTGAAAACTACAATGAGGCGACCGGCGGCGGAACAGGCTTTATGTTCGATAACCTTAGCCCTGTATCAATTTACAATACCGTGGGCTGGGCGGTGTGGGCATGGTACAACTGCCGCGAGCATATAGAGGCCATGCGTACACGGGCGATGAAGCTTGATTTTTCCTGGGAAAAATCCGCCGCGAAGTATGTAGAATTATATGATGATGCCCGCACTGCTGTCTTTGGAAAAACAGGCAATTCCGGCTCCGGTACGGCAGCTTCAGATATTTTTTCTTAAAAACGCCAGAACATCGGCGCCCGACGGCGGACAGCCCGGACAAAAAGCCTTAAATTCTATGGTACACGTTCCAATTCCAAGATTGCCCTTTTTTCCCTTAAACCCCTGACCCACGCAGATTTTATCCCATAACGCCCCAAGTTCAGTTCTGTTCAAACGGGAAAGGGCAAAAATAAGTGAAGCATAACAGGCGCTGCATGCCTTGTTTTCGTTGACACATGCCGCTAGCTGGCGAACCTTGCCGGACGGAGAGGCGGCGACCCTTGCCTGAGAACTTACCTTATTTAATTCGCGCACCTTTGCATTTGCTATATCGGCGCTTCCAACACCAAGTTTTTCGGCAAGGCCGATATACGGAATTTCAGAAATTTCATACCCCATCTGGGCGGCTACCCAGGCGTCGCAAAGAACAGGGTCCCTTGCCGCGAACATACGGCCTGAATGCACAGGGTTTCCGCCTTCTTCAAAATCAAGATCGCCGCAGACAGCGTCCACAACAATAAAATCGCTGCGTACTGCGGTATTCAGATGGGCTATTGGCTTGGTAAGCCCCAATGTGTGAAAGCGGCGTTTTTCCCAGTCGGGAATAACACCCTTGTTGTTTTTAAGAGCGCAGGTGATCAGAGTCTGACAATGCCCCTTCATTACCGGCAAGTTGATCATAAAGTCCACGGCAAGGGCGCTTTGGCATATTTCTATTTCCATACCGCGGCAGTCGCAGGGCTTTGTTTTATCCTGTTTGGTGTCAATTAGCTGGACACCCCATTCATCTGCTACTTTCCCAAAGCCGCATATTTTGAAAGCATCAGTTGTCGATGCTCCTGCCCACGCTCCTTCGAGAATCACAATATTATTAAAGCCATTTTCTTTCAGATAACTGATAAGGCCCCAGGCAATCTCCGGATGGGTTGTCGCCCCGCCGGACGCCGGACGCGCAACCACAAGGTTTGGTTTTATGCCGATCCACTTGCGGCGATCCCCTATGAGTCCGGCCAAATTTGCTTCATTGGCCAGGCGAATTGCCATTGCGCTGATATCATCACCATATACGACCAGAATTTCATTTTTATCCATAATTTGTTTCACGCCTTAAAACTTACAATTACTTCCATAACCCTGTTTTGCAGAATTTTTGAAACCCGAATAATAATATCATGGAATAAATATTCTTCTCCGGTTTGGGGCAATCTGCCGGACTTTTCCATAATCCAGTTCCCTATAGTTGTATCGGGAATATCTTCGGTACTGTTTTTAATGCCTAAAAAATCGTACATATCAATAAAGTTTACGTTTCCCATAACGAAAAAACTGCCGTCTTTCGCGGCTTTAATGGATTCAACAACCTCATCATGTTCGTCCCAAATTTCGCCAACAAGCTCTTCCACAATGTCCTCTAAGGTTATAATTCCCAGGGTACCGCCGAATTCGTCGACAACCACCGCAAGATGCGCGTGTTTTTGCTGCAGGGTTCGCAGGAGTTTTGTTATTTTCATTGTTTTGGTAACAAGAGCCGCCGGTTTTACAATTTCCAGCGGAGTTTTAACGCCCTTGCTGACCAGGTGATAAAAATCTTTTAATAAAATTACACCCGTTATATTGTCTATGCTGTCGCGAAAAACCGGCAGCCTGGAAAACCCTGTTTCAGTGAATTTGCGGTCAATTTCTTCGGCGGTATCGTTTTCGGATACAGCGGCTACATCGATTCGCGGTGTAAAAATATCTCCGGCGGTTATATCATCAAACTCGATTGCCTGCCGTATCATTTCTTCTTCCTGCTTATTAATTCCGCCTTCCTGCGCAACCTCTTCCACAAAGGTTAGAAGTTCATTTTCGGTGATTGAACGATCCATCTTTGCCGGAAATATTTTCATGATGATTTTTTTCCAGAAGGCGGTAAAATAATTAAGCGGAGTAAAAATAATCAGTAAAAAACTTAAAAGCGGAGCTGTTCTTATGGCCGTCATTTCCGGGGATTCCTTAGCCAGCGCTTTGGGCGAGATATCACAAAACAGCAGCACTACAAGGGATAAAACAACGGCGGCAATGCTTACCCCCTTGGCTCCGAACAGGCTGACAAAAAGCACTGTCGCAAGCGCTGATGCGACGATGTTGACGATATTGTTCCCTATCAAAACCGAAGAAAGAACCTTGTCATACATATCAAGCATTTTTAGCGCAAGCCTTGCCCTTCCGCTTTTTAATGCCATGTTTTTCAGCTTGATCCTGTTTAGAGCGGAAAAGGCCATCTCGCAAAACGAAAAAAAAGCGGAAAAACAAAGCAACGCAACCAGGGAAATGATAAGCGCTAAATTATTGGAACCGGGGTTTTCCATTATATAAGGCGCCGATCAGAATTGAACTGATGCATAATGGTTTTGCAGACCACTCCCTTACCGCTTGGGTACGGCGCCGTAAGTATCATTATATTAAAGCTATAACTTATGAGAAAAAAGATCAAGTGAGGGGGATCCTCTCCCTTTTCAAAAACTTTCCTCTTCCATGGCTGCCCAGGAATTTTCCGCCACGGACAATTACCTCGCCGCGGGAGATTGTACAAACCGGCCAGCCATGGACATCGAATCCCTCATAGGCGGTATAGTCGCAGGCGCCACGAATTATTTTTTTGCTGATGGCAGCTTTTTTATCCGGATCGATAATTGCCAGATCGGCGTCTGATCCAACTGCTATTACTCCCTTTTTTGGATACAGGCCGAAAATCCTGGCCGGTGAAGTGCAGCAAAGATCGACAAAGCGGCGCAGGCTTATTCTTTTTTTAGCGACGCCTTCGCTGAACATAAGAGGGATGCGCTCCTGAACGCCGCCGATACCAGAGGGGCACTTTGTAAAGTCATCCCTGCCTGCCATTTTTTGTGTCTCGAACAAAAAGGGGCAGTGATCTGTTGCGACGGTATCAATATCATTTTCCAGAGCATTCAAAAGCGCGTTCCTGTCGGCGGCGCTGCGCAGCGGCGGACACATTATATACTTTAAGCCCTCATGCCCGCCTTGCGCATAACGTTCTTCACCAAGGAACAGGTACTGCGGGCAGGTTTCCGCGAAAATATTTTTCTGCCCCCTGTTTCTGGCAGCGTTGATAAACTCCAGCCCCGGGGCATTGCTCAAGTGCACGATATAAAGCGGTGCGTCGCCGGCAAGGCGGGCAAAAAGCAGCATGCGGTTGATTGCCTCGGCCTCGCACTCGGCAGGCCGCGACAGCGGGTGAAAAACGGGCGCTGTCTTTCCGGCTGTGGTAAATTCCTGGCGCAGCAGGTTTATCACCCCGTCATTTTCCGGGTGAACAGCAACAAGCAGCGCCCTCTCCCCTGCCCGCCTTAAAACCCTGAATGCATCAGCATCGGAAATCTTAAAGCCGTAGGTAAGGTACAGTTTGAAGCTCGTTACCCCCTCGTCTGCCAGGCTGTCCATCATGGTTAAAACTTTTTCATCTACATGCTGAATTACCCCATGAAAGCCGTAGTCGATCACGGCCCTGCCGGCGGCCAATCCGTGATATTTTTTTATCTGATGATCCAAATCGCAGCCGGCAGGCCCGAAGCCGGGATGATCTATTATAGTGGTAGTTCCGCCGCAGGCGGCTGCAACAGTACCGGAATAGAAATCATCGCATGATGCTGCCTTCCCTGTATCAAGATTCATATGGGTATGTACGTCAACGCCGCCGGGGATTACGATTTTACCCGAAGCATCAATAATTTCTGCACCTGTGCAGTCCAAATCCTTTTCTATTCTGGAAATTTTTCCTTCTTCGCAGATTATATCGCAGACTGTTTCTGCATCATCTGTAATTACCAGACCGTTTTTTATCAAAAGGTTTTTCACGCGCTTCTCACTTCTACTTTCTTATGATACATTCATTATCATGTCAACAGTAGACGATAAAAAGATTATTTATTCCATGTACCGGGTTTCCAAAAAGCACGGTACAAAGCAGGTTCTTAAAGATATCAACCTGTCGTACTTTTACGGTGCCAAAATCGGCGTATTGGGCCTTAATGGTTCGGGAAAATCAAGCCTGCTAAAAATACTGGCTGGTGTCGATACCGAGTTTTCCGGCGAAACCACCGTTAGCCCCGGCTATACAATCGGCTTTCTCGAACAGGAGCCCTACCTGGAGCCCGGAAAAACCGTCAAGGAAATTGTGTCCGAGGGGGCGAGTGAACTGATGCAGTTGCTTGCTGAATTTGATAAGGTAAGCGAGGCTTTCGGTGAGCCTAATGCTGACTACGACAAGCTGGGTGTTAAGCAGGCTGAATTGCAGGAAAAGATAGAGGCGGCCGACGGCTGGAATCTGGACAGCCGCCTGGAACTGGCAATGGAAGCCCTGCGCTGTCCGCCCGGCGATGAAGCGGTGGATCATCTTTCCGGCGGGGAACGGCGGCGGGTTGCCCTGTGCCGGCTGCTTTTACAAAAGCCGGATATCCTTCTTTTGGATGAGCCAACCAATCATCTTGATGCGGAAACTGTTGCATGGCTGGAGCGCCATCTGCGCGATTATGCGGGAACGATCATTGCCGTTACGCACGACCGCTACTTTTTGGATAATGTAGCCGGCTGGATTCTTGAACTTGATCGCGGCGAGGGGATTCCCTGGAAGGGAAACTATTCAAGCTGGCTGGAGCAGAAAGAACAGCGCCTTGCCCTGGAAGAAAAGGGAGAAAGCGATCGACGTAAAACCCTGCAAAGGGAGCTTGAATGGATACGCATGAGCCCCAAAGGCCGCCATGCAAAAAGCAAGGCACGTATTACCCATTACGAGAAACTTTTTCAGGATGATGAAAGGGAGCGCTCACGAGGAGCAGTTGCGAATAATAAAATCACCATTCCTGCCGGTCCGCACCTGGGCAAACTTGTTATAGAAGCTGCCGGGCTTTCCAAATCTTTCGGAGAGCGTGTGTTATTCGAAAACATGGAATTTAACGTGCCGCCGGGAGCCTGCGTTGGAATCATCGGCCCCAACGGCGCCGGAAAAACGACGCTTTTCAAAATTATCACCGACACGGAAATGCCCGACAAGGGCGAACTGCGCCTTGGGGAAAGCGTCAAACTGGGCTACGCCGATCAATTGCGCGCCAGCCTGGACGCTGACAAAAGCGTTTGGGAGCAGCTTTCAGACGGCCTGGATCTTATTAAACTGGGCTCCGGTCAGGGCGCGCGTGAGGTTAATTCGCGCGCATACTGCGCATGGTACAATTTTTCCGGCGCAGATCAGCAGAAAAAGACCGGTGTGCTCTCCGGCGGTGAAAGAAACCGCCTTAACCTTGCGATGATGCTGAAGGAAGGGGCAAACGTCCTTCTGCTGGATGAGCCGACAAATGACCTTGATGTAAATACACTGCGCGCACTGGAGGAGGCGCTGGATAACTTCGCCGGTGTTAGCCTTGTAATCAGCCACGACCGCTGGTTCCTGGACAGGATAGCGACCCATATCCTGGCCTTCGAGGACGGCGAAGTTATCTGGTACGACGGCAACTGGACGGAGTATGCCCAGTGGCGCCGTGAAAAACTGGGCGCCGGCGCAGACAGCCCGCACCGCTATGTGTACCGCAAACTGGAACGGTAAGTAGTTAACTTATTGCCTTATTCTTACCCTTGTTATGCGCTTTTCTGCGGCGCCTTTTCGGCTCGCCGCCGGTGTGTGATTCGCCTGTTTCCTGCGTCCGGGGCTTCGGCCCTTCAATAAAATGAGACCTTTTAATGTTAATGCCATGAGACACGAAAAAACGCTTTACTGCGTGTTCCATCTCGAAGCGGGGGGGATTCATGGGTAATACAAAACGGCGCGCTTCGGTAAAAACCGTCTTGTAGTTTTCCGAAGCCCCCAGATTCCAGTCGACGCTTTCTTCCAGGTAATCATTTATTAGCGCCCCCAGCGCCTGACCGGGAATGTCCTTAAAGCCATTTTGATTCAGTGCGGCAAGGCTGGTCAGGTAGCGCCGGCGGAAATTGGGATTATCGTGCATAATAGCGGCGGCCCTTGGCTGCAGATAACGGTACAGGCCGTATCTGTCCAGGGCATCCACAATGAGAGCTGCCTGGGAAGAATGAATTATCTTTAAAATTTCTTCCGTTAATCGCGAAGACGAAACGGAAGACAGAAGCGGGGACTGTTTCCTTATTTTCCATATCAGGCGCAGAGGCAGGGCAAAGCCGGATATTGCGGAGTATTTAACCGCACGAATCATCCGCACAGGATCGTCGGTGAAAATTTCCGCAAGAGAAATGACCGGTCTTACAAGCTTGCGCCTGATGTCCTTCATACCTCCGACATAATCAACTACAATCTGCTGCTGCGGATCGTAGAACAGGGAGTTCATTGTAAAATCCCTGCGCAGGACATCTTCGTCAATGGCGCCGAAGGTATTGCTGGAGGTCCCGTCCCGAAGCGAGCGGAATGTTGAAACCTCGAAGATTCTCTGTCCGAAATAAACATGCACCAGGCGGAAACGCCTGCCGATAATTCTGGAGTTACGGAAAACTTTTTTTATCTTTAGGGGACTGGCTTCGCTGGCAATATCAAAATCTTTTGGTTTTTTTCCCAGAATCAAATCACGGACAGCGCCGCCCACTATGTAAGTTTCAAAGCCTGCTTCTTTCAGTTTTCTTACAATGAGCAGGGCTTCGGTGTCTACATCATCAAAATTGATCTTGTGCTCGTCGCGGGTATAAACGAGAGCCTTCTTTATCAGTTTACCGTTTTTACCGGTTGAATATCTAATCCTCATTAAAATTACCGCAGCGTTTAAGAATCCAGGAAAGCAGATTATCAGTTACTTCTTCCCGGTTGATTTCATTGAATGGTTCATGCCTGGCGCCAGGGTAAAGCACGAATTCCAAATCACAGAGCCCAAGCGAACGGTAGGCATTTACAAGGGCGGTCGGACTTGCCCCCATATCTCCGACAGGATCGGCGTTACCGGAAAAAATATACACCGGCAGATTTGGATTTATCCCCGCCAGTGCGCGCGGCTGATGAATACGAAATAATCCCCTGGCAAGGTCCCTGTAAAATCCGGAGGAACAGAGAAATCCGCATAAGGGATCCCGCACATAGGCGTCCACTTCTTTTTCATCCCTTGAAAGCCAGTCAAACTCCGTTCGGTTGGGCTTAAAGGAATTGTTGTAGGAGCCATCCGCCATGGCTTTGGCTATTTTAGAGCCTTTACGCTGTCCGCAAAAGAAGGCCAATGCAGTCATAGCGGGAACCCCTGCCCTGACCTTAAAGCCGTCTGGCCCCCTCGTCCCAGAAAGGATACAGCCCGCAAGGCCGGATGAGTGTTCTTCAATATAGCTCTGCGCAATAAAGGAGCCCCAGGAATGTCCCAACAGAAAAACAGGAACGCCGGGCCTTAACCTTATAATTTCTGAATTGATGATATGAATATCCCGGGTAACGCGCAGAAAACCGTCATTATCGGCGCAATGACCCAAAAGCCCTCCCCTGCCAGGCTTGTTGATATCGGGATTGGCCGTCTTACCATGCCCGCGCTGATCCGCTGCCCATGTTTCAATCCCCACCTGGGCAAATTTCGCAGCCAAACGCTCGTATCTTTGGGCATGCTCGGCCATGCCGTGAATAATATGAAGAATTGCCGCCGGTTTTCCCTCCGGATCGGAAGGGCTCCAGCGAATTAAAGATAGCCTGGTTCCGTCATCACTCTCAAGCCAGGTGTCATTGCGAACCATGGGGTAATTTTATCCTTTTAGGGCTATCATGGCAATGCGGGTACTGGCGGTCTGACAATTTGAAATATAGAGGGTATAATATCTCTTGTGATAACCGGGTGTAAAAAGATATTGATATTTCTCCTGGCAGCTCCCGTTTTTGCCCAGAATCCCGTGCAGGACAGAAATCAGGGGCTGGTAACCAGCGAACCGGTGTGGAGGCAGGCTCTGGGCGGGGCTGTAACCGCCCTGCCATCGGTGCAGGCGCAGTCGGCGGTTGTAACCCTGGACGGCGGTAATATAAGAGCATACTCTACTTCCGGCAGACCCCTGTGGAGTTATTTTTCCGGCGGAAGGCTGAGCCCCTATGTAAGCCGTTCCAGGGAAGGCACTTCGTATATTTCCCGGACAAACGGCACACTCATCGCGATCAACCGTTCGGGCAGGGAACTGTGGAGGGTAAATCCCGGAGGGCAGCTTTCAGGGCATGTCATCGCCGGATGGGACGGCAGGCTCTTTGTCCCCACGGGCAGCAGGCTTTCCTGTTATACGTCATCGGGAAATCTGCTGTGGGTTAACAACTTTGAAAATCCTATCAGTATAAGTCCGCAGCTCGACCAGGGCGGCGGCATAATTCTGGCGCTGGAAAATAATGAAGTTTTGCATATCGATCCCTTTGGAAGAATGCACTCGTGGGGCTTATCAGCGAAGCCGTTGATAATACTTTCACTTATTCCGACAACGGGCGAAGCCGGTGAAAAATTTCCAAGGATAATGGCGCTCTTTCAGGACGGCACCATAGAGATTCTGAGTGAAGCCGGTGAATGGTTTATACCGGCCCAGGCCGGCGCAAGCTCACGGCCAATGCCAAGGCTTCCCGCAAGACCGGCTGCCGCAGGCAGCTGGGGAAACAATGCAGCTGTTGCATTAACGGATGGCAGAACCCTTTTATTTTCAGCTGACAGAATGGAAACACTATGGACAGGGGACAGCCATATCAGGCTGACCAACAGCGGCGGAAACGAAACGGAAGTGGTCTATGATGAGCGGGGAGTTTATGTACTGAGCAGGAACGGCGCCACCTGTTTTACCGCCGAAGGCAGGCGGCTCTGGTACACGCTTTTAACAAATGCCGCGGCAATTCCCGCTTTCGGCGATGACGGCGTACTTTATTCCGGAAGTCAGGACTGGATACTTAATGCGTACAAGCTGGAGGATCGAATTCTGCCGGTAAAACTGGCGCTGTACGGCCCAGCCCCCGAAGGCACTTATGGAACAGGAAACCCTCCGCGCTCGCCGTGGGCAGAATTCCCCATGCTTTTCAGCGAGAACCAAATAATGGACAGGCTTAACTCCATGGGCAGCGACATCAGGGCCGGCAGGGTTGGTACAAACGAGCTTGCCTGGACAGCCTGGCTCATGGAAACCTCCGGCCTTTCCCGCTCTGCCCAGGAGATACGCAGCCGCATCACTGCCCTTGGCCTGTTAGGCCACATCGGCTCGCGGGAAACAATCCCATGGCTTACCAATTTGTTTAACAGGGAAACTGATGCGGCTGTAAAAGCTGCGGCGGCATCAGCCATCGGAGCAATCGGCGTCGATCCGGAGGGAATTGCAATCCGCGCCTTCCTCGATACAGTCTCTTATTCGTCAAGCCCGCAGGACGAGCAGTTTCTGGCATCGGTTGCCGCGGCAACCGGAGCGCTATGCCGCTTTTCCGGCCCGCCGCTCAGCGATGCCGGCGTAAGGATACTGACAATGCTTTCCGCTGACACACGCTCCCCGGCAGTTAGACGTCAGGCCCGCACCGAGCTGGCGTCCCTCGGCCTTAGGTAAGGTAAAAGAGCGAAAATTTTAACCACGAACAGCACGAACTTGTTGTTTAGGCAAAATTTCTGCCTCAGAGTTTGACAAACACACGGGCCGCCCTTAAAATTTAAACATATTTAAAAACAGGGCTGGTCTTATGAAAAAGGGAATTATCGCTATTTTGTTTCTTTTGATTTTTTTGGTTTTAACTGTTGGATGTGCAAGTCCGGCAGATGGAGAACAAAGGGTTTTCGGGAGCGGGGATCTGAACATTCATTTCCTGGAACTTGGCAACAAATACACCGGGGACTCCGTTTATATCAATTATGGTGATATTGATATCATTATTGATGCGGGATCGAAACAAAGTTCTGCGGCGACCATTCGCGCCTACATAGACAACCATATACAGGACGGTAAAATAGAGTATGTTATCGCCACCCATGCGCATGAGGATCATATTGCCGGTTTTTACACCACAACGACAACCGCCGGAATTTTTGACTCTTACGAAATCGACATAATAATTGATTTCCCCATGACAAACAGCACTACGGCTACATATAACAATTATAAAAGGGATCGCGACAGAGCTGTGGCAAGAGGCGCCGCGCATTACACTGCCCTTGAATGTTATAACAATGAAGGTGCAGCGCAGCGTGTCTGGAATCTTGGCGGCGGCGTTGAGCTTGAAATTCTGTACAACTACTACTACGAAAACTACACAAGCATCGAAAACAATTATTCAGTAGCAGTAAGAATAAATCAGGACGGCAGGCAGTATCTTTTTACAGGCGATTTGGAAAGGGACGGCGAAGAAAGACTGGTAGATTTTTATGCTGATAACTTCGGCGGGCTGGGGCGTTGTACGCTTTACAAGGGCGGACATCATGGCTCAAGAACATCCAGCAATGTAAAACTGATGGAGGCAATCAGGCCGGAATATGTGTGCGTCTGTTCATGCACCGGCTCGTCCGAATACAACGCCAACCCCCAGAATGTATTTCCTTCCCAGGATTTTATAAATCGTGTTGCACCTTACACAGACAGGGTTTATGTTACAACGCTTGTAACGGATTATGCGGGCAATCAATTCGAGCCGCTTAACGGAAATATTATTTTTTCGGTTTCGCAGGGCAATATATCCGTAGCAGGCAGCAATAACAGCCTAAAGCTGAAAGATACCCCGTGGTTCATGGAAAACAGGAACATGCCCGCAGATTGGAGGTAATCGTGACAGTCTCCATGTACATTAACTAAGTAACAATAATCCACTGATTTACACGGATTTTCACGGATTATTTTATCATTGTTTCCACAGTTTTAATTAAATTTTAATCCGTGTTAATCCACTTAATCCGTGGTAATCCGTGGTAACCCTTTTAATTCGTGTTAATCCGTGTTAATCCGTGCTAATCCGTGGTTACCCGCCTTATACATCTTCGCAAAATTCCCTCTGCTTTTTTTTTATACCTGTGATATAATGTTCGTATGAATATTCGCGGATTTTGCTTGAAACTGATTTTTTCGGCTTTATGCCTGATTTTGTCCGCCTTGCCGGTTTTTGCCCAGGAAACAGCTCCGAGGGGCGAGGATTTATGGGTATGCCCCATTGCAGAAACCGCAATGTACAGCCCGAACGACATCGCATTCGGCGGTGGGCTTGCCCTGGGTTACGGCAATGGCATTGCATTCGGCGTCAGGGTGCTGTTCGCATTCGATGCCGACAACCACGGCCTTGTGGAATCGCTTTTATTTCTTCGCCTGTATCTGACCGGCAAATCGGTCAATTTCGGCCCCTTTGTCCAGTTTTATGGAGGCCCGGTTGTATTTACTTACCAGGGCCTTGAAACCGCTGACAGGGGAATCGGCACAATCTCGATAGGAGCAAGCGCTGGCTGGCGTTTCCGGCTGGGCAACTTATGGTTCATCGAACCGGCTGTCCGCTTTGGGTATCCCCATATTGCCGGCGGCGGCATTTCGGCAGGGCTTAGAAGGTAAAAGTTAGAAGGGAAAAGGTAAAAAAAACGCTGTATTTGATATTTGTTATTTGATATTTATCACCGCAGCGGGAACGATTCAAAGCCAGCCGTACGTAATTGCGCGATGCCCTGATTTGCATCGGCGGCAGGAACGATAACGGCCCAGCGCTCGCCGCCGTCAACAATGCGCCTTTCCATGACAGGGGAAAAACCCGCTCTTGTTAATTGATCCATCTGTGCGTTTGCATTTGCCTGCTGGCTGAAAACGCCCGTTTGCAGCCTTGCCGTTCCTGGCTGTGCAGGAGCAGGGCTTTGAACCGGCGCGGCGGGAACTGCTTCAGGACGGGCGGGCACGGCGGGGCCGGATGCAACCGCCGCGGTTTGCGCAACTGCCCCATCCCACCCGGGAAAAAGCAGCCACAGGGGGTTTGGCTTTGCGCTGACGACAGGTGCGGCGGCGGATGCGGATGCGGCGATGAGGGCCTCGGGGCTTTGGGGGAATTCGGCAAGCAGTCTCTGTTTCCACGCTTCGGCCGATGTGCTGTCGAGGGCAGTTTTCCAAAGAGTATAATAAATCTCACTTCTCAGTTGAATGTAAAGAGGACTGCCCGCCAGCGCGCCAAGAGCCGAAAGATCACCCCTCCATGCTTTTATGCTTGCATCCAGAAAGTGTGCACGCTGCGAGACAGGCGAAGTATTTGAGTTCAGCAGGGGTCTTATTGCCGCAGTAGCCCTGTCCCACTCGCCCATTGCCGCCAGACAATAGGCGCATGAGAGCAGTGCGCTGTCGTCCACCATTGGATTGGCGGCGGCAGCCTCCAGCCAGTTTTTGGCGGCGTTTTCCAGGTCGCCTGAAAGCTGGCGTATCTGTGCAAGACGGGTTAAAGCCTGCCGCCGCTCGGCTCCTGAGACACCGGGGCGGTTCAGAGTGTTTTCGATATTTTGAATTTCAGAGGCAAGGCTAGAAGGCTCCCCCGACTGGGCAAAAAGAGGGGCGGCAATCAGAAAAAACACATAGAGGGACAGAGCTGTTTTTGTCAAAATCCTTTTCCGCTATAAGAATCATCTACAGGGTATAGAGGGGCAGGCTCATCTTCGGAAGCCTTATCCTTCTTTTTACCCCATTTCCTCAATGGTTTTACAACATCATTCTTTATCAGCTTTTCCCTGCGTTTTCTTTCAGCGCTGATAACAACGGGTATGGCGCAGAACATTCCGAAGAAGAACGAGGCAAAGGCAGTTAAAAAAACTGGTACCTCATTAAAGGTGATAAAACCAAAACTGATATCACATTTATTGCCCAGGTTAAAGGTAATAAAAGCCAGAAATATCGCGAAAACAATGACTAATCCAATCAATCGCCAGGGCATAAATTTAACTCCTTTGCGCGAAATGTATTTCCCCGCAGGCCGCTCAGGGTAAGCTCTGCGAAAGAACCGATCATGGCAGGGCGGCCGGGGACAACGACCATTTCATCTCTTTCAGTGCGTGTTATTAATTCATCGGCATTTTTTCGGGAAATTCCTTCTACCAAAACCTTCTCGCGGCTGCCAATTCTGCCTTTTAAAAGCTGCTGGGTATGTTTTTTTTGCAGTGAAATTACCCTGGAAAGCCTCTGCCTTTTTATATCTTCGCTTATTCTGCCGGGTAAATCAAAGGCTGCCGTCCCTTCCCTGGGATTAAAGTGGTACATATAGGCATAAAGAAATTTTACTTCTTCCATCAGTTCAAGAGTTTCTTTCAGATCATCATCAGTTTCGCCGGGAAAACCTACAAGAATGTCCGTGGAAAGACTGATTTCCGGCATAAAGAAACGTATTTCCGTGACCAGCGACAGAAATTGCTCCCGTGTGTATTTACGGTTCATAGATTCGAGCACCCTGTTCGAGCCGTGCTGAACTGGCAGGTGCAGATGGCGGCAAAAAATTGAATTCTGCGCCATTACATTTATGGTTTGGGAAGAAAAATTTCCCGGATTGGCGGATAGAAAGCGAATCCATTTTATCCCGCTTTTTTCAGCCTCGCCGGCGATGAATGTCAAAAGACCGGCAAAATCAACCAACCCCGCCGCAGAGCGGACGGGGTATGGTTGTTTAGGTAAGGTATTTGCCTCAGGGTTCATACCTTTTATATCGCCCCAGAGGGGCGGGGTAACCTCAACCGAGCCGCAAGAGCGGCGAAGGTTCCCCTCTTGATGAACCCTTCGCATACAATCCAGTTTATTTTCGCCATCTTTCCATGCATAACTGTTGACATTCTGCCCAAGCAGGGTAATCTCTTTTACCCCCTGCAGGCCGGCAAGATTGATCTCTTGCGCTATGGAAGCGGGATCGCGGCTTATTTCCCTGCCGCGGACGTATGGGACAATGCAGTATGAACAGAAATTGTTACAGCCGTGCATGATGGGGAGGAAGCTGCGCACCGCCGGCGAAGACTGCCCATGTTCAAAATGCAGGGGTGAAAAAGAAAAAACCGGCGTTTCCGTAAAAACAAACTCCGCCCTGCCGGTTTTTTCCGCAGACTGTTTTTCCGCCGCTTCCAAAATCATCGGAAACATCGCGCGGCTGGAAGTACCCATCACATAATCTACTGTGGGGTATTTTACCTTGATTTCTGTGCCAAGGCGCTCTGCCATGCAGCCCGCTATAACAAGGGTCATGCGCCGGTGAAAGGGGAGTTTCTTTTTAATGCTGTGATAATGGGCGATGCGGCCAAGAACCCGCTTTTCCGCAGTAAGCCGGACAGAACAGGTGTTGATAAGAACCAGATCGGCGCCCTCGCCGTCGTCCGCCTCCGCCCAGCCGCGCTCTTTGCAGGCTAGGGTCAGAGCTGAAGACTCGGCGCAGTTCATCTGGCAGCCGTAAGTTTCAAAGTGGTAGGTCATTGGGCGAAAATTACGATCTTTTCTTTAAGCCGAGAAAAAATTTAATGCCGTTCAGGACGCCCATGGCCAACATTCCGACGGCACCGATACTCATAAGGGTGCCGGCGATCGCTCTTATGAATGGAATGCTGGTTTTAGAAAGTATGGTTAATACGCCGGCTGCGGTAATTATCGCGCCGGGCTTTGTATCAGCCGGATCTTTTGACTTCAGCGAAGCAATGCCCAGTACGCAGATAATGGCGCCGATAATCAAACCCAATACCCTGAAGCGCGCGACAAATTGTAGTATAAAAAGAAAAATTCCGCCGGCGCTGTAAACAATGGCGGTGATTCCGTGCTTGGCCAAATTAGATGTGGTAGGATATTCGCCTCTCTTTTCAATTTCGTTCATATTAACCATTATATCTATTTTCGGCGGCTTCGACCACATTTTGCAGCAGCATGGCAATGGTCATCGGCCCAACCCCGCCGGGAACCGGCGTAATATAGCCGGCTTTCTGCGACACCGCCGGGTCTACATCCCCGCACAGCCTGTAACCATTTTTCGCTGAAGGATCGCCGACGCGGTTTACCCCAACATCAATAACAGCCGCGCCCTCTTTTACCATTTCCGGCCTGATAAGAGAGGGCTTTCCGGCGGCAGCGATCAGTATATCCGCTTCCAGTGTGTGATGCGAAAGATCCTTAGTGCTGGTATGGCAGATTGTTACTGTAGCGTTCGCATCCTGGCGGATTAAAAGATTCGCAAGGGGTTTACCCACGATATTTGATCGCCCCACAATTACAGTATGGGAGCCGGAAACCGCAATCCTGTACTCGCGCAGCAGCGTTATTACCCCCATCGGCGTGCAGGGCAGAAAGCCGCTCCTGCCGAGAACCATGCTGCCAACAGAAACAGGGTGAAAACCGTCAACATCCTTTGTAGGAACAACTGCGCAGATTATCTTTTGCTGATCAATATGTTTCGGCAGAGGAAGCTGCACAAGGATGCCGTGGACTCTTTCATGATTGTTTAATTCATCAATCAGGGAAAGGAGAGCCGCCTCTGTTGTATCTTTCGGCAGCCTGTAGTCGCGGCTTTCCATACCAGCAAGGGAAAGCGCCCTTTCCTTGGCGGTAACATAGGAAAGGCTTGCAGGGTCGTCTCCAACCAGAATTACTGCCAGGCATGGAACAATTCCCTTTTCGCCAAGAGCCGAAACCCTTACTTTTAATTTTTCGCGGATTGATTCTGATACTGCCTTTCCGTCAATTATTACCGCCGCCATAGCTCCTCCCTTCCAATGGGACTATTACCATAAACCGCCCTGCCTCCGCCCTAATCGAAAATTGTCCGTTAGGTGCTACATTGCTCAAGCCGAAGAATCCCCTGCTCCAGCGCAGGTCATCAAGCGGCCACTTCAGTCCGCCGCTTTTTGCTTTCCAGGGGCCAATGCCGAGGGGAAAAACGGAAACTATGCTGCCAGTATCGACATTCATCGAAATCTCTTTTTTCCCAGAGGCGGCGTCGATGCAGTGGATATCTTCAAAGCCGGTAATCCAGCGGCGCGGGAAAATGTCCATCTCGAACAGAGAGCGAATCCCGAAAAGGTGATCGATTCTGCCGCCGCCCCCGCCAATTATCCAGACCTCATCGCAGCCCTTTTCCAAAACAAGGGAAAAAGCCAGCTCCGTATCGGTTGCATCCTTGTCAGCCTTATGGCGTATAACGTTTTGCGGCGGATAAACCGCAAGCCGCGCAGTGTCGTCCAGGGAGTCCATGTCGCCGACAATCAGATCAGGGCTTATTCCGGCGCTTTCGGCCTTTTGCAGCCCTGAATCGGCGGCAACAATGAACGCATCTCTGTCTTTCAGCGCCCCTTGTATTACCGCCGCCGCCGGCCCTTCCCCGCCTGTAAAAACAACACCCAGCACGCTATTTCCCCATTAAAATTTATAAAATTTAACCACTAACCACACGAACCAAACGAACAAGCTGAAATTTGAAATTCGTGTCGTTAGTGTGGTTCGTGGTAAAAATAATTACTTATTATCTATCCAGTAGTTTTTATAGTATACTTTGACGGGGAAGGAAATTCAATTGAAAAAAACAATCGAAGCGGCGCTGAAAGAAATTGCCTCTGTTATAAATGGCGGCGGAAAGCAGGCATACCTTGTCGGCGGCGCTGTACGTGATATGCTGATGGGGAAAAAAATCCACGACTGGGACATCGCTACCGATGCCTTACCCGAAGAAGTAACCGCCCTTTTCAGGAAGGCAGGCGGCAAGGTGATTCCCACCGGCATCAAACATGGAACCGTAACAGTCCTCTACCGCAAAAACAGCGTCGAAGTAACGACGTTCAGGACCGAGGCCGGCTACTCGGACGGCAGGCGGCCGGACTCGGTCGCATTCGCCGCAACCATCGAAGAAGACCTTTCCCGCCGCGATTTTACAATGAACGCCATTGCCCTGCGCCTTCCATCAGGCGAAACAGTAGATCCGTTTGACGGCATAACAGATATAAAAGCGAAAATAATCCGCTGTGTCGGGAAGGCGCAGGATCGTTTCGCCGAGGACGGCCTGAGGCCGCTGCGGGCCGTGCGTTTTGCCGCCCAGCTTGGCTTCGATCTTGAACAAAACACCAAAGACGCTATCGCGGGAGCATTACCGGTCAGCGCCAAAGTTTCGCCGGAACGTGTAAGGGACGAGCTGGATAAAATACTGGCTTCCCCCCTGCCCTCCCGCGCCCTTTTGTTAATGGAAAAAACGGGGCTGCTGGAGCTGTTCCTGGGCGAGCTTGCCGCCTGCCGCGGCGTTGAACAAAAAGGCTACCACAGCTTCGATGTGCTGGAACACTCCCTTTTGGCCTGCGACTATGCGGCAAAAAATAATTTTTCACCGGAAGTGCGGATGGCTGCCCTGTTACACGACATCGGCAAGCCTGCGACAAAAAAAATGGGCGCGAACGGGGCGTGGACTTTTTACAGGCACGAGGAAATTTCCGAATCCCAAAGCCGCCGTATTTTACGCCGCCTGCGCTATTCAAATGCCTTTGTCGATTCTGTCTGCCATCTTATAAAGATACACATGTTCCACTACACAGAAGACTGGAGCGATGCCGCCGTCCGCCGCTTCATTGTCCGCGCCGGTGAAGATTATCTTGAAAACCTTTACTGCCTGCGCCGCGCAGACACATACGCATTAAATGCCGCAGAAGGCAGTCCGGCGCTTCTGCTGCCGTTTATAAAAAGAGTAGAAAAGGTGCAGGCTTCAAGCCGTGTGTTTATGTTGAAAGACCTCGCAGTTTCGGGAAAAGACCTTATCGCGGCGGGAATCAAGCCTGGAAAACAAATCGGAATTATACTGAATGAACTGCTGGAAACAGTCCTGGACGATCCATCGGAAAACACACGGGAGAAACTACTGAAAATCGCCGTAAATATGAACGAACGGCTATAGTTTTGAAACAGCCTCGAAGGCGCTGCGGGCGGCTTCCTGTTCGGCGCTTTTTTTGTTCCGGCCGCAGCCGGGGCCGAAAACCTTCCCGTTAACCGAAACTTCAATCCAGAATATACGATCATGTTCGGGGCCGGAACGTTTGACAAGACGGTACTCGGGATAGGTGCGGTAAAGACGCTGGCAATGCTCTTGCAGCAGGGACTTGTAATCACGGTGATAACCGGTGTCTGTAACCCGGTCTATCTCCGGTGCAAGATAGCGGCTGACAAAAGAAAAAGCGGCCTTAAACCCGGAATCAATGTAGTAGGCGCCGATAAGAGCCTCCAGGGCGTCGGCAAGAATAGCCTTCTTTGTCCTGCCGCCGGATAGTTCCTCGCCCTTGCCAAGAATCAAAACATTATCAATCTGTAAAAGCCGCGCGATCCCTGAAAGAATTTCCTCGGAAACTGCTACGGATTTAATTTTGGCGAGTTCACCTTCGCTCTTACCGGCATATTTTTCGTAGAGAAGAGTGGCGCAGACCGCCCCTACAATGGAGTCGCCCAGAAACTCCAGGCGCTCATTGTTGAGTTTGGCGTCTGTCTCGTTAGAAACAGAGCGATGCATAAAAGAAAGATGTAAAAGATCGACATTCCCGAATTTAACACCGGCGGCCTTCTGAAAAGCCGCCAGTTGTTTCTTTCTTTCAGGAGTTAAACCAGGAATTTCTTTCTTATTGCTTTTGCTGCGACTTGATGTATTCGTATGCGTCCTTAACGGTTTCAAATTCGTTTGCTTTCTCATCCGGAATGGTAATACCCATCTCTTCTTCGATGGCATAGACCAGTTCATAAGTGTCCAGACTGTCCGCACCAAGATCCTGGCGGAACGATGCTTCCATGGTGATCTTTCCCTCATCCACTTCCAGCTTATCAGCAACAAGTTTTTTCATTTTTTCAAATAATTCATCCATTTTTGTTTCCCCTTAGTTTTATGATTTTGAAGTCGGAACGATTACCTGCTTGCCACGGTAAAAACCACATTTTGGGCAGACTCGATGGAAAAGAACCTTGTTGCCGCAAGTACTGCAGTTAATCATTGTGGGAGCGGTAAGTTTCATGTTGATAGACTGCCGACGGCGTGTCCTTGCTTTCGATGTTTTAAATTTAGGTACAGCCATAAAAACCTCTCTGTGCGCGGGTCTTTGTAGTCCCGCTTAAACTGACTTTAACAAAATTCGGTGTTTGTGTCAAGATAAACTATATTTACAATTCAGGGCTTCCGCCACAAGGGGGGGAACCATACCGGAAACATTGCCCTGAAAAGAAGCCAACTCCTTTATATTCGAAGAACGCAGGACAAAGTATTCCGGATCAGTTGGCATGAAAATGGTCTCGATTTCCGGACCAAGAGCCTTATTCATCATGGAAATTTCAAATTCGTATGAAAAATCATCTATTCCCCTGACCCCGCGGAGCAGTAATTTGATGTTTCTTTCCTGCAAAAACTCAACAATTAACGTGTCGCAGATCACAACTGATACATTTTTCCAGCCGGCGGTAAGCTCATGCATCATGGAAGCCCGTTCATTTACGGAAAACAGGTACTTTTTTTGCCGGTTTTCTGCAACAACCACAAGGAGTTCATTAAAAATGGCGGCTGCACGCTGTATGATGTTAATATGCCCCAAAGTGGGAGGGTCAAATGAGCCGGGAAACGCCGCTTTTAGCATATACAGATCATATAATTTGATAAAAATAGGGTCAAGGGTATAAATTTGACTTTTTAGCTAAAATATGATAGATTTACTGGGACGTATGAAAAGAATTTGGTTGTTTTTGATATTGATTCTTGCGCAAATAACTGTGTTTTCATGTAGTTCAGGGCCGGCGGTTGAAGAAACGCCCGGCACCGGCACAAATACCATGGAATCCGCTCCTGCACAGGAAGATGTCGTTTTTAACCCCATGGAAGTCAGCCAGGATCTCTATGTTTCCACAATAGCGGAAGTACGGCAATTTATTGAGGAACTGAATGTAATAATTTCAAACAAAAATTACAATGCCTGGAGAACAGCCCTTTCGCAGGAATTTTTCGCGGAAATATCCTCGGCGGAATACCTGCGGCTGGTATCCGAAACAGATGCAATGAAGAGGCGGAGAATCGTCCTTAGAACCCCGCAGGATTATTTTAACAATGTGGTGGTTCCATCCCGTGCGAACAGCAGAGTAGACGATATTGAATTTATCAGCGAACGAAGGGTTAAGGCATTTACAGTTATGCCCAATAGGGCCGGAGAGCTGCTAAGACTGCGCCTGTACGATCTTGAATATGCTGACAATATGTGGAAAATAATAAATTGAGGTAGTTCCATATTACTGTGTTATAATATAAGCTGATTAAAGGAGAGATTTTTATGTTAACATTCAAACGCTTCTTCATACTTGCTGTTACGGCTCTTTTTACCGTTTCCGCAGCCATGGGACAAAGATCCGACAGGGAAATGTCCATCGAAGAATCCTATCTGCAAGAATCCATCGAATTAATGATAATCAGGGAAACCGCCCGTTCGGAAAGCATGGATCAAAAATTGATTGCCCTGGAGTACATTGCCGAAGCGATAGACAGGGGCAATACCGGAACAGAGATAAAACAGGCGCTTGAATTTCTTTCCATCGAGGGAACGGTAAATCAGACCAGGGAAAACGGAAGGCTGGTTAATAACTTCCCCACCGTAAGAAGGCAGGCAGCTAAATACCTTGGGCAGCTTGGAACAGACGAAGCCAAGACAGCCCTGTTCAGGGTTTGTATGGCCGAAAATGAGCCAATGGTTTTACAGGAAGCCGTAAAGTCCCTGGGCGATATCGGCCTGAATGAGAATAACGAAACTGTCAGAGTCATTGCCTGGGTTGTATCCCGCTTTGATGTACATAATCCCGACAATCTTCTTGCCCTTTCGGCTGTTGACGCGTTCGACAAATTGTCGAAAAGCGGCGGTACCATGGATCCCAACGCTGTCCAGCTTCTTGTCCGTATCGCGGATGGAAACTATGTAAGACCGGTTCAGGAACGGGCAAGACAGGTACTGATGGATATGCGCGGAGTGAGCAGGTAGCTCATTTCCACCATTCGCCGGCGGGGGGTCTGCCGATGCCAAGCATGTAGGCGCTGCCGGCGGCTATTTCATTAAAGCCAACACTGTATTGTTCTCCGCTGTCTCTGTTGACCAGTCTGAGCCTTGCCGATTCGGGGCTGGTCTTCCACACCGGTTTGAAGGTGTGAAGCACGGCATTTACCGTATCATTTTGGCTGCCACCCGGGCCCAGTATAATTTCACTTTGTGCAAGATGCGACAATAGATTGAATTTTTCTTTAACGACTACCGTCTCCGCCGAATAGTTTTTAATTGTCAGCTGAATTTCATGTTTCAGAAAGACAATATCATATACATCATTATTTCTGTATTCCCATGTAACAAAGGGCTCGCTTATATATGTGATTCTCGACCGTCCGCGCACATCCGAGGACAGCGTATACCTCCTGCCGTTTTCAACCCTGTGCAGGGGGGAATCTTTTTCACTGGTTCTGAACTCGACAGCGCTGCCGGAATTGTTGGTATATTCAAAGTCGGGATAATTACCGGATGTGCAGGCTGCAAGGGCGATAGCCGCCGTTAAAACAATTATTTTTTTCATGCGACTACTGTGCCACAGATAGGCATTGCCGTCAAGTCTGTACTTTTTAGCTATGCCTTTTTATAATGAAACCGATGTTCCTGGATTTCCTTTTTACTTTCAAAAGAATAAAAGTTTACGCCCTGATTGGGGAGAGCGGCACCGGCAAAAGTTTCCGCGCAAAGCTGGTGGCGCAGAAGTACGGGATCGAGTTCATCATTGACGATGGTCTTTTAATAAGAGAAAACAGGATACTTGCAGGACACTCGGCAAAAAAAGAGAAAACATTTCTGGCGGCGGTAAAGGTCGCCCTGTTCGACGAAAAGGCTCACAGGGACGAAGTAGCCCGCAGGCTGCAAAGTGAGAAAATAAAGCGAATTCTGCTGCTTGGCACGTCCGAAAAAATGGCGTTAAAAATTGCAGCCCGGCTGCAATTGCCGCCGCCGTCAAAAATAATCCGCATAGAAGACATCGCTTCCCAGGACGACATAGAAAAGGCCATAAGAACCAGGAGAATTGAAGGCAAACATGTTATCCCGGTGCCGTCGATAGAGGTAAAACGGAGTTATCCAAACATTTTTTATGACGCAATACAAATATTCAAGCGCCGCATAACACCGGCCGGCATCGGACCCGTACCAAAACTTCACGAAAAATCTGTAGTACGGCCTGAATATTCAATCCGGGGAAAGGTAATTATCTCGGAAGCCGCTTTGAGCCAGATGGTTATCCACTGTGTCGACGAGTACAATCAAAACATACGAATTAAAAAAATTCTTGTTAAAGATGATAAAATGGGATACCGCCTTGTAATAACCATAGACGTACCATACGGAATTCAACTGGGCGGGAATATCCACGAACTGCAGCAGTACATAATCGAAAATATCGAGCGCTTTACGGGGATATTGATTGAGGAAGTGAATATTATCATCGATAAAATTACACAATAAATCTCCAGCGAATTATCCGCATGGAATTCAACACCGCCAAAAGTGAAACGCCGACATCGGCGAAAACGGCAGCCCACATGCTGGCAATACCGAAGGCGCCAAGAAGCAGAATAACGGCTTTTATGCCAAGG
Source organism: Treponema sp. (assembly GCA_009777535.1). GTDB lineage: Bacteria > Spirochaetota > Spirochaetia > Treponematales > Breznakiellaceae > WQXQ01. The sequence continues at coordinate 131,820 of WRLP01000004.1, forward strand.
GCAAAAACAATATTTTGCAGGACAATCTTTCTTGTAAACCGTGCGATATCTATCGCCTGTGCAAGTTTTGATACTTCATCAGTCATCAGCACCACATCGGCGGCTTCGATTGCCGCATCGGATCCAAGGGCGCCCATGGCAATGCCCACGTCCGCCATTGCCAGAACAGGCGCATCATTAATTCCATCGCCGACAAAAGCCAGTTTGCCGCCGGCGCCCTTTTGCGCATTAAGCTCCTCCACCTTTTTTACCTTTTCGTGGGGAAGCAAGCCGCTGTAGAATTCATCCAGTTCAAGGGCGCCGGCAACCGATGCGGCAATCTGCGAATTGTCCCCTGTGAGCATCACTGTCTTTTTTACACCCCTTTCCCTGAGCGCGCAAACGGCGGAACGGCTGTCGCCCTTAATTTCATCGGTTATTATAATGCAGCCGGCGAATTTGCCGTCCTGTGCTACATAGACCTTTGTTCCGGTGTTATGCGTCTGTGTAAAATTAATTCCGTTTTTTTCCATCAGCTTTTGGTTACCTGCCAGGACGGCCCTGCCATCGAGAACAACGCTTACACCCATGCCCGGATGCTCCGAATAATCCGAAAGACCGCTGCGGCTTACATCCCTCCCGTACTCTTTCATGACAGATAACGCTATGGGATGATTGGAAAAGGCCTGTGCATACGCCGCCAGTTCAATTAATCCGGCGGCAGTGTAACCGGCAGCCGGATATACTTCTGTAACCTTGAACTCCCCCCTTGTTAAAGTTCCGGTTTTATCGAACACTACCGTTTCGAGGTTACAAAGAGCCTCCAGATAGTTGCCGCCCTTTATTAAAATGCCCCTTTTTGCCGCGCTGCCTAACCCTGCGAAAAATCCCATCGGAATGGACAGGACAAGGGCGCAGGGGCAGGAAATTACCAAAAAGATTAGTGCGCGGTGTATCCACGTTGCCCAATCGCTGCCGAAAAACAAGGGCGGCAAAACAGCAAGCAGCGCGGCGAGAGCGACAACGGCGGGCGTATAGTAGCGGGCAAACTTCGTAATAAAGTTTTCTGTTTTGGCTTTTTTGCTGGAAGCATTTTCGACAAGGTTAATAATTTTGGATACAGTCGACTCACCGAAAGATTTTGAAACTTCGATACTTAGTTTTCCACTCTGGTTGATGCAGCCGGATAAAACAGCATCGGACACAACCGCCTTCCTTGGACGTGATTCTCCTGTTAAAGCCGAAGTATCCAGCATGGAACTGCCGTCGACGACAATGCCGTCCAGGGGAATTTTCTCGCCAGGCTTTACGATAATTACATCGCCTATTTGCACATTTTCCGGCGGCACTTTGATTATATTTCCATCTTTTAATAAATTAGCATAGTCGGGCCTTATATCCATCAAATTTGCAATTGATTTTTTTGATTTATTTACCGCCATATCCTGAAAATATTCGCCAACCTGATAAAACAGCATAACGCTTGCCGCTTCAGCATATTCACCGATTAAAAAGGCTCCTATGGTGGCAATGCCCATCAGAAAATTTTCGTCGAAGATTTTACCCCGTGCCAGATTTTTTACCGCCCTGAAAACAATATCGCCGCCCAGTATAATGTAAGATGCAGCAAAAACAGCAAAAACAAGATTCTCGTTTACATTTACAAATTTTTCAAGAAAAATTCCGGCGGCAAGAACAGCCGCTCCGGCAATCAATCTGATTATTTTCATTTTTTTGATTCCTTTATGTGTTCGAACCCTTGCCTAAAAATATCTTTTACATGATCGTCGGCAAGGGAGTAATATACGATTTTTCCCTGTTTTTCATACTTTACCAGATTTGAAAGACGCAGTGATTTAAGCTGATGCGAAACCGCCGATTTTGTCATTCCCAGCAATACCGCCAAATCGCAGACACACATAAAATTGCATGAAAGCGCCCGCAGAATTTTAAGGCGGGTACCGTCAGAAAACATTTTGTAAAGATTCGCCAGTTTATAAAAAGCCCTGCTGTCCGGCATTGTTTTTCGTACCCGCGCCACAATATCCCTGTGGATAACCTCGCAGTCGCAAGAGTATTTTTTCCCGTTTTTCATGGCTGCTCCTATAGTTGAATAGTTGTTCAACTATAATACTAAGGGATTGGGGGATTGTTGTCAAGGGGGGCTTTTCCACGGCTATGGCGATGCCAGAAATATATGCCTAAAGATATTTCTTGGGGGCCTGCCTGTGGCCAAAAACACTGCGCGGGGGCAGCGTTTTTGCCACAGGCACCCCTCAAGTATTTTATTGGGCATATATTTCTAAAACAGCTATAGTAGTGAAACGCTGGCGAAAGGGGAGGAAATGTTAAAAATAATTTACCTTTTACTTTTTAATTTTTACCTTTCTTGGGCACACATTTCAGAAAAAGCTATAGCAGTGAAACGCCTGCGTAAGGGCATGCCATCGTCAGGGCTTTGCGCACCGCTTTCGTTGCTTTAATGGGCATATATTTCTAAAACAGCTATAGCAGTGGAGCGCCTGCGTAAGGGCATGCCATCGTCAGGGCTTTGCACACCGTTTTCAGGCATTTTTTTTTAAATTTCTCTTGACAAATGATCTGAAAAGACGATATATTGTTATATAGACCGACGGTCGGTCTATATTAAAAAGGTGCCTGACACCACTCAAAGGAGCAAATTATGAAATTGGAAAAGTACCGCCATCCCTTTATTTTTTACGGGGTTGCTATCCTCGTTCCCTGGGCATTTTGGTTCATTGCCGGAGCTATCTCTAAATCAGCCCTGTGGGAAGAGCAAAATTGGCTAATTTTAGCCAGTATTTTGGTCATTTTGGGCTCAGCCGCCCCAATGGCCGTAGCCTTTGCCCTGATTTTCCCGGACAGAGAAATGCGTAAGGAGCTAATCTCCGCCTGCATCAACTTTAGGGACATACACTGGAAATGGTGGGCATTTCATCTATTATTCCCTACGGCGAGCATACTGGCAGCCATGGCAATATCCCTGCTATTCGGTTACAGCCCCGGACAGTTCCGTATTAATACCGGCCTTTCATTCAGCGGCATCGGCATCCTCCCCTCCTGGCTCATCATTTTTGCCGCTCCCATCATCGAGGAATTCGGCTGGCACACCTACGGCATTCACTGTGTCAGGCGGCGTTTTAACCTCTTTACCACCTGTTTTGTTTTTGGCCTAATCTGGGCATTTTGGCATGCTCCCCTTGCAGTTTTTGGAAGTTCCTATCAGGGACAGGTTGTGGAAATCGGCCCTCTGCATTCAGCCAATTTTGTCATAAGCCTAATTCCATACCTTATAATCGATAACTGGGCATACTACAGAACTAAGAGAAATATGTTTTTTCAGGTAATTTTTCACCTGCTCTGCAATTTTTCAAATGAGATTTTCTTTACCCACCCGGATGCCAAAATAATACAAACCTTGATCTTTATCGCTTTCGCCGCCGTGGTTGTGATTAAGGACAAGAAATATTTTTTTGATAAAAATTATGAATGGGAGTCGAAATAATGCCAGGTAAACATCTATTGATGATAATCATTGTATTTAGCATTGCAACCCAACTCCCGGCACAAGAACCATTTACTTTTCTGATTCCGGTAGGATATGATTTTTCGCACTTAGACAGTCAAACTCTCCACAGCCCTGCTGCCGGAGCTGGTTTTCTAATTGGTGAGCAAGATGCTCCCTTTACCGAAGTGGAACACCGTTTCTTCGGTCTGGCCCTGTATCAGCCCATTATTTTTCCAGAAGTATCATATAATGGTATGTCAGAATACATCCACCAAGTCGACGCTCTTTTTGACGGCCGTATTAACAGGCACCAGCTTTTATTTATCTTTCAATCATCATCGGACAGGCCATTGTCGGGTGGTTTGAATACTTTCAGAACAGCGGCAGGCTGGGGTTATGAAGTTATACGCCATCCCGATCTATCCCTGATTCTGGGAACCGTTCTGGGCGTAAGCGATTTTGGAGTTACTCTGCCTTCCGGCGATCTCTTACCGGTAATGCCCCTGCCATTAATCCGTTTTGGTATTGATACAAAGTGGTTTACTTCATCTTTTGATTTTATTACAGGGCCTAATCTGGAATTTACCATAGCGCCAAAAGAAAGAATACGTTTTACCGCAGATATGCGTATGGATAACTATAGGAGTATCGCAGACCTGGTTTGCGAGTACACCATCTGGTACCGTTTTTTTAGTACCGATCACAAACTGGGTGATTTCGCCGGCATTGGCGCAGGTTTTAAGAACGATATAATTGATTTTGAATTGACAGGTGATGTAAGCGGCACCTTTGAACTGCGCCATACTTCGATATTTGCTGTCTTTGATCTTTCAATACTAAAAATTCAGGGCGGCTGGATTTTTAACAGCGGCTATCTTCTGGATGGGATAGATATTGGAAATCCTGGCAGGGGATTTTTTATTTCGGTTCAGGGAATTATCCCTATCACAATTAAGTGATACTATTTACACAACATGAGAATCGTCAAAGAACCGGAAGTTCGGAAAAATGAAATCCTCGATGCGGCGGAACAGCTTTTTACTGTGAAAGGTTATGAGGCAGCTACGGTAAACGACATTCTTTCGGCGGTAAACATTGCAAAGGGAACTTTTTATTATTACTTCAAATCCAAGGAAGATGTGCTAGATGCTCTGGTAGAAAGGCGCATAAATATGGGAGTTAAAATGGCGGAAGAAATTATCGTCTCGCCCCTGCCGCCCATGCAGAAACTCCTGGCAATAATCATGGCACAGAAACCTCAAAACCAGATTCAGGAAGATTTTAAGGCGGTACTGCATGAAAAAGATAATTCTAAAATGCATCAGAAAACAATTGCCCAATGTATTCTGCGCTTGAGTCCTTTGCTGGCTCAGGCTGTTAAGGAAGGCAATGAGGCAGGAATTTTTAATACTCCGTTTCCCCTGGAAAGCGCGGAGATTTTACTGGCAGCCGCTCTATTGCTTTTCGATGATGATTTTTTTCATTGGACTGCTGAACAAATGGCAGCCAAAACTGCTGCCTTCCTTAGCGCCATGGAGCGAACTCTGGGTGCACAGGCGGGGAGCTTTGCGGAGTTTATGAAAGCGTTTGGGTAAGGCGAAAGGTAAAAAGTAAAAGGGAAAAGAGAAAGAGCGAAATTAGAAAGCTATATGTGATGGAAAAAAGTAAAGCTTGCGAACAAGAATCTACCTATTCTCTTTTAGCTTATAACTTTCCTAAACCTGCCCCGATAAAAACATCGCGTCGGCGTCCGTGAATTTCTTGCCGTAAATGCTCTCGAAAAGAAAACGCAGATCTTCGGGGGCCATATCCAGAAAGCGGCAGCCGAAATAAACAGTCGAATCGTCTTTTATGCGCCGTACTATTTTCGCGGAGGCATTAATACTGCGGTTTTGCGTTATAATATTTACTATTAACTCGCTGTCTACCAGAAGGGCCGAAACAAGGCTTGGCGGACTGATAAACGCCAAACCGGACGCGCTGATATCAATTATCTTGCCGCTGAATGGCTCGTTTGCGAGTCTTCCTTTTTCAAAATATCCGTTCATTTTCAGGGAATGGGCAAGCATCTTGGCAAATTCGTACATGGTATCAATTATTCTGAAATCAACCGGAGGAATTCCTTCCTTGTTTATCCAAACGTGTATATACCCGATTACATATTCCTGAAACAGTATTGGAATCCACGCTTCGGAAAAAAAGCCTTCGTCGTATTTTGTTTTTACAAAACGCGCACAGGCATCATGCAAAAAAGCGTTGCTCACTCCCGTGCTTTCCAGATAACGCTTGAACATTTCCTCTGTGATAATGCGTTTTCTTGGATACGGATCGGTAATGGGGAAATATCCCAACGTAGATGGTAAAAACAAAGTCTTACCGGTTTCTGAAATAATCCTTTCTTCCGTAGTGGAGGGCTTGTTGTCCTTAAAAATTACCATTTTGTGGCCACAGGCGTACTGCTTTATCCAGCTTGACATTTGATCAATTACACCCGATATATTGCGGGGATCGATATTTTTAAAAAATTCTCCGGCTGTTTCGGTTTCGAATTCCGTTACCTTGGGAAATGAAAGATTATAACGATCTCCCAAAAACGTAAATTGTATTTTAAAATCCGGCGGAGCGGCAACCCGGGAAAAAGAGCGATCCAGATTCTTGTAAAACACATCGGGGGTAATGCAGTGGATATTCCCGTCTTTAATCGAAGCGACTTCGGCGGAAAAATTGACAACCTGCCCACGGTAATCAAAAAGCAGTTCCAGTTTGGCTCTCGGTTTTAATTTACTGATGGGTTTGTCAGAAATGAAAATCATCTCTGTCTTGGCGGGCTGATTTAGTGTAAGAATATATTCGGTGCGATCTCTTAAATATGTGATGGGGATTTGCTCATCGTATAACACCTTCAGGACAAATTCTTTTTCGATGCGCTTTATCGTTGTCGCCATGGCTGTTCCTAGAAAAACCTCTCGTAAGGCGAAAAATCGAAGCGGTGCCTGGTTCCCATATTCTCGGTCTCCCTGTCTTTCACCTCCTCCAGAATTAATTCCTCGAATATCCAGAAACTTACCGTTGTAAACACAGGCTGCACATCCTCAGTATCATCATCATCATCTTCTTCTTCTTCATCTTCTTCTTCCTCGTTTTTCTGCTCCTGTTCCCTCTCTTGTTCCTGCCGTATTGTAACATGCCTGATAAACAACTCGCCGGTTACAGCCTGCTCACGCCCGATGAAACGAATTAAAAATGAAACTGCTCCGTCCGGTTCTTCCTTGCCCGAACCAAGCCTGAAACCCTGCGCGTTTACCGACTCCAGAACATCAAGGTAACCTTCCAGCAGGCTCTGGTTTATCGAGGCAAGGGCCGGACTGTCCAGCCTCTCTTCAACAAGAGCTGATGCAACAGATTGCGCAAAAGTATACGCGGCGCTTGAAGCACTGCCTGCACCCAATTCTCCTATCACTGTATCAAACGGATAACGCGGGGCTTCCCCCCTGTGGGGCCGCAGCAGATCGTAAGGTATTGAGCCCCTGGACATCTCGAGCTCCCCGCTCTGTGCAAACAAAATGACCGGAAATAATAAAAAGAGGCCGACGATACCAGCAACCATGGGTATTTTTTTAATCATTCTACTCCGCCTCGATTCTAGCATAATAATAAAATTAGTTCTATAATAACCCAATTCATGAAAAAAGCAATTCAGGCCGCTTTAACGGAAGGTTTTACAAATCCTGTTCGGGATGTTCTCTGGGGGCACATATACCTGAAGCCATCATTTACAGCGCTTCTCGGCTCTCCCCACTTTATGAGGCTTTGCCGCATTCAGCAGCTTGGTCCGGTATTCCTGGTTTACCCGGGCGCGACCCACACAAGGGCAAGTCACTCAATCGGCGTATACCATCTTGGCAGGAGGCTGCTGCAAAACCTGGCCGAAAGGGGCGCCGGAGAATGGCTTACTCCCGATGGAGTCAATTCTTTTTTGTGCGCCTGCCTGTTACATGATCTGGGGCACTTTCCCTTTACCCACTCACTAAAAGAGCTGCCGCTTGCTTCACACGAGGAGCTGACAGGCGCAATCATTCTTGAAGAGCCGATGAAAAGCCTGGTAAAAAAAACCGGAGCGGATCCGAATTTAACCGCGGCCATTGTAGACAAGGACATGGCTGTCCCGGAAGGAGCCATGGCTGAACTGCAATTCTTCAGGAAACTCCTTTCCGGCTGCCTTGACCCCGATAAACTGGACTATCTTAACAGAGACGGGCGGTATTGCGGCGTAACATACGGCGCCCAGGATGTAGATTTCATTCTTTCCGGCCTCTATCCGCATATTGAACGTGGTGCTGACATTGATTCCAAGTTAATTCCAAATGTGGAGGCTATCCTGTTTTCAAAATATCTGATGTACCGCGCCGTATACTGGCACAGGCAGGTACGTTCCGCCACGGCAATGATAAAAAAAGCCCTTATCAACGGCCTTGAATCGGGACACATAAAGGGAGAGCAGCTATACGGGCTGGACGATCAAAACCTTTTTTCCCTGCTTCAGGAAAAAACTTCAAGTTCCATTGGAAAAGCTGTCCGCGAGGGCAATATTTACGAAACCATTTTGGAAATTCCATTTGATGAGGAAGTGTATGGGGTTTTGCGGAATATCAACCGCCGCTGCGACTGTGAAAAACAAATAACCGCCGAACTTCGCGGAGCCGGTGTTAAACTAGGCGTAGAAGATTTAATAATTGATATTCCGGAGCCGGTATCCTTTGAAACCGGACTTTTCGTTTTGGACGAGAAGTGCTTTTTTGGCGAAAGCTCCAGCGCCTTTAAGGCAGAAACCCTGAATTCTTTCATAAAAACACTGTACACAATCAGAATTTTTGCAAATCCGGATTTTACGGATAAAATTAATTCATTGCCGGATCGTCATGCCATATTGAATATTAGGGAAAAATAGTTAAAATTTATGATATAGGGAGGCCCTAATGGAAATTCGCAACGCTAACGAAGACATTGTATTCAACTCGGTACAGACCATTTTTGAAGAAATGCAGAAGGGTAAAAATCCGGAAAACTTCTGTTTTTGCGATCAATGCCGGCTGGACACAATATGTTACACACTGAACCGTATTGAGCCTCATTATGTCGTGTCAAACCGCGGTTTTACACGGATCGAGCAGGACAGCATAAAGCGGCAGCAAAACGAAGCGGACATTACCTCGCTTATCTACAACGGACTGCGCCTAGTAAGCCATAACCAGCGGCCGACTGCCCCTCATGATGGAAGCACCGCCAGGATTCCGGATTACGGTAAAACCGCTTTTGACCTTCCGACCATTATCGGCCGGCTTTTTGACGGAATCAGCTTTAGTCCCATTACGGATATTGATGTGGAACTCAGATGCTGCGGCGAACTGGTTCCGATGAGGAGCCACAACTGGCAAAACCCGTACACAATAAATCCCAACACTCCGGGAACATTCACCTTCTGGCCCGCCCCGGTTCCGGCCGAAACACAGGATATTAACAGGGTTTTTAATTATTCGATAAAAGTGGAATCTCCCAGGTACGAACAGTTTAATCACTTTTTCAGCATCCCGTCGGTAAGCAAAATACTGAATGCGAATTCCTACAACCGCACCTACAGGCTGCCGGATTTATATATTTTCCCGCCTGGAGAAGCGGAGCAGAACGGCTGAAATGAAAGAGCGAGCGGCCGGAATTCTTCTCGCGGTAAGCAGCCTTCCCTCCCCCTATGGCATTGGGTCGTTCGGAGAGGATGCCCGTCAATGGCTGCGCTTCCTGAAAGCAGCGGGGCAAAAATATTGGCAGATTTTACCGCTTGGCCCTACCGGCTGGGGCGACAGTCCGTATCAAAGTTTTTCCGCTTTTGCCCTTTCGTCTTATTACATTGATCTTGATACCCTTGTTGACAATGGTCTGCTTACAAAAGACGAAGTAAGCGCGGCCAAATGGGGAAAGAGGGCGGATAAAGTTGATTATGCCGCCCTTTTCCGCCGAAGAGAGCCGCTGCTCCGTCTGGCAGCCGGCCGCTTTGCCGGCGCAGACAGGAGCTTTGAAGAATTCTGTTCGCATAACAAATTCTGGCTGGAAGATTACAGCCTGTTTATGGCAATCAAAAAAAAGATGCGAGGGTGCCCCTGGCTTGAATGGAAAAAGCAGCTAAAATTACACAACGCCGTTGCGCTGGATAACTATAAAAACCTTTTTGCCGCCGACATATTTTATCATTCATTTGTACAGTACACCGCCTATACCCAGTGGAAGGCAATCCGCTCCTGCGCCGGCAGCCTGGGGCTCTCCATAATAGGCGACATGCCCATATATGTTGCAGCCGACAGCGCGGACACATGGGCAAACGGCAGCCTTTTTCAGTTAGACGAAGAACGCCGGCCGCTGCATGTAGCCGGCTGTCCGCCCGATCCCTTTTCGGCAAGCGGCCAGCTTTGGGGCAACCCGCTTTATAACTGGGAGCTGATGGCACAGACAGGTTACAGTTGGTGGATTTCGCGGCTTCGCCTGAGCCTTGAACTTTACGATGTTATCCGTATCGATCACTTCAGGGGTCTTGAAAGCTATTATTCAATTGACGCCGCCGCGCATGATGCGTCGGCAGGCCGTTGGATTAAGGGCCCCGGCATTAATTTTATTGATGCGGTTAACAGGGAACTGCCGGCAGCGCAAATCATCGCCGAGGACCTTGGCTATCTAACCCCCGAAGTAAAAGCCCTTGTAAAAGATTCCGGTTATCCGGGGATGAAAATTTTACAGTTTGCATTTGACTCAAGGGAATCCAGCGATTATATGCCCTACACATACGAGCGCAACTGCGTGGTTTATACCGGCACGCATGACAACACAACATGCAGGGGCTGGTTCAAATCGGCGCAAAGCGAAGACGCTGCCAGAGCCATGCAATTTTTCGGCATAAAAAACATCGGCGAGGGTAGCCAGGCATTTATCCGGTGCGCGCTCGCCAGCGCCGCAAACACCGCCATTATTCCCATGCAGGATTATCTTGATCTTGACGACAGGGCAAGAATGAACATTCCCTCGACACTTGGCGGAGGAAACTGGCGCTGGCGCATGAAAAGCGGGGCGGCAAGTGCGGCGCTGGCTGGAGAGATACGCCGCCTTACTGGGATTTACGGGCGCGAAACCGGAAACTGACGGATTGTTTTTGAAAACCAGATACTCTGATCGGGCAAGGCGGATTTGAACCGCCGACCCCAAGTCCCCCAGACTTGTACGCTAACCAACTGCGCTATTGCCCGTTCAGAATATCTGTCTACAGATCGAAAACTTACCACGGCAGGCGCCGCATTGTCAACACGAAAGAAGCGCATCGCCCGGTGTTTACATTTTTAACACAGACTTATCGTAATCATCGGGCGGAATAAAACCCAAAAGCTGAATGCACGTTGACGCAATCGAGCTTACACCCAAATTTTGATTAAGGCAGCCGTCTAATGGATCATTCGGGTACTCGCCCTTGTACTCCGGATCGTAGATGATGCAGGGAACAGGATTCAGACTGTGGCTTGTCTTTGCTTTCGGCGTACCGTCCTCTTTCAGCGAAACAGCGCCTGTTTTTTTATCATGCTCGAACATATCATCGCTGTTGCCATGATCTGCTGTAATCACCATAACGGCCCCGGCTTCTTTAACTGCTTTTTCGATTCTGCCGAGCTGGATATCCATTGCTTCCATGGAACACACAACGGCCTGATACACGCCCGTATGCCCCACCATATCACCGTTCGGAAAATTAAGCCTGATAAAATCGTACCTGCCCGATCCGATGGCGGCGATAACCTGATCGGCTATTTCCGCGCATTTCATCCAGGGCCTTTGTTCAAAAGGGAGCACATCGCTTTTTATTTCAGTGTAGTCTTCCAGTTCATCGTTGAATTTGCCCGTCCGGTTGCCGTTAAAAAAATATGTTACATGGCCGTATTTCTGTGTTTCCGAGATTGCAAGCGTCCTTACCCCCGATGCGGCAAGGTATTCGCCCACGGTGCGGTCAATCGACGGAGGGCTTACAAGGTAGCGCTTTGGAACATGAAGATCGCCGTCGTATTCCATCATTCCCGAATAACATACATTCGGGCGGCGCAGGCGGTCAAATTTATCGAAAGTATCTTCTTCGAAGGCGGCGGTAATTTCCAGCGCCCTGTCCCCGCGAAAGTTAAAATAGACAACAGAGTCCCCGTCTTCTATTGTACCGATGGGAACACTCTTGCCGTCCGGGCCGTCTTCGGCTATTACAAATTCTTTTAGGTCCTGATCGATAATGCCCGGTATTTCCTTCCTGTACGTTTCAACGGCCTCCCGCGCCGAGGCAAACCGGCGGGCTGTTCCCAGCACATGGCAATGCCAGCCGCGCTCAACCATCGCCCAATCCGCTCCGTAGCGATCCATGGTGATCCACATGCGCCCGCCGCCGGAGCCAATTCTAGCGTCGAAACCGCCGCCGCTCTGTTCTTTCAGGAATTCTTCAAATGGATCGACATATTCCAGGGCGCTGGTTTCGCCGACATCCCTGCCGTCGAAAAGAACATGAATCCGTACCCGTTTGACGCCCTCTTTTTTTGCCTGCACAATCATCGCCTTCAGATGATCAAGATGGCTGTGGACATTTCCATCGGAAAACAGGCCAATAAAGTGAAGGGTTGGCAGGCGCCCCTCACCGGCAGCGCCGTCTTTTACATTGCCGGTAATCTCTTTCCAGGCCGCCCCATCGAACATAGCTCCGGTTTCCAGGGACTTAAACACAAGCGCCGCCCCTTGGTTAAAAACACGCCCGCAGCCCATCGCATTGTGGCCTACCTCGCTGTTTCCCATATCTTCGTCGGAAGGAAGCCCGACGGCGGTTCCGTGTGCCTTTAGTTTTGTATGCGGATTTTTTGCCGTAAGGGAGGCCAGGTGGTACATTTTGGAATCGGCGACGGCATCGCCTTCACTGTATTTCCCGTAACCAACGCCGTCCATGATAACAAGCACAACCGGAGCGCGCCTGCCTTTCCACGAGGGATTTTTCTTCAGGGCTTCCATTTATCGACTCCTGTTTATTAAATTAAAAAGCAAACGTCGCGGCTTTCCGCGTGGATTTTTATTCTTTAATGTTGTACTTCTTGCGGAACCGTTCAATGCGCCCCGCAGTGTCGACTAACTTCTGTTTTCCGGTAAAGAACGGATGGCAGGCAGAACATATTTCTATCTTGATATCCTTTACCGTGGAACGGGTTTCTATTGCATTCCCGCAGGCGCAGCTAATTTTTGTCATCTCGTACTTGGGATGAATTTTGTCTCTCATTTAATCCTCCAATGGTATGCCCAACTCCGGTCAAAAGCCGGTTTAAGGACTAGTCCATGCCGGCTGAGCCTGTGTTCATGGATCTAAGGAATGCTTCATTATTCTTGGATTTCTTCATTCTGTCAACCAGCAGTTCGATAATTTCGATATCGTCCATTGGGTTGATAACCTTGCGCAAAATCCAAATCTTCTGGAGTTCATCTTCTTTAAGAAGAAGTTCCTCTTTTCTTGTACCCGATCTTTTAATATTGATCGACGGGAACAGGCGGCGGTCGGAAATGCGGCGGTCAAGATTGATCTCCATATTGCCGGTGCCCTTGAATTCTTCAAAAATTACTTCGTCCATGCGGCTGCCGGTTTCCACAAGCGCGGTGGAAATGATTGTAAGGCTTCCGCCCTCTTCTATATTGCGGGCGGCGCCGAAAAAGCGCTTTGGCTTATGCAGGGCATTGGAGTCCACGCCGCCGGAAAGAATTTTCCCCGATGTGGGGACAGTCTGATTATAAGCCCTTGCCAGACGTGTTATCGAGTCGAGAAGAATCACTACGTCTTTTTTGTGCTCCACAAGGCGCTTTGCCTTTTCCAGTACCATTTCGGTAACCTGCACATGCCTTGAGGCCTGCTCGTCAAAGGTTGATGATATTACTTCCGCCCTTACCGTGCGTTCCATATCGGTAACTTCCTCCGGACGTTCATCAATGAGCAGGACAATCAGATAAACCTCCGGGTGGTTTTTTGTTATCGCGTTGGCGATCTTTTGCATCATTATTGTTTTACCGGTTCTTGGCGGCGCGACAATCAGCGCCCTTTGGCCCTTGCCGATTGGACAGAACAGGTTGATAATGCGCTCGCTGACGCCTTCGGTTGATGTTTCCAAATCCAGCTTGCAGTCTGGGTACAGGGGTGTAAGGTTATCGAAGGGAATGCGATTCTGCGCCACCGTCGGATCGTCATAGTTGACGGTTTCTACCCGAAGCATCGCAAAGAAGCGCTCGCCTTCTTTTGGGCTGCGGATTTGTCCGTAAACTGTATCGCCGGTTTTAAGGGCAAAAAGCCTGATTTGACTTGGACTGATATAAATGTCATCGGGGCCGGGCAGGTAGGAATTCTGCGGGCTTCGTAAAAAGCCGTAGCTGTCGGGCAGAATTTCCAGAGAACCGTAGGCATAGATGATACCGCCGCGCTCGGTGTGCGCCTTTAGAATGGCGAAAACAATTTCCTGTTTTTTAAGAGCGACCATGTCGTCGTGCGAAATGTTATAACACACGGCAAGTTCGCGCAGATCGATCATGTTCAGCCTGATAAGCTCGTTTATTGTGAGCCTGGGCTTGCCGTTATCCTGTTCAAGCCGCGGAGCAGGTTTGCCGTACAAATCCGGCATCGACGGCAGTTTTGGCAGCGAGTGATTCATGGGCATTTCGCTTGCGCCGGCTGAGTCATTTACAGCGCTATTGTCCGCCGCAATGAAGTTATCTTCCCTGTCCCTTACAAAATCACCGGTGTTCTCAGAATTTGGCGGAGACCGTCTTCCCCTGGCACGGACAACCATTCTGTTTGGTTTTTCTCCGTTCCCGTTTCCGTTGTTTTCCCAGCCATTAAACGAACCAGATTCGCTTTCAAAATGCTGGGGCTGTTCATTCTCGTTTACCCTGGGTCTTTGAGTTTTGCGTACTATTGCCATTTAGCTTCCACCTATTGGATTGCTTTGTTCCCGGGCTGATTGGCCGGGAGAAGCAAGGATATACTTTAGTTAAAATTTATTAAAATGTTCACAATCCACTTATGATTTTTATTGCCAATCGAAAGGATACCTTAATTTTAATTAATTCACCATTTTGTGTCAAGCAATATCTCCCGATATTTCAAGCAATATTTCAAGCGCCGCCACGGCAGCCTGCATACGGATTTTATTTCTCGAGACCCTCTCGCCGCCGCTTTCAAAATGAAACTCATCGGCCTTTATGAGCCCTTTTTCCCGCCCGGCGGCGGCTACCCATACAGTCCCGACCGGAACCCCGCTTCCGTCGCCATCCGGCCCTGCAAGACCGGTTATGGCTGCCGCCAAATCGGCCCCGCTTTTTTCAAGCGCAGCGGCGGCCATGTCGCAGGCTGTTTCCCTGCTGACAAGGCCGTTACGAATGAGCCGCCGGCGATTACAGCCCAGCATGGCAAGTTTTGACTCCAGGGTATAACATACATAGGAGCCCCACAAGACAGCGGAAGCACCGGGCACACGCGCCAACAGATCGGCGGTAAGCCCCGCGGTACAAGACTCCGCCAATACAAGAATGCGGGAAGCCGAACCTAAACGGCTTACCAATTCTTCCGCCAGGCTTGCGGCCCCGGCTTCAAGGCCGGAAGCGGGATCTTCCATCAGCGCTGAAAATCAGCCTTTATATCTTCGATAGGCCGCGAAAAGATTTCTATTTCCTTTTCAACACCGGTCATGCTGCAATGCCCTTCGAAAAGCACACCGTCGGCTATACGCAGCCTGGCGGCCTTTACATCACCGCGAACCTGGGCGCCGCTCATCATATCAACCTTATCTACTGCACTAATCGCGCCTGCAACAGATCCGTGAACAGTCAGGGAGCTTACCGTTATGCGATCAGCTTCTACAACAGCGTCTTTATCAACCGTAAGCGCGCCTGTCGCATCAATGGTTCCCTTAAATTTCCCCTGAATCCGCAGGGCGGATTTAAACTTTAATACACCGTTAAACCTGGTGCCTTTACCCAGCACCACTACATCGGCTTCTTTCTTCTTTCCTTCATGTTTAGGCATCTTTCGCCCTTACTCCTGATACAAAAATTTCCGTATTTGATCTTCTATAACAGAAAGCCCGATTTCATTCTTTTTCAGAGTATTCCACTCAACAATGGTTTTTTCAATTCTGTCGTCCAGAGCGGCTATTTGTTTTCGTATGGCTCCTGTTTTTTCACTCAGTGCCTTGTCGGATTTTGCGATTTTATCAAGATCATCAATATTTTTATCGATTTTCGAAAGATTTTTCTTGACATCCATGTTTAATTCTTCCGCCTGCCTTAAACGGGATTCACGAACCGCTATCTGGGCAAACAATTCCCGGTTACGCAGGGTAACTTTTATCCTTGCCAAAACCTCGGCAAAATTAAAAGGTTTTGTAATATAGTCATCTACGCCTAATTCAAAACCGATAACTTTGTCTTTTACATCGTCAAGGGCGGAAAACATTATTATGGGAATATTTTTATATTCTTCATCTTTTTTCAGGGTCTTTGTTACTTCCCAGCCTGACATGCGGGGCATAACATTATCAAGAAGAATTAAATCGGGGTGGAATGTTTTTACCTTTTCAAGCGCTTCAATGCCGTCATCAGCCTGTTCAACAACAAAGCCAAGTTTGGAGAGCATGACCTCAAAAAATTCACGATTAATACTTTCGTCGTCAACAATCAGAATTTTTTTTCCGGTATTCATAATTACCTTCCTCTATTTTTCTTTATTCTGATTATACCAGCAACGGAACCGTAAAGCAACAGGAATAAAGCACAGAAAGTAAATAAGCGGGCAAGATAATCCCCGTATTTTGTATAAACCGTATCGCCTTTTACCAGGGGAATTTCGGCTGTTATCCATGCTTCCCGAAATGGCGGCGCCATAGCAATTACCCTGCCGCTGCCGTCAATGGCGCAGGTCTGGCCGGACGCTGTAGACCTGACCATGGAGCGCCGGTTTTCCACACTCCTGAAAACAGCCATTGAAAGATGCTGATTCTGAGCCGGTAAGCTGCTCGACCAGGCGTCATTTGAAAGGTTCACCAAAACTTCGGCCCCATTACGCACAAAATCACGGGAAAGGTAGCCAAAAGTGTCCTCGAAACAAATCGGCGTTGAAAAGGTATAACCGGGCCCGGAAAACACGGTAGCCTCCGAGCCTTTCTCCCAAAAATGGGTATCCGCTTCCTTTAGGGCATTGTAAATAAAAGGAAACTGTTTTTCGTAGGGAAAATGCTCGGTAAAGGGAACAAGATGAAGTTTACGGTATATATTGGTGATTTTCCCGCACTCAAACAACAGGGCGGCGTTATAATCGATACGGTAATCTTCGTATTCATTTGGGTTTTTTGATTGATCCCTGCGGGCGTCATCGTTGCCAATTACAAAGGGCACGTCCTTTTCTTCAAGATAATCGAGAAGCTCCTTTACGAGCGTCCAGTATGCGGGGCTGTCCCTGTAGGTTTCGTGCCAGTAGATTCTCGGTACAAAGGCGGTTTCCGGCCATACAACCATATCCGGCTTTGGCTCGGCCGCCAGGGCTTCATCGGAAAGCCTTTTTAGAATTACAAGGTCGTTCCGGTATTCTTCCATTGCCTGCCGTGCAGTCGGGGCCTTGGAAGGCAGCCATGGATCGGTGTTGTGCTGAACAAGGGCGATTCTCGCCACAGAATACGAAGAATAATCCGTGTTAGCCGCAATGCCAAAAACAAGCGAGCCGGCAACGGCAGCCGCCCATACAATCGCTGAAATTTTTTCCCTTTGCAAAAATGAAAAGACTTCCCCCAGCGCCCCTTTAATGCCCGCGGAAAATTTCCAGTCCTTTAAGGCCGCCGCCAGCCAGGCCGACGGAAAAATAACAAGGGCGGAAACAGCCCACACACCGGCAATACTCGCAATTTGGATTAAAGGTATTACACGCCATTGGGAATAGCCGGTAACTCCGTATGAATAACCCAGAAAGCCTGTGGTGCGCAAATACTCATAGGCCAGCCATATCAGCCACTGTACTATGTATGAACGGCGGGGGAATAAAACATCCGACAGTTTCAATAAAAAAAACAGTGCTGCCATGTAAACAAGATAAATACTGCCGACAATAATTCCCGCCAGGGGGTGAAAGACACTGAGCCAGTAATTGAAAAGGCCGTATGCGGCATAACCATAGACAGCGCCCCATGCGATACAGGCCGCCGGATTTGTTTTTTTTATAAGAATAAAGACCGGAATGTAGGCAAACCATGCAAGAAGGGGTATTCCGTTTTCGACAAGAAGATTGGGAAAAGACAAGGCAAAAAGAACAGACGACAGCGCAACAAGGCCAAAGTTGACCAGAATCGGCTTTATCCATCTGTTTTTTTTATCCATTGATTTATTTTATTACTGGGAATTATCTGCGATATTCCATGCTGCTTGTTTCAGCTCACGGCCGGAACGAAAAGCGACAACGCCATGAGAGCGGATCGTAATTGGCTCACCGGTTCTGGGATTGCGCGCCCTGGGACGAGCCTTGCGTACTTTAACTTCGAATGTTCCAAAGCCGCGCAGTTCTATCACCTGCCGCCGCATCAGGGCGTCTTTTATTTCATAAAGGCACAGATCGACGGCGCTGCGAATCTCACCGCGGCTCAACCCGGTTTTTTCGTACAGAGCGTCAATAATGTCGGCCTTTGTAAATTTCCTCGCTGCCATATAGTCCCACGGAAAATATTAATTTAAATTGATCTATTACACCGTTCTTAATTTATTATAAAACAGCTGCATTCTGGATTTCTTTCTGGCCGCGGCGTTTTTCGATATAATGCCTTTTCCAGCCGCCGTATCAATTTTTTTGACCATTTCTTTTAACGCCTCGTCTGCGCCGGGAAAATCTTTTTTCTGCGCCAAAACCTGGAACTTTTTCACACTGGTTCTTACCGCGCTTTTTGCAGATTTGTTGCGCAGACGCCGCTCTTCACTCTGCCGGTGCCGTTTCTCGGCCGAACTCTTCTTTTTTGCCAAAGGTTACCCCCAAAAATTTAATTGTTAGTACTGCATGCGCCGTTTTAATGGCGTTTATAAGCTATTTAAAGTCTGATGGACGACGTTCAAGCCGCTTGCACTTATCACACTCAGCGATATTTTTTACCTTGCCCTTCTCGAAGAGGGTTTTCATTTTAATCTCGCCCCCGCAAGAACACATGAATTTCTGAGTCGCGCTTGAAGTACGGCTGTTTTTACTAGACTGAGCCATTATTCTTTCTCCTATGTCTTGATAATGGGAAATTAGCATGAAAGGGGTGGGAGTGTCAAGGAGGCTTTTCCACGGCTATGGCAGCAGCAGAAAGATGCCTAAAACACAACATAAAGCGGTGCGCGGCGGCGCAAAGCCCTTTCTCGGGCTGACGGTCTGATAGACATCTTTTTTTTCTGTAAAACTAGATAAACAATTATCAAGATTCTTTATTGTATGGTTCACTTTTTTATAACCACGCCGATGCCCGAGAAAGGGCTTTGCGCCGCCACACACTGCTTCCGCTGGATTTTTTGGGCATCTTTCTGCAATTATCAAAGTAGTGAAACGCTGACGTAAGGGAACCCACGCCGTAATCGCACGCCGCATTAGCGGCGATTTAATAAATTTCCTTACGATCGCCGACCGAAAGGAGGCATGCCTCCGATAGGGCTTTGCGTACCGCTTACATTGAATTTTTTGGGCATATATTTCTGTAATTGCCAAAGTAGTGAAACGCTTGCGAGTAATAAACCACGCCGTAATCGCACGCTGCATTAGCGGCGATTTAATAAATTTCCTTACGATCGCCGACCGAAAGGAGGCATGCCTCCGATAGGGCTTTGCGTACCGCTTACATTGAATTTTTTGGGCATATATTTTTGCAATTGCCGCAGCAGTGGAACGCTGGCGTAAAGGAATTAAACATCCTTCAATCGATTTTTTTACACAAGGAAACGGCGTTACCAACATTGGTCAAATAGCTTTT
This sequence comes from Treponema sp., assembly GCA_009777535.1. GTDB lineage: Bacteria > Spirochaetota > Spirochaetia > Treponematales > Breznakiellaceae > WQXQ01. The sequence continues at coordinate 151,392 of WRLP01000004.1, forward strand.
TACGGCTGCACAGGGCTTACAAGTGTAAGGTTTCAGGGTACTATCAATATTGTATATTTTTCAAATTTGCCTGACCAGTGAAAGACGGTTACCGAGAGCAGCGGCAATTTTTGCAGGGGTGCTGGTTCTTGGATAGGTTTCACCGGAGATTGCTTCATCTGTAGATAAAGCTAAAGTTAAGGAGAAAAAAATGGCAAATAGCAAAAGGTTCTGGTTGGGAATACCGGTAGTGGCGCTGGTTTTCGTAATGATGGTTATAGGGTGTGATAGTGGATCGAATAGTGAAATTAACTATCTTGCTACACTTAATCTCAGTACCGGAAATCCTGATGCCGCCGCATTATCTGCCGGCGGATTAAATCAAGTTCAATTTAACGAAATTAGAGATGCCGCCAGTGGGAGCTTTCGAGGCTGGCATTTAAACGAAGATGGAGAATTGGAAATGTATTGGACAGACAGGAGTGAATCAAATTTTGATAGTGTAGCAGATGCTTTAAAGGCACTTTTCGGTGAAAAATACAGAGGTTCTGATGAGGGCAAACTTTATGCGGACAGTGATTATTACTTTATAACTTTATATACTCATAGAACACAATATGATGGCAAGTATCTTCCTGCTGGAACCATGCAGGTAGGTTTCTATTAAAAAAAAAGCCGCCCTTCCGGACGGCCTTCACTCCCCCGCGCGGATTCGAACCACGGACCCAGTGGTTAACAGCCACTTGCTCTGCCAGCTGAGCTACAGGGGATAATCTATCTAAAACTATCAAATCTCCCGGTTTTAGTCAATACGTGGCTGCGGCTGCACTACACAGTCTTGTCACTCCACCCCCGCATCCGCCGCCATTTTAGCGCCCATCTCTCTCAATAAATATTTCTGAACTTTGCCACTTTGGGTAAGGGGGAAACTGTCAACAAAAAATACATATTTCGGAATTTTATAACGGCTGATTTTTCCATGGCAGAAGTCGCGGACATCTTCTTCTTTTACGGCAGCATCAGGGTGAAGTACGATAAACGCCGCTACTTCCTCTCCGTATTTTTCACTGGAAATGCCCACTATCTGGGCATCCTTAACTCCGGGCATGGTGTATAAAAAGTCCTCAACTTCCTTGGGGTAAACATTCTCTCCGCCGCGGATGATCATGTCTTTTATGCGTCCGGTAACCTTAAAGTTTCCGTTATTGTCTTTTACCCCCAGGTCGCCTGAGTGGAGCCAGCCTTTTTCGTCAATGCACTGGGCAGTGGCTTCGGGCATCTTGTAATAGCACTTCATTGTATTGTAGCCGCGGCAGCAGAATTCTCCGTGCACGCCGTCGGGACACTCTTCGCCGGTTTGTGCATCGCGGATTGTAACATCAACGCCGGGCAGGGCGCGGCCGACTGTTTCCACTTTTGTTTCAAGGTTGTCATAGTAGCGGGTCTGGGTCATAACAGGCGATGATTCTGTCAGGCCGTAACAGATCGTAACTTCCTTCATGTGCATCAGTTCAATAACCTGGCGCATTGTTTCGATCGGGCAGGGAGAGCCCGCCATTATTCCGGTTCGCAGGCTTGAAAGATCGAACATCTTAAACATGGGGTGATTAAGCTCGGCAATGAACATTGTCGGCACTCCGTACAGCGCCGTGCATTTTTCTTTTTGAACAGCCGCCAGTACATGGAGCGGATCGAACCATTCGACAATGGCCGCCGTACTACCGTGGGTAAGGATCGCCATCATTCCCAATACAAGACCAAAGCAGTGAAACAGGGGAACAGGCAGACATACAATGTCTTTTTCGGTAAGGCGCTGGTTGTCGCCGATACCAAGGCCGTTATTCAAAATGTTCCTGTGCGTAAGCATGACACCTTTTGGAAAACCAGTAGTCCCGCTGGTGTACTGCATATTGACCACATCATCGCAATTAAGCGTGGCTTCGATTTCCCGCAGTTTCGCATCATCGCTGTGCTGCCCCACAAGCAGTAGTTCGTTAAAACTGTACATCCCCCGGTGCTTCTGCTGTCCGATATAGACAATGTTTTTTAAGTATGGAAATTTTTCGGATTCCAGATGCCCGCGCTGCGAGGTTTTAAGTTCCGGTATCAGTTCATTTACCATGGCGATATAATCAGAATCCCGCCAACCGTCGATTAAGCACAGGCAGACCATATCCGACTGCTTCAGTACATATTCAAGTTCATGCGTCTTGTAACCCGTATTCACGGTAATAATAACCAGCCCCAGCCTGGCGCAGGCAAAAAACACCGTATTCCAGTCCGGTACATTGGTCGCCCATATCCCGACATGGTCGCCCTTTTTTAAGCCAATCGAAAGAAAGCCGAGAGCGAGTTCTGTTACACGCTTATTGAATTCGGCATAAGTAAAACGCAGGTTGCGATCCGCATATACTATAAAATCATGATCCGGCTGGGCTTCTGCTTTTTCGCATAAAAGGCCGCCAAGAGTCTTTTCAATGTATTTCATATTTTCCCTATTCCCTGGTCCCCGGCACCTAAACCGGCGTATAAATAACGGCGAGTATTTTCACCGGCTGTGAGTCGGCGCATAACAGGCGGTGAGGCACAATTGAATCATAATAAACCGAATCTCCGGCTTTCAGCGTATGCGATTCCGTTCCGTACTCCAGCGAAAGATTCCCCGAAAGAACATGGATAAATTCCTCGCCCTCATGGGCGGACTTTTCCTGAACCGCGTCCGTTTCTATATCGACAATAAACGGCTCCATGTGCCGTCCGTTTTTATCAGCGGCCAGCGCCTTGAAACTCAATCCCTGCTGATCCTTCTTTGCGGCGCCGGCTTGTTTTTCCGGCAGCCCTGTTTTGAAGCGCTCCGAAGCGGCGGCCTCCCCTGCCCTCGTGATAACCGGCCCAAGCTTTTCCTGATCATCCAGCAGGGTACCAAGCCGTACCCCCAGGGCCCGCGCTATTTTGATAAGCGGTGCAAGACCGGGAATGTGTCCCTCGTCTTCAATTTTTTCGATTAGGTTAACAGGAATGCCGCTTCTTTCGGCCAGTGTTTCCCTGCTAATTGAGTAAGTGCTGCGTAATTCAGCAATTCGTTGTCCGGGTGTTTGTGTTGCCATAATAAGGCAGTATATCAATTTTATGCAAATCAATGCAAATGCCCGCCTTGAAATAAACGATTTCTTCATGAATACTGTCACCATGGGAAGAATAAAAAGTGCACTGGAAATCGCCATGGAGCGAAGCGATTCCATTAAGGGCGATAAGGGGAGCATTGATCAATTTGATGCAAAACAAAAGGGAAAAAAACTTGCCAGTTCGTTTTTAGCCGGAGATATCAATCTTGCTGATGAAATAAAAGCCATGCCACCGGAACAACAGGGAAGCCTTAAACAGGGTATTTTTGATGTACTGATTTCCATGATCAGTCTGCCTGTTACGGAAGAAGATGAAAAACGAATCGGAGTTATCGGCAAGGGCATGCAACTGGTAATAAGCGGCAGCGAGTTTTCTTCATTGTATAAACAGTTAAGCGCTGCGCTTTCCCAGTACCTAAAGGAAGCCGTTCAATACGAAGAGGCAATCCGCAGGCAATATGCTCCAAAACTCCGTCAAAAAGAAGAGGAGCTTTCGAGGCGCATCGGGCGGGAAGTTCGCATAGACCCCTTCCAGGATCCGGAGTTTGTCGCATTTTATAATCAAAACATGGGTGTTCTAAAAAACAACTACCAGACCGCTATCGATCAGGGCAAGGAAGAAATACGCCGTCTGTTTGAAAAAGATAGACCGGCTTAAATTTCCCTGTTTCCGCCCGACCTGAGGCCGCCTTCATAAAGTTTCCCGCATGCAAGAAACATGGAAAGTTTGGTTCCCGCAAGAATAATGCCCGCATTCTCGGCCATTTCGATCATATCACGGCCCGGCATCTTGCCCCGCACAAAAATTACGGCGTGGATATCCAGCAGTTCACAAGTGCGTATTACCTGGGGATTAACAAGTCCGGTTAACAACAGTACCCTTTCTTTTACAAAGGCCATCACATCACTCATAAGATCCGCCCCGCAGGCGGAAGCTACTTCAATATCCGCGGTATCTTCACCAGTAAAAAATTGTCCTTCCAGCAATGCAACTGCCTGCGCTACGGTCATTATATTCCTCTATTGTTTGGAAATTATACGTTAACTTAATAATAGTAAAAAAAGGCTCTATAGGCAATAGAGTTGTTCGGAAACTTCAGTTTCAGAACAACACCCTTATTAAAACTGCACTTTTGTAGGGCCTTAGCCCGAACAAGTCCAATGGTTTTATCAACCCTTTACGGCTCCGGCGGTTAATCCTTTTATAAATTGCTTGCTCATCAACAAATACATTAAGATAACTGGTATCGCCGAAAGAGTAAGTACGGCCAAAACCTTTGACCAGTCGGTCTGATACTGTCCGAAAAGCCGGGTAACTCCCAGCAGCAGGGTTTTTGCCCGGTCGTCCGTGATAAAAATCAACGGGAACCACAGATCGTTCCAGAATGGTACAAGGTTATAGATCGCCGTTGTTGCCAGGGCAGGCTTCAGGAGCGGTGTGATGATCCGTACAAAAACGCCAAAACGGCCGGCGCCGTCGATTATTCCGGCTTCAGTTAGTTCGAAGGGGATTTCGCGGATAAAAGCCGTCAGAATGAACACCGCAATCGGAATGCCCATTGCTGTATATACAGGGATAAGCGACCAGACTGTATTGATAAGCCCAAGAAACCGGATTAGTTCCAGTATTCTTATTGATGCAATTTTAATCGGAAGCATCATTCCGGCAATAAAGAAAAAATATATAACCCTGGAAGTTTTTCCCCGCATATTTGCAAGGGCATACGCCGCCAAACTTCCCGCAATCAATAGCAGGGTTAGTGAAAGAACAACCGCGATAAAACTGTTCTTAAAATAGACAAGGAAATCGCCGTCGCCAAGCACTGTGCTATAGTTGATAAAATTCCATTTTTCGGGAAGCCCGAACGGGTTTTGATAAATCGAAAGCCGATCTTTGAAAGAATTAATTACCATCACCCAAAGCGGGAAGAGTACGATCAATGACCACAAGACAAGAACGATATGTGATGCAATATGCCGGTTTTGTTTTTTTATTGATGCCATTTAATCCCTCTTCTGTGTTAGGCGCAATGTGGGAATTACCCCAAGACACAGCACAAAGAAGGTGATGGCGGCAATCGCCGCGCCCATTCCCGGATCGGGGATTCCTACAGGGTGCTGGCCGGCAATGCCTACCCTATAAAACAGGGTGCCGATAAGGTCTGTGGCATAATTCGGGGCGCCGTTTACATTGGTCATGGAAAAGACAACGTCGAAGGCGTTAAAGTTATTTACAAAAGTAAGAATGGCGATCATTCCCGCAACGGGTTTTATAAGAGGCAGTTTTATTTTCCAAAAAACCTGGGCATTGTTTGCTCCCTCGATGATTGCGGCTTCCGTATAGTCTTCGCTGATACCGCGAAGGGCGGCGACAAACATCATTGTCGGAATACCAATCCACTGCCAGCAGGACACAAGCGATACGCAGAGCAATGCTGTTTTTCCATCCCCCAGCCACGGACGAACCATGAAATCCAGCCCCAGGGCGTTAAGAAACGGACCGCTCCACACCGGGTTAAGCAGCAGCTTCCAGAGATAGCCCGTAACCAGAACAGCCAGCGTTACCGGCAGGAAGATTATTGTCTGATAAAACTGCCTGCCCTTCATTGCCCTGTTTGTCAGAAGAACAGCAAAAAGAATCCCAAGGCAGTTTTGCACCAGCATGTGTATGATGAAAAAAATAATTGTATGGCCGAAAGCGCCGCGATAGCGCAGCGCATACTGTTCCACAGTGAAAAGTTTTCTGAAATTATCAAACCCGATAAAACTGCGGCCAAGACCGGCAGAGCCTGTGTAAAGGCTCAAGCGCAGAGAGTCCAATAATGGCCATGCCATGAAGAATACATAGAAGAGCAGGGCCGGAACCAGGTAGAGGATCCAGCCCATGCCCGAATACTTTATTTTTTTAATTTCAAACATACCCTGGCTTTTAAGCCGTTCGTCAGCGCAGCCTTGCCGCGGCAACTTCCATGGCGTCGGCGGCCTGACGCGGCGTCATCTGACCCCTGATAACCTGAATAACCGCCTGATTCATCGGCGCATAAAGGTCCATGAATTTCGGCCACACAAAGCGGGCGTCGGTTTCCTTGCCGCTGTTCAGTGACAGGCATTCATTAGCCTGTGCATTCGTAAGCTGAATTTGTGCGTTGATCATGGGGAAGAAACCCAGAGGCAGCGCCGCCGATGCGGTGGCAGCTCCTTCACGGGTTGCAAGCCAGGCAAGGAAGTCCTTGCATTCATCAGGGTACCTTGTTCCGGCATTCCAGGTAATTGCCATATCGGGATGGAAGCAAACGGCCGTATTCTTTCCCCTGGGTGCAGGAGCTGCAAACAAGCCCCACTCAAAAGGAGCATCAGAATATACGCCAATAGTCCATGAACCATCCATAAACATTACCGCCTGCTGGGTATTAAAAAGCGCCTGCGAATCATTATAAGTTACCGATTCGTAGCCCCTGGGCAGGTATCCGGCAATATCCGCCATGCCCTGGAAGGCGGCGGTAAAATCGGCATCATTCAGCCTTTTTTCACCTGTTTCATATTTTACCCTCTCGGCGGCGCCTCCAATGTAGTTGGGCAGAATTCCCAAAAAGAAGGTTTCGAGGATGTCCCATTCATCAGCTACGCCGTTCGCCAGCGGGGTAAGACCCCTGGATGCAAGAGTCTGACAAAGAGCAAGAAAATCCTCCCATGTCTGAGGAACAGAAAGCCCTTCCCTTTGGAAAATGGTCTTGTTGTAATACACCGCATGAGAGACCGCAGCGAATGGTACTGCAAAAAGTCTGCCATCGGGCATCTGCCAGGGCGCCGCGTTGGAAGCGGTAAAATTCTGCCTTACTCCGAGAATGTCGGTACAATCGCCGAAGTAGCCGGCGTTGAAAAGCTCCTGCCCGGTGGCATAAGAGCGGGCATACATTAAATCCGGCCCTGTTCCGCCCTCAAGCTGAAGCCTTAAAGTCGCATTGTAGTCCGGCGGGTTTGTCGGCCGGAACTGAATTTCCACGTTCGGCTTTATTTTCCCGTATTCAGCCAGCAAATTGTTCATCTGAGCTACGTCATCAGCCCGCCACGAACCCATGGTCAGAACCACTTTGCCCTGCCCTGTTTCTCCCCTTTTGCAGCCGCCAAATGTGAATATTAGCGCTGCAGCAATCACTAAAAGAACTGCCAATAAAGCTGTCTTTTTCATTTTTCCTCCTAAATTAAAGTTATTTATGACATTCATTGTCGTTTATGACTATTGACATGTCAAGGCCGTTCATTGCAAACCTGCTCTTTCTCTATTTTCATTCTATGAACGGTCCAATACTTGCTTCGCCATACATAGCCTGCAGGAGTTCGCTTGCTGTATCATGTTGAATTGACCAGTACATTACCCCGCCAAGTCTTTGTTCTTTGGCAAATTTGGTAATTTGTGTTATCGCCCAGGGATTATGGACATTGATCCATTCACCCAGCCATGCATTGGCACCTGAGCCTCCGCTTACAGTTGGGTTATATATGAAAGCGGCGCCTGCTTCTTCATCTTGATAGTATGTGTAACCGTTACCGGGGGCACCGTCATGGGCGGCCTTAATGGTGCCAACCCAACTTACAGATGTCCTTGTACCGTTATCAAGGGAACCAAGGCCGGGCAAGGCAGGATTGTACCTTGGGTTGCCATTACCGGTAGGCTCTTCAAGGCTGGAAATTGTGTTTCCGGTTGGAACGCCATTTGAGTCAAGCTCAGCTATAGGTCTACCCCTCCAGCGGTTTGAATAAGTTGGCATTCCAAGCAGGAATTTGGAGGGATGCGCGCCGCTTGAAAGATAGTCTTCTACAGTACGGGACATGCTCCAGCGGCCGTCTGTGCGGGTATAGCCGTAAAGCCCGCCAGCGGGTTCACGGAGGTTGCCATCGCCCGGATGTTCGCTTGTCCAGGGGAAGACATTCGCATTGTATCCAACAGACCGGCACCAGCCGTTGTAAAAGTCATAGGTCATCAAGTTGATTGTATTGCAGTAATTCGCCAGTTCCTTGATGTCGTGTTTCTGGACAAACCAGGCGCCGGCAGGTACAGCGGTAGAAAGATAGTATTTTTTACCGGTTTTTTCGCCCAGTTTATCCAACTCGATCCGTAATTCCCGCATATAAGCCATGTAATTCTCTTTGTCTATATGGGCTATCGTTATGGGCGGCATCTCGGCCTTAATAGCATTCGAGTTTGCCTCAGTTGCGCCGGCCGGATACCAGTGATCTTCCCCAACAGGGTATTCCCAGTCTATGTCAGTGCCATCAAGATTGTTCAATTCAATATGATCCACAATGGCCTTAACATGAGCGGCTCGAAATTCCGGATTCCTGGCCATCTCGGAAAAACGGGCTGCACCCCAACCGCCTATACAGCTAAGAATCTTGATGTGGGGATAATGCTCCTGTATAGCACGAACACCAGCCCATGAACCCCAGGTAGCGGCAGAAGGTCCTCCCTGAATACCCTGTAAATTAGTACTGACTTGCATAAAGGGAAGTAATATCTCGTTAAGGTACTCCAGACCTGCCCAAGTAGGGACACCGCCTGATTGAGCAAAGGCTGTGGTGTTTTGTGCATAGGCAGCTATTGTCCTCATTTTATATGGAGCCTCTGCTATTACATTCCATTTGGTTCCGTTATACAAGTATGTCGCCTGTTCTATGGTGTTGAAGTACATCCAACCAGCTTCAGGGGCCCCTAAATGTTCAAACTGGTATGGCCAGTCATATGAACCAATCCATATATTCGTGCCGTGAGCCCTTACGCCGGTATCTTCAGTGCCTATCCACCAGTTACCATTTGCTCCAATGTAAGGCGTGTCGCCATCCTGCCCAGGAAGCCCCTGTCCCTGAGCCTGTATGCCGGTATCAACAGTGCCTATCCACCAGGTGCCGTTTTGGATGTAAGGCGTGTTGCCGGACTGACCGATTTCTCCTTGCTCCCCTTTCTCCCCTGGCAGCCCTTGTTCCCCTGGCAGCCCTTGTTTTCCTGCCGGACCTGCTGGACCTTCACAGGTGGCAAAAATCAGTGCGGCCAGTAAAAGCAGTACTAAAAATACTCGTCCACTTTGTGACTTTTTCATAAGTCATCCTCCAATAAAACTATATTTTTACAGGCAAACGCCCGTAAATTACCGAGAAAAAAGACTCCTGCCCTTCTATGTAAAAAAAATGAGGAAAAAGGATTTTTAGTAGTTTTGTACGCCGGAGCGCGTAAGTCGTTACAGGATAAGGAGTTACATTGGGGGGGGGGGGGGGGGGGGTTCCCAAACTGGCGGCAAAAAAGGACGGGGTTTTGCTTTTGGGAATTTTTCTCACAAAAAAAAAACAAAACCCCCCCCCGGGTGGTTATAACAAAAAAAAAACGCG
>WRLP01000005.1 GCA_009777535.1 Treponema sp.
CCCCCCGCGAACCCCCGCCGTTTTTTGCCTGTTGTTTTTTTTAAAAAAAGGAAATAAATCCCCCATGGTTTTTTTTTTCTCCCCTTTTCCCCCCCCCCCCCCCCATACACCTGTTAAGTAGTTTTTGTACTAAAAAAAAATCCCGATTTTTTACACGCAAAGGGCCATGCCGAAAAATTTCACACGGAGGAATCACGGGGGAACGGAGTACACGGAGAGGAATTAAGAAAAGGAAAATTCAATTTTTATTTAGGAGATAATTTTATGTTTGAAAATAGAAAAAGCACACTGTGTCAACCTATTTTAGGACTTGACAGGGGAGCGAGAGAAAAGGTAATAGGTAAAAAACAGCGGCTTAGTATTTTCATGTCCCGATTACAAGGCTCACCGCTTCCTGAACTTGAGTCATTATATTTGACTCAACTGAACCTATTTGAGTTGTAAGCCGTTCAATAGACACACTTCTAATTTGGAAACAGTCAACAGCAGATTCCTTTGTTAGGCCGTTTTGCCTGGAAGAAATTATTTTTACCATCCATGGATAATCGCTATAATGTTCTTTCCACTCAGTTATTGGAACAATGATTTTAAGCGGTAGTTTTCCAAGGGCATCAGTATTAATAATGAGGGCAGGCCGGGTTTTATTCATCTCGGCTCCGGTTGTAGGATCAAGTTCTATTTGCCAAATTTCACCTTGTTTCATAAAAATTTTCGCCGTCAATTGCGCAGAAAGCGGTCAATTCCTTATTACTGAGGTATTCTCCGGCAGCCATCTCGGCGGCTTTTTCCAATATAAGGAGTTTTTTTGCTTTTTTTTCTTTTATGTACCCAACAAAATCAATCACTTCTCCATAATAACGGGGGGGGAGGGAATCAATTTCATGTATTAGAACTGATTTTTCAATCATCGTTTTTCTCCTGACTGCTTTAAGTATTACAGGCCGCCACTCGACTGTCAATTGGCAGGGAAACACTGGCTTGTCAGGAATTTTGTCGTAGCGAATTTAATATCAAATCCAGCAGGCACAGCCTCTCAGCCATGCCTGCATTTTGACATCTAGAAAATGAGCGAGAGTATGAATACCCCTATCATGCCACAAAAGCCATGAATCAGTGTACCCAATGTTTGAGTCTTGTAGCCCTGTTCGGGAGTCATGCCGCCGAAGTTGGTTACAACCCAGAAATATGAGTCATTGGCATGCGACACGGTCATTGCACCGGCAGCAACGGCCATTACACAAAGCGCCGCACGCACGGGTGTATCCAAACCCAGGCTTCCAAGCATGGGGTACAGTATTGCAGATGAAGTTACCAGCGCCACTGTTGATGAGCCTTGGGCGGTTTTTAGAATAGCCGAAAGCAGGAACGGGAAAAAGATACCTACTGCCGAAAGGGCCCCTGCATTTTCCCTGATGTACGGAACCAGATCAGTAGAAGATATTACCCTTCCAAGAACGCCGCCGGCCGCAGTAATGAACAGAATCGGGCCGACTATTTTCAGCGTCTCATTTGTAATTTCATTAAATTTATCGAGCTTTCCTGCCGAAGCAATCTGCCAGACAGAGAATAACACGCCTATCCCCAAAGCAATAATGGGAGTGCCGATGAATTTAAGAAAATCTGCACCGGCGCCGGTCCACCCGGCCATTGAAGCAATTGATCCCAATGCCATGGCCAGAATCGGCATAAGAATCGGTGCCAGTGATACAAAGCCATTTGGCAATTTGCCATAACTGCTTACAAGCTCTTCGTAGCTCTTGGTTATGCTGCCAAGTTCAAGGTCTTCGCTTGTTTGCACTTTTTTGCCGATGAATTTGGCAAAAAAATAAGCTCCAATCATAGCCGGAATGGAACACAGAGCACCCACCCCGATAACAAGAAGAAGATTATCGCCCAGGCCAAGATTTTGTGCCGCTGCTATTGGACCTGGGGTAGGCGGAATAAATACGTGTGATGTATACAACCCAAGCGAGAGACCTATTGTCATCGACGCGCTGCTTACTCTGGTTTTTTTTACCAATGCTTTACGGATTGGGTCCAGAATAACAAAACCGGAATCGCAGAATACCGGTATGGATACAACCCAACCCATGAGCTGCACTGCCAGTACCGGATTTTTTGGACCTACCAGCTTGATTATCATATCAGCCAGCTTGAACGCAGCACCTGTCTGCTCAATAACCGTTCCGATCAAAGCACCCAGGATAATGACGATACCAATGCTGGTAAATATACCTGCAAACCCGGCACCGATTACATTTGCAATCCCATCAATAGTCCTGCCATCAACCGTCTTGTTGATGAGAGGAATCCCCGCTACCAGCCCAAAAAGAAGTGAAACCGTAAGAATTGCGAGAAATGGGTGGATTCTTAATTTTGAGATTGCCAAAATCATTGCAATAATTGTAATGATTAGTGCAATTACCAAACCAAAACCTGTCATACTTTCCTCCTAATTTTTCCTTCCAGATTCTGAAAAACAAAATATTTTTCAACTTCCATTATAACACGTTTATAAAATGTATTTACAGATCCCCTGTGAGAATTACATCAGGCTCCTTGTCGTTTCTTAATATACCTTTCATCTTTGATCCTCCTTCTGCCCTTGAATCTGCCACGTTTTTCCACATATAATAAACGTAGGCAAATATTAAATTTAAATAGCTGTCAAAGGAAGGAAAAATGCCCAAAGTAAAACTCACTGATCTTGTGCTGCGGGACGCCCATCAGTCCCTGTTTGCCACCCGAATGGTTACGGCGGATATGCTGCCCATTTGTGACAAACTCGATAAAGTCGGATTTTTTGCCCTGGAAGCATGGGGCGGAGCAACTTTTGATTCATGTATCAGATTTTTAAATGAAGATCCGTGGGAAAGGCTGAAAAAACTGAAAAAAGCCCTACCCAATACCAAGATCATGATGCTTTTGCGCGGTCAAAACCTTCTGGGGTACAGACACTATGCCGACGATGTGGTCGCTAAATTCGTGGAGTATGCGGCAAAGGACGGCGTTGATATTTTCCGTATTTTCGACGCGGTAAACGACCCAAGGAATTTTCTTGCCGCCACCAATGCTGCAAAAAAAACCGGCAAACATATCCAGGCGACCATTTCTTATGCGTTAACTCCCTTTCATACAATCGAAAAATACGCCGAGTTTGCAAAACAGCTTGTCGATATCGGCGCGGATTCAATCTGTATAAAGGATATGGCCGGTCTCTTAAAACCATACGAGGGTTATAACCTTGTAAAGGCGATCAAAAAGGTGACAGACCTTCCTGTTGAAATTCACACGCATGCAACAACCGGTATGTCGGTTGCATCGCTTGCCAAATGCGCCGAGGCGGGGGCGGAAATTCTGGACACCACAATTTCTCCCATGGCTATGGGAACAAGCCATAGCCCAACCGAAACCATGGTGGAAATTTTCAGGGGAACCGAATACGATACCGGCCTTGATATAAATCTGCTGCTGGAAATTGCAGCCTATTTCCGTGAGATACGAAAGAACTATAAAAAGTTTGAATCGAGTTTCCTCGGTGCAGATACGCGCATTTTGCAAAGCCAGGTTCCCGGCGGGATGCTTTCCAACCTTGAAAGCCAGCTTAAAGAACAGGGCGCTTCCGACAAGATCGACGAAGTGCTTAAAGAGATCGCTGTTGTTCAGAAGGACTCAGGTTATCCGCCGCTGGTAACGCCTACCAGCCAGATTGTGGGTACCCAGGCGGTGTTTAACGTTCTCTTCGGCCGCTACAACAAACTTTCAGGCGAATTCCAGGATCTTATGGCCGGCAAATACGGCGCATGTCCTGCACCCAAAAATACTGATGTGGTTAAGAAGGCGCTTGAAGCCCTTAAAATGGAAAAAGAAATTACCCACAGGCCGGCGGACGATATCCCTGCTGAATATAACAAACTCGAAGAAGAAACAAAAAAACTCCTTGGAACAAGTACGGTTACTCCCGAAGATGTACTGACAAATGCGATGTTTCCAAAAGTTGCGCCTAACTTCTTTAAGACAAGGGCCGACGGCCCCGTGGTCTTTAAGGGCGAGGAAGCCGCGCCGGCGGGCGCTGCGGCTCCGGCGTCTAAGGGATCGGGCCAGGCTGAAAAATACAATGTAAACGTTAACGGGACGAACTATGCTGTAGTGGTATCCCCCGCCGGAACAGTAGCCGCTGTAAGCGCCGCTCCGGCGGCTGCCCCGGCTGCAAGCGCTCCCGCCGCAGCGCCTGCTTCCGGCAGCGTACCGGTTCTTGCGCCTGTGGCGGGTACCGTCCTGCGTTACTCTGTCGAGGAAGGCGCCCAGGTGCAGAAGGGCCAGACAGTACTCATCATGGAGTCCATGAAAATGGAGCTGGAAATAAAAACAACAGAGGCCGGAAAAATCCACTTCCTTGTTGCCGCAGGCGCTCAGGTGGCTGCCCAGCAGCCGTTGGCTCAAATCGGCGGGGTAGTAGCCGCAGCGCCTGCTCCGGCAGTACCGGTTGCCCCGCCTGCAGCTCCTGTCCAGACGCCTGCTGCGGCCGCAGCATCTGGGGAGGGAACAGTAATCCCCGCGCCGGTTGCCGGCACTGTTCTGCGTTATTCGGTTAGTGAGGGTGCACAGGTTGCTTCGGGAGCCACAGTGCTCATAATTGAGTCCATGAAAATGGAACTGGAAATAAAATCAACCGCTGCCGGCAAGGTACACTTCCTTGTTCCCGCCGGAACCCAGGTCGCTTCACAACAGCCCATTGCGGAAATATGCTGAGGAATAGAGGAATATATGATAGATAATAAAAAAGATCCCGTATTTATTACAAAAGTCTGTCTTTTGATTGTGATTGGCGCGTTTGCCTTCTCCATGGTAAACGCAGCCTTTTCCTACAGGGCTCATGCCCAGTCAACGGCATCATCTGATGAACTGCCTTCGTTCAGGAATATGGGCGGCATAATCCCCAACAGCAGGGATCTTCCCCATGTTACGCTGGGTAGTTTTCTAAAAAATATCGTCACAACTACAGGTATATATTCGTTTATATTCGACAAAACAGACAAGGAAACCACTGTTATTGATGAAGCAACTGGCGGCTATCAAACCACTGCGGTTATGGGCTGGCAGGGACTATTAATGGTAATTGTGGGTTTTGTTATTGTTTATCTTGGGGCGGCAAAAGGATTTGAGCCCCTGCTTCTGATTCCCATCGGCTTTGGTACAATTTTCGTGAATATTCCGAACGCCAATATGGGAAGTCCTGGAGTATGGAACGAGACACTTAAAATATTTGAGCACCAGGGGTTCCTCGATATAATTTACAAGGCAGGGGTCGGCAACGAGTTCTTCCCCCTGCTCATTTTTTTGGGTATTGGGGCGATGACCGACTTTGGCCCGCTTATTGCAAACCCAAAGACCGCCTTGCTCGGCGCCGCTGCACAGTTCGGCGTTTTCGGAACTTTGTTTTTTGTTAGTATAGCCAACTTCCTTCCCGGCGTTGCCTTTAACCTTAAAGAAGCCTGTGCCGTCTCCATAATTGGCGGCGCTGACGGTCCGACTACAATATACATCGCCGCAAAACTTGCGCCCCACCTAATGGCTACGGTGGCGGTTGCGGCCTATTCCTACATGGCCCTTGTGCCGATTATTCAGCCGCCAATTATGAAACTCCTTACAACCAAGGACGAGCGCCTAATCAGAATGAAGCAGCTAAGGCCGGTTTCACAAAAAGAAAAAGTTCTCTTTCCAATGGTGTCGTTTGTGTTGAGCCTGCTTTTAATTCCTTCGGCTGCGCCGCTGATCGGCTGCCTTATGTTCGGAAACTTTTTGCGCGAATGTAAGGTTGTAGACAGGCTTTCCGATACTTCACAGAACGCCCTTATGAACATTGTTTCACTGTTTCTATCTCTGGGAGTCGGCAGCCAGATGACACCGGAGAAGTTCCTTAATCCTTCGTCGCTCATAATTGTAGTGATGGGACTTGTCGCCTTTTGTATTGCCACAGCGACCGGGGTTTTGGTAGCAAAGTTTATGAACCTGTTCCTGAAAGAAAAGATCAATCCCCTTATCGGTTCGGCCGGAGTTTCGGCAGTGCCAATGGCCGCCCGTGTTTCCAACAAGGTTGGCCAGGAATATGATCCGGGGAACTTTTTATTGATGCATGCCATGGGCCCCAATGTATCCGGCGTAATTGGAACCGCCATCGCCGCAGGTGTTATGATTGCAGTCTACGGCGGCGGTTAGGAAAGGTGGGCGTGAAATTTTTTTGGCCTGTGTGTTATCCGCTTTCCGCGACCAGAAAGAATTGTTTAATCTTTAAACTTGTCGTTTTTTTTGTTCTTGCCTTCGCAGTTTTGACGGGATGCAATAATCCTTCCGGTTCAGGAAACGACGGTCAGAAGCCAGAAGAGCCAAATGATCCGGCCGAGATTATACCGAATACGCCCACAGAAGTTGTGGCAGAAGCAATTTCATCAAGCGTTATAGAGATAAGCTGGACTCCGGTTTCCAATGCCCAAGGTTATATAATATTTGAAAGTCCGGTTGAAGACGGTACTTATGATGAAATTGGTACTGTTAGTAAAACTGATTTTGAACATACGGGGCTGGAACCAAATACAACTTATTATTATAGAGTATCTGCCTTTAACAATGCCGGGGAAAGCTCAAAATCAGAATTTGTTTATGCAGTAACTCATGGCGTGGTGCCAGCCGTACCGGTGGAAGTAAAAGCAGAGGCCGCTTCATCAAGCGCTATTGAGATAAGCTGGAATCCTGTTTCCAATGCTGATGGATATAAAATTTTCAAAAGTTCAAGCGAGAATGGCACTTATGATTTGCTGGAAGACGTGTCGACTGAAAGCGTTGAAGATACCGGGCTTGCGGAAGGTTCATCGCATTATTACAAGGTATCTGCATACAACATTATGGGAGAGAGTGAAAAATCAAATGCTGTTTATGCGACAACAGTAGGACCCCCTCCTGGTATGCCGGGAAATGTTATTGCCTCAGGAGAGTCTTCAAGTAGAATTAAAGTAAGCTGGGATTTTGTCCCCAATGCTACAAGATACTTTTTATATCAGAGTATGGCTCCTGGCGGAACATATGTAAAAGTGAATCCATCTCCGGAAACTGATTATTTTACCGGCAATGCTGCCGAGATCAGTTCTCTTTCTTCCGGTACAATTTTCTATTACAAAGTATCAGCATGGAACAGTAACGGGGAAAGCACACAGTCAATTTACGTTGCGGCAAAAACCAGCCCCAGCGGGAGACCCCCTGCGCCCACTGGGGTGAGCGTGAGTGCGGTGTCGAATCTAATAAGAATTAGTTTTAATCCTGTACCAGGTGCCACAAGGTATTATGTGTATGTAAGTTCAAACAGCACCAGCGGTTTTTTAAGGCTTTATAACGCTGCAAATGGCAATGATTATTTCCCTGCTAACACAGGATCAGTTACCCTTAATAATCTGCCGCTTAATTCTTTTATCTATGTCAGAGTATCAGCCTATAACAGTAACGGAGAAGGTTTGCAATCCAGTGCCAGTGCTTATAATTTCTCTATTCCAGTAGCTCCATGGGCTCCCTATTTGGATAGCGCTTCATTAATATCATCTGACACAGTCAAGCTGGAATGGAGTATTGAGCCTTTTGATGTACATACAGGTTATTATGTATATGCCAGTATCAGGAGCACAGGCCCTTATATAAAAGTTGGTGCTACTGCAAATAAATTTGCTGAGATTTCCGGCCTTTATCAAGACATGACCTATTACTTTAAAGTATCGGCTTTTGATGGTAATGGTGAAGGTGTGCTGCAAATTACTCCAGTTTCTATTACAACCCCTGCGGAGGTAAATCATTTCTCTTTATCGGAAAGAACATGGTATGACAACACTATAGCTGCCGGTGAAATTCATTATTACAAAATTTACACAGGAATAAATGGCTATGACTGGTATATTAATTGGGAAGATGCCGCAAATTCCGAAAGTACGGCGGATGTGAGAATTGGTTTTAAGAGACAGGGAGCTTCATCATATATTATCAATGTCACCGATCTTGGAAACTTTGGCTGGAATAAAATGATTCTGGAGCAATTACCGAATGAGTATTTTATAATAGAAGTTCGTGGCGTTGAACCCGGTACTTACAGATTAGAGTACGAGCGATGATAATTAAACAGACGAATATGATATAATCCAGGTGTAATTTGTCAGGGGAGGCTTAATCATGATAAACTCCGGCAGACCTTTTCGATTCCCGCATTTCATTTTTCTTTTTTATCTTTATATATTTTCCTTCTCTGGCTGCGATCTTTTTACCGGTACAACAGACAATGATCTTCTAAAAAAAATAGACGAGGAAGTCGCCTGGGCCAATGCTGCGAGACTGAACATCTCCGTAATTTGTCCGCCGGCCTGGGGTTCAAGCCCGCAGAATGGAACCGGTAGGTGTTTTGATGCAAGACGGACAGGCGAAGCGCCGCGCCTAGGTTATGCTTTTAACCTGGAGTTTACGCCGGAGGCGGATTATGCCCTGACAGAATGGCGGGCCTATGCCACGGCCTCGTTGACACCGGGCTGGCAGTTTGACTCTAACCCGGCGGCCTTGCTTGAAGGCCCCGCTGTTCTTGTCGCGGTTTTTAATAATGTTGATCCTAACGGCAGCATAAGCGGCATCATAATTGACTCAACAACAGCGGTAACCATGGTTCCCTTTTGCCTTGAAGCTCCGCGCATTGTGCGGACTTACCCTTCAATGCAGTCGCCGGATGATTATTACCCTGAAAACCAAAGCATTATGCTGTACTTTGCCGCTCCCATTGACGGCAGTACTGCAATCTTCGATGAAAATAATATCACCATTACCATGAAGAACCTTGAAAACGGTAACCCGGTAGAAAACGATCAGCTTGCAGATATAAATAAATATTATAAAGAACCGGTTTGGGATCCTATCCGGAGAATTATCATTATTGAGGCGCAGGCACAGGATGGCAATGAACCGGAAGATGAACCTAAAAATTATGAGATAACTGTTACGGTGGGCTCCGGAATTACAAATATGAACGGTGCGTCTTTGACAAAGACAGTTGAGTTTTCCTGGAAAACAGGCGGTAATCCCATCGTTACGGTTGATCAGTGGGATGCCTCTTATGACGGGATTAGTGAGATTACCGTAACATGGAAATTATCAAGCGATGATGATTCTGCAAATGTGTATTATTATGTGAACTCGGGTACTGTCCGCCAGAATGCGATCATGGCACCTGAGAAAGGCAAGGCATTTATCGGGAACATACAGCCGCTGAATACAGGCGGGGTAAGGTCAGCGCAGCCGGTAAGCGGCATACAACGCTATGACATATACATAGAACTTTCCGGCGGCGGGTATGAGGATATGAGGCTAAAAGGTCCGCTGACAATCTGGAATATTCCTGGAATGAAAGTGAAGCCGGATAATACCGTCCTGCTTGGCAATTACAACATCAATACAGCTCTTGTGGCGGAAGACTCCAAAGAAAAAAACTTTGTCCTTGCCGAAGATATCACTATTTCCGGCACATGGGCGCCTGTAGGCGATAATACAAAGCTCTTCGAAGGAAATTTTTACGGCAATGGGCATACCATTACGCTGAACAGCGGCCTGAATACGGCGAAAAAAGCCTATGCCGGACTTTTTGGTTATGCGCAAGGCGCAGAAATTCGTGACTTACGCGTGGTGTATGCCGGTGCGGCCATAATTCCTGATGCCACAGTTCCGGCAGAAGGGCTCATGGCAAGAGGGTGGGAAAGTCCTGCCGGAGTCCCCTACAACGCTTTTTATGCCGGGGGCATTGCCGGCTGCATGATAGATACCAAAGTCCGCAATGTAATAACAGATTCCCTGAGCAGCGCGGTATTCAGCGTTACACCGTCAGCCTATTCCGCCGTATGGCTCGGCGGCATAGCCGGTTACATCGAAGGAGCGGGAATAGTCGAAAACTGTTATGCAGGTTTGCCTGTAACATGTAAGCCCGGCAGTTCCGGAAACGCCAATGTGGGAGGAGTTGCAGGCGAAGTCAGGCAGGGCGGCATAGACGGTGTTACCATTGCCGCTAATGTCAGTGCGGACATTGGCGCAAATGAAGGCTGGCTGAACATAGGCGGCGTAGCGGGCATAAGCCGGAGTAACAACTTGCGGGATATAACTTTCAAGGAAGGTGTTGTCTCGTTTTACCGGAATGCAGATAGAGTACTGAGTGACGCTTGCGGCGGTATTGTGGCCATCGCTTATGAAACGAATCTTGAAAACTGTTTTTTTGCAGGCGCTGTTGAATCGGCCCGGTCTTCCGGAAAAGTAAGTAACTTTACCTTTCTGGGCGGACTCATAGCCTACAACTTTGTTAAAGATGCCCATGTGACAATCAATAACTGCCATGTACAGGGGAATATCGGAATAAACTACGCAAACGGCGGGATGTTCAGCGGCGTTGTGGGATATATGATAATAGAAGGTGAAACGGATGATGATGAAGGGTGGATTAGTACTGGAAGCGGAAGCGTTACAATGACCAACAGCTTTTTTGAACAGGGGATAATAAACTTCAACGGTTTTGGCCACACCTACGCAAGCGGTTTTGCGGGCTTAATAAACGGGAAGAATAATTTATTTAGCAACTGCGGCATCTATGAAGGAACTCTTGTTCTTGAGGTAGTACAGACAGGGGAAGATACTTTTTATGCCGGCGGCTTTACATCCGATAACTATGGCGAAATATCCAATTGTTTTTCCGGAATCGATGTTATTGCAAGATATGAAGGTGATAGCTATGTTAGTATTGGCGGTTTTGCAGGGGCTAACAGCTTTGGCGGTACTATCAGCGCCTGCTACGCGGCCGGTACGGTACGGGCGCTGGTAAGAAATAACAGTATTAAAGATTTGGGTGTAAATGTCGGGGGCTTTGCAGGTTCAAGTTACATTGGAACCATAGAAAACTGCTATGCTCTGGGCGATGTACTGGCAGATAAGCAGGCAGGAGCCACCGGTTTGACTGTCGGTGGTCTTGTCGGCTGGATTGGTGACAGCAAAATATCCAGGTGTTTCAGCACCGGGCAGGTATGCGCCCAGAACTCCGTAATCGGGGTTAATGCCGGCGGCATTGTGGGTGGCAGTAATGACAGCACAATTGAGTGCACAGCGGCTTTGGGAGGGAAAGTTGCCTCGGCATCCGGCGGAGGTGCGGGCAGGATCGCAGGTTATGCGGATGGTGGTTTATCAAACAACTACGCTATTGATACAATGTTTACTAGTAACGATGGTTCGTATGTGAGCGGACTGAAGTTCCTTGAAGACGATGTTGACTCTATTATGGGCAATTTTCCTGAGTGGATTCCAAGCGGGACGGCTGATAATAATGTACACGGTGAAACCAAAAGCATAAGTGATTTTCAATCTGCCGTATTCTGGCAAAGGGAACTGGGCTTTAGCAATACAGTGTGGGATTTCAGCACGCCGGCAGTGCATCGCGGCTACCCGGTACTCAGAGGGCTTTCGGGACAGTGAGGGTTCTTGCATATAGCATCTTATTTTTGCCTTGCTGAGGACTGGTGAATAATCAATATAGGGGCTATAATAAAACAAGTAAGGAGTTCTTATGAAAAAGATGGTGATATTTACTTTGATGCTGATCGTGTTGACGGTTTGTGTATTTGCACAGGATTACACGGTGCAGAGCGTTACAGGCCGTGTCGAGCGGGAAATTGGCGGCCAGAGAGCGGCCGTAAGGGCAGGGGACTCTCTGTCGGCCGATGCACTGATACACACCGGAGTGGGGGCTTCTCTTGTCGTCAGAAGCGGTGAAGGAACATTCACTGTTCAGGCCGCCAGAAGCGGCAAGCTGGTGGACCTGGCCGTCGCAGCTTCCGGTGTCCGGATCAGCGGGAATGTTGCCCGTGTTGATACCGGAGTTGTCGGCAGAACCACAGCCCAGGTCTCAACAGCTTCAGCCCGTGCCAGCGATGCCGCCGAGGAAGAGGAAATTTCTGACGAATAATGCTACGGTAATTGCGGCATGAGTAAAAAGAAAGTATATAAACCGTTTATCGCAATTACTCTTGCGGCTTGTTTGTTGTCTTCCCTGTTATTTTTTACCCCCCTGGATAACAAGCTCTTCGACTTATTTCTGCGTGCCGTGCCTTCGCTTACCGAAGATGAAAAAGTCTTTATTCTGACATTGGATGACGATTCAATCAGGGTTGCCGGAGGGTTTCCCTTCCGCCGCGAAGTAATGGCCGATGTAATACTTTTATTAAAAGAAATCGGCGTACGGACAATAGTTTTTGACTTAAGTTATCTTGATGAAAGTCCGCACAGAATGGATCCCGAGTATGCGGCGCAGGTATTTGACTACTATCTGAACTCCGGTTTCGCCCGTTTGGACGATGCTGCCGCCGCTGTAATTGACGGGATCGGTCCGGCCACCGGCAGAGCGGAACGGGAGCTTTATAAAGAGGATATCCGCCTTCTGTATGAGAATGTAAGGGAAGAGCTGGAAACATCCCTTACATTTTTAATCAGGGATGTTGATGAATATTTTGCCCAGGCGCTTGCTTTTACCGATTGTTCCTGGCTCAACTTTACCATGTACGAACCCGATGATATTCTTGATGCGGAAGGTTTTGTTACAGATGCTGAAATCGATCAATACCTCGCTGATTATATCGCTCTGGAAAATGTCACTGCACTCGATGATACAAAAACGCAGGAAATGGCAGGAGTGTTGCCGACAATTCCCAAACTTTTAACAAGAGCCAGGGGCGCGGGTTTTGTAAACGCTTCGGCGGATTCCGACGGCTTGCGCAGGCGAATACATTTGCTTGCAAAATACAATGATAATTATTACGGCCATCTTTCTCTTGTAGCTTTGCAGGAAAGAATGGGATACACATCAATTGATGTTTCCAACAGGTCTGTTACGCTTAATAATCCTGATGGCGGCAAACTGCGTATTCCCCGCGCGCAGGACGGTTCAATGCTTTTGAAATGGCCCAAAAAGCAGTTTCTCGACTATAAGATGATGTCTCTGATAGAACTGATTCAGCATACACAGAGGGAGCCGCTTTTAGCGCAGAATATTGCGTTGATGAATGACGGCGGGTTTTTCTTTTACTGGGATGGCGAAAAAGCCCCCTGGGAATACTATCTTGAGGCAGAGGAAATAAAAAACATTGCTTTTGCTGAAAACGGCGCGGCTACAGCGGAATGGCTGCAGGCGCGGCAGAATTTTTTTGATTCATGCAGGGATTTCCTTTACGGCGGCTATGAGGAAGCAATACTCGCCGATGTCGGTGAATACCAGGAGATAGTGGACTGGGTAGAAGAGTTATTCGCCGCTTCCAGGGATCTGTTTTACGATATGGCCGAAATCAGGGAATTGGTTTCTGTTCTAAATGACAGTTTTTGTGTTATTGGATCAGACGCAACCTCTATGACCGACATTGGTTTTAATACATTCCAGGAATTTTATCCCAATGTGGGCACATACGCGGTGGCAGCCAATATGCTGCTGTCGGGGGAGTTCTTTTCAGACACGCCCTGGTATGTGTCCGCGGTAATAGCATTAGTTTTTTCCCTGTTAATAGGGTTTTTTATCAGCCGTTTTGATACTTATGCTTCCATCATTACTGGAGTAGCGGGGCTTGTTGTCTTAACCGGTGCTTTCCTTGCGCTCTTTACGTTAAAGAAGGTGTACATAGGCTTTGCCATGCCGCTGGGAGCCACAACTCTTGCCTTTGTTTCGATCATGGTCAGTAAATTCCTTGTTGCCAGCCGTGAAAGAACATTTTTACACGGCGCCTTTTCCCGCTATCTTGCACCGGAGATAATCACCGAAATAATCAATGACCCCGGTAAGCTTAACCTGGGCGGTGAAAAACGTGAGATGACCGCGATGTTTACAGACATTCAGGGTTTTTCCACGATTTCGGAGCATTTGGATCCCGCACATCTGGTTAAACTGCTCAACCGGTATCTTACGGCCATGAGTAATATAATAATGGAAAACCTTGGAACCATCGATAAATATGAGGGCGATGCCATTATAGCCTTTTTTGGCGCACCCGTTTTTCGTGCCGATCACGCTGTTCTTGCCTGCCGCAGCGCCCTTGCAATGAAAGCTGTTGAAATTGAATTAAACAAGGTGATAGTGGAGGAGGGGTTGAGTCCCTTGCCGCTCTTTACCCGCATCGGTATTAATACAGGCGAAATGGTTGTCGGTAACATGGGTGCGGAAAACAAAATGGATTATACAATTATGGGAAATGCCGTTAACCTGGCTTCCCGTCTTGAAGGAGTCAACAAGCAGTATCAGACCGGCGGTATATTGATAAGTGAATATACCAGGGAAAAAACCGGAGATGAGTTTCTGTTCCGCAGACTTGACCGCGTGAGGGTTGTCGGGATAAACACGCCGCTGCGCCTGTACGAACTCCTTGATCTGAAAAAGAATGCAGATAATGCGGCGCTGAATGCAGTTGAAAAATGGGAAAGTGCAATCGACACTTATGAACAGAGAAAATTCAGGGATGCCGCGAAATTATTTACCTCGCTGATGCAGAGCAGCGGTACAGACAAAGTGGCCGAATTTTATGCCAGCCGCTGCATGGAGTATGCTGCATACCCTCCGCCGGAAAATTGGGACGCGGTAAATAATTTAACCGAAAAGTAACCCTAAGGATTCCAGCTCAATTCTTTAAGCTCATGTGATGTGCGCAGCTTCCAGATTGTCCTTTCCTGAATCTGACGAACCCTTTCGCGGGTAATGCCCAAAAGCTTTCCTGTTTCTTCCAGGGTCAACGGAACTTCACCGGTTAGGCCGTAGCGAAGCTGAATAATTTTCATTTCCCTTTCAGAAAGCTGGGAGAGTATAACGTCCATGGTTTCCTGCAATGCCACGGAGAAAACCATTTCGAACGGCTCGGCCATTGTGTCGTCTCTAATCAGATCCGCAAGACGGGTCAGGTTGCCGTCGTCTACAATGGTATCGAGGCTGGTTGTTTCCTGGGACAATTTTACAATTTCTTTTACCTTGGATACGGGAATCTGCAGATACTCGGACAATTCTTCATCACTGGGATCACGTCCCAGATCCTGGGTTAGCTGCTTTGCAACGAAGTAGCATTTTTTAATTGTATTAAGCATATGAATGGGAATGCGGATAACGCGCCCCTTATCAGCAATACTCTTTATTATTGCCTGCCTTATCCACCATGTTCCATAAGTGGAAAAACGGCAGCCCCTGGTATAATCAAAACGTTCTACCGCCTCTATAAGGCCGATATTGCCCTCATCAATCAGGTCAAGCAGTGAAAGCCCGCGGTGCTGATAGTTTTTGGCTATGGATACAACAAGACGCAGGTTCGAGTTTATCATCTTGTTCTTGTAGAAGAGCAGGGCGTTGGTAAGGGCAGTCTTTTCATTTTCATAACCGGCTTTTTGTTCCGTTTTTTGCTCCGTTTCCAGTTCATTAAGCTTTCCCCTAAGGCTTACAATTTTTTCCCCTATGCTTTGCTCTTCCTGAACTGTGAGAAGCGGAAACTTTGAAATCTGTTTTAAGTACAGTGCCAGCGGATCCGTTTCTTTTGTTACTCTGGGCTTTTTTGTGTTTTTAATCAGGGAACTCCTTGGACGTTTCCTGAGCCGCTTGATTTCTGTTTCTGCCGTGTTTGATGTGAAAAAAGTTTTTGACATAATGTAACCTCTGTTTTTTTTTTAATTACACCTATGCTCTAGGTGCTATTGCCGGATCGATAGGGGCATTACTGCGGTAAACCATGAAAAACAACTGCGGTTTTTCAGAAAGCGCATCAATGCCCAATTTTCCTAATTCCTCCCCGGGACCTACGCGATCCCCTTTTTTTACTGACAGGCTTTCGCAGCCGCCGTATACATACAAATATCCCCCTGATACCTCCACAATTACTACTCTGCCGAATCCCCTGTAAGGGCCGGCGGACATTACCGTTCCGTGGGTAAGGCTTTTAACAGATTCTGATCGCTCTCCCTGCACGACCACCCCATATAATTTTCCTGTCATGTAGGCGACTTCCCTGGCTTTTACCGGCCAGCGCAGGGAAGGGTCCACTGTCCTGGAAGTTAACTGTCTGCTTTCGCTTAGAACCGGCACCACCGGTGTGTTCTGGGCCGGCTGGCTGGTTGTGGTTCTGGTGGCTGCGAGAACGGGTACTTTTATCCTGTCGCCGGCTTTTAGAACGTGGTTTTGCGGAAAGCCATTGATGTCGAGCAAAGCCTGCAGGGTAACCCCGTGGGTTCGCGATATGCCGTAAAGCGTGTCATTCCGTACTACCAGATACTCCGTGAAAGACTGGGGGTTAGCCGCAGATGAGGCAGTGGCTGAGGGAATTAACAAACGCCTGCCCACTTGTAGACTGGAAGCATCGGTAATATTGTTATATCTCATAAGCTCGTCCGCACTGATCCGGTAAGAGCGGGAAATAGCATACAATGTTTCCCCCCTTTCCACCGTATGGATTAAATCCTCGGCAGCCAGTATTCCGGGTGAAAGGAATGCCGTAATGGTTAAAGATATAACGAGGCCTTTTAAGTAGTTCATGGCCCTTCATTATCGGCATATTTCACTCACTTTTTCACTCCAATTTTTGTATATCTATCTTTTTATACCCTGTATTTCATTCAAAAGCAACACATTTAACTAACGAGCGTTAATTCTTTCCGAATAAAATAATAAAAATCTTAAACAAAACAATAAAATTAAACATTTGAAGCTAATGTATTATCTCCCTCCCCCATAAGGCTAAATTTGCCCCATAATCTGCAAAAAAGCCCCAGCGAAGCGGGCGCCCGGCGGATTTATGCTTGAGAAACGTGAAAAATCCCTGCATACTGCTTACAGGAGAATTAAATGGCTGAGAATGAATATAAAAGGCCAAGCTGGGATGAGTATTTTATGGAGGTCTGCGAGGCTATTTCCAAACGGGCTACCTGCGACCGCGGCCGCTCAGGCTGCGTAATAGCCAAGGACAAACAACTGCTGGTTACCGGCTATGTGGGGGCTCCGGCCGGCCTGCCGCACTGCGATGAAGCCGGCCATAATTTTAAAAAGTTAATCCACGAAGACGGCAGTTCTACGACCCATTGTGTCAGGACTGTCCACGCTGAGCAAAATGCCATTTGCCAGGCTGCCAGGCGCGGAATTCCCATTAGTGGCGGCACACTGTACTGCCGAATGACCCCGTGCAGAACCTGTGCCATGTTGATCATTAATTGCGGAATTGAGCGTGTTGTCTGTCAGCGCCGTTACCACGACGCCGGAGATTCTGAGGCCATGTTTGAAAAAGCGAATATCAAACTGGAATATGTTTTTGATGAAGTGCAGAAATACAGTGATCAATAAACTTATTTACTTACACTTGTAGGGAATACAGCTTTTTCTTGCTAATTCCGCATATTGAGGGTATTCTGTAGTATATGCCCACTAACAGCCCGGATTTTAAGCCGGATATGCTGGTTTTAACAGAGAACGAAGAAGAACTGGTCTGTGAAATCGGGGATTGGCTAAAAGAGAGAAGCCCCGGCGATTATAAACTGGTGCAGGAACGGTTTCTCCAACTCAGGAATCTGGGAGCGGCAGTTTCCGGCTATCCTTCCATAAGAGACACCCAATTTTTGAAGGGCATTGTCAGAGACGAAGGCCAGCTTGTGGAATCGCTTCTTGGCTTTTCATCGCCATCGCATCTTTTACACATTCCCACAAAAGTGGTGGTATTGCGCAGTTTTCTGGTGGCTAAATTTCACGCTTTTTCACTGCTTTCCTATATTACAGACAACAGTGCCGGTTTTATCGACTCTGTGAAAAATGTTATTTTTTCGGTAATTTGCACCCTTATGGCAGAGGATGTTTATTTTTCATACCTCGAAGATCCTGATTTTTCCATTAATACCAAGGCGCGGATTGCAAATGACCTTATAGCCCTTTGGGATACAGGTACAGACCCAAGAGGCGTCCGCCATCTTTCCGCCCTTTCGTCCCTCTGGATAGCCAGGGATGCGGCGCCGCCAAGTTTTGGTACCATGGACGGAAACACGGAGCTGCTGCGGATTTGCATTGATATGGAAAAAGACTGGTATGAATTCCTGAAGGAAGAATCTTCGAACAACGATACAAGATGGGCGCTGGAGGAATTTCTTTTTGGTCTTTCCTACGAAGAGATCTTACAGATTCGTTCAAAGCTGAAGGAAAACGGTATTTCTGCTGCAAGTTATGATGAAATACGCTCATATCTGGGTTCAAAGCCGTCTTATTCTGCGGTCACAGAAGGCGATCCCCGTGCAATCTACGACTTTTTTATCGAACGGCGGGATGCATGTGCACTGCGAAAAAAGCTTTCCGCGCCGGGTCCCCTACACACACTGGAGGGAGTTTATTTAAAATACAGGATAATTCTTGAATCGGCCAAATCCTGAAGATGCGGATTGACGAAAAGTAAAATATAACTAAAATTAATAATAGATGAACTTCTGCAGCCTGGCTGTGGAAAGATTAATAAGAGGAGGCCCATAGTGAGCTTACGTAAAACCAGCGACACGGACAGTGACCCTTACGGTAGTAAGAACAAGGTATCAACTGGATGTCATACCGCGGGCCTGCCTACTATTTTTTAAAAAAATAACAGGCAAATATTCTGTCCGCTTCCGGATGTCTATCAAAAACCGGGAGGATGCAATCATGAAAGATCAGATTTTTTCCATTATCAACGCCGATTATATCGACGTATCCAGCCTTAAATCCCTGCTTTCCGAAATGAACACCGTGGATATTGCGGAACTTTTTGAGGATTTGGAAAAAGAAAAGATAATATGGCTGTTCAGGGTTTTACCCAAAGACATTGCTTCCTATGTGTTTGCATATATGGACAGCGATCATCAGCAGGTAATTATCGAGGCTCTTACCGATTCGGAAGTCGGCGATATAATCAACAAGCTCTTTGTGGACGATGCTGTAGATTTTATCGAAGAGATGCCGGCCAATGTGGTAAAGAGGGCGCTGCAAAATGCCCAGAGTGAAAAACGAAAACTCATAAATCAGCTTCTGCAATACCCCGATGATTCTGCCGGCAGCATAATGACCACAGAATATGTCGATCTGCGGGAAAGCGCCACTGTAAGGGAGGCCTTTGGTACCATCCGTAAAATCGGACTTAACAAGGAAACAATTTACACCTGTTATGTGATACGCAGGGACCGGATGCTCGTCGGCGCAGTATCCGCAAAAAGCCTTATGCTTGCCAATCCGAATGACCGGATCAGTGAAATAATGGATACCAATTTTATTTTTGCCCATACAACCGATGATCAGGAAGCCGTAGCCGATCAGTTTCAAAAATACGATCTTTTGGCAATGCCGGTTGTGGACAGGGAGCAGCGGCTGGTCGGCATTATAACAGTCGACGACATAATGGAAGTAATTGTAAAAGAAAGCACCGAAGATATGGAGAAGATGAGCGCTCTGGCTCCCTCCGATGAGCCTTATCTGAAAACCGGCATTGCCCGCCTGGCAAAAAACCGCATCATCTGGCTTTTGGTACTTATGCTTTCGGCGACCATTACAGGCAGTATTATTTCCAGCTTTGAATCAGGACTTGCGGTTATGCCCATCCTTATGGCCTTTATTCCAATGCTTATGGATTCAGGGGGCAACGCCGGCGCACAGTCTTCAACCCTGATCATTCGCGGCCTGGCTGTGGGCGAAATTCGCAAGAGAGACATACTCAGGGTAGGGTGGAAAGAAATTCGCGTCGGGGTTTTTTGCGGCCTTGTACTGGGGCTGGTTAACTTTATACGTGTTTATTTTCTGAATGGGAAAAATGCGCTGTTGTCCCTTACTGTTACTCTAGCCCTGTTTGCCACGATTCTTATCGCGAAAACCATCGGCGGTCTTCTGCCCATAATTGCCAAAAGAATCAAAATAGATCCGGCGATTATGGCCGCCCCGCTTATCACCACTATTGTGGATGCCGCATCGCTTGTAATATACTTTTCGATTGCAAAGGTAGTTCTTGGGCTTTAGCACCGGACAGCATTGTACAGTCTGTAGCCGCCGCTAAGGTTAAATGCATCAAACCCGTTTTGCGTTAGAATCCTGGCGGCTATGTAACTGCGCAGTCCGCTGTGACAGACGATATACACGGGTTTTGAGGGGTCCAGTTCCCCAAGCCGTTCCCTCAGGGAATCCAGCGGAATGTTTGTAAAGCCGTTCATGCCCTCATGTATGATTTCACCACGGGTGCGTACATCAAGAAGGGTAACGCTGCCGTCACGCGGCAGGGCATCAACATCATGCCAATGGAAACTTTTTGTTTTTCCGGTCAAAATATTTTCGATTACGTATCCCGCCATGTTTACCGGATCTTTTGCTGATGAATAAGGCGGCGCATAACACAGCTCCAGGCGGGTAAGGTCTGCGGCTGTCATTCCGGCGCGGATTGCAGTTGCAAGAACATCGCAGCGTTTGTCCACGCCGTCATACCCCGCGATTTGGGCGCCGAGGATTTTCCCGCTCTCTTTTTCAAAAATAACTTTCATGGACATGGAGCTGGTGCCGGGGTAATATCCCGCATGACCTGTCAGCCAAAGGAAGGCCTTGTCATAATTCAGGGCAAGACGTTTGGCTGTTTTTTCGTTTATTCCGGTTGAAGCCACTGTCATGTCAAAGACCTTGATAACCGCCGAGCCCTGTGTACCGGTATATTCGGACTGAATGCCGCAGATATTGTCGGCGGCAATTCTTGCCTGCTTGTTTGCCGGGCCTGCCAGCGGAATCATGGCCGCCTGTCCTGTAACAAAATCAGTTACCTCGACTGCGTCCCCCGCCGCATAAATATCCGGATCGGAGGTAAGCATGTGCCTATCTGTTACAATGCCGCCGCGTTCGTTTACTTTTAAGCCGGCATCTTTTGCGAGAAGGCTTTCACTCCTGACACCGATGGCCAGAATCACCATATCCGCTTTTATGGATCCCTTTGACAGTTCAATGGACAGGCTATTGTTCTGCTCGATGATTCTTTGCAGTCCATTGTTAAGGTGAAGCGATACGCGATGCCGGCGCAGATGGTGATGCACATCACAGGCTATATCAATGTCCAGTGGGGCAATAACCTGATCAGATAATTCGATTATGCTCACTTCAAGGCCGGCTTCGCTTAAATTTTCGGCCATCTCAATTCCGATAAAGCCGCCGCCGACTACCGCCGCGCTTTTAGGGTGGTTTTTCTGTATGTACTCTTTTATTTTGTCAGTATCACTCATATTCCGCAGGGTAAAAACCTGTTCGGAATTGATGCCTTCAATCGGCGGCTTTATCGGCGCCCCTCCTGGCGACAGTAAAAGTTTGTCGTAACTTTCGCTGTATGTTTTTCCGGTACGCCTGTCTTTTATTTCAACCGTTTTTGACTCGCGATCAATGGATAGCGCTTCGCTTTGAACCCTAACATCAACATTGAACCGCCTGCGAAAACTTTCCGGTGTTTGCAGCAGCAAATCTTCACGGTTTGCGATACTGCCCCCTATGTAATAAGGCAGGCCGCAGTTGGCAAACGAGATATGCTCCCCGCGCTCAATCATGATGATCTCGGCGCTTTCATTCAGCCTGCGCAGGCGGGCTGCGGCAGTCGCTCCTCCCGCAACCCCGCCCACAATCAGAACTTTTTTCATTGCCTGCTATACTTCCGTTTTCCACAGCCCGTGCAGATTGCAGTAGGCGTAAACTGCCACCGGTTTATCGTCCGAGAAGCAGAAGGTAAGAGCCGGAGCATCACCGGCTTTCAGGCTTTTGCGCTGGCCGCCGCGTTCCGTTTCCACATACACAAATGCGATATAATGTTCGCTCTCCATCGGGTGCGGCACAGAGCCGATCTGAACACTGATGCTGTCTCCCGAAACTTTTACCGATGGAAGATGCTTTTCAGTGCTTGCTTCCACCGTATTAGGTGCAAGCTCGGTCATATTATCGCCGCAGCAAACCAGAGGTACACCTTTGTCTTCAACCAGCCCTGCGATATTGCCGCAGTGTTTGCAAATGTAAAATTTTTGTTTTCCGCTCATTTTTTACTCCTATTAATAATTAATTACGCGCAGTTCGAAATAGCTTTGTGGATGAACGCAGACAGGGCATTTTGGCGGAGCGCTTTCACTGTCCACAATATGACCGCAGTTGCGGCAAATCCATACAGACTTTTGTTTTTTTGTAAAGACTGTTTTGTCCTCGATGTTTTTGAGCAGTTTCAGATAACGTTCTTCATGCTCTTTTTCAATACCGGCAACCATGTTAAAAAGCAGAGCGATGTCGTTAAAGCCTTCTTCCTTTGCCTCTTCGGCCATACGCTTGTACATCTCTGTCCACTCGCCGTGCTCTCCGGCCGCCGCCGCCTTCAGGTTTTCCGGTGTCGCCGGAATGTCGCCCCCGCAAAGCAGTTTGAACCAAATTTTTGCGTGCTCCTTTTCGTTGCCCGCGGTTTCTTCAAAGATGGCTCCAATTTGTTCATAGCCTTCTTTCTTCGCCTTGGAAGCAAAGTAGGTGTACTTGTTCCTTGCCTGGCTTTCACCGGCAAATGCCTCCATCAGGTTTTTTTCAGTCTTTGTTCCTTTAAGATTCGCCATTTAACACTCCTTCAAAATTAATTGTTTAATTGTTTTAATAACAATTCCGCCGCATCCTTTGGAAAATCCGGTGCGGCGTTTTTTAACATTGTCTCCAGAAGATCGCGCGCTTCGGCGCTTTGGGGCAGCATATACCCCGATTCGCGCAGAATATCTTCTGCCATGCGAAGATTAGATTTCGCGACCGCCTTTGCAAATTGCCGCTCAATAGCGCTGCCGGAAGAAGCTGCAACAGCTTCGGCTATCATCTCCTGCTGTACCTTGCTGCGCGCCAACGCACGCTGCGCTGCGATAACGGCTTCTGTTTTTTTCTGCTGCGGCGGATACTTGTCGGGAACCATTGAGATTGCCCCCGACGGGCATGAGTTCACGCATTCCATACAGCCTGGAAGACATTTGGCCGCGTCAATAATGCTGTTTTCCGTATTTGTTGCGCCGGTAGGACAGACATAAAGGCACATGCAGTCTTTTCCGCAAATGCGGACATTTCTATAAGCCGGCATTCCATTACCCCCTTTCCACTTCTAAGATTTTGAAACTCGGCACCTTGCAGACCGGACATATTTCCGGAGGGGCGTTTCCAAGATAGATGAATCCGCAGATATCACAAACAAATATCCTTGTATTTGCAAGCATGGCATCACCTTCAGTTTCATAACGGTCAAGCAGCGATTTTAACATCGCACTGACTTTTTCGCTCCAGACCAGAGAACGCAGCGCCCCCCTGTCTGCATTCGATTGGGCGGCATTATTCGCGGCGAGATACCCTGCCGCCATGTCGTGCTCGAGCATTTGCGCAGCGTCTTTTAATGATTTGCCTTTTTCAGCGCCCGCCCTGGCTTTGTAGAAATCTGCTATTTTATAGAAGGCTTCCATTTCGGCGGTGAGCCGCTGTTTTTCACAGCCCTTGGCAAGGTTGGAGCATATTGCCGACAGTTCCCCTGCGGACAGCTCCCTAAGGGGTTCGGCATGGGCGCTGCCCGAACCGGAAGGCTGAGCTGCCGGCGCACCTTCATCGAAGGGTTCGAACAAGGACTTGCGCGCCCCGCAAAAGGGGCAGGCGAAGTTTTCCGTAAGATCTTCCCATTTTGTCCCCGCCGCTATGCCTTTTTCGGGAATGCCCTTGGCTTCATCGTAGACATACTTACAAATGGAACACTTATACTTTCGCATCTTCTCTCCTTGCCTTTATTTTAGTTTATTTCAGACAGGATTGCACGATCTATTTCAGCGTTCGAAATACCGTTTTTCCAGGGTGCGGGGCTATTACTGCGAAACGAACTCCGCTCCCCTTTTGTTTAAAACTGTGAGCGAAGACAGGTCGAGGTATAAATACCCGGAGTATCCGTCTTCTTCGTATGTATCCAAAACGCCCATTGCCTCAACCCAGGAATCAGGCGCCGGGTATGGCTGCTTTATATCTCCGGTCCATGCCACTTCAAACCCGGCATTGCCGTCGTTACCGCAGCATCCGGGGCCGTAGCGAACCACAAAATAGTAGGGTTCGTCCCTTTCCTGATATTGTTCCGCCTTGAAAATCCCTTCGAGCTTGATTGTTTTCCCCAAATAGTTTGCTGTATTAAGATAAATATCGTTCACCTGACCAATGAACATTCTTTCTCTTACTTCTATAACATCTCCCCGCGCATCAGGCTGCGGCGCGGCACTGATATTTTCAGCGCTTTTTTTTGCCCTGGAGCAGTTAGCTGTAAAAAACAGGGTGATTGCCAAAAGACTTAAAGCTACTACATGGCGGTTTTTGATTTTATTCATTGGAGGCCTCCTTTAGCCTGTTCGTTAAAGTTGAATTGCGCATAATATCCGCAAACCAAAATAGAACAAATACAATAATATTGATCATCACAACGCTTGCGCCGGTTGGTGTCGCGTAAAGGTACGAAATAACGACACCGGTGAAAAAGCAAAGTATTGAAATTACAGCGGAACAAATGGTAACGCTTTTGAATTTCCTGAATATCCGCATGGAACTTAGGGCCGGAAAGATAATCAGGCTTGATATCAGCATGGCTCCCATCATGCGCATGCCAAGTACGATTGTAATGGCTGTTAAAAAAGCTATCAGCATATTGTAAAGCCCGGTTTTAATTCCGCCGGCTTTGGCGAATGTTTCATCAAACGTTATGGCAAACAATTTGTGGTAAAACAGGATAAAGAGAATCATAACTGTAATTGACAGGCAGATTGATAAATACACATCGGCCCTGCTCATCGCCAAAATACTGCCAAACAGATAATTGCATACATCGGTATTCATGCCGGTTGTCCTGGATATTATGACAACGCCGATCGCCAGAGAGCTTGTGGAAACAAGGGCGACAGCGGCATCGCCCTTTATCTTGCTGTTTTCGCTCAGGCGAAGCAGCAAAAACGCCGCTGTAATTACCACCGGAATTGCAACACTCAATGGAGCCATGTTAAAGGCGGTCGCAATGGCCAGGGAACCGAAGCCCACATTGGAAAGGCCGGTTCCGATCATGGAATAACGCTTCAGCACCAGCGAAACGCCAAGCAGCGCGGCGCAGATTGAGACGAGGGCTCCAACAACAACCGCCCTGACCAGAAACGCATAACTGAACATTTCAAAAATTATTTCAAACATTTTCTGTTTCCTTTTTAACAAAAAATTTCCTGCCTGTTTCAGATGCCCTGTATTCTTCCATGCTGCCGAAAAAAAGCTGCTGTTTTTGTAAATGAAGGGTGCTGGCTGCGCAGTCTGACGCCTCAATATCGTGGGAAACCATGATAATTGTCATGCCCATTTCCCGGTTTATTTTTTTAAGAAGCTGATATAATTCGGCGCTTATCAGAGGATCGAGACCGGCGAAAGGTTCATCCAGAACGAGAAGTTTTACGGCGGCGCAAAGAGAGCGTGCAAGCAACACCCGCCTCTGCTGTCCGCCTGAAAGCTCCCGGAAGCAGCGGTTTTTAAGATCGGCAACGCCCAAATGTTTCAGGGTCTCTTCGGCCTTGCGTTTTTCCGCCGGCGTATAAAACGGACGCAGCCCCATTTTTCCCAGATTTCCCGACAATGCAATTTCCAGCACACCGGCGGGGAAATCCTTTTTTGCAATCGTCTCCTGGGAAAGATAACCGACCTCGGTTTGTTTAAGCTCAGGATTAAAGGTGATTGTTCCTTCCATGGGATTCAACAGCCGCAGTATGCCCCTGATCAATGTGGTTTTTCCCGAACCATTCTCACCGGCTATGCAGAGAAAATCCCCTCGCTTTACGGAAAAATTCAGGCCCCGGGCGGCGATATGCCCGTCATACCCAAATGAAGCATTTTGGCAGCAAACAAGCATATCACTGTTCATTAATTCAAAGCCTCCCGTAAGCTTTCGATGTTAAGGCGCATCAGGTCGAGATAACCCAGCCCTGCATCAAAATCCCGTTTTGTAATATTGTGACAGGCATGTAACAGGAGTTTTTTTGCACCTGTTTCTGCACTTATTGTATCAGCCATTCGCTCATTGGAAAGCTCGATGTGGAACACTACGGGAATTTGCTCCGCCCTGATTTTGTTGATCAAAAAGGCAACGGTGGCCGCGCTCGGTTCAGTCTCGGTGGAACAGCCGGGGAAAGCTGCATAGTAATTGAGCTCGTAGGCATCGGCGAGGTAGCGGAATGGAAACCTGTCGCCGAAGACAAATGTATCACGCTTTGCGCCGGCAGTAACTTCTTCAAAAGCGGCGTCCAGTTCTTCAAGAGCTTCAATGTAAGCGGCGGCATTTTGCCGGTAAAAGCCGGCATTGGCAGCATCAGCTTCGCAGAGCAGTTCAGTTATCGCCTGAACAATCAGCGCCGCGTTCTTTGGCGAAGTCCACACATGCTCATCGTATGCAATTTCCTCATGGCCATGATCGTCGTGTTCGTCATCATCACCGGGGTCTTCCATGCCTTCGACAATTTCTTCTTCAACTACATCAACAGTTTCCATCAGGGCAAGAATGTTCATGTTTTCCGTTTGCATGGAATCGAGAATACGGTCGATCCACGCATCTGACTCGCCGCCGATGTAAATAAAAATATCACTGTTTTGAATGGTGATAATATCCCTGGGCGATGGCTCGAAGGAATGGCTTTCGGATCCCGGCGGCAGCAGCATGAACAGGTTTATCCTGTCTCCCGCAATCTGCCGCACAAAATCGTAAGGTGCAAAAATTGTTGTTGTTACGTTAATTTTGCCGCCTGCATTTCGCACAGCGGCTTTTCTGTTCCCCCTGCAGCCGGCAACAAAGAATAGTGCGGCTGCAAGTATTATAATAATTAATATATATTTTTTCAAAATAACCTCCGTAAAATATAGTGAATTTAAGGTTAAGTAAAAAAAATATTTCAGCAGTTAAAGCGAACTTTTAGCATAACGGGCGAAGGACAGTTAAAACAGGCAAAAATATTGCTTTTGGGAGTTTGGAGGAATAATACCAGGTAGACGGCCAGAA
The DNA here is from genome assembly GCA_009777535.1 of Treponema sp. GTDB lineage: Bacteria > Spirochaetota > Spirochaetia > Treponematales > Breznakiellaceae > WQXQ01. The sequence goes on from WRLP01000005.1 coordinate 27,117, forward strand.
ACAAAAAGATACCGGCCAGCTTTATGGTTTTAAGAAAAAGCGCCGCCGCCTCAATTTGAAAACATGGTGAACAGTCTGTTTCTATACAATCATGGTCAAGGCTGGCTGCCGTCAAGGTTTCGGTAACAATGACGGTAAAAGCAATACAAAAGGCCAGAATGAGAAGCACGATTTTTCTTTTTGGGCACAGCCTCATATCAATGTACATGATACTTGTTGTGCCGAATTTATGCAAGTTCAGGTTTGCCGGCGGAAGGAGGTTAACAGCTCCAAATAAGCGTTGGCAAAAAGAAATAATTTAAGGGGCACATCGTTTCCGGTGTTCAGGGCTTTAATTTTGTTCTGCAATGCATTATTATGACTTGTATATGAGGTGCCCTGTCGGGCGCCATAGATTGTCGGCGCGCGCTGGCCTTGCTAAAGCAAGTCCGCATTGTCGGCATACCGTGGATTCTATTGGCGCTACGACGTGCTAACGTGGTTGATCCACGCCCTGTCGGGCGCTGTGTGTTGTCGGCGCACTGTCGGCATCCTAAAGGATGCCTTGCGTTTGGTCGTCGCAGCGGCATACAATGGTGCTACGACGTGCTGACGTGGTTGATCCACGCCCTGACGGGCGCTGTGTGTTGTCGGGCGCACTGTCGGCATCCTAAAGGATGCCTTGCGTTTGGTCGTCGCAGTGGCATACAATGGTGCTACGCTGTTTTGACCTTGTTCATCTACACCGCTTAACGCGGTGCGTTTTGTTTGTCGGCGCGCGCTGGCCTTGCTAAAGCAAGTCCGCATTGTCGGCATACAGTGGATTCAATTGGCGCTACGACGTGCTGACGTGGTTGATCCACGCCCTGACGGGCGCTGTGTGTTGTCGGCGCGCGCTGGCCTTGCTAAAGCAAGTCCGCATTATCGGCATACCGTGGATTCTATTGGCGCTACGACGTGCTGACGTGGTTGATCCACGCCCTGTCGGGCGCTGTGTGTTGTCGGCGCGCACTGTCGGCCTCCTGAAGGAGGCCTTGCGTATGGTCGTCGCAGCGGCATACAATGGTGCTACGCTGTTTTGACCTTGTTCATCTACACCGCTTGACGCGGTGCGTTTTGTTTGTCGGCGCGCGCTGGCCTTGCTAAAGCAAGTCCGCATTGTCGGCATACCGTGGATTCAATTGGCGCTACGACGTGCTGACGTGGTTGATCCACGCCCTGACGGGCGCCATAGATTGTCGGGCGCACTGTCGGCATCCTAAAGGATGCCTTGCGTTTGGTCGTCGCAGTGGCATACAATGGTGCTACGCTGTTTTGACCTTGTTCATCTACACCGCTTAACGCGGTGCCATTCTTTAGCGGGGGTGATCCGGTTTCGACTGGTACGGATCGGGGTACAGGCTGCAGGTGGAGCGCTCATCTCCTGATTGAGCAAAAATTTAACTGCCAACTACGACAGTTACGAATACGCCTTAGCTGCGTAATCGCGTGGAACCGTTCCGCCGCTCTGAGGGACGGCTTCCGCGTCGCAATCAGAGCTGGTCAGGCCGCCGCTTCCGGAGGCGGTTTGATAAGATTTCCCGGAATAAGGACAGGCCGCGCGCTGTTTAGCCAAGCCTGTTCCGACAAAATAATAAACAGCTAAACCTGTAGATGCTTGTGTTTCGCGTATTAGGACGCGGGTTCGACTCCCGCCACCTCCAGAGGCGTTCTTTCAAAACTGTGGCAATGGCAGAAATGTATGCTTGAAAATTTCATTTGGGGTCCTGCCTGTGGCCAAAAACACTGCGCGGGGGCAGCGTTTTTGCCACAGTCACCCCTCAAGAAATTAAATCAGCATACATTTCTGAGCTTACACAGTTGTGCATCACATGAGGGAGGAGGCCTATGGAAGGCGACCCCGAAGACCCGAGCCGGCATGGAAACAAAATGGCTATAAAAAAACTTGTTTTGACGGGGCTTGGGTTTCTCTTTCTTGGCTTGGGTGCGGCCGGTGCATTTTTGCCTGTGATGCCTACTACGCCCTTTGTTTTGCTTGCCGCCATGTGTTTCTCCGCAAGCAACAAAAAGTTTTATGATTGGCTGCAGCGGAATAGTTTTTTTGGCCCTTACATCGAAAACTATCGTACAAAGCAAGGTATCAAAAAATCACTGAAGATTAAAAGCATCGTTTTCCTGTGGACAGGGCTTATAATTTCAATGGCGCTAAGGCGAACCTTATTGATTTGTATTATACTTGGAATAGTTGGTGCGGGCGTAACCATACACCTGCTATTGATTAAAACAAGGAAGGTATAATTTATGCAATCATTGTTATTTGTGGGCGGTGGATTGGGTTTTATTTTTTTGATGACCAGCCTGGGAGCCGCGACAGTATTTTTCTTTCGCAAGGCCGCACCGGGAAAATTTCAACAGATTTTTCTTGGGTTCGCCGCCGGCGTAATGATTGCGGCTTCAGTCTGGAGTTTATTGATTCCGGCTATTGAAGCGGCGGAAGAACGGGGACAAATCGGCTGGATTCCTGCGGCTTGCGGATTTGTGCTTGGCGTTTTATTTCTGCTGATTCTTGATCATATCATTCCCCACCTTCATGCCTTTACCGGTCTTCGGGAAGGGCCGAAATCCTTATCAAAACGCACCACGCTCTTAATGTCCGCAGTAACCCTGCATAACATTCCCGAAGGTATGGCCGTGGGCCTTGCATTCGCTTTAGCGGCACAACATGGCAATGATCCGGCAATGTATGCATCGGCTACTGCCCTGGCTCTTGGCATTGGAATTCAAAACTTCCCCGAGGGCGCCGCCATTTCGCTTCCCATGCGTCAGGAAGGCATTTCGTCAGCAAGGGCTTTTTGGCTTGGCTGCATGTCAGGCGCTGTAGAACCTGTTTTTGGTTTTCTGACTTTTCTTCTGGCTTTATGGATAGCTCCGGCTATGCCCTGGCTGTTATCATTTGCAGCCGGCGCGATGATGTATGTCGTGGTAGAGGAGTTAATCCCCGAAGCGCATTTGAGCGAACATACTCATGCAGGTACATTAGGCGTCATGGCCGGTTTTCTGGTAATGATGGTGTTGGATGTGGCGCTGGGGTGATCCCCGTTTATCTGATATTTTCCAGGTACTTCTGTGCATCTTTAATGGCCTGTGCCATGGCGGCGGGGGAGGGGCCGCCGGGTAATGCCCTTACTTCTATACATTTTTCTACTGATACCGCTTCATAAAAGGTATCGTCAAATAATTCCGATTCTTTTTTAAGTTCCTGCAGGGTTAATTCTTCAAGCCGTACATTCTTTTTTATGGCATAAAGCACAAGCTTTCCGGCAATTTCGTGCGCCTCCCTGAATGTAAGGCCTTTTTTAACAAGCCAATCCGCCGCATCTGTCGCATTTGTATAGCCGCCCAGCGCGCTTTCGTACATGCGTTTTATATTAAACTCCAGCGTTTGAAACATTCCGCAAAAAACGGATAAACTCATCTTTACCGTATCGGCGGCATCGAATACCGCTTCCTTATCTTCCTGCATATCCTTGTTATACGAAAGCGGCAGCCCTTTCATCATTGTTAACAAACCGGCGAGGCTGCCGTATACACGGCCTGTTTTGCCCCTTATCAGCTCCGCCATGTCCGGATTCTTTTTTTGAGGCATGATTGACGAGCCTGTCGCATAACAATCCGAAATTTCGATAAAGGCGAAGGCGTCGGTTGACCATAATATCAGCTCTTCGCAAAAACGGCTTAAATGCATCATGACCAGGGACAGGCAGGAAACAAACTCGATGCAAAAATCCCTGTCTGATACGGCGTCCAGACTGTTGGCGGTTATATCCGCAAACCCAAGCCTTTCTTTAAGGAATTGTCTGTCCAGGGGATACGAAGTCGATGCAAGCGCGCCGGAACCCAGAGGCATTACATCGGTCCTTTTGCGGCAGCCGCGCAGTCTTTCATAATCGCGCCTGAACATTTCGAAATACGCAAGTATGTGATGGGCGAGCGTTACGGGCTGCGCTTTTTGCAGATGTGTAAATCCCGGCATGATAACATCGGTACTATTTTTTGCCGCTTCAAGCAATGCTTCAAGAAGGCGGACAATCAGGGCGCATATCCCGTCAATTTCTTCTTTTACATACATTCGCATATCCAGCGCAACCTGATCATTTCGGCTTCTGCCGGTGTGGAGCCGCTTGCCGGCATCTCCTATGCGTGTAACAAGCTGTGACTCAACAAATGTATGAATGTCCTCGGCTGCCGGATCGATTTCCAGCGTACCTTTTTCAATATCGCAAAGGATTTCCTGAAGGTTTTTTATGATTAATGCAGCTTCCTCATTTTTTATAATTCCCTGGCGCCCGAGCATTTCGGCATAAGCCATGCTGCCGTTTATATCATGTTTATACAGTCTTTTATCGAAAGCAATGGAGGAATGAAATTTATTCGCATACTCGTCTGTTTGACCGCTAAAGCGTCCTCCCCACAGTTTCATGACGGCTCCGTTATTTTTGTTGTTTTTTCTGCATGAGGGCCCTGACCATTACCGGAAGCCCTGTAAGTTTGATAAAACCTTCAGCATCATTGTGGTTATAAAGCTCTCCCGTAGTAAAACTTGATATGTCTATATTATACAACGAATACGGTGAAACGCATCCGGCCGGAACAACATTCCCCCTGTACAGTTTCAGTTTGACAGAGCCGGTAACCTGGTCCTGGGTTTTGTCGACAAATGCAGATAACGCTTCACGCAGGGGCGTGAACCATTCGCCGCCGTATATCAACTCGGAAAGTTCCTGGGCTGCAATGTTCTTGAACGCCATTGTCTTGCGGTCGAGGCACAACCGTTCAAGTTCCCTGTGGGCAGTATATAAAATTGTCCCTCCCGGTGTTTCATACACGCCTCGGGATTTCATGCCGACAACCCTGTTCTCAACAAGGTCCGCGATGCCCACGCCGTTTCTGCCGCCGATTTTATTGAGTGTGTCCACCAACTCTACCGGCGCAATAAATTTGCCGTTAAGTTTTACAGGAATCCCCTTATCAAACTCAAGCTCCACATATTCCGGTGTATCCGGCGCATCTTCCGGCCTTACAGATAACAATAATACCCGCCGGTAATCCGGTTCAGTAGCCGGATCTTCAAGCTCCAGCCCTTCGTGGCTTGAATGCCAAATATTTTCATCGCGGCTGTAACTTTGCTCTTTTTTTGACGGCGGTTCAATACCCCGCTTTTGCAGATACTCCATCAATTCTTCGCGCGATTTTAGCTGCCATATACGCCATGGCGCGATAATATTCATATGCGGGGCAAAAGACCGTATTGTCAGTTCAAAGCGCACCTGATCGTTTCCCTTTCCTGTTGCCCCATGACAAATCGTATCCGCTCCTTCGGCCAGTGCGGTATCTACCAGTTTTTTGGCTATAAGGGGGCGTGCGGCGGATGTGCCAAGAAGATATTTATCTTCATATACGGCGTTTGCCTTCAGCATTGGAAAAATATAACCTGTTATAAATTCTTCTTTGGCGTCAATGACCAGCACTTTACTCGCACCGGTTTCTGTCGCTTTCTTTTTTAATTTATCATAATCTGTGCATTGCCCTAAATCGACGCAGCAAGCTATGACCTCGCAATTATTATAATTTTCCTTCAGCCACGGTATTATAACCGTGGTATCAAGGCCGCCCGAATAGGCTAATACAATTTTTTTTGTCACAAGAAAACTCCCCTGTTTATATTACACTGTAAAGCAAATCGGCGTACGACGGCAGCGGCCAATACTTTTTGGCGACAAGGCTTTCAAGTTCGTCTGCTGTTAGCCGCAATTCCGACATGGAAGCAAGCACCTTGCTGCCGAATAATGCCGCCTGGGCATCTGTTTTCTGCTCATTTTTGGCTTCCATGGCTGCGTTTTCAAGGGTTTTAAGATTTTCAAACAGCTTTGTGGATAAACCGGCGATTTGTCCGAGCAGAAAACTTTCCAGAGATGTATCGTAACCGCCGCAGTTTTTTTTACGCTCCAAAAGGAGCGCAAGCTCGTTTTGATAATCTATGCATGCGGGAATTATTTCTCCTTTTGTTATATCGATCATTGTCAGGGCTTCGATGCCCAGTGTTTTGCAGTAGCTCTCCGTAAGAATTTCATAGCGTGATTGAAGTTCCGCTTTGGAAAAAACCCGGTGAGCGGCAAACATGGTTACGCTTTTTTCACAAATAAAAGCCCCAAGCGTGTCCATTGTAGTTTTCAAATTTGATAAACCACGGCGCGAGGCTTCCTTAACCCAGTCTGCGCTGTAATTGTTTCCATTAAAGATTATGCGCTTGTGGTTACCATAGGTTGTTTTTATAATCGCGCCAAGAGCGGCGTTAAAATCCTTTACGCCTTCAAGCGAATCGGCAAACTGTGAAAGAACCTCCGCTACTGCCGTATTCAGAACAATGTTCGGCCCCGCAACCGATAATGACGAGCCGGGCATGCGGAATTCAAATTTGTTGCCTGTAAACGCAAACGGCGATGTCCGGTTTCTGTCTGTTGCATCCATTGGAAAATGCGGCAGTGCCGTTACACCAATTTCCATCTGATACTTTTTTTTGTTACGATATACCGAACCCGATTCGATGGCTTCCAGCATTCCTGTCAGTTCATTGCCCAAAAACATTGATATTATTGCCGGCGGCGCCTCGTTTGCTCCCAGGCGGTGATCGTTTCCGGCGCTTGCGACTGATGCACGGAGTAAATCCTGATAATCATCAACGGCCTTAATCACCGCTACCAGAAAAAGCAGAAATTGCGCGTTTTCGTGCGGAGTTTCACCAGGTTCCAGCAGGTTAACGCCCGTGTCGGAAGCCAGAGACCAGTTGTTATGTTTGCCGCTTCCGTTTACGCCTGCAAACGGCTTTTCATGCAGCAGGCATACAAGTCCGTGCTTGTATGCGACACTTTTCATAAGTTCCATCGTTAGCTGATTATGATCGGTTGCGATATTTGCCGTGGTATATATCGGTGCAAGTTCGTGCTGGGCGGGAGCGGCTTCGTTGTGCTTGGTTTTCGCCAGCACTCCGAGCTTCCAAAGCTCCTCATCAAGTTCCTTCATAAAGGCCGAAACACGCGGGGTCAGCGTTCTGAAATAATGATCATCCATTTCCTGCCCCTTGGGCGGGCGCGCACCGAACAGTGTTCTGCCGGTAAAGGCCAAATCGGGGCGCTTCAGGTACATGTCTTTATCTACAAGAAAATATTCCTGTTCGGGGCCTACAGTTGGAAGAACCCTGCGTACGGACGTATTGCCGAACAGCTTCAGGATTCTGCGCGACTGTTTGTCGATTGCGTCCATGGAACGCAGCAGCGGCGTTTTCTTGTCGAGCGCTTCGCCGCTGTAGGAGCAGAATGCCGTTGGAATGCAAAGAGTGCCGTTTTTTATAAACGCATAGCTGGTAATGTCCCAGACAGTATATCCCCTTGCCTCAAATGTTGCGCGTAACCCTCCGGAGGGAAAGCTTGATGCATCAGGTTCGCCGCGTACCAGTTCCTTGCCGGAAAACTCCATTATTACCTTGCCGTCGCCGACGGGGGAAATAAAACTGTCGTGCTTTTCCGCCGTGATGCCGGTCATTGGCTGGAACCAGTGCGAAAAATGCGTCGCGCCTTTTTCAACCGCCCAGTTCTTCATGTCGTTTGCTACAGCATTCGCGACATCAAGTTCCAAATGTGTGCCCTCTCTCATTGTCTTTTTGAGAACCCTGTAAATGTCCTTGGGCAGGCGCAGACGCATCGTTTCGTCGTTAAACACCATGCTTCCAAATAATTCCGGTATGTCTTTCATGTTTTCCATCTTTATTACAGCAGCTTAATGCCGGTCGATTCACAGCCCGACAAAGTATCTTTATCCCAAATCGAGGATTGAACTTCGCCGATATGCGCTTTTTTCAAAAACAGCATGCAAAGGCGCGACTGCCCGATCCCGCCGCCGATCGCCAGGGGAAGTCCGCCGCCCAGCAGTTGTTTGTGATAGGGCAGATTTCTTCGATTGTCGCAGCCGGCCATGGTTAACTGCCCGTCAAGGGCTTTTTCGTCCACGCGGATTCCCATGGACGATATTTCAAAAGCACATTCAAGCAGTTCATTCCAAAACAAAATATCTCCGTTTAACGTCCAGTCGTCGTAGTCAGGAGCGCGCCCGTCGTGTCTTATGCCCGATCGCAATAGGCCGCCTATTTGCATTATGAACGCTGTCCTGTGTTTTTTAACGTACTCATTTTCGCGCTCTTTAGGAGAAAGTTCAGGGTACATGTCCTCCAGTTCCTGCGAGGTAACAAACGAAACCACGCGGCAAAGCCTGGCGGCGGCCTTGCCGTCCAGGTACCTTTTACCGATTTCTTCCTCTGTATCGCAAATTGCGCCAACGATTTTTTCTACGGTTTCTTTTAGGTATTCAATATTCCTTTCTGTACGGTCGATGACCTTCTCCCAGTCCCACTGATCCACATAAATAGAATGCAGGTTATCCATTTCCTCATCGCGCCGCACCGCGTTCATGTCGGTGTACAGCCCTTCGCCAACGGGTATGCCGTATTTGTGAAGTGCAATTCGTTTCCACTTTGCCAGTGACTGGACTATTTGGGCATAGCTTCCGGTTTCCAAAAGATCAAATTCAACCGGCCTTTCTATTCCATTCAAATCGTCGTTCAATCCCGAACCCGATTCGACGAACAGCGGTGCAGATACACGCATCAAATTCAGCGCGGACGAGAGCTTTTGCTCAAATATTCTTTTGATGTCGCCTATTGCTCTCTGCGTCTCGTAAACCGACAGAATCGGCTGATAACTACCGGGTATAATTAACTTTGACATAAAACTTTTCTCAGATGATACCCTGCAGCATCATTACTTCGCAAACCTTTACAAAGCCCCCGATATTCGCGCCGGCGACAAGGTCGTTCTTTGTCGCATAATGTTCCGCTGTCTCTGAAACCTGCTTGTAAATATTTTGCATAATACCCTGAAGTTTTTTATCGACTTCTTCAAACGGCCAGAACAGCCTTCCGCTGTTTTGTGCCATCTCCAGTGCTGATACGGCAACCCCGCCGGCATTGGACGCTTTGCCCGGCGCGTATATTACGCCGCTTTTATGCAACAGCTCTACTGCTTCCAGCGTAGTGGACATATTGGAACCTTCGGCAACTGCAAGACAGTTGTTTTTTATCAAAACTTTTGCATCATCTTCGTTTAATTCATTTTGCGTAGCGCAGGGAAGGGCGACATCGCATGGCACCTGCCAAACAGAGCCCTTGTCGAAATATTCAGCGCCCTTGCGGTGTTTTACATACTCGCTTATTCTGCCCCTTTGTTTTTCTTTAATGAGCTTGACTGTTTCCAGGTCGATGCCATCAGGATCAAGCACATAACCGCTCGAATCGGATACTGTCAGCACCTTGGCGCCTAACTGCGTGGCTTTTTCTGCGGCGTAAATCGCTACATTGCCGGCGCCGGAAACCAGAACTCTTTTTCCCTGGAACGTCGTCTTTAAGGAAGATAATATCTGCTCGGCAAAATACACAAGCCCGTATCCGGTTGCCTCCTTGCGCGCAAGAGATCCCCCGTAACACAGGGACTTGCCGGTGTAAGTACCGTCTACAAGACCTGTAAGCCGCTTGTACTGCCCGTACATATAGCCGATTTCTCTGGCCCCAACGCCGATATCACCCGCCGGTACATCTGTATCAGCGCCGATATGGCGGTACAATTCGTTCATAAAACTCTGACAAAACCCCATAACCTCCCGGTCGGATTTTCCTTTCGGGTCAAAATCAGAACCGCCTTTCCCGCCGCCGATGGGAAGCCCGGTCAGCGAGTTCTTAAAGATTTGTTCAAACCCCAAAAATTTTATTGTGCTGAGGGTTACGCTCGGATGGAACCTGAGCCCGCCCTTATACGGCCCGATTGCACTGTTGAATTGAACACGGTACCCGCGGTTCACATGCACCGCCCCTGAATCGTCTACCCAGGGCACCCTGAAAATGATCTGGCGCTCAGGTTCGACCAGGCGTTCTAAAATTCCAGCTTTCTCACATTCGCGATGCTCGTCCAGATACGGCTGAAGCGTCGGCAAAATTTCCGTAAGTGTTTGATGGAATTCCGGCTGTCCGGGATTCTTCGCTTTTGTGTCCTCCAATACCTTCATTGAGTATGACATAATGGTTCTCCTCCAAAAAATTGAAAAAAAAAGTGTTCACCGGCAGGCAGATTTTTGCCAATACCGACAAACACCATTGTTTACCATGCCTTTTTACCATTTTTTAGCTGTTCGTGTCAATATGTTTGCGGATAGCCGAAAAACTTTTTTCGCTTAAAACATGCTCCATTTTACAGGCGTCCTGTACAGCTGTTTTTTTATCTACACCCAGAGAAATGAGCCAGTCAGAAATAGCCACATGCCTTTCATACATCCTCTCCGCTATTTTTCGCCCTTTTCCTGTAAGCGTGATGTGGCCCTCATCGTCTACGGTTATATACCCTTTGGCACGAAGGTTTTTCATGGCAACACTTACGCTTGGTTTGCTGTATTCCAGCTCGTTTACTATATCGATAGAGCGAACCCGCTCCCCCCTATGGCTCAATATCAGAATTGTTTCAAGATAGTTTTCCGCTGATTCGTGGACGTTCAATGTTTTCACCCTGATATTGTACCACAAACCACACGAAAAAAGTCAGTGAAGGCCTGTGCCGGTTTGCGGTAAAAAATGAGTATTTTTATCAAAAAAAAGCTTGACATTGGAGTTAGTCTTTGCTAACCTTTAATTAGTTAGTTATAACTTACTAAAAGATGCTAAATCCGGCAGAAATACATGTCCGGGGAGAAAATGGACAATGCAGACCCTTAAAGAGATAAAACCAGGGGCAACAGTTAGGATCACAAAGGTGAGAGGGGCGGGGCCTGTTAAACGCCGTATCATGGAAATGGGCGTCACCAAAGGGACGGAAGTTCATGTCCGCAAGGTTGCCCCCCTTGGCGATCCGCTGGAAATCGCAATACGGGGCTATGAGCTTTCCCTGCGAAAAGCGGACGCCGAACTGATAGAAGTAGAGTGAGGCTTGTACAAAACTATGCCGATAAAGATTGCGCTTGCCGGAAACCCCAACAGCGGCAAGACAACTCTGTTTAACGCCCTGACCGGTTCGAACCAATTTGTAGGAAACTGGCCGGGCGTAACTGTGGAAAAGAAAGAGGGCAAATTAAAGGGTTATGATGATGTAACCGCTACCGACCTGCCCGGCATCTACTCGCTTTCTCCATATTCACCGGAAGAAGTGGTCGCCCGCGATTACCTGACAGGAGAGCGGCCCGACGCCATTTTGAATGTTATTGACAGTACAAATCTGGAGCGCAATCTGTTTCTTACGACTCAATTAACAGAGCTTGGTATTCCTGTTGTTGCCGCACTTAACATGATGGATATTATTAATCGGAACGGAGATAAAATTGATACCGTCCGGCTTGCCAAAGAACTTGGCTGCTGTGTCGTAGAGATTTCCGCGCTAAAGGGCGAGGGCGTTTCGCAGGTGGCGGAAGCGGCGGTTAAGGCAGCGGGCGGCGCGAAAACAGTCCCCCAGCACTGTTTTTCAGGCGGCGTGGAGCATACACTGGCGCATATCGAAGAAGCCGTGCTTCATGATCTGCCGCAGGAACAGCAGAGATTTTTTGCCATCAAGCTGTTTGAGCGGGACAGTAAAATAATAGAAAAACTGAAACTGAGTCCTGAACAGGTTGCGCATATCGAAGAAGACATAAAACGGCGGGAAGCGGAACTGGACGACGACAGCGAAAGCATTATTACCGCCGAGCGTTATGCGTATATCGATTCAATTATCAGGGACTGCATAAAAATCAGGAACAGGGGCCGGCTGAGCGTATCAGATAAAATAGACAAGATTGTAACAAACCGAATCCTGGCGCTTCCCATCTTTGCGGCAGTCATGTTTATTGTTTACTTTGTTTCGGTTACCACGGCGGGCAGGATTGCCACCGGCTGGGCTGCCGAGGGCGTATTCGGCAGGGGCTGGAATCTTTTCGGCCTATGGGTTCCCGGTATCCCCGTCTTGCTGGGAAATTTTCTTCAGGCAATAAACTGCGCACAATGGCTGCAAAGTTTGATTCTGGACGGCATTGTTGCAGGCGTCGGCTCGGTACTGGGCTTTTTGCCGCAGATGTTTATCCTTTTTATTTTTCTTGCGTTTCTGGAAGCCTGCGGTTATATGGCGCGTATCGCCTTTATCATGGACAGAATTTTCCGCCGCTTCGGATTGTCGGGTAAATCCTTTATTCCGATTCTGATCGGCACAGGCTGCGGAGTTCCCGGTATTATGGCGTCCCGGACGATCGAGAACGACCGTGACCGGAAAATGACCATTATGACCACTACCTTTATTCCGTGTTCAGCCAAACTGCCGGTTATCGCGCTGATTGCCGGCGCTCTGTTCGGCGGAACATGGTGGGTTGCACCCAGCGCCTACTTTGCAGGTATCGCGGCAATTATCTGTTCCGGCGTTATTTTGAAGAAAACAAAAATGTTCTCCGGCGATGCGGCGCCCTTTGTCATGGAACTCCCCGCCTATCACTGGCCGACCGTGAAAAATATTCTGCGCAGCATGTGGGAGCGCGGCTATTCATTCATCAAAAAAGCGGGGACTATCATACTTCTGGCGTCCATATTTATTTGGCTTGCTTCCAACCTTGGCTGGGGAGATGAAGGTTTTGGATTCGTCGACATGAATAAAAGTGTTCTGGCGGGATTTGGCGGGGTTATTGCTCCCATCTTTGCGCCGCTGGGCTGGGGAAACTGGCAGGCTACTGTCGCCGCCCTCACCGGCCTGATAGCGAAAGAAAATGTAGTGGGCACTTTCGGCGTCCTGTACGGTTTTGGCCTGTCTGCCGGAGATGAAACTGAAATATGGGGTTTGCTGGCTTCCGGTTTTACCGCGCTGACCGCCTACTCATTTTTGATATTTAACCTGTTATGCGCTCCATGCGTTGCCGCAATGGCAGCCATCAGGCGTGAAATGAACAGCATAAAATGGTTCCTGGCGGCTGTAGGCTATCAGTGCGCCCTGGCTTATTTTGCTTCGTTTTGCATTTATCAATTCGGTATGCTGTTAGCGGGTAACTTTGGATTTTGGACTGTTATGGCATTTCTGTTGGCGGCAGGGTTTTTGTTTCTTCTGTTCCGTCCGGCAGTTAAAAGAAAGGAAGCGAAGTTATGACTTTTTTAACGGAAAACATAGGAACGATTCTTACAGGGCTGGTTTTGCTTGGTATTGTTTCGGCGATCATACTGAAGATTCGTCGTGATAGAAAAAAGAACAAATGCGCCGGGTGTTCTTTTAACTGCACAGCCCGCAGTTGCTCACTTGAAATATCTGACCCCCGCTGAAAATATATCCATTGTCTTTTCCCCGGGCACGTTTTTTAACAGTCCTTCTCCGGCGCGTTCGACATGACCCATCTTGCCCAATATCCTGCCGCAGGGGGAAATGAGCCCCTCGATTGCATACATCGAACCATTTGGGTTATTCGGCATCCTTGCGGCGGGGCGGCCGGTATCATCAACATACTGCGTGCATATCCTTCCGGAGTTTTTCAACGACAACAGTGTGTCTTCGCCGGCAATCAGCCGTCCCTCCCCGTGGGAAATCGCTGTCATGAAAATATCGCCGACCTTTACATTCGACAGCCACGGCGAATCGACCGATGTTACACGCACAGGACACAATGCCGATACATGACGGCCGATATTGTTGTAATACAATGTTGCGCTGTTTTCTGTCATCGCGGCTATTTTGCCGAAGGGCAAAAGCCCCAGCTTAATTAAAGCCTGAAAGCCGTTGCAAATTCCAAGGATGAGTCCCTGCCTCTTTTCGAGAAGCTCTGTGACTGCCTCGGTAACTTTTGGAGAGCGGAAAGCGGTTGCGATAAATTTTGCGCTTCCGTCGGGTTCATCGCCGCCGGAAAAGCCGCCTGGAATGGCTATTATCTGCGAATTTTTGATAAGGGCGGCAAGACTCTCTGCCGAAGCCTTTATATCCTGTGTGTTTTGGTTTTTGAAAATAAAGATTTCTGTCTTTGCGCCGGCGTCCAAAAACTTTTTTGACGTATCGTACTCGCAGTTTGTTCCCGGAAAAACAGGAATTAACACTCTGGGAGATGCAAATTTTTCGCCGCTGTACATTTGAAAAGTTTTTTTGCTGAAATCTGCCTGCCCAGCGTCAACATTTTGTGCAAGACGGGCGCTAATGGGAAATACTGATGCAAGGGTTTTCAGGTACGCATCTTCGGCTGTTTTAACAGGCAGGCTGTTCTTTTCAAAAACAAACCCTTCTCCACCGGCTGTCCCGATAAATTGCGGCGAGAACTCCTTAAGGAGCGAAATATCGCCGGCAATCAGAATGTCGGCAAGGCAGGGATAGAATAAATCTTCGCCGCTGTACTCGAACTTAAACCCCAGGCCATTGCCAAGGCATGATTTTGCGATAGCTGCCGCCGCGCCGCCGGTTTCTACAACAGTACAAAAATCAATTTTTCCGCCGTCGATATTTGCGGAAATAACTTTCATCAGTTTTACGAAAAATTCATAATCGAGGCAGAGTGAAGGCGTGCGGGGTATTGCAATTCTGTAAACTTTGGCGCCGTTGTATAATACATTACTTATCAGTTCTGACGCCTTTGCCGGCGCAAGTGCGAATGATATCAGTGTGGGCGGTACATCCAAATCCATAAAAGAGCCGCTCATTGAATCTTTTCCGCCTATTGCGCCGAGCCCCAGCCCAAGCTGTGCAGATAACGCGCCAAGCATCGCGGAGACAGGCTCGCCCCAGCGCTCAGGATCGCCAGACAGTTTTTTGAAATATTCCTGAAATGATAAATATATCCCGTCAAAGGGCGTTCCGGCGGCGCATACCTTCGCTACGGAAAGCAGCACCGAATATTGGGCTCCCACAAAAGGGCTTTGGCTCATTAGATACGGATCGAAGCCCCATGCGGCGACGGTCGCGGTGTCGGTATCAAGTGGATAAACCGGCAGCTTAGCCGCCATGGCGATCGCCGGCGTTAGCTGCTTTGCGCCGCCGAAGGGCATGAATACGCTGCCCGCGCCAATGGTCGAATCGAACATTTCGCTCATGCCCTTATTGGAAGCGACATTCAGCCTTTTAAGTTCCGCCGTAAGCGCACCGGTATAATCGCCGTTTTTAAGGAAGGGAGCGGCTTCGGCCGAAGATTCGTTCATATAAAGCGGGATTTCATCTTTTATTACAGCAGATGCGGTTTGCTTTACGCCATTGGAAGATAAAAGCGAACGCTTTAGATTGACGATTTCGCGCCCGCTAAAATTCATTATCATGCGATTTGTGTCTGTTACAAGGGCAACAGATGTTGCCTTTAAATTTTCGGCAGCGCACAATTCGATCATTTTGTTAAGATTTTCCGGTGCGATAACAACGGCCATACGTTCCTGGGATTCCGAGATGGCAAGCTCTGTGCCGCTGAGCCCTTCGTATTTTTTGGGGACTGCGTCCAGGTTTATCAAAAGCCCGTCTGCCAGTTCCCCGATGGCGACACAGACGCCGCCTGCGCCGAAGTCATTGCAGCGTTTGATAAGCCGCGAGCAGTCGGGGTTGCGGAACAGCCTTTGGATTTTTCGTTCTGTTATGGGGTTTCCCTTTTGAACTTCGGCGCCGCTTGTTTCGATGCTGAGCGAATCATGCGCTTTTGATGAACCTGTCGCGCCTCCGCAGCCGTCCCTGCCGGTTTCACCGCCGATTAAAAGAATAATGTCGCCTGCCTGCGGTTGTTTGCGTATAACATTTTCCGCCGGTGCGGCGCCAACGACAAAGCCCGCTTCGAGCCTTTTTGCCGCATAGCCTCTGTGGTACACCTCCGCGACGATTCCTGTTGCCAGGCCTATTTGATTGCCGTAGGAGGAAAAGCCCCTTGCCGCCTCTTTTGATATAATTCTCTGCGGCAGCTTGCCCGGCATTGTATTATCTACCGCAGCTAAAATGTCAGCCGCGCCTGTAACGCGCATGGCATGATAGACATACGCCCTGCCGGAAAGCGGATCGCGGATTGCGCCGCCAAGGCACGTCGCCGCTCCTCCGAAGGGCTCTATCTCTGTGGGGTGGTTGTGGGTTTCATTTTTGAACATCACGAGGTAGTCTTTATCGCCGCCGCTGGTCTGTGCTGTAACCTTAATGGAGCAGGCGTTTATTTCTTCCGATTCGTCCAAAGCTGCAAGAAGCCCCCTGCCTTTCAGCTCACGCACGCCAATTGTCGCCATATCCATAAGACATTCGTACTTTTCCGGCCGGCTGTTATAATGCTTTTTGAATAATCGCCTGTATTCGTTATACGCTTCTTCAATTTCGGGAATTTTGGAATTAAATCGAATGTCTTTAAGCTCTGTCAGAAAGGTAGTGTGCCGGCAGTGATCCGACCAGTATGTATCGAGTACGCGGATTTCTGTTTCGGTAGGCTCCCTGCCTTCGCCGGAAAAGTACTGTTGTACAAATTCAATGTCGCCGGCGCTCATGGCAAGCGCGTACTGCTGCCGAAAAGCCTGTAGCTGCGCCTTGTCAAAGGAGCGAAAGCCTTCAATTTCTTTTACCGGCTCAGGCGGTAAAACTTTTTGTGTTAAACTTGACGGCTTTTCGCCGGACGCAATGCGCGAATCCACAGGATTAACCAGATAGTTTTGGATTTTTTCTATATTTGCCGCGCCGGCCAGCGCATAAACCGTCGCGCACCGTACTGTTGGGCGCTTCCCCATCGTTAAAAGCTGAACACATTGCGCGGCGGAATCAGCCCTTAAATCGTACTGCCCGGGCAGGTATTCGACTGCGAAGACGGTATATTCCTTTAAGGCCGGCAGGCTCTCCAAATAGACATCATCAACCGGCGGCTCAGAAAAAACCGTCTTTATTGCAGTATCAAAATCACCGTCTTTAAGCCCCTCGATATCGTACCGCAGGAAAATTCTTAAAGAGCTGATTGATTCTTTAAGCTGGGTGTTTAATTCCAGACGCAGATTATCCGCAAGGCTGCTAACAGTTGGTTTTTTTTCAACAAAGATTCTTCGTATCATTTGATTTGCTTGTGGTTTATGTATCATATTACCACTGGGCTAGTCAAGTGGAAATTTACAGAAATACTTTTAGGTAAATCGAGGGGCTGCCCTTTTTCCAGACAGCCCCTGATAATTGATGTTCTAGTAGGTAGTAACTAAGATATTGTCCACATTGGCCGATATGCTGCCTGTGCCGACAAAGAGTTTCTCAACCTTAAAGCGTACACTGGCGTTTATATCTAGATCAAAGTGTTTGTTAAGCAGGGCGCTGCCACCGGCGGTCCATGAAGGTACGGTAACAGGCTCACCTACCGGCACCCAGGTACCTTTGTTGCTCTCCAATTCATAAAAGAGGGTTATAACGCCGTTTGAATGTGAACTGTATGAAGCATAGTCAAAAGATATTGACTTTATTCCTGGTAAATAATCCATCAATTCAACACGGTTTGTATTTTCGCCGGTGTCGGCTGCACTGCCGCCTCTGAATCGTATGCTTCTATCACCTTCGCGGCGATCGTTGCCATCCATTCTTCCTACCCCGCTCACTGTCCAGTCATATCCGCCTGATTCTACTGCACGCGCCGCATAGGCAGTGCCATCCCATTCGTCGCCTTCAAAATCGACAAGAAAATGTGGATCGATAATTAGCGTAATAACGAGCGTTCCCGCGCTTAAGCCGTTGACTGCATTAAAGCCTTCCGCTGCAGCAACGTCAAAGGTAACAATATAGCTGCCGGCATCCGAGGGCGCGGTATTGCTTTTTGCATATACGACATCATCCCCTTCATACCAGATTGTGATTGCTCCCTGGGATTTACCGGCGTAGGGAGTTATGCTGACTTCTTTGGGGCTGCCGTCATGAATCGGCGACAGTCCATCAATGTTAAAATCATCTGCAACAGGGTCAACGGCAGCAACATCGAAAGCGCTATCACTTTCACCGATAATGACGATATTATCTATATTGACCGATGTAAAGTTACTGTCAGGTGTAATTACTTTTTCAATTTTGAAGCGTACATTTTCTTTGCCGCCGGCTCCAAGGTCAAATTCAATAGTTTGCATGGCGCCTTCCCATGCATCGGCAATAACACTACCTTCCGCTGTCCATTCGCCGTCCATTTCCTGAGTATAAAGGATTATTTCACCACCGTTATGCGAACTGTACGAAGCATAATCAAAAGATATTGATGTTATTTTACCGCTTAAATAACTGACTAACTCAATGCCATTTGGAATGCCATTGGCAACTTCATTGCTGTTGCTGCGCAGCCGGATGCTGGCAGTACCGTCACGGCGATCATTGAGGTCTTCGCTGCTCGGATGAGTTACGCCCCTCACTGTCCATTCGTATCCATTCCATGTTATTGTACGCTGTCCATAGGAACCGGCATTGCCGCCGCCCGCCCATGCCGCATCTTCAAAGTCAACAATAAAGTGCGGGTCGGTAATTACTCTTCGAATGACGAGTGTTCCGGCAACCAGATCATTTGCTGCATTGAAGCCTGCTGCTGCCGCTACGTCAAAGGTTACGGCATATCTTCCGGCTGCTGAGGGCGCTTCTGTGCTTTTGGGATAATCCGTGCCGCCTATACCTGTATACCAGACAGTTATCTGCCCTTGTGACCTGTCTGAGTCTTTAAGCGTTATGCTGACTGCTTTGTGAGTGCCGTCTTGATCCACTGTCAGTTCGCCAATGGTATAATAATCTTCTGCTTCGGGGGTATTACCGCGAATTATCAGCGTTCCAGCGTTCAGGCCGCTTGCTGCTTTATAGCCTGCTGCTGCCGCTACATCAAAGGTAACTGTGTAATGCCCGACTTCCAGGGGTGCGTTTGTACTCTTTGCGTAAGTTGTGCCGTTTGTCCCTTCATAGAAGACAGTTATTGCCCCCTGGGATTTTCCTTCTTTGGCCGTTATACTGACTGCTTTGGAACTGCCATCATAATCCACTATCAGTACGCCAACGTTAAAATCAGCTGCCGCAGGGTCAACCGCAGTTTGCCCGTTTCCGGTAGCCTGTTCACACCCTGCCATTCCAAATAAAATTATTGCAGCTAATGCAATAATTACCATTTGCGCAATTTGCGCTTTGAAAGTTCTTTTCATTACTCTCTCCTTAAAAAATTATTTCCATGCATTTGGCATAATCCGGTTATTGATAAACCATTGGGTTTCTTTCAATTTCAGATTATTATTGCTGCATAGTATTTCGAATTTGTCGTTTAAAACCGAAAACGTAATGTTGCCGTTAAACGATTCTATTCTGTTGCCCTCGGCCCTGTTTTCAAAAGTTGTCAGGTATACATGGTCGGTATAGGGCGCCACCCTGTTTATAAATGCCTGCGAAGGGAATGTGATATCAGGGGTCACATTGTATTCTGTATTGCCAACGACTGCGGTTACGCATACATATTCAGGGGTAATTGCCGCCATTAATTTTTCGTTAGATGAAGTGACTGATCCGTGGTGCCCGGCTTTATAAAGTACGGTATGCCCTAATCCACCATGATGTTCTGCATAATAATCAACAAGGCGATCCTCACCGTTTTTTTCCAAATCTCCGGTAAAAAGGTAATAATTGCCATCCTGGACAATTCTAAGGCATACTGAATAATCATTTTCGCTGCTTGTATTATTTTCATAGTAGTAGTTGTAAAGAATCTCAAGCTGAACGCCGTCCGCTAAATCGTAAATGCGCTGTGCACCATTCTCGTTGTTATAACACTGCAGGGCGGTATAATGAACAGCTCCCCTTGCCACCGCAATATCTCTTGCATTTTTATAATTATTATAAGCGACCGTTGTGCTGTCTGTTCTGGGAAAATCAATAATGATTCCAATTTCATAAGAATCAAAAATACCTGTGTAAGTATTGGTGCTATAAAAGCCGGCAATATGGTCCTGGTGGCCGTGGGTGGCGATTACAAATTCCAGTTTGCTGTCCTGAATATGTTTGTCTATGTACGCTTTAATGGTTGCTGCCGAAGATGTTCTTGAACCGGCATCAATAAGTATATCAATTTCACCGTAATTGATATAAATGCTGTCGCCGGTAAACCTGTTGCCCAATTCCAAAAAATGAATGCTCAGGTCCGGCGCCGGCTCATCGTAATGAGGCGGCACTGTGGATTGCTGGGGAAATGTACAGCCGGCCAAAACAGGGGCGAGTAGTAAAATTACTGCCGCTACAATGCCCGGCTTAAACATTTTCTTCATTTTTTTTACCCGTCAACTGTAACGTTGATATTATCTATGTTGACCGATGTAAAGTTTGAAAGACCGCCTTCCCTCACGATTTTAATGCGAACGCTGTCTGTAACATTAAGGTTATAACTTTCGTTCAGCATGGCGCCGCTCCATGCCGGCGCTGAGATTTTTCCGGCTTTTACCCAGCTCGCAGTTCCTTCAATGTGATAGTAAAGGACTATTGTCCCGCCGCTGTGCGTGCCATACGAAGCATAGTCAAAGGAAATTGTCTCTATGCCTGTTGTTAAATAATCCATTAATTCAACATTGCAGTTGTCGCCGGAATTACCGCGAAGCCGTATGCTTTGTGTGCCGGTAAAGCGATCGTTTGCATCTGTTGTACTTACAACACCACTGACAGTCCATTCAAATCCGCCGCTCATTACCGTGCGTTCTGTGTAACCCGTGCTGTTCCATGCAGGATCTTCAAAGTCAACGCTAAGCGGTCCTGTTTTCGGCGTTTGCGGATCGCCGAAGTATTCAGCGGGAGGATCTATGCTGCCCGGGGGCATATGGGGTTTTATATCGGTAACCGTAACCGCTCTTCCCGCGCTGAAAGTGATAGTACCGTCGTTGAGAAGTTCGACCGCCTTTGCCCTGTAAGCCGGATACCAGGCTTCATCTGAAGCGGGAATAATAAATTCCCAGCTTGGCGTAAACACATTGGTAATTTCGCCTTCCTTTACTCTTTCGATGTAGTCGGCCAAAACACCCTGCATGCCCTCGGAGTTTTGTACGGTTACGCTGTTAACTGTCAGTGAACTGTCAACATTCTGGGCAATTACTGTGTAAGTACCCATAACAATAGTGTCCAATTGAGCCATGCGGTGGTTGTTAATCGCAACGCGGTATGTCTCTCCCAGATTAAAAGGAGTACTGTCGGGATTCATCATGTTGATAATTCTGTCTCCCTGATTTTTGCTCAGATCAACCTGATAACTGAGTCCCTCGAACTGATCAAAATTATAGCCCATACCCCCGCCGCCGTATGGAATGGTCAGATCCCCGGCCTTCATATTGGTACGGTGATAATCATAATGCGCCCATTCCATCCACTCCTTGAACTGAGCTCCGCTCATTTCAACTACACCAAGGGTGTTGTCGTAAAAATAAATGCCGCTCATGTTGCTGCGGGTAAGGGGGCCTTCCAGGGCATTTGCAGTGGGAGACAGGGGAGCGGTGCCGCTCAGGGTAACATTGTAATCCTGCGTGTAGTACAGCATTGCATCATTTATCAGGTGAATTAACGCGGTATCTTCCACATAACGGGTATTGGCAGCTTTAATTTCATACTCATGAACCAGCGGGCCGCCGGTCAGAGTGCCTACTGTTTGGCTGATGAGTCCCGTCTCCCCCCACCTCGTTCTGTATTTCATCTGATCGATCATACCGTCGCGGAGAGGAACACCAAGGACAAGAGTACCGGGGCTGTAAACAGCCTGCTCTTCCACACCGTAGTTGTCGCCGCCGGTAAACATAAAGTCATTCATAGACACTTTGTATAATTTAGTGGGATCAATTGTCTCTCCCGATGTTATGATGGTCCAGTTGCTGCCCGACCCGCTTGCGTTTGTAATAACGGGCGGAGTGCCGAGACTGCCTGAGCCTGTTACGGGCATTCTGTTCAGAAGATTTATCAGATAGTCGCCCCGTAACTTGAACAGGTATATTTCATTATCAAAGGGCATCAATGTCCACATGAATCCAACCGTTACATTGTCGGTTGGGCCGCCCACTTCGACGCTTCTCCAGCCGCCTGAATTTTGTATCAGCACAAAATCCTGCCAACCCGGTCCTGCCTTCCAGGCGGGCTCGTTCGCTTTGCGCACAATGTAATCAAATACCAGCTTGTTTGCCCATGCATTCTTGCCTATGCTTTGAGCGTTGCCAAAAACTCCGATAACTTCATTCATAATGGGCCCGATGAGCTCTTCGTATCCGGCAACCATTGTCGCTATACCACTGTCAACCACATTATCTGGAAGAATGGGGCTGTTTGTGAAACCGGAGATTGTGCTTGGCGTAACGCTCACAAGATTATGCCCGTCAAATTGTAAACTTAGTTTGCCCAAGGCTCTGCCGTTATAGCTCGCCTGAATAACAGGGACACCGTTTGCCGTTCCGGATACAGTGCTATGCGAATGTCCGGAAATAATACCGTCAAAACCCATGGTTGCAAGGCTGGCTGCTTCTCCGCTCACACTGCTGCCGCTCCCGCTTACACCCATGTGGGTAAGGGCGATAACTGCATGACATTCCTGAACAGTTCTTAAATCGCTGACCATATTTGCCAGCCAGCTTCCGGGCTCCCTGAATTCATAATCTTCAACAGCTTTTGCCGAAACCAGATTGGGTGTTAAGGTGGTCGTCAGGCCGATAATGCCAATCCGTCTTCCGGCCCTGTTTGCAATTACGTATGGGTGGCAAAAGTCAGGCTGATTATCGGTACCATTCAGAAAAATATTGGCGGCAAGGAATACAATGTCCCCGTCATCAATAAATTTTTCAAATAAATCCGGGCCCCAGTCCCATTCATGGTTGCCGACTGCCGAGTACTTTACCCCAAGCTCCTTCATCAACAAGGAAACCGGCTCGCCTTCAAAATAATTTGACATTGCCGACCCCTGATAGTTATCACCGGCTGCCAGCAGCATGGAGTGTTCTGACTGTGAAAGCAAATGTTTTGTTATTGCGGTAAATCTTGCCGCCCCGGGATTGGAAGCGGATGCAGAGCTGTCCATTGTACCGTGAAAGTCGTTAAAACTAAAAATGTCAATGGTGACATTTCCATCCACCCAGGGCGTCGCCGGTTCCTCCGGGTTAAATGCCGGCGGCGGTTGTTCTTCCCGCCTTGGTGTAGAATTGACATCGGTCTCGCAAGCCGAAAACATCAGCATTGCAAAAATTGCGATGGCAAAGAAAAAAGTCAATGGAATCGAGTGCGTAATCCTGATAAATTTCTTAAACATGGTTTTCTCCTTAATATTTTTAAAACCTGAGAGCTGCAAGTATGCTTCCGAAAGAGAAAAGGCCGCCCGGCGCAAACAGGTCAATGGCATCATCACCGTAGGCGTTTGATACCCCGGTAGTGGATTCTACCCAGAGATTTTCAGCAATATTAAAAGTAAGACCAATATGGAAACGGCTGGCAAATCCGCTGCCGGATGAATCTTGAAGTATTTTTCGCGAAGTGGTTTTATTGCCGGCGGTATAATAATCCTGATTAACTGTTTGCAGGGTAGCCGCAGTGGCTTGAATTCGTGCGCCTGTATTCAGGGTAAACCGGTCGGGAATAATTTTGTACTGCATTGCAAGCCGCAGATCGGGCCGGAAGATAAATGTAACAGTTGAGTTACTTGTTCCGTTATAGACAAGACTGCCTGAACCTCCCACAGACATGGAATTTTGTTCCTGGCTGGTTAATGTTAATGGCAGGTTAAGCTTGAACCTGAGCGCAAGCCTGTCTTTGCTCCAGGAGCTGCTGAGCGAAGGAGTAAGCATATTTGAAACAAAAAATTGTTCAACGTACGGGTTGCTGCCGGGACTAAATGTTCCGTTGATTTTACCGGTCTTGTAAGCTTTTCCTTCTATATAGCTGTATTCGTTGTTGTAAATATTAAAAGCAAGAGCATAATCAATATCTGTAGAAAGGCTGAAAGCCCCTTCCCTGTACAGGGTATAACCCCCCATTCCGATGGCCAAAGAAGGGTCAAAGTGATTCAATGAGCGCCCAATATATTCACCGGTATTACCAGCGCTGTCAGGGCCGTTCGTCTTGGTTTTTTGGTAATCACGATCGAATACCAAATCCAGAGTTGCATAAGGCCTGATTCCGTTTCCGGTTAAATTTTTTGCCATTGCCCAGGCAATCTGGGGAGCAAGATAGCCCCTTTCAAGCTGGTAGCTGCTGTATAACTGGTTTGCAGTTACGATGTCCTTTTTGTTAAAAAACTGATAGTCGGTACGATAAGTAAGCCGAAAACCCATATCGGCCAGGCCGATTAAAACAGCTGCATTGTTGACAGGATTTGTAGTCCCGCCCAGGCTGATGGTACTGTAAACATCATAAACCTTGCCGGCTGATCCACCGTTGGGGACTGTTCCGGGCTCCTCCCGTGTGTAATTGTTCACCGGCGCGCCGCTCCAGAAATTCCCGGTGTAGAATGCGCTGATATACACATTTTTTACCTGAGTTGCAAAACCGGCGGTTGCTACAGGGGAGAAGGTTTCGTCCCATAAAAAGGATACCAGGCCAAACCATTTATTAAAGTTTACATTGGTATAGGTATCCGGCCGGATAAAGTCATCTGCATTGCTGCGGTATCTTCCTTCTGTTGTAATGCTTTGCGGTGATGACCAGATGTTGCCGGGCAAATTCTGCGCCCATGCTCCCGCAGCCGCAATTACAAATAACAGTAACATAAAGACAATTTTGTTGATTTTCATTTTTATCTCCCTGGATTGTTATGATAAACGTCTTTTAGCGGAAGAAAACGGCTTTAACGGATTTTTAACAAGGATAACAATAATTTAACATAACGGTTTTTGTTGAAAATTAATTATTATTTAACATTGTTTTATCAATTATCTAATATCCGGTTTGTATTTTCTCATTAACAGAATAACGAGGAGGATATTATGTCGTTAATGAAACGGAAGAAGTTTAGGGTATCACAGCTGTTTACCCTGCTGCTGGTTGCTGCTTTTGTTGTTGTCACAGGAGCCTGCGAAGACGATCTGGGGGGTACAAGCTCCGATATACAGGACGAAGGGGAAACGGTTAAAAATTACCTTTCCGGCGAAGATGCTATTTCCTGGGGCCAATTAATTACTCCGCTAACCCTTGGTTTAACACCTGGAAATGATACAACAGAGATTAGGCTTAACTGGTATTCGTCGGGCAGTCCGGCCGATAAGACGGCGCAGGTGCGGTTCATCAGAGGGACCCGTACTGAGGGAACAGAGTTAATTGAAAAAACCGGAGAAGTTGCCCAGGCATCAACCGGTTATAGCGCTCATAAAGTTACGGTAACAGGCTTAACTCCTGGAGCGAGCTACCAGTATTTTATTTCAACTGACGGGACAGACTGGAGCCCTGCATACGATTTCACCGCTCCTGCCGCAGGCGGCGTTTTCAAATTTGCCATAATAGCGGACCCCCAGTTGACCGAAGGCACTGTTGATGTAAACAGCCGCTATCCCAGTACCAGCACTACTACCGCTGCCGGATGGATAGAAACAATGCAAAAAATCGCAGAGGCAAATGTGAGCTTTATTGTTAGCTGCGGGGATCAGGTTGATCGCAGCGCCGGCCTTGAAGCGGAATACACAAACTTCTTTGCCCCTACAGCGCTGCGGAACCTTCCTCTTGCTCCTACATCCGGCAACCACGACAATCACCTTCATTATAACCATCATTTTAACTGGCCAAATACTCAAGTGTTCGGTACTGAAACAGTCGAAACAGTAGCGGGAAGAAATTATTTTTACCGTTACAACAACATTCTTTTTGTAGTCCTCAACACCGCTCCCTATCCAGGCAGTGCCAGCGCCGCCATGCCGTATGTCCAGAACTTTGACGCCACCCTCACGGCAGCTAAAGCCGCTCACCCTGTCTACGACTGGCTGATAGTTCAGCATCATAAATCAACTGCCAGCGTTGGTGACCATGTGGCAGACACCGATATTCAGTATTACGTGGAAGCCGGCTTTGAAAGGGTTATGTCCGAGCACAATGTTGATTTTGTCCTTGCCGGTCATGATCATGTATACGCCCGCTCTTACCCCCTGGCAGGCAGGGACGACGGCAAGGTTTCTGTGCCGGATAAATCGTTCAGCGCTGTCAGCGGAAGCACATGGGCCTCACCCAATGATCCTGTATACCTTACCTTTACAACAGGCAGCGGGCTGAAATATTATGCGGTAAGTTCGGATGACACTTTTAATTATGCCAATACACTGTATGTGAAGGATAATTTAGCGTATCCGTATCTGGGTGAAGTAACCAATGCAAACGGCGACAGCTCCACTAATTTCGGCAGCTCAGCCTATATGAACGATGGGTTTCTACCCGTTTCCAACGCGGCTTATGTTCAGCCATACATACCGAGTTACGCCATTGTTGAGGTCAACGGAAAAACCATTACATTTAGCACCTATCCAATCGCTACTGTGAGCGGTACGAGCCCCGGCGCTGCTGCACCTCATAGTTTTAATGCAAACACGCCCTACGATACGATTACGGTAACAAAATAAGGTAAAAATAAAATGAAGAGTGGAGGTGGCAGCCTCCACTCTTCTCTTTTTCACCCAATCCCAAAATAGCGTCCGCCTGAACTCGAGTGATCTTCAAAGGGAATAATTCCGCCAAAGCCGCCTGCGGCATTTCTGGTTAATCCCATAATAACCTTTAAACGGTAGAACAGGTTTTTAAACTGCGGCGGTTTTGATACATTTATATCTTTTATATCATTGTTTTCCCAGGATTGTTGAATTTTTATTCCCGCCTCCTGATATCTGAATAAAATATGAGCCAGATCATCCTGAATTTTTTTCTGATCCGTGCGCACTGTTACTTTACGAATTCCATGTTTAATTAGAAAAGAAGCTGAAGGCATATCTTGCGGAAATATGCACCAGCGGTTGTCATACGAGGTTGGTGTTTTGAAGGGCGACCTGAAACGCATGGAGTCGAGCATAAATACAGGGGGCGCATCGTTTTTGAGGTTGAAAGATTTTAGCAAATTTGCGGTGGCAAATAACGCCTTGGTTAGTTCCCGCACATCAACAGCCATTTTATTTACATATGAATTTGCATGTACGCCGTTGTACAGAGGTACAGGCCGGTAACCAAGTTGTGCAAGAGTAAGACTTTCTTTGACTCCGGTATCTCCGGGAAGATCAACTATCAATGCGGTGTCCTTTTTTAAGAATTGCATCCAGTCAATATTTTCCATATTCAGCTCGTATGATTCTGAACATGATTTTCCGGCAAAAAGAACTGGTTTTACCCATTCTGTCCATAGTGCGTTATCCGGCGCCCAAATTTTGTATGTTTCAATATCACTTGAAAAATTACTGTCCATTACTTTAATTATCCTTCTCTATTAATATTGGTATGTCAATTGCTCCTGCATCAATGCGTGGATAGGGGCTGATACGTCCGTAAAATCCAGCCCTTTTTCCATCAACTGTAAATACACCGATGCATACGTGATACTCTTCTCCATTACCGGTTTTAATTGGAATACTTTTAAAACAACGCTGTAAAATCCAGTTTTCCGGTTCTTTTTTTACTGCTTTATTTATTTGAATCATTTCTTTTTCGGATATTGCTGACCTAATCGAAACCCCTTCACCTACTCTTCCGAGGGCTGGCTTAAAAATAAAATTATCATCATTCAGCGTTTTGTGCCTTGGGTCACAGGTTTCCGGCAGGAACCGTTTCCATGCAGGAACATCAATACCCAGTAAATTCCATACCAACGGGAGCCTCTTGGACTGGGCAAAAATCGCGACCGGATGATTGCAGGATGACGTGTTACAATCATAGTATCCCTGCCAGCGGGATTTTTCCGGCAAATTGACCAGCCACTCAAGGGGAAAAAATCTTACAATACCGGCAACCGCACACTCCTGTCCTTTAATAATGCTAAAAGCCTTCCGGCTTTCCCATTTCAAATGATCGGGTGCTGCATAAACTGATTTCATATCATGCCGGTCAAAGTAATCCCCCAAAAACTGCATAACCTGGCGATCATCGGAATAAGATGTGGCATGGACAAAAGCAACATTGCCGTCATGTTTAATCCTGGTTTGAAACGCTTTCAATAATTTTGCTGCTACATTATCACCGGCTGTAGCATCCACATACTGGCAGGCAATTTCCGGTAAAACCGATGCCTCCGCAAGGCCGCCTGGCACATCACTGTTTACTTCGGATACTGCCCAGCCGGTTTCGTTTATTGAGTCCGGTAACACCGGATGAAAATCAAAACGCATCAGACGTATATGTTGTTCTGGTTTGTAGCTTGACAGATGCGGTAAAACTTTAAGAATTTTTTTTGGCAGACCAAGTTCTTTTGCTAAGGGTAAATTGTGTATTAATGCTTCTTCCATCAACATTGTTTCTTTGGATAACTGCTCTGCCCACTGTCCCAGATTTTGCGCAGTTTCCTTTGAAACAATAAGAACATATTTTGCTATTGTATTTTGATCGCCGACCATTGGGTCCCATTTATATCCCTTAAAGATTACATTTAGCCGGTAATCGGGATATTGCTCGCCGGTAAGGGCGGCAAACCTGAGCGGCGCATTCATGTCAACTCCTTAACATAGAGTTTTGTTGTTTTGATTTATGGTTTATTATCAGTTCTACCAGAATCATGATAACAGTCAGTGGCAGCACAGGCCATGCAATTGCAAATTCCTTGACAGTTTCCGGAAAGGATGTCCAATTGCCGGAACATGCGCGTCCCAGAATAATACCGCTTAGCATTAAATACAGGCAGAAACGAATGCCGCTGCCCATGTCGCGTTCAACTGTAATCCGTTCAAAAATGTCTGTAAAATAATGAAAAACATACCCCAGAATGACCCATGCGGCCAGCCCCAGGCAGCCTGCAAACAGAACGCACCACCAACCGGGCCCGTCTCCAATATTTGCTCCTGCATATATGGCGGCTAACGCAAAAAATTCTCCAATGATTACAACAAGGACAGCTTTATTTTTATGGTGTATGGCGTCATCAGGCCAGATAATGCCAAAGCAGACCGTCATTAATATCAACCCTCCGTACATCCACGCAAAACCCAGTAGGATATAGAACACAATGTAAATTAAACTGTCAACCACATCAAACGAAGCAAAATCCTTAAGAATAATGTAAAGTGCAAGTATAAAATACACCGGTAAGGAAGCGATAATAAGCTTCGCCTCCAGATTGTTTTTTTTAGGCCATGCTTTGAACACTGGCAAATACCAGCGCCTGCAAAACAGGAAAAAGCAAACACAAGCCCCGACAAAAACACCAAACTCATCCACAACAACACCTATTCCCTTTTACCTTCGTATGGCCGTACATTCACGCCGCCTTGCGCCAAATAATCTTTAAGCTCGCGGACACTGTAATTCCTTTCGGCTCTGGGCGAGTAAAGCATGCTGCTGATAATCGCGCCCTGCGCCTCGGTTGTTAAAAACAAATCTTTTAGGTGTTCCGGCTTCCCGGCTCCGCCCGAAGCAATCAGCGGAACAGAAACGGCGTTTTCCGCAAGCCGCATCAATTCAAGATCGTAGCCCGCCATTGTGCCGTCGCAGTCAATGCTGTTCAGGCATATTTCACCTGCGCCCAGTTCCTGCCCGCGGCGGATCCATTCTATGGCGTCCATTCCTGTTGCAAGTCTCGCGCCGTCTATAAACACTTCGTAGCCGCTTTTGGTTTTCCCGTTGCGCCTAGCCTGGGTTGATAGCACAATGCACTGCGAGCCGAACGCCTTGGCCCCATCCGAGATAATCTGCGGGTTGCGCACTGCCATTGAATCAATGCTGATTTTTTCCGCTCCTGCCTTCAGCGTTTCGTACATATCGTCCAGGTTCTTGATCCCGCCGCCCACTGTAAAGGGAATGAACACGCGGCTGGCGGTTTTTTTTACTGTTTCGATATCAATTTTGCGTTTGTCGGAACTGGCGGTAATGTCGTAAAAAATAATTTCGTCGATTTGCGCATCGTACATGGCCTGTGCAAGTTCGTCGGCGGAAGCGACATCAATATTATCCTGAAACTGTACTGCCTTTGTTACACGTCCATTAATAATATCAAAACAGGCTATGAGCCTTTTTGTCAGCATATTGCACCCCCATTTCGGCCGGCAAGCATTAAAAATCCTTTTAAGAGCCTAAGCCCCGCCTCTCCGCTTTTTTCGATATGAAACTGGGTGCCGTAGATATTACCCCTGTTTACCGCCGCCGTAAAGTCCCTGCCGTAATACGCTGTTCCCCATGTATCAACTGTATCTTCGGGTATTGCGTAGTATGAATTGACAAAATAGAAATGCCCGTCTGCGGCGTTTGTCGGCGTTTCTTTAGCGAAACGAACCTGATTCCAGCCCATTTGCGGCACCCTAACCATGGCTGAATCAAACTTTTTAACACGGCCTTTAAGCCAGCCAAAACAAGCAGCGTCTTCTTCCTCGCTGTGTTCAAAGAGAATTTGCATTCCGACACAAACACCCAAAAACGGATTATTTTTATTTATTACATATTCTGTTAAAGCGTCTGCAATGCCTGACTCCTGTAAGGAGCGCATGGTAGCGCCCGCGCTGCCGACACCGGGTAAAATGATATGCGATGCGTTTTGCAGACTATCGGGCGCTGCGGCGAGTTCCGCCTGAAAACCCAGCCGGTTTACAGCATGCATAACACTGGGGGCATTTCCGGCTTTGTAGTCAATTATTTTAATCATTCCTAATTCCTCATCTTTATGCCTGCTTCCACCAGGCCCAGAAACAATGGGTGGGGTCTGTTGGGGCGGCTCTTGAACTCGGGGTGAAATTGTACACCTATAAAAAACGGCTTGTCGGTGATTTCTACCGCTTCGATTAAATTGCCGTCCGGCGATGTGCCGGAAAGTGTCAGTCCTTTTTCGGATAATAATTGGCGGTAATTGTTATTGAATTCGAAGCGGTGGCGGTGGCGTTCGCTTATTTCTTCCGATTTGTAAAACTGTTCCAGCTTTGTTCCCTTCGCTATTTTGCACGGATATGCGCCCAGGCGCATGGTGCCGCCGCTGTTGAGTTTTCCCTCCTGGCCCGGCATGTAGTGAATTACCGGATTTTTTGTATTGGGATTGAACTCGGCGGAATGTGCTTCTTTTAGGGCGCATACATTTCGTGCAAACTCGATGACAGCAATCTGCATTCCAAGGCAAATCCCCAAATAGGGAATGTTGTTTTCGCGGGCATAGCGGCATGCGTCAATTTTTCCTTCGATGCCGCGATCCCCAAAGCCGCCGGGAATGATCATGCCGTTTACTCCGCACAGAAGTTCCGCCGCGCCCTTTTCGCTGATGGCTTCGCTGTCGATCCATTTGATGCGTACAAAGGCTCCCGCCTCAAACCCCGCGTGGTTTAAACTTTCGATGATCGAAAGGTATGCGTCATGCAGCTTTATATATTTGCCAACGACAGCAATCGTTGTTTCTTTTTTCCGTGATGCGATTTTTTTTGTCATTTCGCGCCATGCGGTTAAATCGGGCGGCGGCGGATTAATGCCGAGCTCGCGGCATACAACCTTATCAAGGCCGTTTTCATGCAGCAGGAGCGGCGCTTCGTACAGGGAAGGCAGCGTAATGTTTTCTATTACACAGTCGGGTTTTACACTGCAAAAAAGCGCGATCTTTTCCATAATGCCCGGGCTTATGGGTTCATCGGCACGGGCGATAATAATATTCGGAGTAATCCCCATCGACTGCAATTCTTTTACCGAATGCTGCGTGGGTTTGGATTTATGTTCGCCTGACGCTTTTAAGAAGGGAACCAGTGTTACATGAATAGACAGGCAGTTTTCACGCCCCCGTTCAAGGCCAATCTGCCGAACGGCCTCGATAAAGGGCTGGCTTTCGATATCGCCGATTGTACCGCCAATCTCTGTTATCAAAATATCCGCTCCGGTTTTTTCCGCGCCCGCATAAATAAAATTCTTTATCTCCTGGGTAACATGCGGAATTACCTGAACTGTGTTTCCCGAATAGCCGCCTTCGCGCTCCCTGTGCAGCACACTCCAGTAAATTTTTCCGGAAGTATGGCTGGAAAATTTGGTCAAGTTTTCGTCTATGAACCTTTCGTAATGGCCCAGATCCAGGTCTGTTTCCGCGCCGTCGTCTGTAACAAAAACCTCTCCGTGCTGGTAGGGGCTCATGGTACCCGGATCGACATTCATATACGGGTCAAGTTTTTGCGCTGCTACTTTTAATCCCCGCTGTTTTAGCAGCCTGCCCAGAGAGGCGGCAGTAATTCCCTTGCCAAGCCCCGAGACGACTCCGCCTGTTACAAATATAAATTTAGTTACCTGCACGCTTTCATTCCCATTCAACCGTAGCCGGAGGCTTCTTTGTAATATCGTACACGACCCTGCTTACTCCCGCAACCTCGCCTGTTATACGGGCGGATATTTTTGCCAATACCTTGTGCGGCAGCGCGGCATATTCGCAGGTCATAAAATCTGATGTAATAACCGCGCGCACCGCAATCACGGGATTATATGCCCTTGTCTTTTCTTTAATGCCGGTGGAAAGAGTGTTTGTTAAAATAGCAAAATACTGATTGGGGCGTTCTTTTAATTTGCCGATTTCTTCCCTGACCACAGCATCGGCCTGCCTTAGAATTTCCAGCTTTTCTTTTGTCAATTCACCGATTACACGGACGGCAAGCCCCGGTCCCGGGAAGGGCTGTCTTTCAACTAACGCTTTTGGCAGGCCCAGTTTTTGTCCGATGACGCGTACTTCGTCTTTATACAGGCTGCAGAGAGGTTCCAGCAGCTGCGAAAAGGCAAGTTTTTTCGGCAGACCGCCGACATTATGATGGCTTTTTATTGTTGCTCCCGCTTCTCCTCCGGATTCTGCAATATCAGGATAAATCGTACCCTGTGCCAATACCGGAATATTCCCCAGTTTTGCCGCTTCTTCCTCGAATACACGGATAAATTCTTTTCCGATAATTTTTCGCTTTTGCTCAGGATCGGTTATGCCCTTCAGTCGGCCCAGGAAGCGATCCTGTGCGTTCACGCGGATGAGTTGCAGCTTACGTTTGGAAAAAAACTTTTCAATTTCGTCGCCTTCGTTTTTCCGCATAAAACCGTGATCTACAAAAACGCATGTTAATTGATTCGGCACAGCCTTGCTGATAAGCGCAGCGCAGACAGATGAATCTACCCCGCCTGAAAGCGCCAAAAGCACCCGATCGCTGCCTACCCGTTCCCGAATCCGCGCCACTTCTTTTTCGATAAAATTGTCTAATTTTTTCATTGCTCCAATGCCTCCCATGTATATATTTAACGGTTAATTTTCCGTACCGTTTTCATAATCGTGTATGATCTTTTCACCTATTACACGTTTTGATCTGCGTGTATCCATCGCTCTTTTTTCGATGTGGCGATGCGCTTCGTGTTCACTCATTCCGCATGATGAAATTAAAATGCTTTTCGCGCGGTCAATTATGCGTATATTGTCTATTTTTTGTTTTAAGCTTTCGTTTTCGGATTTTACGGCGGAAAGACGGATACGCATGGTTTTTGCCAGACAAAAGGCCTGGCGGAATATTTCTTCGTTAATTGGTATCGAGATGGTCAAAAGGCCGTCCTTCCCGCAGGCGGCGGAAACCTGCCCGTATATCTCACTGTCTACTGCTAAAATAACCTGGCTTAATTCACTCATTGCGATTTGACGCGCCAGTTTTTCGCCGGTCTCGTCAGGCAGGGGAGAACTGATGATCACAAAATCAAACCCGCGTTCCAAAAGAACCCTGCGCCCTTCACCGCAGTTATGTGCATGGACAGCAGAAATATCGTTATGCGCACGAAGCATCTGCGCAATAAATGCGAAGCTCTTTTCGGTAGAAGTAATGATTAGCGCGCTTTCCATACACTTTAATCCTGTCAGCGTAAACCTGTTACAGTACCGAAAAATACCGGTTCCTGTAAAATTCATTTCTATTTTCAGCCTTCTCCAATTCCACAGCTTCCGCCTGTTTTGCTTCCAAAAATTTATCGAATAGATTCTCTCCGATTACCGTTTTTATAAATTCGCTTTTCCCGGCGCAGCCGATGGCAGCAGTCAAACTGTCCGGAAGCCTCTCCAATTTTATTTTTTCTGCTTCTTCCGCCGCAAGCAGATCCATGTTCACAGGGGGAGGTAAATCAGTTTTATTTTCGATTCCGTCAAGACCAGCCGAGATAATAAGAGAAAACGCAAGATACGGATTTACGGATGGATCGGGCGAACGAAGTTCCATTCGCACTTTTTCGCCGGCTGCTGCGGGAATACGAATCAACTGCGAGCGGTTATAGGGTGACCATGAAACATATTTGGGCGCATCAAATTTACCCAGTCTCTCGTATGAGTTTGCCGTGGGGTTCAGGAACAATGTGATTTCACGTGATTTTGAAAGAATACCGGCGATAAAATTTTCTGAAACCGCCGAATGTTCCCCTGTATCGGCGTTTTTGAAAATATTGCGTCCGTTTTGATTCAGCGAAAGATTGACATGCAGTCCGTTGCCCGGAGCATCAGGAATTGGTTTTGGCATGAACGATGCAAATAAGGCGTTCCGCTCTGCAATCGCTTTTACAACTGTTTTAAATGATTGCAGATTATCTGCGGCTTCAAGTGCGTTGCTGAACTTAAAGTCAACTTCATTTTGGCCAGGCCCCTGTTCATGGTGCGAGGCTTCGGGCTGCATCCCCATTTCCGCCAGTGTCAGGCATATCTCGCGGCGGATATCTTCACCCTTGTCCAGCGGAAGTACATCAAGATATCCGCCCTTGTCAAAAGCAGCCAGTGTCGGATCGCCGTTATCATCTGTTTTGAATAAATAAAACTCGCACTCTGCGCCGACTTTACAGGTGTATCCCATTTTGTCCGCCCTTGCAGCGGCATTTTTCAGAATGGTGCGCCCGTCGTTGGTAAAAAACGTTCCATCAGGATTTTTTATATCGCAGTAAAACCGCGCGACTCTGCCGGGCCCCGCGCGCCACGGCAGAATATTCAGCGTTACGGGATCCGGATACAGCAACAAATCCGAATCTGTTACATCCTTAAATCCTTTAATGGAATGTGCGTCGAAAGAAACTCCGCCCTCAAATGCCGATTCGAGCTCTTCCGCCATGATTGCTATGTTTTTTTGCATGCCGAATAAATCGCAAAATGCCAAACGAATAAATTTTACATCATTCTCTTTTACGAAATCCAGGACTTCCCTTGCCGTGGTAGTCATGCGTGCCTCCAAACGAAAAAAAGCGCCCATCTGCCGCACACCGGGGTGAACCCCGCGCGCCATAGATGAACGCCTTTGTTCAGCTTGGTTACAGTATATAAACATGGCTTTTATTGGTCAACAGGGAGGTGATATACTATGAAGCAATGCAGAGGCTAATTCCGTGAAAAAACTTTTGATGAGATTCCGCAGCGCTTTTTTTGCCCCCCATTTCGACCTACGTGTAAGGCTGTTCCATGTACTGGCCTTGGGCGGGACTCTTATCAGCCTGCTTATGATGATTTTGGGGATCATCACCAACAGCGGCTTCGTCAATATTGCATTCAATCTGGGCAGCGCCGTACTTTCTTATACCCTGTTGACATACTCACGTCTGACACGGCGTTATAAAATTTGCTACCTTATTACAGTCATAATTATATTTATGGGGCTGTTTCCCGTCCTGTTTTTCTCATCGGGGGGCTACCACAGCGGGATGCCGGCTTTTTTTGTGTTTGCAGTGGCCTTTACCGTTTTTATGCTGGAAGGGAAAAAAGCGATATTCTTTTCTCTGGCGGAACTCCTGCTGTATACTGCTATCTGCCTTATCGCCTATTATTATCCCGAAACAGTCAATGCCTTTGCCAGAGAGCAGGAAGTTCTCCTCGACATTATTATAGCCTTTATCTCTGTGAGCCTGGTGTTAGGTGCCAGCCTCTTCCTGCACTTCCGGCTCTACAACGAGCAGCAGAAAAAACTTGATGAGCAAAATACAGTGCTTGACCATGCCAGCCGTGCCAAAACGGCGTTTCTTGCAAACACATCACACGAAATGAGAACGCCGTTAACGATTATTTCTGTTAATGTGCAGACAGTGATGGAAATACTTGAAGATATGGGCGGGGTACTGAAAGACAAGGAGGCCGGAAAACTGCTGGAGACTGCACAGGATGAAATCATGCGGCTTGCACGAATGGTTGGCGGAATGTTGAATTTAACATCAATGAGCGAGAGCGCCGAAAAGGAGATGGTAGATTTTACGGCTCTGCTTACAAGCAGCGCTGAAATGCTGCGGCTCTCGCTGCAAAGGTCGGGGAACTCTCTTGTTACCGGCATAGAAGCGGGCTTAAGTGTTTTCGGCAGCGCAGATTTGCTGGCGCAGGTCTTGACTAATTTAATACAAAATGCGGGCCAGCATACAAAGGACGGGACAATCAATCTATCTGCGGCAAGAAACAGCGGAGTAATTACCGTAACAATTGCAGATAACGGCAGCGGGATTCCGGAAAATCTGCTGTCGCAAGTATTCGAGCGCGGTGTGTCTGATGGCGGGACAGGTTTTGGGCTGTACCTGTGCAGGACAGTTGTAGAATCACACGGCGGCAGGATATGGATCGAGAGCAGGTATGGCAGCGGCACATCAGTGTTTTTTACCCTGCCTGTGTATGAAGGACAGTATGGAGGGCAGAAATGAGCGCCACGATCTTGTTAGTTGAAGATAACGAACAGATACTGCGGGGCAATGAGCGTATGCTCAAACGCCGGGGCTATACTGTCGCAACAGCGCTCACTCTGGCCGAAGCGAGATTCTGCATTGAGAAGCAAATACCGGACGCAATTGTGTTGGACATCATGCTGCCGGATGGAAGCGGGCTGGACTTCCTCAGAGAATTGAGAATTGAGAATAATAAATTATCCGACATTCCCGTATTGCTCCTGACAGGCCTTACCACACCGGAAGATGTTATTCGAGGGCTTTCCGAAGGCGGCGATGATTACCTTGCCAAGCCCTACGACTTCGGCGTGCTGCTGGCGAGGATAGAAGCGCTTCTGCGCCGGGCGGCGCAAATTCCCAAAACCCTGACAAAGGGCGCTTTGCAGCTTGATATTGTCGCAAACCGGGCATTCTTAGACGGCAATGACATGCTGCTTTCTCCCAAAGAATTTGCCCTGCTGCTTTTGATGGTTCAAAACGAGGGAAGGGCGCTCTCCGCAGCTTCACTTTTTCAGGCCATTTGGAAACTGCCGCAGGCTGACAACAGCGCAGTAAAAACCACAGTAAGCCGGCTTCGGGGCAAGTTAGGCGACAGATTTACTATTGATAATGATAGAACAGAAAGCGGTTATGTTCTAAAGCAAATTTAGACTGCCGGCGGCAACTTTCCGGTTACAATTCTGCAACGATCGCACTTTTCATTTTCCATTCCTGCTAAAATCAAGTGTTTCTCATGCACTCTATAAAGGTACAGGAGTCTTTTCATGAAAAACCAACAAATAGACACAAATCATTCAGATGTCCTCCCCTCTGTTCTTTGTTCTTTTGAAAAATCCCCCAAACAACGGCATTTCTCCATTCTCCTTTCCATGTTCATTGTATCTGCAACACCGCCGTCCATGGCGGCTAAAGCAGGTATCAATGAAAAGGTAATAGGGAAAAGGGAGATAAATGACAAGATTATACAGAAGTGAGAGTAAGTTCCTTGCTGACAAGTTCATCAATGATCTGAACCGGGCTTTTGCTGGTGGCTTTAGCCTTGGTCAAAAGATAGTTGACCGTCATATTTTGCAGCCCCAAGTGCCGCATTTGCCATTGGATCAGCCAACCAACGCCATTAGTATTGATTTTTGGTGGATTGCGGGCAAATTCATCAGAGAGAGCTTCATATTCTTCATCAGTCATGTCGGTATAAATGCCGTTTTGGTATTCCATAAATTTATTATACTCCTATCGTTTGATTTGATCAATTGTTTTGTTTTGGCAATCCATAGCGTGAAACACTTTAATAGTATTTTCGCCAATGGGATTGTAAAACACCTCGATTGGATTACCTGCACAGTTAAAACCAATGAAAACCCATTTGTCAACATGGACTTCCAGTGGGAAATCATAAATCAAAGTTTTGTAGGCATGGAAAATATCAGCTTCCGTTACCCCATGCTTAAACGCCGAAGGCACATAAATAATTTCTGGCCCCATAAGGAAAATATAATATGAAACCACTAAAAAATCAATTAAACCAACACCCCGCCCGGCAGCAAAATCCCAAATCCCCCAAACAACCGGGTACGCAAAGGTGTCAGTCACCGAATTTCCCTAGTGTCGTTAGTCGCAACGGTACACCAAATGTGGGGGTGGGGAGCAGGGAGCAATGAGGAAAAATTAACAATGAAAAATGAACTCAAAAAGTTAAATCGCTGCCGTTATGCCTTGTCGAATAAGCCGGGTAACAAACTCGGTCCTTTGCGAAGCAAAGGCGGGGTCTGATGAACAGCCTTGGCCCGTGCGTCAAGAATACGGATAGTCGCCTCGTCAAGCAGCAGCATCCGCGCACGGTTTTCGGTGAAAACACCGCCTGTGCCAGGCTTTGTTTTGGGAGTAGTCTTTGTCCACAGTTCGTCCAATGCAGCGTATTCATCATTAGTCAAATCTTTATATTCGGCCATTTACCTAACATCATGCCTAAACGCCGCTGGATTGAAATTAACCTCGGTGTACATAAGGAAAGTATAATATAAAACCACTAAAAAATCAATTAAACCAACTCTTCACCCGGCAGCAAAATCCCAAAGCCCCCAAACAACGGCATTTCTCCTTTCTCCTTCCTACTTTCTCCATTCTCATTTCCTTGTGCATTGTATCTTGCGACCTATTCAACGCTACAACCGATTCCGACTTACTGGCTAAAATAGACGAAGAAATAGCCTGGGCAAATGCCGACAAGCTGGCGGTAACCTTCCATGCGCCAGAAGGGTGGATAAGTTCCAGTACCCCTTCTTTGAGCCTGGCAGCCATACCGGGCAATGTGATTGATATACGCAAGGGATCTACAAGTGCTTTTGGGTTCTATTTATACAAAAAAGGAGTGATATTGTTGATGATGAAATTTTTGTCTAGATTGATCACGACGGCAAAAACCCTGTTTACCGTGTTACGATTGACCGTGCAAGCAATGGCACTTTAAGCGTTTCTGCTCCTACATGGCAAAGCGGCACGCCGTCTACGTTCCTCTATAATCCGTGAAAATTCACTTAATTCGCGGACACCTGTACTAGTTTTCCGGTTACAATTCTGCAACCTTTGGTAAAATTTCCTTCCCGTTTCGCCATAATAGTAGAAATCAATATGAAATTTACAACAAAAAATTTTACAAACGGGTTGAAGCTGGGTTTTTTCCTGCTTATTATCCCCGTTTTTCTCCCCGCCCAGACTGCTGGGCCCTCGTTAAATGAACTGGAAGCTGTTCTGGCAAGCCCTGCCCTTACCTGCGCACAGGCAGCCAGGTTTGTCGCGGCTTCAGTAGGCAGCGGCGGTACAGACGCCTTTGAACGGGCTTTGGCAAATGGCTGGTTTCCAAGGGAGACGGTATCGGATGATCCCATAACATTGGGGAAACTTTCATTCCTTGTCATGCAGGCTTTTGACATAAAGGGCGGCTTACTCTACACCATTTTTCCAAGCCAACGCTATGCTTTCCGAACCATGGTAAGCCGTTCCCTTATACAGGGCGCTACCGATCCGGCAATGACAGTATCCGGACAGCGGTTCCTTCATATCTTGGGAAACACACTCAGCCTGACAGGAGGGGAATGATGAAACGAATTTTGTCAGCGGCTGTTTTGCTGCTCTGTTCAGCGGGCATTATTTTTTCCTTTGACTTCGGTCTTCTTGCGGATCAGCGGGCGGAGGCGGAAAACGAACTATTCACCTACAGCTCCGCCCTTACACCATGGTTTTCGTATAACGGCGGACAGGGTCTTACTGTTTATCTTTCCGGCCTTCTTTCCATGGATTATAAAAAATATACTGATGAAAACAGCGGTGATGGCTGGAACAATCCGGTTGTTCTGCCGGAACTTTCCCGTTTTGCCATTGGCTATAGAGCCGGCCGTAATTTATTTGTTGAAGCCGGCCGTGTCGGCTATACCGATACAACTGGGCTTGCGGCCGCCGGTCTTTTCGATGGTTTCCGGCTGGAAGCGGATTTGCCTGCTGGCAGCATGAGCGCAGGCCTTTTTTATACGGGTCTTCTTTACAAGAAAACAGCGGAAATAATTATGACAGCAGATGATGTCAACAATTATGCCCAGCCATGGGACTGGGACACTTATGGCGCATCACGGCGGCTTCTGACAGCCCTGCGCTGGAATATACCCCTGGCTGAATACCATGCCCTGTCCTTCGAAGCCCTTGCTCAGTTTGATTTAAATGGCAGTGAGGAAACCCTTCATTCCCAATACACAGAAATTCAGGCGGAATTCTATCCGCAGAGCAGGCTGGGAATTATCCTCGGCGCTCTTTTTGAAACAATGCAAAACAGCGACGGTGGTTTTAGCGCAGCCTTTGGCGCCGCAGGGCGTCTTAAAACAGATCTTCCCGGTACGTTAAACCATGGGCTGAATGTTACGGTGAAATATACTTCCGGTAACTGGAATGATACCTTCGCCGCCTTTACTCCCATAAATTCACGAACTCAGGGGCTTATCTTTCCCGGTTCGATTTCCGCTCTGGCATTACTTCGCGCGGATTATGAGGCAAGGATTCTTAGTACCCTGGCCGCGGAAGGAACTATGTGCTATTTTTTCCGGACTTTTGAGGACCCAGGCGAAAGCGGCAGTGTTTATGGCGGCGAACTTTGGGCTTCCCTTGCATATCAGCCCTTTGATGATGTCCGCATAACTTTAGGAGGCGGCGCATTTTTTCCCGGTCTGGGAAATATTTATCCCGACGATACCGATACCATGTGGAAGGTAAGAGCCGGTCTTGCCATTTCTTTTTAGCGTTTCAATAGGAGAAAAAATGAAAAGTTTAGCAGTATTAATAATTATGTTACAGACGGCTGCTGCCGCCTTTGCACAAAACGGCGAAGCCTTTATCCGTGAATTAACCGGAACGGTTGGAGTAAAGCCGCCGGGAGCGGCAGAGTGGACGCAGGCAGCAGCAGGGGATCGTATTGTGAAAGAGGCAAGCATATCCACAGGATTCAGAAGCATGGCCATTCTTGTAGTTGGCAGTTCCGTCATTACGGTGCAAGCACTTACAAGCCTGACCCTGGAAGAAATTATTAACATGAGCAATACCGAGACAGTCAACCTTGAACTGCGAACCGGAAGAATAAGAACTGATG
Source organism: Treponema sp. (assembly GCA_009777535.1). Lineage (GTDB taxonomy): Bacteria > Spirochaetota > Spirochaetia > Treponematales > Breznakiellaceae > WQXQ01. Next base: position 68,535 of record WRLP01000005.1, read on the forward strand.
TAAACCCGCCTGCCGGAGTCAGAACCAGTTTTGTCGTCAGAACCCCCATGGCAACAGCCTCTGTGCGGGGAACATCTTTCGAGCTTGATGCATTGAACATTCGGGTGAGTGAGGGAATGGTTAAATATGATCCCATAACGACTGCCGGCGCACGGCCAATACTGGTAAATGCCGGGCAAAGCTCCTGGATAGATGCCGATACCGGAAAAGTGGCGAATCCGTTCACCGCAGCGCAAGCAAACCGCGCCCTTCCCGAGCTGCCCGGGCAGAGCGACGGCGCCGGAGACAGTGCAGGCCTGGAAATTTCCCAGGGGTCTGTCTCGATCGAACTAAATTTTTCCGGTGAATAAGAAAAGGAGTTATCAATGAAAAAACATATTCTAGCATGGTTATTATTATTTGTAATTTGTTCTTTATTCTTTTTATCCTGTAATGATCCTTTTGCGGAAGACACTGGAATTATCATTATAAATTTGGGCGGAGGAACCAGCCGTTCTGCTCTTCCCTGGCCGCCGGACGAAGATATCCTTGATAAACTTATATACGATATTGGGATCTCCGGCAATGGAGATACCATATCAATTAAAGGAAAAAGATACGGCGACGGCATAAAGGCAAATGTTGCCGCAGGCCGCTGGAATGTTTCCGTAGAAGCCCGGTATGAAGGTGAACTGTACGCCGCAGGCTCCGGCAGCGTGAATGTAATAGCCGGACGGGAAAATGCGGTAACGATAAATATGATGGATGCACAAGATTCCCTACCCGATGATGACCCGCCGCCTGTTTCCGTAATTGTAAGCCCTGCTCTGGCTGCGGTTACCATAGGCCAAACTCAGCAATTTACCGCCTCGGTAAGCGGGACTGCCGACCAGAGCGTTACATGGTCGGTGTCTGGCTCTACGATTGAGTTAACTGATACCAATATTGACGAGACCGGCCTTCTCTATGTCGCCCTTGATGAAATTCCCGGCACAATCCTGACAGTTAGTGCAACATTAGCAGCCGACCCGTCAAAGACAGGCACTGCAACAGTGACAGTTTTTGAAAATGTCAATGCGATAACACCATCCCTGGAAGGACTGTCTGCTGAACTAAGTTACGCCGAAGGCAGCGCAGCCACAGCTTTGCAGATAACAGTCGCCAACAACGCCGCTATTCTGGAACAGGGCGGAATGCTTTCGTACCAGTGGTACAGCTCGACTGTCGATCCCGGCTTTTCTTTAACAGGCGATTTGTTGGATACAACCAGCGGCAGCTTTATTCCCCCGACTACTGCGGCAGGAACATCTTATTACTGGGCAGTCGTTACCAATGAGATTGCCGACAACGGCGATGGCGGTGTCAAATCTGCCACTGCGCCGAGTAATGTGGTAAGGGTGGTGGTTACGTTAAATGCAATCAAGCCTGTACTCAGTGGGCCTGCCGCATATACTTACACTATAGGCGATACGGCAACAGCTTTACAGATAACAGTCGCCAACAGCGCCGCCATTCTGGAACAGGGCGGAATGCTTTCATACCAGTGGTACAGTTCAGCCAGCAATCCCGGCCCTTCTCCAACAACAGGTACTCAGGTTGGCACAAACACCAACAGCTTTACTCCGCCCACAGGTACATATGGAGCAATGTACTACTGGGTCATTGTTTCTAATGATATTGAAGATAACGGCGACAGCGGAAGAAAGACCATCACTACAACCAGCGATGTTGTAAGAGTGGGTGTAGGAGGAGGCGACGGCTCTATGCTGAATCCCTTTATTGTCTACGATTCGGTTTCCTTGAAAAATGTCGGCAGCGGCGGACCAGGCGGGCCGGGATCGGGAGCATGGCAAATGGATGATAATTACAAAATGGAGAAAGACATAGATCTAACAGATATCGGTAACTGGGAACCCCTCTTACTCAATGCCGGAGCTTTTGATGGTAACGGTAAGACCATCAGTAATCTTACAATAAGTGCTACAGACATAGAGACAAATTTCGGTCTGTTTGGTTATATAGGCCCGGGCTCAGAAGTGAAAGACCTAACCCTGTCCGGATTGACCGTCAATGCCCCAAGATCCCTAAATGTTGGCGGTCTGGCGGGCTACAATGAAGGTGGTACAATAGAGAACTGTATTGTTATAGGCGCTGTTTCAGGCAATGAATATGTCGGCGGCGTGGTAGGGAACAATGACGGCGGTACGGTGCAGGACTGTAAGGCCCAGGGAAATATCAATGGCTTTGATATACCCAGTAATAATTCCATGTCAATTGGCGGCGTAGTGGGGTACAACGACAATAGCGGCACAGTGCAGGGATGCTCCTACACCGGAGGTACTGTTACAGGAGACTCCTACTATGTAGGCGGCATAGTAGGGCTTAACTGGAATGGTACTGTGGAATATTGTTACGCCACGGGAAATGTTACAGGCGGCGATGATAATGTCGGCGGCGTGGTAGGGTGGAATACCGATATTTCCGTAACTAATGCTGTGCGATACTGTTACGCCACAGGCGATGTTATAGGCGGCAATAATGTAGGCGGCGTGGCAGGTGACAACATCGGCACGGTAGAGTACTGCTATGCTACAGGCAGTGTAACCGCTACCAGCCCTATTTCGCCCACTGTAGGCGGTGTGGTGGGGAATGTGTCCAATGGCAGTATAGTGCGGCATTGTTATTCCACAGGCGATGTTACAGGCGGAGCTGTTTCCGGCGGTATAGCAGGGCGGATTTTTCATAGCGCCATTATTGAGTATTGTTATGCTACGGGTAATGTAAATAGCACCACCGAGTATTCCGGCGGTATTGCGGCGTCTCAACTGGGGAGTAATCAAGGCAGTGTAAGATTCTGCGTGGCGCTGAACCCGAGCGTCCGTGCAGCATCGCCGGCTACTTATTTGGGACGTATACTTGGGTTCAATGGCGGGAGTATCCCTCTTACCAACAACTATGCGCGAAGTGACATGGATCTGTATGAAAATACCACACTAGTATTCCCAACCGAAACCACAGCCTCCGGCAGAGACGGCCTGGATGGATTTAGTGGCACAGGCACTGGGCAATACAACAACCAGACATTTTGGACTGGGATTGATACAGGCTGGGATTTCAGCACAATTTGGGAATGGGACTCTGCCATTAATTTGCCGGTTTTAAGAGGTATGCCGTAGGGGGGGTGGTTCGTGTCAATTATAATACTGGTGAGTTTAGTTTTTATCGAATTAACGAAAGTCACGTTATTCTCCCCGTTCGGGCGTTTTAACGGGGAAAAAGGCCCGTGGGGGGTAATGGTTCAGGCAAATTCAGCACATATCAAACGGTTTTCTTTATTAGGATAGCTATAACGTTATGTGCATATTATGTTTATTTTAATAATAAAAGTATTCTATTGACAAAAAATCGAAAGAATGATAATTTGGCTATAGATAATGTCTAAGGAGGACAGAAATGAAAAGATATTCATTTTTTGCGGGATTTATCAGTTTATTGCTGGTTATTGGATTTATAGTTGCAAGCTGTGGTGGCGGGAGCAGTCCTACAAATGTGGTCAAACAACTCCATACAGCCATTGAAAAGGGAGATGCTAAAAAGATTGGTGAATTAATGACCCCTGAGGCGGCAGGAATGGTAGCCATGATGGGTGATAAAGCAAAAGGAATGCTTGCTTCCTACGGCGAAATAACTAATACTGAAGAAACCATTGATGGAGATACAGCTACTGTATTGGTAACTTACAAAAATGGAGAAACAAGTAATTATGACCTTGTGAAAGTAGATGGGAAATGGAAAGTTTCAGTGGATAAATAAAGTTCATAATCGTAAAACTTATGTGTTATCAGGCATTGTAATAATTATTATTTTGATTGCATCAGTTTTAATTTACGTACTGATGCCCAGAGGCAGACCCGTCATATTACAAAAATCAGACGAATTATTTGAAATTGTAAATGACGGGGATATAATTTGTCGTCTTGGGGACAGGTTTTGGTCGCAGGTTTTTAAAGATACATCAGTAACAGATAAACGATATTCACATATGGGTATAATCAGAATTGTAGATGGCACGGTTACTGTAGTACACGCAGAAGGCACATTGGATTCCGGAAAAGATTTTGTAAAGGAACAGTCGTTTAATGATTTCATTAAAATTGCCAGAGCAATTGGAATTTACAGGACGAAAAATATTGACGGAATTCAAATATCAAATACATCAGTTGAATATTTAGGTGCACCTTTTGACTGGAAATTTGACATGGATAATGAATCGGAAATATACTGTACGGAATTATTATATTTGGTATTTAAGCAATTAATGCCTGAAATTGAATTAAAAACAATTTATATCAAAGAATTGGGAAAAGAAATAATACCGCTCGAGGCAATTTCAAATTCAGAATATTTTTCTGAAATTTATTACAAGGATAACTGGTAGCATTATTCTAAAAACAGTTTTACGGCACATTACGAACGTGCCTGTTGCGTAAAATTTAAGATGAGTCAGACAAGGGTAGCCTGACTGCCACTCGGCAATGCTCCTGTTGCAGACAGGATTTCCTGTTCAGCCGGTATTATAAGCATTCATTACAGGTTATAATATTACCTAATGAACGGGAGATTGTTTGCAAAAGGTGCCGGTAAAATAACCACTCTTACTGTCGGTTTTCTTTTTCTATTTATTCTTGTTTTTCCTCTTGTGCCTCAAACGAACGGCGACAGCGGTGAGGACATTCCTTTTTATGATGATATCCCCTTTGCTGAAAATTTATTATTTTTTGAGGAACTTTTTATTTTCGATGATGCCTTTTCGTTTGCAGAGACTCTCATGGGCGAAGAAATTACCCTGGACGAGGAGGTCCTTTTAAGTGAAGAAATTTCCCTCGAACCGCAAGACGACGGCGAAGGCACTCCGGCTGCCGATGAAGTTTTGCTCGGTGAAGATACCTCTCTTGTTGATGAAACCCTTCTAAGCGAAGAAGATCTGTATGATAACGATGATTTCCTTGATGATGACACCTTATTTTTTGAGGCTCCTCCCCTGATTTTTGAAGTTCCCATGTTCGAGATGCGCTCCCTTGCCGAAATATTCCCGGATATTTCGTGGAGACAAAGAATTCTAGCAAGGAGCAGCGAAGGGCTAAGAAATTATTTTTTAAGCAATGAATCCCCGTCTCTTGTTGCAAATCCCGATTTGGAAATTGATCTTCTTGGCAGCGTGATGGAGAAAAATCCTTCTCATCTTATCGAAGCTCTGGTGGTAGTGCCGTATAACGAAAGAGAGTTCGATCTGCTGGATATTTACAATGCGCTGGGAAGGATCGAAAAAATTAAAGATCAATCGGTTATTCTGAACGGCAATGATTTCTATGTTTTTACCGATTCCACCAGAATTGAAAGCAGCCGCAACAGAAGGGTTGTGTCCGATCCTCCGCCGTCAGTTACACTCCCTTTTTCGGAAACAATGTTTCTTCGCCTGCGGGAAGTTAATTTTGGAAATCTATTTATTCGCGGAGAAATATCCATAAGTCTGTATGGCATAACTTACAGTATGACTAATTTCACAGACGTTCGTTATCTTCTTATTCCGGTTATGAGAGCGGAAAGATATATAACGGTAATCTATCTTGAACCTGTTAGGGAAGGAATGCTTATCTACAGTGTGACCGGGTTTTACTTACCTGGCTTTATCGCCGACAGAGTAAATCTGACTCCGAATATAAACAGACGGATTGAAATATTCATGAATTGGATTATCGAAGGCTTAAGGGAACAGGAATTCCGGGCATTGGAGCAGGAAGAAACCGGTAACTATCAATACTGATGCCTTTAGCCCTGCCGCTTTTAAAACAAAATCTACTTGTATTCTTCTGATATTTCCCTGAATTGATCCTGAACCGAAATAAGCGCGTCGGTGATAACCGGATCGAATTGGGTTTCCCTGCCGTCATAAATAATTTCAATCGATTCATCGTAGGGAATGGCGGCTTTGTAGACGCGGGCGCAGACCAGGGCATCGTAGACATCGGCAAGTGAGGCAAGCCTGGCAACCAGGGGGATTTCCAATTCCTTCAGTCTCTGCGGGTAACCATTGCCGTCCCACCGCTCATGGTGCCCGTAACATATATTTTCACAGTGCTTTAGATACAGGGAAGAGTTTACATCCCCCAATTCGCCTATTATTTCCTTGCCCCTGGTGGTATGAGTTTTCATAATCTCATATTCTTCGGCGGTAAGTTTACCGGGTTTTAGCAGAATTCTGTCGGGTATGGCAATCTTGCCGACATCATGGAGGGCCATGGATTTCATGATAATATCCGGCTTGAGTTTCATAAGTTCTTCAGCATAAACCGAATTGGACGCCACAAGGTAATAGGTCAGCGTTTTCATATAAAGCTGCGTCCGTTTTACATGCTCGCCGGATTCAAGGTCGCGGTGTTCAATTACGTTTGCAAGACCCTGCAGGGCATTGTCCAGCGTATTTGTCGCTTCGGCGGTTTTTTCGGCGACCATCTGCTCCAGGCTGTCGCTGTAGTTTTTAAGTTCAATCTGATTTCTGACCCGCAGTTTTACAATCTCCGGAAGAAAGGGTTTATTGATAAAATCTACCGCTCCGGCTGCCAGCAATTCGCTTTCCGAATCGTTCTCCGCCGTAATAAAAATAACCGGAAGCCGCATTAAAGCCTTGTCATTTTTCATTATTTCAAACATCTGGCGTCCGGTCATTTCCGGCATCAAAACATCCAGAAGAATAATCTTTGGAAGTGGATTCGCGTTACGGAGTACCTGCAGAGCTTCTTTGCCATTGGTGGCGGTTATAATATTATATTCGTCTTTTAGTATTTCCTCGAGAATCATAACATTCAAGTCAATGTCATCTACAACAAGCACAGTCTGTTTTTTATTATCCATTTTGCGCTATCACCTTTTCTACTTCTTTAATGGTTTGGGAAAAAACATTTTTTAACACGTTCAGTTGATCAGGTTTTACATCATTTGCTTTTATCTGTGCTTCAATCTCCTGAATTTGCCTGCACAACTCAGGAAGTGAGAGATTTGCGACCACTCCTTTAATCATGTGGGCGGTACTATGTGCTTTTTCCATGTCACCTTCGGCAAGCGCGGTTTCCAGATCATTTAGATTTGTACCATCTTTGAATTTTACAAGCAGTTTGACATAGAGGTTCTTGTTATTCATAACCCTTCCTATGCCTTCTTCGAGATTTAATAAAACGACATCATCAGCCATTATTAACCTCTCTTATCGTTCACGGTAAATGATCCGGCCTCTGCTTAAATCGTATGGGGAAAGGGCGATCTTGACCCGGTCGCCGGGTACTATACGAATGTAATGCTTGCGCATTTTACCGGAAAGGTGAGCAAGAATGAGGTGTCCCTTTTGATTGTCAAGCTCGACCCTGAACATGGTGTTGGGAAGAGCTTCCTTTACAATACCTTCTACCTCAATAGCTTCTTCTTTCGCCACATAATCTCCTTAATTACATATTATGCAGAAATTATCTTTATGTCAATCTTGTCTGCCGTGCGATCCGTAGCTATAATTTAATTAAGCATATGAATCCGCAAATGCGACTTGCCAGCATGCACACACATACTCTTTTTTGTGATGGCAAGGACGATATAGAGACGATGTGCCGTGCGGCGCATGCAAGGGGTCTTTATGCCATTGGATTCAGTTCTCATGCGCCGGTTTTTAGGCATACGGGTTTTAAGACGGACTGGCACATGAGCGATGAAAAGTTGAACGAATATGCGGGTGAAGTGCTTGCCGCACGCAGCCGCTGGCATGGGAAACTGGCGGTTTTCCTTGGCCTTGAGCTTGATTATATCAAGGGGCTCAGATCGGCCATGGACAGCGACATAAAGGCTTTTAATTCCGATTTTATTATTGGCTCAATACACTATGTTGTTCCGCCCAATGGCGCACAGCCTTTTACAGTAGACGGGCCGCAGGAAGAGTTTGAAAATGGCATTCGCGAAGGTTTTGGCGGAGACCTGGAAGCTTTTCTGCAATGCTACTGGACCGCAATGGCGGAAATGGTTGCCCTTGGGGGAATTGATATTATTGGACATATTGATCTGGTTAAAAAAAATTTGCTGGGTTTATATGCAGAAAGGGATTTTTTGATTGCAGCCGAAATAGCCCGTACCGCCGCCTGCGCCGGAGTCGCAGTCGAAGTAAATACGGGCGGTCTTAACCGGGCTTACATTAATGAGACCTGTCCCTCCGCCTTCCTTTTACGTATTTTTAATGAGCATAAAGTTCCGGCGATAATAACAGCCGATGCTCACCGTGCCGCAGACATTAACGGAAATTATGATATTGCGCGGCAAACACTCATTGAAGCCGGCTATACCGAACACGCGCTCTTTTCGGGGAAACAGAACGGAAAACCCACCTGGCACATTGAAAAACTAATTTAGTTTCTCTGCCAGTAATGCATAGTTTTGCAGAGTATCACTGGACTAATATTTTTATTTATATTATTATTTATTTTAAGGAGTAATCATGGCAAAAACAAAACAATCACCGGGATCCCTTCTTTTGGGATTACTCGACAAGCATGGCCTGAACTGCAACAGACTTGCGAGGGAAATTAAGTGCAGTCAAACAGCATTAAGGCTTATAAGCCTGGATCAAAGCCGGATAACAACGTCTGTTGCAATGCGTCTTGCAAAAGTATTCAGCACAAATCCTGAATTCTGGCTTGTTGCACAGATGAAATATGATATTGATCAGGCTGCCGGGGACAAAAAATTAAATAAAATACTAAAGGGCATCTCAAAAGCCGGAAAGAAAAGGTAAGAACTGCAGCGCCTGATATCGTGCCAATGCCCGCATATTAGGCGCTAAGGTTACTTCCAATATTATACTGCCTGGCTGTTCCATCATCTTGAGGTTCCAACATCGATTCGGGCACAGTGGTTTTTTATTACACAGCTTGAACAAAAAGGGCTAATGGGGCGGCAGAGTTTTTGGCCGTACAGAACCAGCATGGCATTAATGCTTTTCCAGTATTTTCGGGGGAGTATTTCGCGCAGGATCATTTCCGTATCGTCGGGGGTTTTTGTGCGCAGCCAGCCGGCCCTGTTTGTTATGCGGTGGACGTGGATATCTACGCAGACGCCTGGTTTCCCAAATGCTTCGATAAGCACCAGGTTTGCGGTTTTCCTTCCCACTCCGGGCAGGGCAAGCAGGGCGTCCATGTCCGCAGGTACTTTACCGTTGTATTGCTCAATCAGGATTTTTGCAATTTTTTTCAAAGAGGCTGCCTTGTTTCTGTAGAAACCCGCCGGATAAACAAGGCCGGCGAGTTTTTCCTCCTTCATGGCTGCCAGTTCAGCGGGGCTGCCGGCTTTATCGAGTAGTTTTTTTGAGACCACGAGAGTTACCTCGTCCTTGGTGCGCAGACTCAGTATTGTAGATACTAAAACAGCCCAGGAATCTTTGCTGTAAATTTCTGCAACGGTGCTTACCGATGGATCTTTTTCACTCAGATTCTTGCGCCATGCCTGAAGGCTGCGAAAAATTGCATCCCATTCTGGCCGGTGAGCCGGTGCATTCAAAACTATTCCCCGTCTTTTTCCAGCAGGCACAGGGCGAGGGCTTCAATCGCCCTGCCCTTGCCAACAGGTCCCATGCTCTCTGCAGTTTTCCCTTTAAGAAAAATCTTTTCCGAAGATACTTCAAGGGCAGATGCAAGGGAATCCCTTATCGCCTGGCGATGTGGGAGTATTTTTGGACTTTCGCAGATTATTACGCAATCAAGGTTTACAAGACGCCAGCCGGCTTCCTTTACTCTGGAAAAAGCGGCGCGTAACAGCTCCATAGAATCGGCGTTTTTCCACGCAGGGTCTGACGGCGGGAAAAATTCGCCGATGTCCCCAAGGCCAGCCGCGCCCAGAACAGCATCCGTTACAGCGTGCGCAAGTAAATCGCCGTCTGAATGTCCCAGTTCTCCCTTTGGAGCGGGAATACTTACACCGCCCAGCAGGAAAGGGCGTCCCCTTTTAAGGCGGTGCAAATCCTGTCCAAGACCGGTGCGGATCATTTTGCCATCACGACCCCAGGCAGGGGGCGGAACGCTTTAAAAGAAATATATTTGAATGGGTGTATGTCCAGGGCATTGAGGAACCAGCCGTCAAGCTCATCAGTATCTACAATATTTACTGCCGGACTGTAGGAGATGGGCAGTACAGAACCGCGGTCCAATAACAGTTTTTCAGCCTCGGCGAGGGTGGCAAGCCTTTTTTCTCCTTCTTCGCCCATGGATTTTTCCATCAGTTTTTCATATTCTTCATCATTAAGACGGGCATCATTCAAATTGGAGTCCTTCCTCCACATTTGCAGAAAGGTATAGGGGTCGGCGAAATCTCCGATCCAGGTTGATGAACCAACTCCATAGCCGCTTTCTTTCATTGACTGAAAATACCGGTTGTATGGAATGACCTCTACACGCACAGGTACCCCCAGTTTTTCTTTCCAGGTGGTTGCCATTAGTCCGCCGATACGGGCCGCTTCCTGCGAAGGCGTCAGGCGTATTACCATCTCCGGCAGGCCATATCCGCCGGAATATCCGGCCTGGGCAAGGAGTTTTTCAGCTTCTTCGATGTCGGTCTCGGAAATTCCCTCGATTTCTGGATAGCCGGAGATTGGGTAAATTAAAGTTTTTGCCGGCAGAAAATGCCCCTGCCGGATTTCTTCCCAGGGCAGAACAAGCATAAGGGCGCGGCGAATTCGATGATCGTTCCATGGTTTTTCCGCTGAACGGATAAAATAATAGTGCGTGGCAAACATGGCGTTCACCTGAATGCCCGAACGGTCGGTCAGGGCGTCGAAGTTGACGTCGCCCGAAATCCAACGGGCTTCTCCGGAGTTCCACATGCCGGAGGCTTCGTCCCCGGTTTCGGTATATCTAAGCGTTAGTTTGTTCAGCGATACCCGCCTTGCATCCCAGTATTGATCGCTTTTTAACAGAACGATGCGCTCTTCATTCATTTCGGTTATGCGAAACGGGCCGTTGGATATCGGCGGCTGCCAGTTCCTTTCGTTTCCCCTGGGCGACCATTCTTCCCTGTTCAGCATTGAAGAATGAATTGGGCTGAAAGAATGGTGACAGAGCATGGCAGGAAAAAAAGCTGCCGGTGAATTTAGCTTAACTGTCAATGTTCTTGGACCCGATGCTATTATGCCCACCTTTTCCGGATTCCTTTCCAGTCCGTTGCGGTAATCCCTGGCGCCTTCGATCACATCGAACAGGCTTGAGTAGGGGGAATCCCGTTCAGGAGAAATCAGTGAAAGCCAGGCCGCCCGGAAATCTTCTGCGCGTAACGGGTCGCCGTTCCAAAACCTCGCATTTTGCCTTATTGTAAATGTCCATTGTTTTTTATCTTCTGAAATATCCCATCTTTCCGCCGCGGCGGGGATCGGCTCCATTGTGCTGGGGTGGTACGAAAAAAGCCCCTCGTAAATCGCGGTAAAAAGCTGGGCCTCGCTTGCCAGAAAAGATTTGCGGAAATCAAGTTCCACATCGCCCCTGGAAAAAACCACTGTAAGTTCGTCCCTGCTCTCAACCCTTGGGCGGATTTCAGCATAATCCGGAACTCCCGGGGATTCATTTTCCTGTGCGGAGGAAACCGGTTCTTTATATGTTCCTGAACTCCGGCATCCGCCGACAACAAACATAAGGGCAAAAAGAGGAATTATTTTTAATCTGAAATTAGTCATCAGTTTATCCTGTGGGTTCGCCCGTGCTGATTCCCAGGCGCTTCATCTGCTCTTCCTCTTCTTTCTGGGCGGTATATTCAAATTTTAGCTGATTTGCCCTGATAATCGAATTTTTTAATGTCGCTAGCTCCGGTTTTATGCCCTTAATCTTGTGCCGGTCAGTTGCGGGAATTTTTGATTTGAAGAATTCGTCCAGGGCATTCAGGGTTTTGAAAAAATTCTGAACATCCCTTATATTTCTTTCGAGATAGACGATGATATTTTCTTCTGTCATGGAAGCCAGTTTCGCTGTTGCCTGGCTGCCGCGGGCAAAGCCGATCAGGATTTTTGATTTTTTTTCCATGTCTTCACGGAACCGGCGGTACGCAAGCTGCTCTTTAACTGTTATACCCTTGGTGGAGTCCAGATATTCCAAATCATAGAACACCTCTTCGGGCTCACTGTTTGTCATCTGCCGGATCAATAACCTTAGTTTTTCAAAAAAACTTTTTTTCTGGTTTGCAAAGACTTCCGCATTTTCATCAAGTTTCATTCCTATTTCTGATAATGCGGTATTCGTGCCGCCGATGACCTGCATTCCATCCAATAAAATATTTTTAAAATTGACCGGCGCTTTTGCCTGTTTGGGTTTTTCCGCCGCAACCTTCAGGGATTTTAATATAGCATCTTTCATTGCCTGCCCGTCGCCGGAGTAGTCTTCTTTAATGATCTCTTCTATTAACTCATGATAAAACGGGGTTTTGGGCATGACGGCAGAAAACTTCTTTCTAATATTTGCCAAATTGGCATCGCCGGCAGCCATATCATGGGTAACGGTAAGCCGGACATTAAGCTTGTAGTTTTCCTTGTGGTAGGCTGTTAATTCCCTTAAAATGCCCATCACAGCGGATGTAGCTTTTGGAAGCCTTGTAAGGCTTTCGCCTATGATGCTGAGGGTAATTTGATCAACGCCGCTCTTCGACTGGCTGGTTATTTCTGCAACCGCCTTTGTAATCGGCGATTGGGAATCCGGCGTCAGATTAGCCCAGTCGATGAATCTAATAAGACCAATAATTTTTTTTATTTGTTCAATATTTAGCGAATCTACTGTTAGCTGGTAAAAGTTAACAAGAAAGTCAAGCTGATTGTCAAGATTGGCCAGCCTGATAGAAATTTGTTCCATTCGTTTTGCTTCATTAAAAGAGCTGGTTTCCGGCACTTCCAGTTCACTTATTTTTGCTTCCTGCTTGTAGGGGTCTTCGTTTATCAATTTCTTTTTTAAGAAGATATTGTACAACGAGGAAAAAGAGCTTTGAAAAGAACGGAGAGCTTCCTTGAATGTCGCCAGTTCCGATTTTTCCAGCCAGTTTTTTCGGGCGTCAAGAACCTGTGAGAGAATATCGGTATAGTTGGCAGTGTCCTTGTCGGCCATCGTCTAATTATGCACTAAATGACAAAAGTTGGCAATTGAGGCTTTTTCCAAAAATGGCTAAAGCAAACGGGCGGGGCTGCGCCATTAATAGGTATGAAAACACGATTTTTTGTGCCGGCACTGATCTGTTCCCTGACGCTGCCGCTAATTTCCTGCGATGAGGCTGGTTTTAATTCGCCTTATGTTCTCTCCCTGCCCAGGCCGCCCGGTGCCTGGATCTCCTTGCTGGGGCAGCCGCACTGGCGGATAGAATGGGTTAATGAAGGCGGCGAAAAACAGCAAAAAAATGTTTATTCCGCCGAAAACATGGAAATAGCGCTGCCCCAGACATGGGCGACCGCCGTGTCCGCCTGGCCGTACTGGCCGGAAAAAGGTATTGCCCCGGGCATTTTCCGGCCTGCCGGCGCCATTTTTCCCTATGATGTTTCCGGAAACCGCATTTATCTTAGCTGGCGGGCAGGGCCGGATGCGGTTTTTTATTGGGAGCTTGCCCTTGCCGACCGCCAAGATGCGACTTCTTCAGCGGTTCCAAGGCTGCCCCACTATTTTAACTGGCCCCGTTTTAGGGAGCTTTTTAAAACAGGCGCAATTAACGAAAACATTTGCCGGGATCCCTGGCTGGCAGATTGGCGATCAATAGCGGAAAGAACGGTAAAAACCGGTTTTGACCGCCGCCGCATTGAGCCCGAACCGGTGGTAGAAATGAACATTGCGGTGCCTTCGGGCGTATGGTATTGCGGCTCCCCCTTTGCGGCCCCCTTAACATTTCCAGAAAATGAAATGCCGGTTTTTCCTCTGCGTAAATCAATAGAAATATGGGTTTCCGCAAAGGGAATTCTACGCTGCAATCAGGACGCCTGGTTGTTTTCTGCCTGGTAAGGGGCTTCTTGTACCCGGCCCTTGTAATTATTTTACGGCCTTTTGCGGTTTTTTCTTGCTCCATATACTCAGCTTTGCTATAATCTATCTTATGGAAATTTAAAATTAACAGGAGGTCGTTATGGCTAGTGAAGTCATGGGCAGTATCAGTAAACAAAACAATTCGTGGAAAGACAAATCCGGCGTGCTGGCCAGGCGGATTATGATCTTGTTATTATCACTGACTCTTGCAATTGCTATTGTCTTTACGGCGGTTTCACTGATAAACCTGTCCAGGACCGCTAAGCAGAACATGGTGTCAACTGCGGAATTAACCATGAAAACCCTCAGCGTCAGCATTAAAGAATCGATACTTCCGGCAATTGATTTGATAAACAGCGCCGCCGTGGTAATCTCCCAAATCGATGATTTTGATCAGTTGTACAGACTTACAAACGAAATGGCAAAAACGGTGCCGAATGTTCATGAAATTTTTTATGGTACTATTGAATCCCGTTTTGCCGGAGGCCGTTTTATGGCTTCCACCGGCTTTGACTATTACGCCTCGAACCCGGCGTGGGATCAATTACTAAGACCATGGTTTATTGCCGGCAGAGACAATCCGGGAACTCTCCAGATTATTAACCCTTATGTTGATACCCAGACATTCAGGGTGGCTGTGGCAATGTCGCGTACCATACACGACAGCAATGGCAGAATATTGGGCGTCGGCGGAACCAACATCTTTCTTGATGATCTTATCGAAATCGTCGGCAATCAAAAGGTAACCAGCGATGGCACAACTTTTATTGTTAGCAAGGAAGGCCTTTACCTTATACATGAGAATACAGACTTGATATTGAATCAGAACTTTTTTGAAGCCGAAGGGGCGACCCTTGACAGCAGCTTTTTGTCAGGACTGCAGGTTAAGATTGAGGGAAATACCTACTGGGCTACCATACCTGTTTCGGACACCAACTGGCATATTGTATCTATAGGTTCCACGGACGAGATGAATGAAAGTTTCATGCGGGTTTTAAGAATTACCATTATCCTGGGCGTGGTAACGGCGCTTACGGCGATTTTCATATCTCTGCGCTTTAGCACGATTCTTACAAGGCCGGTGCGCCGCATGGTTGCGGCAATGAAGGATATTGCCCACGGCGAGGGGGATCTTACCCGGCAGATAGATATTTCTTCCAAAGACGAACTCGGCGATTTAGCCTATTACTTCAATTTAACTCTGCGAAAAATTAAAGAGTTTGTCGTCAATATTAATAAAGAAGCCGCGATGCTTTCAGGAATCGGCTCCGACCTTGCCGTTAAAATGAATGAGACTGCCGTCTCGATGAATGAAATTGCCGCCAATATTCAAAATATGAAGGAGCGTGTAATAACCCAGAGCGCCACTGTAACTGAAACCTCTGCAACAATGGGACAGGTTGTTAATAATATTAATAATCTGAACGGACATGTTGAAAATCAGAGTTCCAATATATCGCAGGCTTCTTCGGCCATCGAAGAAATGGTAGCGAATATTCAATCTGTTACGGATACGCTTGTTAAAAATGAAGGAAACGTAAAAACCCTGATGGACGCTTCCGAAGTGGGGCGTACCGGTTTGTCGGAGGTAGCTTCGGATATTCAGGAAATAGCCAAGGAATCTGAAGGTCTTTTGGAGATTAACTCGGTAATGGAAAACATCGCCAGCCAGACCAATCTGCTTTCGATGAACGCCGCAATTGAAGCTGCCCATGCAGGAGAGGCTGGCAAGGGTTTTGCCGTAGTGGCCGATGAAATTCGCAAGCTGGCGGAGAGTTCCAGCGAACAGTCCAATACCATTGGCTCCGTATTGAAAAAAATAAAAAGCTCCATCGACAAAATTACCATTGCGACCGATAAAGTGCTGGCGAGGTTTGAAGCCATCGACACCAGCGTCAAGACTGTCGCCGAACAGGAAGGAAGAATCCGCAATGCGATGGAGGAGCAGGGAATTGGAAGCAGGCAAATTCTTGAAGGAGTCAGCAGTGTGAATGAAATAACCAGTATGGTAAAAAATGATTCCAACGAAATGCTGACAGGTTCCAAAGAGGTGTTAAAGGAAAGCCAGGAATTGGAAATGATAACCCAGGAAATTGCGTCCGGCATAAACGAGATGACCACAGGAGCGCAGCAAGTCAACTCCGCCATAAATCAGATAAATGAGATTAGCGGCAAGAACCGCGACGGCATTGAATTTTTAATTCGGGAAGTGTCGAAGTTTAAGGTGGAGTAGGGGCGCTTTCCACGGCTACGGCGATGCCAAAATGCATTTGTAAATATTTCTGGGGTCCCGTCCGGTGAACTCGCGTCCCTCGTTCGAGGGCCCGCAGTTCACCGGACACCCCGTGTTACATTTTCTAATGCATTTTGGCAATACCGCAGCAGTGTAGCGCTGGGGGAAAAGGAAGGAAAAGATAAAAGTTAAAAGCTATAAAATTTTTGCCGTCCTCTTAGAGAATTTCTTGCATATACTTATAGTTATGTGCAATATGGGCAAAATATGTACTTGACCTAATAAATTATTTAATGTAAAATATAAGATAATGAAAGAAGATTTATTTTCTGATGAAAATCTATTAAAAACATGGAAGGAATTAGAAGTAAGCAGTAGAACAAAAGTTAATTTACTACTTACTGTTGGACATAAATTGTTTGTTATTTCTCTATTTATTCCAAATTTATGGCCTTGGAAAATAATAGATACTGTAATTTATCTTTCAGTTTATTTTATATGGATTATATCGGTATATATTATTTTTAGTAGTAGAAATGAATTAAAAAAAGGATTAGGAAAGCCTTTTAACATTATTTGCATTGTAATTGAAACAATTTATTTGTTTTTGCATTTTGTGATTGGAATAATTTATTTGAGATTATGGCAAATTGGAATTTGAAAATTATAAAAGTTCATGAGAATATTAGGAATCTAAAAGTTATTATTATGTAATAAATTTAGAAAAACAATTATTTCAAAAAATTATGTGGAAAAAAGGAAATGAATATGAAAAATTTAATTAAAGGAACCTCCTGTTTAAGCTACGCCGCCTGTTCGGCCTTTAACCTGACAGGGGTGGAGGGGTTCAGTCGGCTGGGTCATGGCTACGCCATTCCCACGCCAGCCTTCACCCACAGTTTGTCAGCCCTGCAAATGCTACGCATTTGTTTATTCGGGCTGCCAAACTGTCGCCAACCTAGAACGTTATGTGCAATACGTACTAAATTGAATTAAAAAAATGAAATAATTGACTTAAAGAAAAAAGTATAGTATAAAATACAAAGAAAGCATACTAATGTAGTAAATAAGTCCTTTTGGAGGAATTTTATGGAAGAATTGGTTAAAATCGTTACAAAATTCTCGGAATCAGGCTGGGATTTAATTGAAGCCCCCTCAAAAGCATGGCTAGTGGCAAATAAAGACAATGGAAAATATTTTAATTCTACCAAAGAATTAATCAAAATAATTGAGCGGGCAGATGCAGAATGTGGAAATTGCGGGTGTGAATTTGACCCTTTGTATAAAAAAGCTTTAGAATTATTAAATACTGTAGTATAAATAAACACATTCCAATAAAAGTTAAAAAAGAAATAAAGAAAAAATTATCAGTTAAAGGAAAGAAGTATCCAAATTGTGGAATAAATAATCCAAATTATTGTTTATTAAAATTTACCGCTAAAAATGGTAGGTATTATTATTGATTCAAGACAGAAATACTTGAAATTGAATAATGCTGAGTAGTTGTTTAAATTAATATATTACAAAAGAAATAATGAACGCTCGTACTTCACATAATAAACGGTTAACGCTTCGCCGCCTAATCGGCGGCTCCGGGTTTACGTTCGCCTAGGTCATTGCGCTTAGCTCCATTCCCACGGCTCACCTCAAGCACATTTTAGCAGTCCTGGTATTTCTACGCGAGCGCTTATTCGGGCTGCAAAAATGTCGCTAACCTAAAGAGTTATGTGTAATAAACATTAAAAAAATAAAAATAATTGAATATAAATATTGACACAATAGAATAAATGGAATATAATGGATTATGAATTTACCAAAGACAAAAAAGGAATTATATGATACTTATTATTTAAAAAATGAACTGGTAAAATTATGTAAAAATTATGGTTTACCAACAACAGGTTTAAAAGAAAATTTATTAGAATATATTTGTGGTTTTATAGAGAAGAAAACTGTAAAAAAGATAATTGGAAAACAGAAAAAAGTAAATAGTAATTTTGAACCTTCATTGAAAAAAATAATTGATATAAATTATTCAAATAATGAAATTCATAGAGCCTTTTTTAAAGAAACAATTGGGAAATATTTTAAATTTAATGTTCAATTTATGAATTGGATGGAAGAAAATAAAGGTAAGAATACATACAATGAAGCAATAAAAATATATAATAAAATTGCATTTGAAAAAAAATCTGGTAAAAAAAATATAATTAGAAAACAATTTGAATATAATCATTATACAAGAGATTTTTTTGAAGATAATCCAAATTTAAGTAAAAATGATTGTATAAAATGTTGGAATTATAAAAAGAAGCAAATTGGAAAACATAAATATGAAAAAGAGGATATAAAAATTTTAGAAATGTAAAACAAGTAATATTTACTTTGCCTAACAAACGGTAGATGTTACGCCGCTCATTCGGCCTTCAACCCGACAGGGTTGGAGGGGTTACGCATGGCTAAGTCAGTCGCCCTGCGAGCTCGCTCCCATGCCATGCTCCACTCACATTTGGGGCAGGGGTCAATGTTACGCATTGTCCTATTACCTGCCCCAAACGTCGCTAACCTCGAACGTTATGTGCCATTTGGTTTAAAACGAAAGAGACA
This sequence comes from Treponema sp., assembly GCA_009777535.1. Taxonomy (GTDB): domain Bacteria; phylum Spirochaetota; class Spirochaetia; order Treponematales; family Breznakiellaceae; genus WQXQ01. The sequence continues at coordinate 87,414 of WRLP01000005.1, forward strand.
TTATTAAAAATTGATGTTGACAAATGGTGAAAAATAATATAATAATGATTGTATGAATGTATTAGAAAATAAAATCACATTAAAACCTCTCAAAAAAGAAGATGTAAACACTTTTATTAAATGGTTGAATAAAGAATATATTTACAAAAGACTTTGTCCAGGTGGAGAAGAAGAAAAACAAGCATGGTTGCATGAAGTAAATAATACTGATGGAAAATATAATCACTTCAAATATTTTATAGTAAATTATAATGGTATAAAAATTGGTTGCGGACTTTTTGTGGATATTTATTATGAACAGGAATATTTAGAAAAAAATTATGGGATTATTGTTAATAAAAATTCTGTTTATGAAATAGGTTATTTTATTGGGGAAGAGGAATTTCTTAATAAAGGGATTGGTAAAATTATTGTAAAAAAATTAGAGGAAAAAATTGTAGAAATTGAAGGAAAGGAAATACTTGCAGATCCTGAACCAGTAAATATACCATCAATAAAAGTATTGTTGAGTAACGGGTTTGTAAAAATAAAAGATTGTGATTATAGAAAAAAATTAAAATAAATTTTATTCAACACTTTATTCGGAGGACGAAATGACGGGAAAAGAAATGTTAGAAGGTCTAATATCAGAACAGACAGTAAGTTTTATTAGTTCAGTGGATGAAAACGGGTTTCCAAATACCAAGGCTATGTTGCCCCCTTGTAAACGGGATGGGATAAAAACGTTTTATTGGCATACCAATACTTCCTCAATAAGGACAAAACAATATCTAAAGAATCCTAAAGCATGTATTTATTTTTGTAATGGACCTGCTTTTAAAGGAGTCATGTTACTTGGGGCAATGGAAGTTATTGATGATATGAAGGTAAAAAAGGAAATATGGAAAGATGGTTTTACCATGTATTATCCAGAGGGAATAAATGATCCTGATTTTATATTATTAAAATTTACGGCAAAAAGTGGTAGATACTATGGTGACCTTAATACAGGTAATTTTGAAATAGACTAATAATGTAAAAAGCCCAATGTCATCAACCTATAACGTTAAATGACATACGTCCAAAAAATGTCATAATAAAAGCATAAATTTTAGAAGAAAAATATTTTATTAAAATTATTGTATGCAAGCTACATCCTTGGCACATGAAATAAAAATTAAAATACAATACATATGGGTGTATTAATAATTGTACAATATAAAGATTCTGTGTCAGGCACTCTTTTTTTGTCAAATTTATAAAAATACTTTATCCGTTATCTTGTAATAACATAAATTTAAGTGTATAATAGCTAAACGATTCTTACATAGGAGGTGTATATGTTTAGAAAGTTTACAAATGCGTGCGTTGCCCTGGTTCAACGCTTCCTTCCGGATCCTTTCCTCTTTTGTATTATCTTAACGATAATATGTTTCCTCCTGGCCATGCCCCTTACGAGTCAGGGCCCGGTTACCATGGTAATGCATTGGGGAAATGGAATGTGGGTACTCTTGGCATTCTCTATGCAAATGGCCCTGGTTTTGGTTCTGGGTTCGGCTATGGCGAACTCGCCGCCAATGAAAAAATTCCTTAAAACTCTGGCATCAATTCCAAAAACAGCGGGCCAGGCCATTGTGCTGACCACCGTCGTTTCACTTGCCGCATGCTGGCTAAACTGGGGTTTTGGGCTCATAGTCGGCGCGCTTATTGCCAAGGAAATCTCAAAGACTGGCCTTAAAGTGGATTATCCTCTGATAATTGCTTCCGCCTATACGGGCTTCCTTATCTGGCACGGCGGTTTTTCCGGCTCTATTCCTTTGGGTGTCGCTACAGCGCCCGCTGCGGGAGCAGCCATCCCAAGTACCGGCGGCGTGCTTACGGAAGCTGTTTCTACCAGTCAGACGATATTCGCATGGTGGAACCTGTTAATCTGCGCCGGTTTATTTATCCTGTTGCCCATTGTTAATCGCGCCATGCATCCAAAGGGAGATGATATAAAACTCATCAATCCGGCGCTGCTTACCGAAGACCCGGAAGAACAATTTAAATCGGAAACCCCTGCGGAAAAACTTGAAGCCAGCCGTATTCTTCAGTGGATTGCCATTGCTTTTGCAGTGATATATCTTTTCCGGCGAATGACTGCGGCAAATTTCTCCCTAGACCTCAATATTGTTAACCTGATCTTCCTTACCCTGGGACTTATTTTTTACGGAAGACCCATACTTTACGTGCGGGCCATTGCAAAGGCCGCAAAAGAAGCGGGCCCTATTCTGCTTCAGTTCCCCTTCTACGCTGGTATTCAGGGCCTCATGGTCGGCGCGACAGCTGTAGCCGCGGGCGGTACGGGTTTAAGCCTTGCCGCTGTAATCAGCAATGCCTTTGTTGCAATATCCACGCGGGTAACTTTCCCGCTCTTTACCTTCCTTTCAGCCGGAATTGTAAATTTCTTTATCCCGTCAGGCGGGGGTCAGTGGGCGGTACAAGGTCCCATCATGATGCCCGCGGGCCAGGCCCTGGGAGTAGACCCGGCGCTTTCTGCCATGTCCATTGCTTGGGGAGACGCATGGACCAACATGATACAGCCTTTCTGGGCACTACCGGCCCTTGGAGTTGCCGGTCTTAGCGCGCGGAACATCATGGGTTACTGCGTCATGGCTATGCTTGTATCAGGCCTTCTGATTTGTGGGGGATTCATCCTCGCAGGTGTTGTAATTTACGGTTAAATAAAAGAGGGTGTCCGAGAGTACACACATTAGTGACTGACACCAGATTTTCATGGTGCCGTATTAGTCAGCCCACGCTATATCTAGTGTGGGCTGATTCTTTTAATTTAGTGCTATAAAAAATGTAGACGTTAAAATTAAGAAAAAAATTATTGTATGGGCGCACGTCATTTAACAGGACTGTTAACGCTACGCCGCATATTCGGCTTTCAACCCGACAGGGTTGGAGGGGTTCAGTCGGCTAAGTCATCCCACACTTTTCTTAGGCTAAGTGTGCCTTCTTGGTGCTAATATTTTTTATAATTATCCATAATATCCTGAATAGTAATGTTATAAAGATACTCATTAATAATATTTTCCAACCCTTGCCAAAGCGGTAAGGTTTTACAAAATATATTGCGTTCGCAGCGATTTGGCTCATCTTCAAGGCATGAAACAGGACTTAAACTTCCTTCGGTAATTGTCAATATTTCCCCAACTATATATTGGTTTGGCTCTTTTGCCAGCATATATCCGCCTTTATTTCCACGATTTGACCGTAATATATCAGGGTTACTCAATAAAGTAACAATTTGTTCTAAATATTTCCTTGAAATACCTTGCCGCTGTGAAATATCCTTCAAGGATATAAACCCAAGTGATTTATGCTCTGCTAAATCAATAAGCATACGCAGTGCGTACCGCCCTTTTGTCGATATTTTCACAGTTTTCCTACCTAATTATATTATCATATATATACCATAGGCATACTATGTTTTCAAGCAGCCTATTGACAAGTTCTACAATTTTTGACAATATCATACTTAACACATAGGAATAATGTGCATACTAAGAGAAAGGAGTATATCCATGGGAAAAAAACACAAATTTGAAACGCTCCAGCTTCACGCTGGACAGGAAAAGCCAGATTCGGCTACAGATGCAAGGGCTGTGCCAATTTATGCCACAACTTCTTACGTATTTAAGGATTGTGCACAAGCTGCCGGAAGGTTTGCTTTGACGGAAACGGGGAACATCTATACCCGCCTGATGAACCCAACCTCAGATGTATTTGAACAGCGTATAGCGGCTCTTGAAGGCGGCGTGGCAGCTCTTGCGACATCTTCGGGAGCGGCGGCAATTACATACGCAGTACAAAATATCGCTACGGCAGGGCATAATATTGTATCTGATAAGCGTATCTATGGCGGTACATACAACCTTTTCGCCAACACCTTGCCCGATTTTGGTATTTCTACCACATTTGTAGATGGCAGTGACCCGAAAAACTTTGAAAACGCAATTAATGAAAACACGAAGGCGCTATTTGTGGAAACGTTGGGAAACCCCCACTCCACTATTGTTAATATTGAAGCTCTGGCAACTATTGCCCATGAACATGGCATTCCCCTAATTGTGGACAATACATTTGCAACCCCATATCTATTTCGCCCCATTGAACATGGTGCAGATGTAGTTGTTCATTCAGCAACAAAGTTTATTGGAGGGCATGGAACTGCTATTGGCGGTGTGATAATTGACAGCGGCAAATTTGATTGGGCAAAAAATGACAAATTCCCCGGTCTTTCAAAACCAAACGCAAGTTATCATGGCGTTGTGCTTACTGAAGCAGCGGGAAATCTTGCGTATATTATAAAAATCAGGGTAACACTTATGAGGGATACCGGTGCGACAATAAGCCCTTTTCATTCTTTTCTTTTTCTTCAAGGTCTGGAAACTTTGTCGCTTCGCGTAGAACGTCATGTAGAAAATGCCCTTAAAGTGATTAAATTTCTCTGCCAACATCCACAGGTAGAATCGGTGAATCATCCGTCCCTGCCAAGCCATCAGGATCATGCTTTATATCAAAAGTATTTCCCGAATGGCGGAGGATCAATTTTCACTTTTGAGATTAAGCAAACCTCCGGTTTGAGTAATACCGAAAAGGCGAAAGATTTTATCGACAGGCTGGAGCTGTTTTCCCTGCTTGCCAATGTTGCAGATTCCAAATCGCTGGTTATTCATCCGGCTTCTACAACGCATTCCCAGCTTTCTATAGAAGAATTGCTGGATCAGGGGATTAAGCCGAATACTGTACGGCTTTCTATAGGGACAGAACACATTGACGATATTATCGCCGATTTAGAACAGGCTTTGAGGTAATAGTTTTATGGAAAAAATCGCAAGCACTTTATCAGAACTCATTGGGAAAACGCCATTATTGCGTTTAAATGGGTACGAAAAGAATTTTGGTCTTGAAGCTGAAATATTTGGCAAACTGGAATATTTTAACCCTACCGGAAGTGTAAAAGATCGTATCGCATTGGCAATGATCAATGAAGCAGAAAAAAACGGTACATTAAAAAATGGTTCGGTTATTATTGAGCCAACCAGTGGAAATACGGGCATTGGCCTTGCTTCTATAGCTGCAGCACGAGGGTATCGCATAATACTTACTATGCCTGAAACAATGAGCATAGAACGCCGTAAATTGTTAGCCGCTTATGGTGCGGAACTTGTACTAACAGAAGGAACAAAAGGGATGAAAGGTGCAATTGCCAAAGCAGAAGAATTAATTGCAGAAATTCCTAATTCATTAATTCTCAAACAGTTTAATAATCCAGCCAATCCACAAATCCACTATGAAACTACCGGACCTGAAATTTGGAATGACACAGACGGTAAAATTGATATTTTTGTTTCAGGTGTTGGAACTGGCGGAACAATTACAGGCGCAGGAGATTTTCTTAAATCAAAAAATCCCTTGATAAAGATTGTTGCAGTTGAACCATTTGATTCTCCAATGCTTTCTGAGGGAAAAGCGGGGGCACACAAAATCCAAGGTATTGGCGCAGGTTTTGTACCGAAGATATTAAACACAAGTATTTACGATGAAATAATCACTGTAAAAAATGATGATGCATTTGAAACAGTGCGCAATCTTGCTCGTACTGATGGACTGCTTGTTGGTATATCATCAGGTGCGGCATTATGGGCTGCAGCACAAATTGCCAATCGAACAGAAAACAAAGGGAAAAGAATTGTGGTTATTCTTCCCGATACAGGCGAAAGGTATTTGTCTACGCCATTGTTTGAGGCAAATATTTGAAACAAATATTTATAAAATATAAAGTAAAAATAATAATAAAAGGCGCAACCTTCACATAACAAACGATTAACGCGCCTGTCCTATGGACAGGACGCCGCCTGTTCGGCCTTCAACCCGGCAGGGTTGGAGGGGTTCAGTTGGCTAGGTCATGGCTAAAGCCACTCCCACGCCTCCTTCACCCACATTCCAGCCCACCGCAAACCCACGGTTTGCTTTATAAGGTGGGCTGGAACGTCGTCATTCTGGAACGTTAGGCGTAATTAGACATATTTTGACTGATACATCGTTAATATATTTAAGCTAAAATTAAGGCACTCAAAGAGTTAGGGAGGAGCCTGTTATATGGTTTAAAGAGGTCAATATCATGTATTTGAAGAAGAAATGTTATAAAATTCAATTGATAAAAAGATTGGCTGCAGACTTGACACAATATTAAATATAAATGTATAATACACTATGAAAAAGTATCAACAAATTATTGTTATTTCTATTACTGTTCTTTTTTTGATAATTTTTATTATTCCTGGATTTTGGGGAGCATCTTTTGCACCATGGGTAGATACAAAATATGAAAGTATTGAATTAAGTGATATTCCAGTTTATTCACAAATTTGGCTTAGTAATTATGAAAAACTAAATGATGTATATAAAAAATATTATTTTAATGATTCCCTGATATTAGTACATTGTTCTAAACCATACAAAAAACAATATAAAATATATGTAAGTGCATATTCAAGAAATGAAGAAAAAGCAGAATATTTTATTAATGAATATAATATAATGGCGGGAAATTTTATGAGCTATGATAAAATGATTTATGAAAAGCCAATCATTATACCTGAAAATTTAAGTCATAGTAATAGTGCACCATTTAAAGCAGATTTTGATATAGGTAATTATTCCTTAAAGGATAAAACAATAATAGTTTTAATAAATATAACAATTAAAAGGATTGATAATATTGAAACAAAAGTTTTGAAATATAGTTTTCAAAGAAAGTCTACATTTGGATTATATAGAGGTGGAGTTTAAATATTGAAGGTTAAAAATATAGGTCCAACTGCGCTTAACAGGTCTGTTTACGCTTAGCCGCCTAACGGCGGCTTGGACTCCGAAAAACCGCTGTCGTGCTTCGCCCTTTGTGCGGTTTTGTCTCTGCCACAGTTTGGGCATGGGGTTGCGTATCTTCGATACGATGCTTCGCATTGCCCTTTTGCCTGCCCAAACCGTCGCATACAACCGGAGCGTTATGTGCCAATATTCAATTCATTAAAAATATGTATTGACATTAAAGCATTAATGTGAAAAAATAGTTAGGGGGAGATATTTATGAAAGTTATAGTTTCATTTTTGGTTTTTTTCTTTATGGTATTTTCAGTATATTCTAATGGTAATAGAGAAATACCTTTAGTGAATGAACAGAATATAGCATTTGAAAAAATTACAAATATAGAAATTTCTTATAGATCAGATGAAATTATTTTATTAACTAGTAGAACTAATTCTGTTATTATTAAAGAATATATGAGCATAAATAATAGCAATTATTATTCAAATATAAATAATGATGGCAATAGATTATCAATAAGAAGAGGAAATAGACCAATTTTTTTAGGATTGTTTAATTCATTTTATGCTCGCATTGAAGTTTATATTCCAGAGCATCTTATTCAAGATGTCACTTTAACAACAACAAGTGGGAGAATAATTGTTTCTGATAATTTTACTTTATCTCGATTAAACTTACAAACAACAAGTGGAAGCATCAGTAATAATTCAGTAACTGGAAATATTATTGCTAAATCAACGAGCGGTAGTATTAATTTGGGTATTATAGTCGGCAATGTTTCCATTGAATCTACAAGTGGACGTATTACAATAGATCAACTGTCAGGATCATTGAAAGCTAAGTCTTCAAGTGGTTCAATTAATGCTGGAACGGTAAATGGAGATGTTTATGCAGAAACAACAAGTGGAAGAATTTATAGTTCTTTTATAGAAATTAATGGAAATATATCATTAACTTCTACTAGTGGCAAGATTGAACTTATTATACCACAAAATAGTGAATTTAATTTTACTGCAAGAAGAACAAGCGGAAATTTATCTACCCCATTTTCTGAAAGATTGTTTTCCCCTGTTTCTGACAGAAGGTTAGCACAAGGAATTATTGGAGAAAACAATCCAAATAATAATATAAACATAAGAACAACTTCTGGTTCAATATCAGTACAATGGAAAATTTAAATAAAAAATAGTGGTAAAAGAAAAACGTCGCCTAACAAGCGATTAACGCTACACCGCCTGTTCAGCCTTCAACCTGACAGGGTTGGAGGGGTTTAATCCAGATCGTTAAATGACATAAGATCCAAAATTGTGGAAAAGTAAATTATTAAGCATTACCTATTGTAATTAATTCTGGTAAGGTATCAACTAGTATTCTAATAATTTCATCCGGTGTTTTATTGGCACCTTCTGAAAGCCATTTATTTAAAACATTCCAAAATCCACCGGTATGATAAGCTAACATATATTTTGTTTCAGTTAATTCAATTGTTGGATCAATTTTTTTGTGCTTAATGAAATATATTTCAAAAAGAGTTTCAAATTCCCTCAACAGCAAAAGGAGCAAGTTGTTCTTATATAAACATAACAAGAATTCTTTTTCCTTTTCGCAAATGGTATAAAACGAGATTAAAACGGCTTTTGTTTTAAAATTTTTGTGTGATATAATTAACTTTTCATAATCCTTTGCTAATTTATTAATTTTAAATTGTATAATATCTTCTTTAGAAGAAAAATGACGGTAGAATGTTCTTCTGTCGATTCCGGCTTTTTGTGCAATATCAGATATGGTAATACTCCTGAATTTTTTTCTTTTCATAAGGAGAAGCAGCGAGTCTGCCATCCATTCTTTAGAGTTGTCAGCTTTCTCTGTTTGACTTTTTGACATTATTCTTTCCTTCTGTCACAAATCGATGCGATCTGAGACATTTATGAAAATTTATTTGACCAAAGTACTGTCTCTCAGAATATAATCAAGAGGGATTTATTACAATACATTAAAAAAATAAAAGGAGAATACTCCCATGATTGACAAAAAGCAAAAGATCAAACTAAACAGCGTAGAGCAGAAAATCCACATTCGCGGCACAGCGGACAAGCCTGTGATTCTGTTCGTGCATGGCGGCCCGGGTTTGTGCAATCGCCACGAAATAATGGTACAGGACGATTTGGCGAAAAACTTCATCCTTGTAGCTTGGGATCAGCGCGGCACGGGAGGGTCGTATATTGCAGATCAATCGCACTTAACTAACGACAAATTAGTCGAAGACACGCACGAATTGATACTGTGGCTGATCAAAGAATTCAAGCAGAAAAAGATCATCGTTGCCGGCATATCGTGGGGTTCGGTATTGACTAGCCTCTTGGCTGATCGCCATCCTGACACAATCGCCGCCGTCATCAATTACGGCCAAGCCGTGTCGAGCCATGGCGAAAAGTTGTCGTATGATTTCGCACTGAAAGCCGCTCGCGATGCAAACAATCAGAAATCAATCCGGGTTTTAGAAGAAATTGGTGCACCGATCGACGGCAAAATGTACCGCGGCGGGTTGGAAGATCTAATGAAACAGCGACGAATCCTGTGCAAGTACGGCGGCTGGTCACCCAATCCAAAACGCCAGAGTTACTATTCTGCGATTTTACGCCCGATATTAAAAGGTTTATTGTCTGGCGAATATTCCATCGGCGACGTAATCGGCATCGCCAAAGGTTCGTCCGAATCTGTTAAAAAGCTGATTTTAGAAGAATACCCGGATTTTGACTTAGCTAAAACCAATACCAGATTTAACGTACCATATTTTATTTTTCAAGGCCGCGAAGATTGGGTTTGCCCATCTGGGCCAGTAGAAGAATATTTCAATCTCGTTCGCGCGCCAAAGAAAGAATTGGTATGGTTCGACAAATCCGGTCACGATCCGATGGCGGATGAGCCGGCGAAATTTGCCGATGGAACACTGCGTGTGTCACGAAAAATTTCTTTCTCATAATTATTCACGGCGATCTTACTAAAATAGCGGCTGTTATGACCGCTCGTACAACAACTTCTGATTAGAGGTCTTAAGAATGAAAGTTACAATAATTAACGGTAGTCCAAGAAAAAATGGATCGACTTTTAAAATATTAAAATTTTTTAAGGAATCACTGGAAATTGCTTTTTCTGGCATAAATATAGAATTTTTCAATTTAATTGATTTTAATATAAAATATTGTATAGGTTGTCAAAATTGTTATAGAACTGGCAAGTGTGTTTTTTTGGAGGATGGTATCGAAGAGATACATGATATTATAAAAAATAGTAATGCAATTATTTTTGGAAGTCCTACATATGCAAGTAATGTATCCGGATTGTATAAATCGTTTCATGACAGGATACATATTACAATGGAGCATTTATTGTATAAAAAGCCCTGTATTAATATTACTACGTATGAAAATGCAATGGGAAACAAAACATTGGGAATAATGAAGGAAATGGTAATGAATGCAGGTGGGTATAATGTAGGATCAATAGCAATTAAAAATACCTTCAATAAAGATCCATTAAGTGATAAAAATAAAATCAAAATAAAAAAATTGGCACTTAAATTGATTCATAGAATACAGATAAATAAACATCCTATGATTTCAAAAATTTATTCAAAAATCGCAATAAATATATTTTTGAAGCCATTTGTATATAAAAATAAAGAAAACAATCAAGGAATAATTAATAGTTGGAAAGAATTAAAAATAATTGAAAATACCCCGGCACCAGATAAAAGATAAAGGTTAAGGAGGGGACTGAAAAGCCTGCAGGGTTGTTAATTTTCTTCTTGACAAGTCCCTTGCCTGGCATATAGAATTTCCACAATATTACTGCTGATAAATGTTTTGGAGGTAAATATGGCTTATACATGCGGAGATTGTAAATTATTTGAAGGTGCCGGCAAGGTGTGCGGTGCCGGTGTATCCAATCGTAACCCTACTACAACTTCCTGTCTCAACGGTTTTAAGGGGCCAACACGCCTTTTTACCGGCAACAGATGCGGCTGCTGTGTCCTTTTTGAGGGTCCTGAAAAAAAATGCGGCGGAGAGTTGTCCGGCCGCCGCTCCGGTACTGCTGCCTGCGGCAGTTACACGCCAATTGCGGGTTAAATACAGCATAGCTTCCCTTGATCGTCTTCTTTGGCTCTCGTTCATAATATTTTCTCCCTGCCACTAATGCAAAACAGCGCCTGCGCGCCATATATATGCATGAAAGAAGATCAAATTATTTCGCTGGGCAGGGAAGTCTTTCCGGCAGATGATCCCCTGGGCAATGCGGTAAAGAGCCTGTTCGGGCTGTCGTACCTGTTCCCCTACCAGCGCCTTGTTATTGCCAATATTCTTGAAGCGGCGGCAGCTTCAGGAATTCGGCTGCGCTGGCCGGAACCTGAAACCGCCGCAGCGGATGAAACAATCCCGGAAGGAGATGAAGACACCGATCGCTTTTCTTCGGGGAAACAGATTGTGATTCTTCCCACAGGCGCCGGAAAATCACTTTGCTTTCAGCTTCCGGCAATGCTGATGGAAGGGCCGACCCTGGTTATCTACCCAATTCTTTCGCTGATGGCCGACCAGCAGCGCCGCCTTAGCGAAAATGGTTTTTCCCCGGTAATTCTAAGGGGAGGGCAAAGCAGGGAGGAGCGTGATGCGATTTGGGAAAAACTCGCAAGCGGTAAAAGCAAATTCATAATCGCAAATCCCGAGGTTCTGCTGACGGCCCAGGTAAAGGCAGCCCTGGAAAAAATTAAGGTGGTTCACATTGTTATAGACGAGGCACATTGCGTAAGTGAGTGGGGGGAGAGCTTTAGGCCCAGTTACCTGGAAATAAATTCCATAATAAAAAATGTTAATCCGCCGCTTGTTACCGCTTTTACCGCAACTGCCAGCGCACCTGTGCTGGAAAAAATTAAAAAATACATTTTCGGCGATATGGAAGCGATGCAGATTGTGGGAAGCCCAGACAGGGCCAACATCAGTTACTGGGCAAGGCCCTGCATTGACCGCGATTTGGCTGTGCGGGATTACCTCTTAAAAAACAACCGGCCTGCGATTGTATTCTGTTCGTCGCGGAAAGGAACCGAAAAAATTGCACGGTATCTTAGAAATGAGTTAGGCGACATGGGTATGGATTGGCACGGAGAAATACGGTTCTACCACGCCGGTTTAAGCAGGGAAGAAAAGGCCGGTGTGGAAAAATGGTTTTTGAATAATAGCGAAGCTGTGTTATGTGCAACATGCGCTTTTGGAATGGGCGTCGATAAATCGGACATCCGCACCGTGATACACAGGGACTGTCCCCCTTCAGTGGAGGCATATCTGCAGGAAGCAGGCAGGGCGGGGCGTGACGGGGCTCAGTCAAAGGCAATACTGCTGTGGGGGCCGGAAGACGAGGGCGCTCTTTGCCGCGCCAAAACCAAAGAAGAACGCAGCCGCATTGCGGCGCTGCTGAATTATGCCAGGGAAACAGGGCGCTGCAGGAGACATGAGCTTTTGGCCATGCTTAACTACGACAGTGGAGGCCTTGTTCCCGAGAGGCAGTGCTGTGATGTCTGCGAAAAGGAATCGATGGCGGAGTTTAGGGAAGAAGCGAGCCTGAAAGATTTTTTCCATAAAAATAAACGCCGTTATACGGCAGGGGAGGCTTCTTTGGTTTTGGCAGAGAGCGAAACAGTCAGAATATCCGAGGCACAGGCGCGCCAAGTGATATTTGGCCTTGTAAAAGAGGGCAGACTGAAAAAATTAAAATATTTCCCCTGGAAAAATAAAATCACTGTATAAGGCTGTTCACGCTACCAAAAACACAGACGCCCGCGGTCGGTGGTAAAACCTGCTTCTCTAAAACCCGGCGCGTACACACTGTTAGCTGCAACTTGGCCGTTTATCTTTTCTATTATCACATTTTTTTCGCTTAGAACCTTTCTTGTACGTGGTATTTTGAACATATTAATCAACTGCGGTAAGTTCGGATCTGTATGATCGGGAAAAAGCTGAATGTCTCTGGCGTTTTTATTACTGATGGCGATAAGATCGGCGCCCCTGAAATAGAGCCTGTTGGCTGCATTCCTGGCGCATGGCTGGTATCCAAGGCCTTCGATTGAAAGGCCGCATGGGCTTGCCGGATCGATAGCATTCATCCAGTAAATTTCCCGCATTGCCTCGGCCTCTTCCAGTTCGCGTGCAATGGCGGGGGAAGCGAACTGCAGGGAGTTAATTCCATCGAAAAAACGGCCTGCGACCAGTTCGCCGGCAAGCTCCATGCGGCGGATTGTCGGCAGCAGTTTTGACCAGCCGAAAACAGGCGCCTCGTGTTCCAGCAGCGGGCGGCAGAGGATACCCCAGCGATCGAGAAGCAGGCGCACCCGCTCCCGGTTAAGGCTTTCTTCTTCCAGGGGTGTGCCGGGACTTTCTGCACCGTCCATCAACAGCGAAAACCAGTTTCCGGTAACGGGTGCGCCGGAGCGCCAGCGATCACGCAGGGCCCTTGGAACGCGGGGGCGGCGGCCAAAGGGGACGCTTTCTGTATCTAACTGAAAATTAATTTCTTTTGGAACAAAACCGAATTCAATTCCCCTTCTTACAGGTTCAAGGGTATCCGCCGACAATCCGCCGAGCCATACTTCGCGCCATAAATCTTCGGCGCAGGTGCGGGTGTCTGTATCATTTTCGCTGCGTGTTAGCTCATCTTTTATTTCCCAAAAATTCCTTAGTTTGTCAAAAAATCCCGATGTCAAAAGCCGCTCCATGCCGCCCGCATCTTTGCGTAAATCGCCGACAAGCGCTAAATCCAAATCTTCGGGCGAACAGAAGCCAATTTTCTCTTTTTCTGTTCCGTACCAAACAAGGCGGCCTTCGCGGATTTCCCGGTCGATGGCTTCTGGCTCGAGGGACTTGTTTCTGGCGCAGAGAATTTCTGCCTCCCAGAGTTTTGCCGGCGCTGTCCAGGCATACAGTTCTTTTCTGAAAGCCGCATTTGTGGCAGTGCGGGAAACTATTCCCTGGCGCAGGGCAAGAAAGGGGACAAGCATGGAAGCAGGCTGTTCCTTTATAACCGGCCTGGCTTTTTTCCGCGACAGGCGCAGCAGCATGTCGAGGTTTTCTCTGTCGCAGACAAGTCCGTCTTTTTGCCCTGTTTCATCGCCGAGGGCAACATCGCGAACCGCTTCGTCAATTTCAACTAACGCACTTACAGCGTCGTCAGCTGCGCTTTCCTTAACGCCAAATACTTCGCAAATTCTTTTGATCGATACAGGCCCCTCGTAACGCAGCCACGGCCCAAGCAGGCTCAGGGCTTCATTCTCCCATGTTTCTTCCCATTCTATGTGAACCACAGATGCAATCATCGCACCGCTGCGTTTAACAATTTTGATTTTACCGCTTGTATCCGGCTTTTCAGCTAATGCCCCTGTAAGAGCTTCCCATTCGTCGATGGGAATGGCGATTCGTTCTTTTACCCATTCTGTCAGCGCAATGTCGTTTTCGGGAGCCCAGCCTGTTTTTTCCCTGCGCAGTTTTTCGGTAAAATCATTTACGATACCGGCCTTTAGAACCGGCCTGAGCGCTGAACTGCCCAGAGCTTCCTCTATGACCCTGTCCGAAAGGGAAGCGCTAGAACCGGCGAGGTCTTTGCGCTCATCAGTTTCGTATATAAGCCCGTTTATTTCCTGGTTGACAATATCACCGGAAAAGGGGCTTGGGGTTTTGCTGTGAAAAAACAGGAGATTAACGGTTCCATTGTTAATCGAAGCCAGCAGTTCCCGAAAGCCGTCAATATCAAAAATATCGACAAGGCAGCTCCGCCAGGCTTCGGCAATTGCCGGAAAACCGTCTTCGGCGGCGACTGCGTCGAAGAGCCGCCTCGATCGCTGTCTCATTATCCACAGCGGCGTGCGTTTGCCGAAACCTGCTTTTGGCAGCAGAAGGCTGCGTTCGGCGGCTTCACGGAAATTTGCGCCGAAGACGCCTGATGTTTCAAGGCGGTCTCTGAACAACCGCTCTCCACGGCACAACCCGCCGCTGCCGGCAGTCTCCAGGGCGGCGAGGGCGCGGCGGAATAAATCCTGTAACTTGAATGTATTTTCATTTTCGACGCCAAGGCGCGGCAGAAAAAAGAGAATGCTGTCATCATTGGAAAAAGTTTCGACGCGCACTTTAAGTGTTTCTTCCAGTTCCTGGCACAGGGCCAGGGAAAGCGGATAATTTACCGCGCCGCCGCGGAAACTGTGAATTAATACCGAACAGAAGTCCCTGCTGAATTCCCTGTTTAATTCAGTGCCTTCCGTTATTTCAACAACTATTGTTTTATTGTCGGTAAGGGGGATGCCGCCCTGGGCTCCTTTTTGGGAATCGAGAAAGGCCTTCAGCGATTTTTGTGCCGTTCCTTCGAGGCAGTCAACCGATGCCGTCCTGTTGTAAGATGCGAGAATTGCCAAAACTCGTTCTGTAAGGTTGCCGCTGCGAAAAACGGCATCCGCCTTCCAGAACGGGATAAAATCTACCCTCGTTTCCAGGGGAACGGCCTCCACGGATTCCGGCCCTATGTTTGTTATGCGCCACCCGCGTGAGCCGAAATCAAAACAGTCCCCCAGGCGGCGTTCATAAACAAATTCTTCGTCAAGCTCTCCGATTTTCGTGCCGTCGGCAAGTCTTAGGGAATACATTCCGCGGTTTGCAATCACGCCGCCGGACGAATAAAGCAGGGTAAGGGTGCTGTCTATGGCTCCTATTTCCCCCAATGTTTTATCCAGCCAAATCCTCGGTTTTATTTCTCTAAGCCTGGATTTTGCACCCAGCCCTGCCAACATTCTGACGGTGCGATTATAAGAATCCCTGTTAATATTTCTGAATGTATAAAAGCCCCTTAGATGGGCGTACAATTCATCAATATTCCATTTCTTTTCTACACACAGGGCAAGTATGATCTGGGCAAGTATATCCAGAGGATTTTCTATCGGACGTATTTTTTCTATATCCCGCTCATCTACCGCATCTTTCAGGGCGGCGCCCATCAATAGATCCATTCCGTGAAATGCAAATAGTTTTCCCCTGCTTGTCCTTCCCACTCCATGACCGGAACGGCCTATGCGCTGCAAAGCCTGGGAAACATTGGCCGGGCTTCCGGCAAGCACCACTTCGTCTACGCTGCCTATGTCGATTCCAAGTTCCAGAGACGCAGTGGCAACGACGCAGGGAAGGCTTCCCTCGGCGAGACCTTTTTCGACGCTGCGCCTTAATTCCTTTGACAGCGAGCCGTGATGCGTAAAGGCAATTGCGCCACCGAAAGTTTGTCCTGCCAGCCGGCCGGCGGCGCTGTTCAGAAAATAGCAGAGCCGTTCCGCCCTGCGCCGGGATTCAACAAAGACCAGTAAATGCGCGCCTTCATCAATCCGGCGTAAAATATAATTGATTAATACCGTGTAGCGTTTTCCGAATTTATCAATGCGGGCAAAAAGTTCATTCTTTATTTCCGGCGTCGCTTTTTGATCAATATCATTTTCGATATCAGGATACTCAACACTAAACTCAATTTTCTTTTCCGACGGGGGCGCAACTATTTGAACTGTTCTGGCACGGCCGTCCGCCAGAGCGCCGACAAATTCCGCCGCTATTTGCGGGTCACGAACTGTTGCCGAAAGGCTTATCCTCTGGAACTCTCCGGCGGCTTCGGCCAGGCGGTCAATCTGGCAGGAAAGAAATGCGCCCCTCTTGTTTCCAAGCACCGAGTGAATTTCATCAATGATAAGATATTTTACATCTGACAGTACCTGCCTTGCTTTTGGGTTTAGCAGAAGTATCGCAAGGCTTTCCGGCGTAAGAGCGAGAATCGAAGGGGGGCGGATTAGGAAGCGCCGCCGCTCCGATTGGGGCGTATCGCCCGACCTTGTTTCCACGTGCACAGGCGGGAAGATAAGCTCCTCTTTTTCAAAACGCTCCCTGATGGCAGTCAGCGGTTCAAGAAGGTTGCGTTTAATATCTTCGTTTAACGCTTTAAGAGGTGAAACATACAACACTGAAAGTTTGTCTGCCGGGTAGGCGGTATCATCGCCTGCGCAGAAGCGGGAGATTGCCGATAGAAAGGCTGTAAGAGTTTTGCCGCTGCCGGTTGGCGCAAGGGCAAGGACATGTTCGCCGCGCTCGATTAACGGCCATGCTTCGGCCTGAACAGATGTCGGCTGCCCGTAAGTTTCGGCGAACCAGTTACGGATTATGGGGTGGAAGGATTGGGGCAACATGGGTTAAAACACCGGATTAAATGTCCGGCGGTTGTTTCGCTAAAATCGGGATGCTCGTTAAAGCATCGATCTATAGCTTGCGGGCATCGCGGCGCAAATTTACACGATATTTCAGATATTTCCGGAAGCCGCTCACTATTACTTTCTTCATTATCTTTGCGTCTTTGCGCCTTTGCGTGAGACTCTTCTGCGGAATTTGCCGCCGAAGAAAACAAAAGCTGTGTATACGGATGCAGCGCTTCCCTGTACAATTGGGCTGCCGGCGCTTCTTCCATCAGTTCACCGTTGTACATAACGCCGATACGGTCGCAGAAGTAGCACGCTACTTTTAGATCGTGCGCAATAAACAAAAATGACATATCACGCTTTTCGCGTATATCAAGCAATAAGTTCAGTATCTGCCCCTGGATCGATACATCAAGCGCCGAGACTACTTCGTCGCAGATTAAAAGCTCCGGCTCCATCAACAGCCCGCGTGCGATTGATATCCGCTGCCGCTGGCCGCCGGAAAACTCCGACGGCCGTTTTTCCAAATCCGCCGCCTGGAGCCCGACCTCTTCCAAAATTGCGGCTGCTTTTTTATAGAGTTCTTTCTCGCTTATACCCTGCCTGCGCAGCGGCCGGCGGCAGCCGGAAACAAGAACCTCGTACACGCTCAATCTTGGGTTAAGGGAACGGGCGGGGTCCTGAAACACATAACGTACTTTTTCCCGGTATTGACGCAGCTCATCTTTTTTCAGGCTTCCAACCTGGATTGGTGTTCCATTGCGGTAAAATAAAATTTCACCTGCATCAGCTTCGTACATTCGAACAAGCAGCCTGGCTGTTGTTGTCTTTCCGCAGCCGGATTCGCCTGCAAGGCCATAGGACTCGTTTCTGCCGATGGAAAAGGACACATCGTTTACAGCGTTTACAAAACGCCCAAAACGGGCAAAGAAACCCGCTTCCAGGTTAAAGCGTTTTTTCAGATTGGAAACAGTCAGAAGGCGCATTTTATCAGTATACACCAACTTCCCTGTAATGCGGAATTGATTCCAGCGCACCTTTGCGGGAAACGGTTATTGCAGCCGCCTTGCATGCCGCTTCAAGAGCTTGATCAACAGGCAGTTGTTTTTCCCTTGCGGCGATAAAATATCCGGTAAAAGCGTCGCCCGCGCCCACGGTATCCACCACAGGCACATCAACGATATCACTTTTTTTTCTTATGTCTTTATAGCCGTAATAAGCTCCATCTTTTCCGGCTGTCAGAATTATTTCTGCATTTGGAAAACGCGCGACCAGCTTTTCCAAAACTTCGTCCAGCGGAGTGCCGGGCGGTAATTCGGCAAGAGCCGCGCCCTCAATTTCGTTAATAAAAAAAATATCTGCAATGTCCAGGGGAAGTTCAGTTATTTTACTGTTAAAAGGCGAGGGGTTAAGGCAAATGCGCAGCCCCTGTTTTTTTGCGCACTCCATTATCTCTTTCAGATAAACAATTTCGTTTTGTAAGACGATCATATCCCCGCTGCTGAAACCGGCCATTGCCGGAGCGATCTCTTCCGGAGTTATCGCGCCATTGCCGCCGGAGAATAAAATAATCGAGTTCTGTTTGTTTTTATCAAGCTGAATTAACGCCTGGCCGGATGCCCCATCATATTGAAGAACCCTGCCGGTGTCCACGCCGTAAGATTCAAGGAGCGTTAAAATAAACTGCCCGTCCTGCCCTATTTTTCCGGCCATGTAAACCTGCATTCCGGCCTTTGCCAGCGCCGCCGCCTGATTCGCTCCCTTTCCCCCGGCGCTTTTTACAAGGGCGGAACTGGAGATAGTTTCCCCGGGAACCACAATATGATCCACCGAAAAAACCAAATCAATGTTTATCGAGCCAAAAACAAGTACCTTCATGAGTGTGCCTCTACAAGCATACTACTCTTAGAAGGATAAATAAACTACAATGGCAAACAGCGGTCTTTAAGGAGGCACAATGAAAAAGATTCCCATTATTATGGATTGCGATCCCGGTCATGACGATGCCATTGCCCTGATACTGGCCTGCTCCAGGGAAGAGCTGGATCTGAAGGCGGTTACAGTTGTTGCCGGAAACCAGACCCTGGACAAGACCCTTGGCAATGCAAAAAAAATTCTAAGTTTTATCGGCAAACATCCGCCTGTGGCGGCCGGAGCGGCGAAACCCATGTTCCGCGAACTGCAAACGGCCCCTTCGGTACACGGCGAAAGCGGCCTGGACGGGCCTTCCATTCCGGAGCCTGATTTCCGGGAAGAAAGGATGCATGCAGTGGACTTGTTACGCGAAATTATCACCGGTAGTCCGGAGCCTGTAACGCTTGTTCCGACCGGTCCGTTGACCAACATCGGTATTTTATTTACGACCTATCCGGAGGTTAAGAAAAATATCCAAAGAATCTCCCTTATGGGCGGCGGAATTGAAACCGGCAACTGGACATCCGCAGCGGAGTTTAATATTTTTGTTGATCCGGAAGCGGCAGATATTGTTTTTCGTTCGGGTATTCCCATCATCATGTCGTCCCTTGATGTTACTCACCGGGCTTTTTTCATGCAGGAAGACATTGACCGGCTGCGAAACAGCGGCGGCAGAGTATCGGTACTGGTAGCGGAGCTGATGGATTTTTATTACAACTACTATAAAAAGCGCGGTTCAACAGGCGCGCCGCTTCACGACCCTTGCGCGGTTGCGTATCTTGTCAAACCGGAGCTGTTTATTACAAAGCCATACCATATTGATATTGAGTGCGCCGGAAAATTTACTGCCGGAATGACTCTTGCCGATCGCCGCCCCTGGTCAGATGCGGAGTTTAATGTGACTGCAAACATCGATCTGGATCGTGAAGGTTTTGTTAATATGATAATAAAGGCTTGCGAATCCTATAATTGACGGTTGTTTGCCGTTTCTTTTTTCGATAAACTGATCTTATGATCGAAAAAATTATCAAAGCTCTGTTCGGTTCCAAACATGAACGGGATCTGAAGGCTTTGCTGCCCATACTGCATGCGGTAAATGAAAAAGAAGCCTGGGCGGCGGCCCTGCCTGCTGAAGAATTTCCAAAGATGACGGCTGTTTTCCGCGAGCGTTATAACAACGGAGAAAGCCTGGACGACATTTTGCCGGAGGCCTTTGCCGTTGCACGGGAAGCAGCCCGCCGGAATTTGGGCGAGAGACCCTACGATGTGCAGGTGCTTGGCTCCATTGTATTGCATCAGGGAAAAATCGTAGAAATGAAAACCGGCGAAGGCAAGACCCTGATGTCTGTTGCGGCCGCCTACCTGAACGCAATACCGGGCAAAGGTATTCATATCGTTACGGTTAATGATTATCTGGCAGGCCGCGATACGGAGTGGATGAAACCCATTTTCAGTTATCTGGGAATGACTGTCGGGACAATTCTTTCCGACATGGATCCTGCGCGGCGCAAGGAAAATTATGCCTGCGACATCACTTATGGTACAAATAACGAATTTGGTTTTGATTATCTGCGCGATAATATGCACCGTGAAAAGGAAAGCTGTGTTCAGCGCGGGCACAATTTCTGTATTGTTGACGAGATCGATTCGATTCTAATTGATGAAGCCCGCACTCCGCTTATCATTTCCGGAGCGGCGGAGGACGATACGTTCAAGTATGCCGAAGTTGACAAGCTGCTGGGCAAACTGCGGGAAGTAACAAAAAAAGAGAACGGCGATTATCCTGATGAAACCCAGG
The DNA here is from genome assembly GCA_009777535.1 of Treponema sp. Classification (GTDB taxonomy): domain Bacteria; phylum Spirochaetota; class Spirochaetia; order Treponematales; family Breznakiellaceae; genus WQXQ01. Next base: position 108,243 of record WRLP01000005.1, read on the forward strand.
GCGAGGAAGTTATCGGCGATTATAAAATAAACGAAAAAAATAAAAATATTTCTTTTACCAATCAGGGGCTCGCCAATATCGAGGAAATTCTTAAAAGGCGCAATTTGATTCAGGGCGCAATTGTTGACGAGGAAAATTTCGAGTACATTCATTATTTTACCCAGGCGATGAAGGCGCATAAACTGTTTCATATTGATGTTGACTATGTCGTTCAGGACGGACTTGTTCAGATTGTCGATGAGTTTACCGGCCGTATTCTGCATGGCAGGCGTTATTCGGACGGGCTGCACCAGGCGATTGAGGCCAAGGAAAAAATCAAGATCGCCCAGCGCAACCGTACCCTGGCGACCATCACTTTTCAGAATTATTTCAGGCTTTATAAAAAAATATCCGGCATGACCGGAACCGCCGACACCGAGGCTGTTGAGTTCAGTAAAATTTATAAACTTGATGTTGTGGTTATCCCGACAAACCTGCCCGTTGTGCGCCAGGACGATGATGATTTGGTCTATTTGAATGAATCCGACAAGTACAAAGCGTTATGCGACGAGATTGCCGAGGCGCATAAAAAAGGGCAGCCCATGCTTGTAGGGACTGTCTCCATCGAAAAGTCGGAGACAGTTTCCGCCATGCTTACCCGCAGGGGCGTAAGGCACGAAGTGTTAAACGCAAAAAACCACGAACGGGAAGCGCTGATTATCTCCGAAGCGGGCGCAAAGGGCTCTGTTACCATTGCGACAAACATGGCGGGGCGGGGGACTGACATTAAGCTGGGAGGCAATCCCGAACACCGTGCCCGCAGGCGCGCCGGAACGAATGCAACGCCGGAACAGTACGCGGCTATTTTCCGTGAAGAGTACGAAAAGTGGAAAAAAGACTATGAAGAAGTAAAATCCATCGGCGGACTTTATGTAATCGGCACCGAGAGGCATGAGAGCCGGCGTATTGACAACCAGCTTCGCGGACGTTCCGGCCGCCAGGGCGATCCCGGGAAGAGCAAGTTCTTTATTTCCATGGACGATGAGCTGATGCGCCTTTTCGGCGGCGAAAAGATGAAGCGTATTATGGGCAGGATTGGCATGGAGGGGGGCGAGCCTATTTTCCACCCGATGCTGAACCGCAGTATCGAAAACGCGCAGAAAAAGGTAGAAGAACGGAATTTTGAAATTCGCAAGCACCTTCTGGAATACGACGATGTTCTTAACCAGCAGCGGAAGTTTATATATGAACAGCGTGATGCGATAATGACGGATCAGGAACTGAAAAAGCGGGTAAACGATTCAACTGCCGCCATGGTTGGCGACTTTATCGATGAATTCGGTTCAGCCCAGAGGCATGACTCGAATTTGGCGTTTAAAGAATTGGCTGAACAACTGCGCACAAAATTCGGCTATCAGCCGGATTTGGCGCCTGGCAGCGCCGAATTGAAAGGTACGGAACTGCTGGAAAAGCGCATTATCGAAGACCTGGAAAAGGATATGAATGATAAGGAAACCCTTATCGGCCTTAACTATCTTAACCTGATTATTCGGGATAACTATCTTTTAGCCGTGGATCGCAAATGGCTGGATCATCTGGAAAACATGGAAGCCCTTAGGGAGGCCGTATACCTGCGCCATTATGCGCAAAAAAATCCGCTTACCGAATACAAGGTCGAAGGTTTCCAGATTTTTGAAAAAATGATCGATGAAATAAGGCAGGAGATCGCTTCCAGGATGCACCTTATTCGCATACAGGTAGCGGACGGCGGCCAGGCACGCAGGCCGGCCAGCCGTTCCATAAGTGCACAATCGGCAAGCCACAGCAGCATTGGTTCCTTCGGAACCTCGTCCCCCGGAGGCCCGCCCCGCGGCATTCCGCCGGCCGGCGCTTCGCCGATGAGTGAGGCATTAAACCGCCGGGGAGTAACTGTAGTCCGCAGCCAGCCCAAGGTCGGCCGTAACGATCCCTGCCCCTGCGGCTCAGGCAAGAAGTACAAGCACTGCCACGCCCGCTGATACTCACTCAACGGCAATTACCTTGACATTAGATACAAAACGTATTACAGTATAATTATGCTCGGAGCTGATGTTGAATGGGACGATGAAAAAAATGAGATCAACAAACTGGAACATGAAGGCTTGGGCTTTGAATTGGCTCAACTTGTTTTTGCAGACCAGAACCGTCTTGAGCGCATGGATCGGAGTGAAAATAATAAATTCGGGGAAGAACGGTGGCAGACCCTGGGTATGGTAGGAAAGGTTCTTTTTGTGGTCTTTACAGAACGCGAAGAGAGGAAGCGAATAATATCGGCACGCTTGGCCAACAAGGCAGAACGGAGAAGCTATCATGGGAATTACCAGATCGACGGTAAGGGTTGGGCAAAAGCCAACTAAAGAACAATTAAAACAGATTCGGGAAATCGCAAAAAAGCCTGTTCATTATACAGAAGATTGTCCAGAATCCACACCGGAAGCCCTTGCAGAATTCGCAGCAATGGCGCGGGCCAGGAGGAAAAAGAGAATTAAGCCCATGGTAGCCCTGCGTGTTGAACCGGAAGCTCTGGAAAAATACAAAGCTTTGGGAAGCGGCTATACCGGTATTATGGCTGATGTATTAAATTATGTTGCAGACAACCCTGACGTACTTGTCAAGGCAATAGGGTAAGTACAATAATATCGAATTAACCGTTGGTGTCGTTGGTGAGGTTCGTGGTTAGATTATTTACTTTGTCAAGTGTTACAGGATGCTCACTCAACGGCAATTACCTTGACATTAGACAGGGTGCGCCGGCGGCCGGCGGGTTGGCCGTTTGCGAATCTCAACTCCACTACGGTTTCCTCGCCCTGCACGGTTACTGTCTGCTGCTGTAAGTCGATCAGCTTGTTTTCTTCCTCTTTTGCAACATACCAGTTCCCCTCTTCTGCGGAAATTATAATTTCATTGAAGTTACCGCTTCCGACCATGCGCACCCTTCCGGTAACCTGCACGGTTGTTACATCGGGTGCCGCCTCTTTTTTACCCCCGGCAGGCAATGCCGCCGCAAGGCAAAAAAGAGGCAACAGTAAAACAAATCGAAATCTATCACTCATTAACACAGACACTACCTGCGCTTATTGATCCTTATCATATCTGTCAGGCTGATTGGGTACGGGCCGGAAAGCGAAGACTGCGCCGAACGGCTGCCGTTAGTGTTTTTCCTGACATCAAAACCCGGCGAAACCAAGCTGGCGACGATTGTACCGTTTTCACCGATACTTTGCTCACTTCCATCACTGTTTTCGGGTTTTACTGTATTAATGTTATAAGTAAGTAGATAATCGTTATTTGAAATATTTGTATCACTTACGGCTCCGGAAGAAGGATTCAATCCTGCATATCTTATATTGCCGCTCCTTGTGGGCATGCTATATCCCGGGCCTGCTATGCTGTAAACTGCTTCACCCTGATAAAGCCGAATCGACGTAGCGCCGTATAGTGTGCAAATCTCAATAGCGTTTAGTTCTGCATCAGTCTTGTAACCATAGATAGTGCTTGAAGAACCAATGGCATTGGCCGCCATCCAGGTTTTTAACAGGGTTCCCCAGTTGTCAAGCCCATTGCCGGGAATATATTTATCGGCGGCCGCTGTAACCGCTGTGTAATCGGAATTAGTCGAAGTTATTATTTCCTGCAATATATTGTTGCCGCCTGCCTGAAGCCTCAGCCAATGGAAAAAAAGATAGGTTGTGGCATAATCGTCCAGAACAGCCTGGTCGTCCTCATCTTCACGGTTACCCCATACAAAAAAATTATTACCAAAGGGAATCAAGCCCTGATCGACCTGACCGTTGTACCATTCAATTCTTCCTTCGTTATGCTTACCGCTGTATATATATTCAGCGGAAGCCGAAAGGCCTTCGTCGATCCAGGTATCCATTAATAGGATATCATCAGGATCGCCGTTGGCATCGTATGTAGTTCTGAGTGCCAGAGTTGTAATAAAATTCATAAGATGTTGTGTTTCATGGGCAATAGTGGAGTACATATCTTCAAAATCGACATATGGATCTTCACGCGGGTTGTTCTGCCTGTAGAATACGGGAAAATTAATATAGATTATGTTGTTGTGATTTGAATGGGCGCCTGGAATAAGTCCATCTTCAAATAAATCCACAGGGTAAAAGTATCCGGCGATGTAGACTCCGGCAGAAGGATCGGTGCCCTTGATACTTAACAAAAGAATATTGAGTTTTCCATCTCCATCGACAAGATGACCTGCCAGCTCCATGGTGCTGTATGTTCGTCCATCGAAAGGAAGATTACCGCTGAATACCGGCCTTAATTTCTGGTAGATATTGCTATCAAATTCGGTTGCTATTTTTTTGGAATATTCTCTTGCAATTTCACGATTATTTCCAACATAACTTTTTTCAAACCAAATCCTGCAATAAATCCCCTCTTCATATAATTCCGCATCTACCCTGTAGTCGCGGCCGCTTGTGTCCTGCGCCCAAAAATTTCCGCCCCCTGAGCCTCCGCCACTGCCGCCTCCTCCTGGGCAGGAAATAAATAACAAGGCTAAAACGCTAAAAACCAACAGTAATTTCTTCATGTAAGTGCCTCCAAACTGTACTATTTTAATCATTATACAGGCTTTTCCGCTGCTGTGGCAATGCCAAAATGCATTGTATCTTTTTCTTACCTGTATAAAGATACCATACCTCCTCTTTACAATATCTTTTATTTCGATGTATAATCGGAAGTGAAATGAAAGAATATCGTAAGGAAATTGCAAGATGATTACTGAATTGACAGAAAGGGAAAGGGTCATTCTTGACCGGCTTTCAGTTGACGGCTCGGTTTCCGTGGGCATTCTTGCCAGGGAACTGGAGCTTTCGGAGGTTACTATCCGTGGGGATCTCAAAGTCCTGGAAGAAAAGGGCTGGTTGAACCGCAAATGGGGCGGGGCAGCGCCGGCCCTGCACAGGGACATTCTGGAACGCCAGCGGATTTACACCGAACAGAAGAACGCCATTGCAAGGGCGGCGACGGAGCTTATCCGGGACGGGGACGTAATCATGATCGAGGCCGGTACAACCACGGCTTTGATTGCCCGTTATCTGACCGGAAAGCGGGACATTCACATCGTTACAAATTCAACCCTGGTCTTTTCCTACGCCCGGATGCATCCCAATTTGCTGATTACGATGACCGGCGGCGAATTCCGCAGGGCGACCGAATCCCTGGTCGGCCCCATTGCCCTGGAAACCATCGGCCGTCTCAACGTCCGGCTCGCCTTTGTTGGGACAGACGGCTTCACGCTGGAAAGGGGCATGACGACCCACCTTATGGAAGGCGCGGAAATTGTTAAAGCCATGAAGTCTCACGCCCAAACAACCGTCCTTACAGCGGATTCCAGCAAGTATGGCAGGGTAGGTTTTTCAAATGTCCTCCCGCTTTCGGCCATGGATATGGTTTTGACCGACGGGGGTTTGAGCGGCGAGGCAGAAGCTGAATTGCTGGAAGCGGGGATTAATATCATAAAGGCAGGGGGATAATATGGCTCATATACTGATAATGCCCCGGCAGGGAAACACAGTTGAATCATGTGTTATCACCGGCTGGAAGGTAAAAGAAGGCGATACCGTAACCGCCGAAACCGCAGTCTGCGAAGTGGAAACCGACAAGGCTGCCTTCGAGGTTCCTGCCGGCGCCGCCGGTACGGTTCTGAAAATTCTTCACGCGGCAGGTGATGATGTGCCGGTTCTGGAACCGATAGCAGTTATCGGCGCAGCCGGCGAAGATTGGGAAAAATTAATCTCGCAAGAAATTTCACACGGAGACACAGAGGCACGGAGAGAAAAGGAAGAAGAAAGAGATAAAAAGGAAAAGGTAGAAGGTAAAAGAGAAGAGGGAAGAGATAAAAAGGAAAAAGTAGAAGATAAAAGAGAAGACTGTCGAGATGACGGTGATCGCGATCTTCAATCTCCAGTCCCCGATCCCCAGTCCCCATTAGTTCTCTCCCCGAGGGCGAGGAAGCTGGCGGAAAAAGAAGCTCTGTCCCCGGAAAAGGTGCCAGGCACTGGTCCGGGCGGCAGGATCATCGAGAGAGATGTGTTGGCGGCGTTGGAAAACCGTCCCGCCCTGACAGCAGCGGCAAAAGCGGCGGCAGGCTCGGTTCCAGCGGCCGGTACCGGTATCGGCGGGCGGGTAACCGTGGCTGACCTGGCTGCCGCTCCACAACCCCAGGTCCCAATACCCCAGTCCCCAACCCCCGAATACACCGAAACAGCCATCAAGGGCATACGCAAAATCATCTCTGATCGTATGCATCAATCCCTGGCGGAAACAGCCCAGTTTACCCTTAATGCATCGGCTCCTGCGCAAAGGCTGCAAGACATTCGTTCCCGAATTAAAAATTCAGATGAGGCGCTCGGGCTTTCAAAGATTACGGTAAACGATCTTATCCTCTTTGCTGTTTCCAGGGTTCTTCCCCAATTCCCCTACATGAACGCACGCAAAACCGGCGATATCCTTAAAACATATAGTAGCATTCATCTGGGCGTCGCTGTGGACACTCCCAGGGGACTGATGGTTCCTGTTATACGAAACGCAAATCTGCTTTCGTTGGGGCAGATATCACAGGAGGCAAAACGGCTGGTCGCCGCCTGCCAGAGCGGTACGGTTAGGCGTGATGAGCTTTCGCTCTCAACTTTTACTGTTACAAATCTGGGGAGTTTTGGGATCACGGGTTTTACGCCGGTACTCAATTTTCCCGAAGTGGCAATCCTCGGCGTTTGTAATATTGAATTGAAACCAGTCCCATCTGACCACTCTCCATTCCGCATCGAACCCCACATTGGTTTAAGTCTGACAATCGACCATCAGGTTGTGGACGGCGCTCCGGCAGCACGTTTTCTGAAGGCCCTGTGCGAGGCGTTAGCTGATATTGATCTTCTTCTGTTAACAGATAATCAGGGGGCGCAGCATGTTTGATACAATTATTATCGGCGGAGGCCCCGCCGGCTACCTTGCCGCAGAACGGCTTGGACACAATGGAAAAAAAGTTCTCTTAATAGAAGAAACGCAAATGGGCGGGACATGCCTTAACTGCGGCTGCATTCCTACAAAAACCCTGCTCAATTCGGCAAAGCAGTATGTCCACGCCAAAGAGGCAGAAAAATTCGGCGTAAAGGCTGCCGGCGTTTCATTCGACTGGGCTGTTATGCAGGGCTGGAAAACCGAGGTAGTCGCAAAACTGCGCTCCGGCGTAGAAGGCCAGATGAAACGTTTCGGCGTGGAAGTAATCAAGACAAGGGGCGAAATTGTCGGGGCCCCTTCCGGTGAAACGCCGGCAAGGGTTCGCTCGATTGCACATAACGGAAGCGCAGAACACGAGGGGAAGACGATTCTTGTCTGCGCCGGCTCGGTTCCGTCCCTGCCGCCGATTACGGGTGCAAAAGACAATCCCTTTGTTATGGACTCAACCGGCCTTTTGGCAGTCGAAAAAATGCCGAAACGCCTGGCCGTAATCGGCGGCGGAGTAATCGGCGTGGAGTTTGCGGGGCTTTTTTCGAGCCTGGGGGCGGAAGTCGCCGTTATCGAAATGATGGACGAGATTATCCCCTTTATGGACAGGGAGCATGCGCCGGTTCTTCGCAGGGCAATGAAGGATGTAAAGTTTCACCTTGGCTGCAAGGTGGAAAAAATCGAAGGGGCGGCGGTGCATTTTACTGCCGGCGAAGGAAAAGCCGGAGTGGTGGAAGCGGATGTAATTCTTATGGCGGCCGGGCGGCGTCCGCTGTTAGACGGCTGGGGCGGGCAGGCTGCCGGTTTGGACATCAGTTCAAAAGGTGTTGCCGTAGACGACAGAATGAGAACAAATGTCCCCGGCATTTGGGCGGCGGGAGACATTACCGGCAAAAGCCTTCTGGCACATTCAGCCTACCGCATGGCGGAAGTTGCCGCCGCCGACATTCTTTCGGTACTGGACGGCGCCGCCCCAGGCAGAGATCGTATGCGCTACAACGCCGTCCCCTGGGCAGTGTACGGTATTACCGAGGCCGCCGGCGTCGGCATTACAGAGCAGGAAGCCGGCTCAAAGGGGCTTGCCATTCTAAAGGCAAACCTGCCAATGAAGGTATCGGGGCGTTTTGCGGCGGAAAATTCTTTTTCTGCCGTTGGGGCGGTTAAAGTGATTGCAGATGCGAACAACCGCCGGATTCTTGGCGTTCATGCAGTCGGCGCTTATGCCTCGGAATTCATTTGGGGCGGCGCCGCCCTGATAGAGCAGGAATTCAGAACAGATGAAGTAAAGCAAATAATTTTTCCGCACCCGACGGTGAGTGAACTGATTCGCGAAGCGGTGTGGGAAATAAAGGAGATTACAAATGCCTAAATCAATTATTGTTGATCCAAAAGAAGTGCGCAAGCCGCAGATTCTGAAATTAAAAGATATTCCAATAAATCAGTATAAGAGTGATTTCAAAAAGGAAGCCGCCCTTTATGGAAAGGAAAGGCTGAAGCGGATTTGGTACGACATGGCGGTTATCCGTGAATTCGAAACAATGCTTCACAATTTCAAGACGCAGGGAACGTGGAACGGGATTGAATACAACCACAAGGGGCCGGCACATCTTTCCCTGGGGCAGGAAGCATCGGCTGTAGGACAGTGCGTAAATCTTGATACCGACGACTTTATCTTCGGCAGCCACCGCAGTCACGGGGAAATTCTCGCCAAGTGCTTCTCCTCCCTTTGGCAGTTGTCGCAGGATAGCGAAGGTGAAAAAAAACTCGAAGCCATTATGAAAAATTTTCTTGACGGCGAAACGCTTTTAATGGCGGAAAAAATCCCTTATAAAAACTTAAGGGACCTTGCGGAAAATTTTGTCCTCTATGGAACCCTGGCCGAAATTTTTGCCCGCAGGGCTGGTTTCAACCGCGGGCTCGGCGGATCGATGCACGCTTTTTTTCCGCCGTTCGGCTCCATGCCAAACAACGCCATTGTCGGTGGTTCGGCTGATATTGCCGCGGGGGCTGCCCTTTACAAGAGGATAAACGGCAAGCCGGGGATTGTCATCGCAAATATCGGGGACGCATCAATGGGCTGCGGCCCGGTCTGGGAAGCGATGATGTTATCCGCCATGGATCAGTACCGGACGCTCTGGCCGCAGAAAACCGGCTGTTCGGGGGCTCCGCCGATCCTTTTTAATTTTTTCAATAATTTCTACGGAATGGGCGGCCAGACTGCCGGCGAAACAATGGGATACGGCGTCATGGCCAGGGTTGGTGCGGGCGTCAATCCCGAAAACATGCATACCGAGCGCGTTGACGGATACAATCCCCTGGCTGTCGCCGACGCAATAGCCCGCAAAAAGGAAATTCTGCTTGCCGGAGAAGGGCCGGCGCTGCTTGATGTCCTTACCTACCGGATTTCCGGCCATTCCCCCTCCGACGCTTCCAGTTACCGTACCAGTGACGAGGTCAAGCTCTGGCAGGAAGCGGATTCCATCGAAGAATACGGCGCCTACCTTGTTCAAAACGCGGCCGTAAAGGAAGCCGAACTGGAAGCGTTACGCGAAGAAATAAGGGCGAAACTTATTGATGTGGTAAAACTGGCGGTGAATGACGAAGCCTCTCCAAGGCTGGGCGGGGCCTTTATAGAGTCCGTAATGTTCTCGAACGGCAATGCTGAAAAAACCAGTGATCGCCGGCCGGAACTTTTACAGCCGCTTTCAGAAAACCCCAGGATCAAGGCACTGGCCGGAAAAGTCCGCTATGGCTTTGATGCAGAGGGCAAACCTGTTTCCAGGAACAAGGCTTTCCAGTACCGTGATGCGCTATTCGAGGCTCTTGCCCACCGCTTCAGTGTCGATCCGGCAATGGCCGGCTGGGGCGAAGATGTCCGCGACTGGGGCGGCGCCTTTGCCGTTTACCGCGGGTTGACCGAGCTTTTGCCGTATAACCGTCTTTTTAACAGTCCGATTTCCGAAGGTGCAATAGTCGGAGCCGGTGTTGGTTATGCGCTATGCGGGGGACGCGCAGTAGTGGAATTGATGTACTGCGATTTTATGGGCAGGGCAGGGGACGAAATATTCAACCAGGCGTCCAAGTGGCAGGCTATGTCGGCCGGCCTCCTTAAAATGCCGCTGGTTGTCCGTGTTTCAGTTGGAAACAAGTACGGCGCCCAGCACAGCCAGGACTGGTCGGCCTTAACCGCCCACATTCCCGGCCTAAAAGTGTTCTTTCCCGCCACCCCCTACGACGCCAAGGGCATGCTCAACCTGGCGCTGCGCGGCACCGACCCTGTTATATTCTTTGAAAGCCAGCTTCTTTACGATATGCCGGAGCAGTTTGAAAAAGGCGGAGTTCCAGCCGGCTATTACGAAATCCCCGAAGGGGAGCCTGTTGTCCGCAGGCAGGGCAGGGACATTACAATCGCTACAATCGGCGCCACCCTTTACAAAGCCATGGAAGCGGCGGAAATTATCGAGAGCCGCTTTGGCCTTTCAGCAGAAGTTATTGATATCCGGTTTATCAACCCCCTTAACTATGATAAAATCGTAGAATCGGTAAAGAAAACCGGTAAACTGCTCCTGGCCAGCGATGCTGCCGAACGCGGCTCTTTTCTGCATACGATAGCCAGCAATATTCAAACACTTGCCTTTGACTATCTTGATGCTCCTGTCGCAGTCGTGGGAAGCCGCAACTGGATAACTCCGGCGGCGGAAATGGAAGAACTGTACTTCCCGCAGACAGAATGGATAATTGATACGATTCATGAGCGTATTTTGCCTTTTTTGTGCTATAATGTAATTACCAATCAAACAACCGGTGATCTGTTAAGGAGGAGCCGTTTGGGGGTGTAAATTGTGAAACAGAGGCAGTTAAAAACCAGGGTATTGTTCCCGATAGGAGCCAAGCTGGTTACTATCATTTCGATTTTATTTATGGCTTCGCTGGGAGCAGTGATCCTTATGGTTTCGATACTCAGCACCCAGGAAGTCCGGAAAACCGCGGAAGACAATAATTTTACAGTAAACCACAGGGCAGCATCACAGGCGGAAGGCTCCCTTAAATCTGTTCAGACAGCGGTATTGCTCTACCTTGAAATGACGGACATGGTTTCCCCGGTGTTTGACCGCAATCCCGAAATGGAAAGGTACTTTTTCAGCCGCAACCGAAACATAGCCGCCATCGGAATTACGGGGAATTTGCCAGGCGGCGAAAGCAATACCGGCTTTATCCCCAATACGGATTTCTTAAATTCAAACGGCATAAGCGCCGCCGATGCACAGTCGTATCTTTCTTCATATTTTCCGGTAACTGAAGATAAAATGCGGGTCTTTAACGCATCGCCTGTTTTTCAGCTTTCGCTGGTTAATGTCGCCTTTATCCGTCAGGGCAGGGCGGGGGCCGAGATGGTAAAGGTGCTTTTTACTCCCGATGAACTTTCAGAATCATTCGGCACAGGTACAAACACCAGTTTTCTTATCAATAACTCGGGCGATCTTCTGCTCCACCCGGAAAATGATCTGGTTATCGGGGGCGCCAATTTTTCCGCCCTGCCCATAGTGGCAATTATGCAGCAGCGCGGGGACAATAACAGGCAGGTTTCGTATAACGATGATGGATCGGAATATTTCGGCGCCTACTATCGTCTTGCCGAAGTTGATGCCGCTGTAATTACCACCATACCCCATGATATTGTATTCGAGGCAGTGCAGGGCATTACAAGGCAGAATATGTATCTTGCCGCCACTGTTCTTTTTATCACCATTATTTTTATCTGGTTTTTTTCAAAAACGATCACAAGCCCTGTGCGCGTTCTGGCAGATGCGGCGCTTAGAATCGAGGGAGGGGAATTCGATTTTAACCTTCAGCCGAGGACACGGGACGAAGTGGGGCTGCTGACCGAAAGTTTCGATAACATGTCCAGAGCCCTGAATATTTTCGGCCGCTTTACCAATAAGGACATCGCAGTCCGTGCCATGCGGGGCGAGATCAAGCCGGGCGGCCTTCCTAAGAATGCCACGATTTTATTTTCTGATATCCGCGACTTTGCCGAAAAATCCGAAACTTTTAACAGATTTTTCGGAGACGATGCGCCCGACCGTCTTATTTCATGGCTCAACCATTATTTTACCCAGATGATTCGCTGTGTGGAAAAAACCGGCGGGGTGGTAGATAAATTTATGGGCGATGCTTTAATGGCGCACTGGAGTACACCGGTTAATGCCGGAAATCCGGCGGACGATGCATATAACTGCATTAAGTCTGCCCTGTTGATGCGGGAAACCCTGATAGAGCTTAACGCCCGGCGGGACAAAAATGATCCGGGGAATCCTGAAATACGCGTAGGGTGCAGCATTAACACAGGGCTTGTTATTGCCGGACAAATCGGTTCCGAGCGGCGAATGGAGTACACCATTATCGGTGATCCTGTTAATCTGGCCAACCGGATAGAGGCGCTGAACAAGGCTTTTGGAACCGATATTTTAATTACCGAGGAAACATGGCGGCTAACTGGCGATAAATTTATCACCGAGGAAATGCTTTCTGTAAAGGTAAAGGGAAAGGAAAAACCGGTAAGGCTGTTTGCTGTGGTAAATTTTATCAATTCAGACGGGCCGCAGACAATGGCGCAGGTAAGAAAACTTCTTGGTATTGATGCTCCCGATATAAATAAACTTGATGTGGAAGCGGAAGAAAAGAAGTACGCGATTTACGGCGGCAGAAAAAACGAGGTGGAAAAGACCGGCGGCGAAAAACCGCCGACATGTCCGCAGATAAACATGACTTCGTTCGGTTCTTCCGCCTGGGTGCAGGGATCGGCGGATGAGGCCATTCCGGTTTTCTTTTCATGGAACGAGACAGGTTTTAATTCCGACACCCATGTAATAATTGAAGTGGCTTCGGATATGTATTTTGGTAATATAGTGGCGGAACGGGATGTCGTAAGCGGCATATCGGTGTCCGTTCCCCTGGCGGAGGGTCTGTATTGGTGGCGCGCCTATCCGGCAAACGGCGGCAGCAGAGATCCGGTAGACCAGGACTTTCCTTCCGGTACTTTGGCGGTAAATTCAAATGACAGAGAAAAGAAAAACAAAGTTCAAAACGATTGACCTGATTATCGTTATTCTCTGTCTTGCCGGCGCGGTTTTTTCCGGGGCGGGGTTTTGGAGGGAATTCAACCAGACTCTTTATAAACTGAATGATGATCCGGTGGGATTAATAATATTCAAAAAACGCACGGCCCAGCGCAGATTTATTGAACGCGTCGTTTGGGACAGGTTAAAGCGGACTTCGCCTGTTTACAACGGCGACACGATCCGTACCACTGAACAGGCCGAGGCAATAATTATTTTTCAGGATGAAACTACCTACCTTAGCATGGATGAAAGTACGATGATTCAGGTTTATTATAATAACCGCAGCGGCGCCAGGATCGATTTTTCAGGCGGGAATCTGGAAGTGGTTTCTGAAAACAAAAATGTAGTAATTTCCATCGGAGCGTATACCGTGGTTCTCGACGGAAAAGCCAGGTTGAATAAAAATGATGAAGAGTTCATACTTTCTGTTTTCGACGGTATCGCCAGTTTTGACGGAAACAGAGTTGATGCCGGCAATATTTTGGCAGTCGACTCAAACGGGGAGATCAGCACAAAGCCGATCATTACAATGACATCGTTTGGATCTTCCGCCTATGTTATGGGTTCGCAATCACATAACGCGGCGGAAGCGGTGCCTGTTGTTTTTTCCTGGAAGGACATAAACTTTGACGCCGATACCGCCGTGATTGTCGAGATAGCCGCAGACCGCAGATTTAACCGCATTATTCAGACAAGGGATATAACCGGCGCATCGTCAGTTTCAATTCCGCTGGAAAACGGAAGTTACTGGTGGCGGGCATATCCGGTAAGCGGCGGCAGCCGGGAGCCGGAAACTGTTTTGTTTCCCGTTGGTTCACTGGAAGTGCTTCCCGCCGCCGAGGCGGTTCTTATCTCCCCCGCGCCGGCTGAAGAATTCACTCTTTCAGGAGAAGCTCCCATTCCCCTTTCCTGGACGGCCGTGGAAAACGCTTCGGCCTATCTCCTGGAAATTTCGGCCAGTGAGGATATGCGAAATCCGTTTATTTCCCGCCAGGTTGAGGAAAATTCCATTAATCAAACAGGGCTGGATTTTGGCCGTTGGTACTGGCGTGTAACGCCGGTATTTCCGTATCAGATAACGGGCTCTGTGCAGCCCTCGGTAACAGGGCAGTTTTCCGTAACCCGAGGCAATCCGGTTATCGCCGCACCGGCTCTTGCTTTCCCATTGCAGAACGGAAAAATGCACATTGATTCCGGCGTTAATCTTCTGTCGTGGGCATACGATTCAAAAATAGATTCATGGCTTGTTGAAGTGGCGGATAACCCCGGTATGCTTAATCCGATAGTAAGGCAGGATACGGCTGTCAATTTTTTTGCCATTTCGCCTGACATGCTAAAGGAAGGTGAAACCCTGTACTGGCGGGTAACCTCCAGGGGAGGTACAACAGAGGCAATTTCGCCGGTGCGGAATTTTGAGGTCAGTCCGGGAACTACGCCTGCTGCAAGACCCGTGCTTACAGCGCTCCCGTATTTGCCGCCCATTGTTTTTGGGGCCGATACTGCCGAACCTGCTGCCGGCAATGAGCAGACTCTTTCGCGCATTGTCCTGACGTTAAGTGATAACGATGAATACAATCTTAGGGTCGAAGGCCATGCCAACCCGACGACCAATCCGCGCGATACAGCCGGACGCCGGCGTGAACAGATTCAGGAACTTTTGCCCCTGAGCGAAAGCCGGGCAAGAGTCATTGCCGAGCAGTTGGTGGAGCTGGGCGTTGCCCGGAACCGTATCGAAGTTCACGGCCTTGGCGGCGAATACCCCGTTGCAGCATGGGAAGACGTGGGCAACTGGTGGAAAAACCGCAGGGCAGAGTTTGTTTTGGTAAAGCGCTAGGGACCGGACGGCAGCTGCTTGACAAGCTGCCGCTGTTTGTGATAAAAAAGATGCATGGGCCTGGCTGCAGGCCCTTCCGTTTCGCGGGAATAGCTCAGTGGTAGAGCGCGACCTTGCCAAGGTCGATGTCGCGGGTCCGACTCCCGTTTCCCGCTCTAAGGCTTATATAGCAAGAAACTTTGCTGTATGGGCCTTTTTTTTATGGTGCCAGGCACTTTTTTTATCATTATTGTTTTTAATCTGACTGAAATTTTAGGCAATTGCTGATACTGATCGGTTTATTCATGGCCTCCCCGGCAGGAGCCCCCAACTCTCTGGCGGCATTTTCCTGCGCCGCTATGACCTTATCGCACCATAAATCAAATTCCGGATCTTCGGTCTGACACTCCTTGTGGGCAAGCACATAGTCGATGGTTTTTCGTATTCCCTGATCGAGGCGGATGCGGGGATAAAAACCGGGTACAAGCCGCTTTAGCTTGGTGTTATCAAATACTACGGTGTTCGCCTTGTCGCCGATTATGCTGCCTGTAAAATCATACGGAGAGCATTTTGCCAGAAAAAAACTGGAAATATAAAAAGGCTTAAGCTGCACATTAAGGGCATCGGCGATAATTTGATAAATTTGATTCCATGTTACGCTTTCATCGGACGTAATCTGCACCGCTTCTCCTATGGCGTGGATATTTCCCATAAGACCGGTAAAGCCCAGGGCAAAATCACTGTTATGTGTCATTGTCCAGAGGCTTGTGCCGTCGCCCTGAATTATAACGGGCTTGCCGCCGATCATGCGCTTTATAACCTGCCAGCTTCCGTTTTTCCCATGAATGCCCAGCGGAACACTGCGCTCATCGTATGTATGGCTGGGGCGGATTATTGTTACGGGGAAGCCGTTTTCGCGGTGCTTCGCGACAAGAAAATCTTCGCAGGCTATTTTATCCCTCGAATACTGCCAGTAGGGATTTGCCAGCGGGGTGCTCTCTGTTATTAGATACGAAGAAAGGGGCTTTTGGTATGCGGATGCCGAACTGATAAAGATGTACTGTCTGCATAAATCCCTGAAAATCGAATAGTCTTTTTGGACATGCTCAGGCGTATAAGCTATAAAATCTGCGACAACATCAAAAAACGGTTTCCCGCCCGCCGCCTCTCTGATTTTTTTTAGAATTGTTTCGGGAGCATCTTCCCTGATGTTACAGGCAACTTCAACCAGTTTCCCGCCCTTTCCCTTTGTGTCAATGGCATTATTCAGGTTTCCGCGGTTTAACAGAAATAATTCCCACCCCTGTTCAAGAATTTGCCTGGATATCGCCGTGCTTATCGTACCTGTTCCGCCAATAAATAGCGCCTTCATAAAAAACCTCCTTTTTATAAAACCTGTTCGGTTCGTTCAATTATATCATCTTGGGTTTGACGGGAAAGGGCGTTAAAAAACGCGCTGTAGCCGGCAACCCTTACAATAAGATCCTGATGTTTTTCCGGGTGCGCCTGGGCATCCAGCAGGGTTTCGCGTGACACCACATTAAACTGAACGTGGAAACCTGCAAGCCTTATAAAGAAGGCATGGAGCAGGAATACCAGTTTTTCGCGGTTTTCTTCGGATTCCAGGATTGCCGGCGTTACCTTCTGATTCAAAAGAACGCCGCCTGTTATCTCCTTTGTCGGCAGCTTGGCCACGGACTTAAAGACCGCCGTGGGGCCGAGTTTATCCATCGCATGAGACGGGGAACAACCCTCGGCAAGCGGCTCGCCGGCCCTGCGTCCGTCGGGTGTTGCCGTAGTGCCCGCTCCCTGCGGGACGTTAGCCGAAATGGAAGAAGTTCCCGCGTAGTACAGTCCGCCGATGGGCCCGCGGCCAAAGCGGGTGTTGCGGTGCTTCTTCATTTCATCAATGTAAATGTCGTAGGCCTGGCGGACAAGAGAATCGACATAGTCGTCATCGTTACCGTATTTGGGGGCGGCAATCAGAAGTTCCCTGATACGCTCGTTTTCGGCGCCTTCAAAGTTTTTCTCCAGCGCCTGCCAGAGTTCTGTTGTTGTAATCGACTTGTCCTCGAAGACGCATTTTTTTATCGCCGACAGCGAATCGGCGAGGTTTGCAATACCCACCTGCAAGTCGCTGATAAAATCGTAGACAGCGCCGCCTTCCTTCAGGTTAAGGCCGCGCTCAATGCAGTCATCGCAGAGGGCGGAGCAGAGAATGTCGGCGGTATCTTTTTCGAGAACTGTGTCGCAGACAGAATCGATTATCACGCACTGGCGGGTAAACTCCCGTATGATTTTGTCCCAGGCTTCCATCACCTCATCAAAGGACTTCATTCCGGTAAAGGGGCCGGCCCCTTCGCAAACCTTTATGCCGGAAGCGATATCCACGCCGTCGTTAAGTGCAATCAACAGGGATTTGGGGAAGTTCAGAAAACTCATGCCGGTGCAGCGGTATCCCCACTTGCCGGGAACAGCCACTTCAACGCAGCCGATGGCGCTGTAATTGTAAGCGTCCTCTTTTTTTACGCCCTTTTCCATAAACGAGGGAATGATGATTTCGTCGTTGTTAAAGGCCGGCATTCCGAATCCCAGCCGAACCACTTCGATGCATTCTTTTATAAATTTTTCGTTAAGCGTTTTGTGGTACCGTACCGTCAGGTTCGGCTGGGGAAGCTTGGTCTGAGCGACACTGCGCAGAATAATGAATGACAGCGGGTTTACGGCGTCTTTGCCGTCCGTTGTCTGCCCGCCGATGGTAACATTCTGGTACAGGGGGCTTCCGGCGGAAAAACGTGTATGTGTCCAGCTTCTTATTTTGTTAATCGTAAAAGTTTTAAGCCAAAGATTGGTCAGCAGCTCGCAGGCGCTTTCTTCGGTTATCTTTCCCGCCCTGATGTCGCGGTCGTAATAGGGAAATAGAAATTGATCCATGCGGCCATAGGAAAGCGAGTGGCCGTTGCTTTCTATCTGCAGGGCGAGGTGGACAAGCCACAGGGACTGAACCGCTTCGTGAAAACTTTCTGCGCCCGCGGCGGGGACTTTGTTCAAAATCCGGCTCATCTCCATAAGTTCTTCCCGCCGTTTTTTATCCGTTTCGTTATCTGCCATTTTAGCGGCCAGGCCGGCATACCGTTTGGCAAAAGCAATTGTTGCATCAACAACAATTGATACAGCGCGGTAAAAATGGAATTTTGCCAAATTATGGTAATCGGTAAGATCCAGCTGTTCGCATTTTGCCTGTGCCCTGCGCTTGTATTCCGTAAGCCCTTCGCGGAGCATACGATCATAGTCAACCGCCACATGGGCGTCGCCGGAAGTGATGTTTCCTTCGGCTTTAATTATGCCCAAATCGTAAAAAACTTTTGCCGTCGCGGGCATGGCGGCAAGCCCCCGTGCTTTTACGGTATTGTGATTCCAGAACGGGGCTATTTCCCGCAGGGCCTGTTTGTTTTCTTCGGTGATATAAAAGCGGTCGCCGTCCCTCTTGTCGAATTCGTCAAGTTCGGCGACTACCCAGTCCATGGCATATTCGGGGAAGATGGGCGCCGAACGGTTATCAGAAGCCTGGTTGCCGGCGATCAGGGTTTCTTCTTCGATAAAGATGCTCATTTTTTCCAGCACATTTTTATACATCAGCGCCCGCCGTATTGCCAGCGGCTGATCCATATTATCACGGTATACTTCGGTAGTGATTCTTGCCCGCTCAACACAGACGCGGGGTTTGGCGTCTAAAAGTTTTTTTCGAAACTGGTTCATTCGTCCGGAAAGGTTTCCAAAGTTATTCATAACTGCCTCTTAAAATAATAATTCGTTTGCGCCAACAGTGCCAAAATCGTCCCCCGTCATGTTTGCCGAGAGCGCTGCTTCCCTAAAGTAGACGGGCAATGAATTTTTGTTATATCTGTCGAATACTTCTTTTATGGCGTCTAACAGACCGCCTGCCTTTTGCTTTCCGTCTTTCAGGCCCCTGAATAATTTGAGCAGGCCGCCGCCGAAAACAAAACAATTTATGTTAAGGGTAAGGTAAAGATTATATGTCCATATACCCAGGATTTTGGTCATTTGCGCTATGGCGCGGCGGGCAAGAATGTCTCCCTCGTTATATGCCTGTTCAATGTGGTGGCAGCTCAATACATCGTTTCCCGCAAAATCGGTGATGCGGGATTTTTCCCCGGCGTCGATCCAGTTTTTAATATGTTTTATTATCATTGAACCGGAACACCAGGACATAAAGCAGCCCCGGTTTCCGCAGCCGCACTCAATGCCGTCATCGGGCGTAAGGATCATGTGCCCGCTTTCGCCCGCCCAGCCATAGCGGCCGCGGAAGATACCGCCGTTTATTATTATCCCCGATGAAATTCCAGTTCCCACAGGGCAGTAGAGCATATTGTTAAAACCGCGGCCTGCTCCGTACCGGTGTTCCGCAATAGCGGCGGCATGAGCGTCGTTATCGAGAATTACCCGGATGCCGTCCAGTTTTTCCATAAGATAAACCCTGGCCGGAAAGTCGTGGATATTTACAAGGTTACTGGTCTTTACTATGCGGCCTTCCTCGAACAGTATAAAAGAAGGCATTCCAATCCCAACGCCCCTAAGATTTTCTTTTTTAATGTCATGCTCCGACATTATCCTGTGAATATTGGTAACAATTTCGTCAAAAAACTGCTCTGGTGAGCAAGCGGCGTTTGACGGGTGGCTAAAACGCGAAATAATTTGCTTGCGGCTGTCAAAAAGACCGTATGCAACCTTGGTTCCGCCGGCATCAATGCCTACTGTATACTGTTCCATAATTCCTTCCTTTCAGTACATTGTATATCATTATTTTTCTTTTGTCATGCTGTTTTTTATTAAAATAAAAAATTATCTTGTTAAGATAAAAAAATACTTGACTTTATTAAAAAATGGCTGCATAATCGAGGTGTGAATGGGCTTCTTTTTAATATTCAGAAATTCAGCCTGCACGATGGCCCCGGTATCCGGACAGTGGTGTTTTTCAAGGGCTGTCCCCTGCGCTGCAAGTGGTGTTCTAATCCCGAAGGCCAGGCGGAAAAGCCCCTTTTTATGGGCGAGGGGGGCAGTGCCCCCGATTCGCGGCTATACTCTATTGAAGAAACTCTGGAAATATGCCTGCAAGACCGGCCTTTTTATGAAGAATCCGGGGGAGGGGTTACTCTTTCCGGCGGAGAAGCTCTTACCCAGGGCGAATTTGCCGCCGCTCTGCTGTCTGCTCTGCGAAAAGAGGTCATTCACACAGCCCTGGAGACTTCCGGCTATGCTCCTGCAGAGGTTTTTAACGAAATTTCCGCCCTGGCTGATATGCTTTTGTTTGATATTAAACATTATGATGGTCGCCGCCACATTGAAGGTACGGGTGTTGATACCGGCATAATTCTATCGAATCTGAAAAATGCCTTAGCCCAAAAAATACCTGTTTTGCCCCGTATTCCGGTTATACCCGGGTATAACGATTCTCTCGAAGATGCCAGCGGCTTCGCCTCTTTGATAAAATCACTGGGCCTGTCCAGAGCGCAGCTTTTGCCGTTTCACCAGTTTGGTGAGCGAAAGTACGAGCTGCTTAAAATGCCATATACCTTACGCGGCGTCCCTCAGTTACACAAGGAGGATATAGAAGGATTCAGGCGGATTATCGCCGATTCCGGCATTGAATGTTTTTTTTAGAAAAATGATGTGTGTCATTCTCCTGCAAGGTTTTAACCAGTTTGCGGGAGTTGTCATAAACATGCACATTGTATGATGTGTAAAAAACAACAGGAGGATTGTATGAAAAATACAATGCGTTTATTTGCATTGCTGCTGCTTTTTGGTATTGCCACAGGTACGGTGTTCGCAGGCGGCAGGCAAGGCGGCCAAAGAACATACAGGGCTGCCTTTATCACCCAGGCCATGTCCAACGAGTCCCAGGCTTTTACATGGAGGGAATTGCAGAGGCTGGCCCCTGAATTCGGCTTTGAGATGAGGGTGTTCGCCGGTGAAAATGAACCCCAGGTAGAGGTAGCGGGCATCGATCAATGTATTGCAGAAGGGTATGATGCAATTTTCGTCAACCCCAGCAGTATTGAGTCAATTATCCCCGCCATTACGCGTGCAAAACAGGCCGGTATAATTGTCGGCATGTTCTCGTCCCTGCTTCCGGATCAATATCATCATTTAATGGACTTCTTCTGCGGTTCCGACGATTTCCTCGGCGGTGAGCAGGCCGGTAAATTCGTGTCGCAGAAATTTCCAAACGGCGCGAATTTTGTCGAGGTCGGCGGCCAGGCCGGCCATGATGCGCAAATCAAGCGCCGCGACGGCTTCCGTGCCGGTATTGCGACTAACATTCGCATACTGGACTCCCAAAACGCCCCTACGGGCTGGAACACTCATGAAGCTTTGGCTATAATGGAAGACTTCATTGTGCGTTATGGCAGCCAAATCAACGGCGTGTGGTGCCATTGGGACAACGGCGCCAGCGGTGTTATCCAGGCCCTTCAAAACGCGGGCAGGAGAGATGTATTCGTCATTGGCGTAGACGGAAACAGAACTGGTTATGCCCAGGTTCGCGCGGGCACTCAGGCCCTTAGCGTGGGGCAGAGCTTCACCAACATGGCAAGGAAAAGTCTTGAAAACGCAAAGACGATGCTTGAAGGCGGACGTGTTGAAAAGATTAACTGGATTCCCCTTGACATGGTTACTATTGATACTATTAATAACTTTGTAGAACCCGATTGGTAGGAAATAAGGGAAAAGGTAGAAGGTAGAAGATAAAATTTCATTTTTATCTTTTATCTTCTATCTCTCCAGTCTCAAAAAGGGGGTGTCATGTGGAAAATGCGGCGGACAGTATAATTTTATCTGTTAAAGATGTGAGCATATCATTTCCCGGAGTTAAGGCTTTGGATAAGGTTTCCATAGAATGCCGCCGCGGCAGCGTCCACGGCATTGTTGGTGAAAACGGCGCGGGAAAATCAACCTTAATGAAAATTCTCTCCGGCGTATATACCAAGGATGCCGGAACCATTGTGTTCGACGGCCAAACCATTGAGCACACCACACCCGTACAGGCCCTGAAAAGGGGCCTTAGCATTATTTATCAGGAATTCAATCTTGTTAATACCCTTACTGTCGGTGAAAATATATTTCTCGGCCGCTTTTCGGAAATGAAGGGTATGCGCAATATACATAAAAAAGCCAGAGAGCTGCTCGACAGCATAGGCAGTACAATCAGCACCTACAAACTGGTCGGAGAACTCAGCGCCGCAGAAAAGCAGATGGTGGAAATTACCAAGGCGCTGTCGTTTAATTCCAAATTGATAATAATGGACGAGCCGTCGAGCAGCTTAACCGCTGATGAACTAAAGCGCCTGTTTTCTATCATTGGGGATTTACGCCGGAAGGGCGTTACGGTTATTTATATCAGCCACAAGCTGGACGAAATATTCGAGCTTTGCGATATAGTTACGATTATCCGCGACGGAAAAGTGATCGATACCAGGCCAATAGGCGATTTGGATCGAAACGAAATGATTGCAAAAATGATCGGGCGCGAAATTGAAAACGAATACCCTGCCAGGCCACATTGCGCAGGTGAAACGCTTATGGAAGTTAAAACGATCAGAACGCGCAAACTGAAAGATATTTCTTTTGAATTGAAAAAGGGGGAAATACTTGGGTTCGTCGGGCTTGTCGGAGCCGGCCGCACGGAAATTATCCGTGCCATTTACGGCGCAGATAAGGCCAAAGAACTTAAAATACACTTAAACGGAAGACCTTCCAACATTAAAAAGCCGGCTCAGGCCATTCGCGAGGGCTTGAGCCTTGTGCCGGAAGACCGCAAGCTGCAGGGCCTGGTGCTGCCCTTTTCGGTGCAGGCCAACATCACCATGGCGTGCTTAAAGAGAATTACCAAGTTCGGCTTTGTTAATGCGTCCAGGGAAAAAGATATCTGCGACAGGCAGATTAAAAACCTCGCTGTCAAAACCCCCTCGGCGAATACCAAGGCTGTGAAACTTTCGGGGGGTAATCAGCAAAAGTGCATTATGGGGCGCTGGTTCGAGATTAATCCCGATATACTGATACTGGACGAACCGACCAGGGGCATTGATGTCGGCACCAAGTATGAAATATATGTGCTGATAAAAGAAATTGCGGAAAGGGGCGGTTCTGTTATAATGATTTCTTCCGAACTGCCCGAAGTGCTTGCGATGAGCAACCGTGTGCTTGCAATATGCGAAGGGCGGATAACCGGTGTTTTCAATCCTGAATCAGATTCGGCCCACGATATAATGAGCGCCGCAATAGGCTGAGGGGGATAAATTATGACTGGTCAATTTATATTAAAAAAACCGCAAGCCGGAAAATCCCCGATAACTGGCTTTTTACTGGAATATCTGGTTTTTTTCGCCATACTGTTACTCGTCATTGTTACCGCCGCAGTAGAACCCAACTTTTTAACTGCACAGAATTTTACCAATTTAATGAGGCAGTTCGGCCCTTTGAGTTTTGTCGCCCTGGGAATGACATTCATCATTATTGGCGGATTTATCGACCTTTCGGTGCCGGGCATAATTTCCCTTGTCGCCATAATAACCCTATCATTGGTTGATTCTGTCGGAGAGGCCGGCGCGATGATGGCCGGTCTTGTGCTGGGCGCATCTTTGGGCTGCCTGAATGGCACGGTACTTGTGGTTTCCGGGGCATCAACCCAGGCCAAGGCCCTGTTTATTACCTTCGGAATGTCGCAGCTATACGGCGCTGTTGCGCTTTTTTATACCGGCGGCAGGTCCATGAACAGAACGCTCATTGCTCACCCTATGCCGATAACTGCCGCCCTTGGCACGGGTATGGTGGGCTTTCTTTCGCTGTCCTTTGTCGTGTTCCTGTTTTTTCTTGCCATGCTGTACATATTCCAGTCCAGGACGCTTCCGGGAAGGTACATCAATTATACGGGGGGAAACATTGTGGCGGCGGAACTCAGCGGCATACCCACAAAGCGAATTATGGTTTCCATCTACGCCATCTGCGGCTTTATGGCGGCGGTATGCGCCATTATGCTGTTTTCGCGTGTTACCGTGACAACGCCCACCGTCGGCGCAGGCTTTGAGCGGGACGCCATTATGTCCGTAGTTGTCGGCGGTACTTCCCTTATGGGCGGGAAGGGAAG
Source organism: Treponema sp. (assembly GCA_009777535.1). Lineage (GTDB taxonomy): Bacteria > Spirochaetota > Spirochaetia > Treponematales > Breznakiellaceae > WQXQ01. The sequence continues at coordinate 132,334 of WRLP01000005.1, forward strand.
CGTGCTGCGCACCATGCTGGGGGTTTCACTTGTAGTACTGATGTCCAACTGCATGAACCTGCTTGGCGTTCAGACGCACCTGCAGGAGGTGCTGAGGGGCGCGATACTTGTCACGGCTATTTGGCTTGATCATCGCAGGCATAGGTAAAAGTAAAAGTTAAAAGGTAAAAGGTAAAAGGTAAGAAAGAGGAGAGAGGGCAATGTCCAATATGAGTGTCAGCGTACAAACACCAAAATTGCATTTTGGCAGGCAGGCCGTACAATTACTGTCCAGGCAGAAAGCGGTTACCGCCATTGCCATAATGTTATTTGCCATGCTGTTTTCAGACTCAAGATTTTATACCCTGCTTAATTTTCTGAATATTTTCAGGGTGGCTTCACCTAACCTGATTATTGCCTTTGGCGTTACGCTGGCGGTTATTTGCCGCGGCTGTGATTTGTCAGTCGGCTCGGTGATGTCCCTGTCCGGCATTATTGCCGTCCTTTTGGTCAACAGCGGGATGAACATGTATATGGCCATGTTTATCGCCGTATTGTCCGGCACCGCTGTTGGTTTTATCAACGGATTCCTTGTCGTGCATCAAAAGACCGAGGCGTTCATCATCACGCTGGGCATGGGTATGCTGGTTAAAGGTGTTTCCCTGCGGCTTACCGACGCCAATCCAATTCCCGCTAGAAGTTTCGATTTTATGATGATCTCCAACGGAAGTTTTCTCGGTATCCCCAACATAATGCTGTTTATGATCCTGATAGGAGCCTTTACATTCTGGCTGCTGCGCTTCACAAGTTTTGGGCGGAACTGCTATGCCCTGGGCGGCGATTATGAGGTCGCCGAATACTCAGGCATACCCGTTATACGCACAAAATGGATTGCCTTTACACTTACCGGAACATACGCCGCCATTGCGGGGGTGCTTCTGTCTTCTTACATGAATACCGGCTCCGCCATCTACGGCGATCCAATCCCCCTTATGATTAACTGCGGCGTCGTTATCGGCGGCACTTCCTTTGCCGGCGGCACCGGCGGCGTTGGACACAGCTTTATCGGCATAATGGTGATGCAGCTTTTAAGGAACTGCATGAACGGCTTCGGAATTAACCCCTACATTCAGCAAATGATCCTTGGCATTGTGATTGTAACAATTATATGCATGGACTGTTATGCGATTAAGCGTAAAAAAGAAGATGTGTAAAATATTTATATCGCCACTTTGTGTACTTTTATTCCGCGCCCGGCAAGGAAAGATTCCTTTTCCAGCGGAATCAGACTATCGGTAAACACTGCGCTGACGCTGCTGAAGGGAAGCAGCGGGACAAGTCCCTGTTTGGAAAACTTTTCTGATTCTGTAAGAATAATCACTTCCTGCGCCTGCTTTGCCATATCCTGAACTATCTCAGAACGCATATTATCATTGCCTGTAAAACCGTTTTCCGAAAACCCGTCGGTCCCGATAAAAAGTTTATCCACGCTGAAACTCTGGGCGCATAAACGGGCAATCGGGCCGACCATTACCTGGGAATCATTTTGATAATCCCCCCCAAGAATAATAATCCTGGCGTGGGGCAGACGCCGGATATAGGCCGCTATAAAAGCCGAATTTGTGATGAGCCGTATTTCCCGCCGCTTTGTGGTTAATTCTTCCGCCAGAATGGCACAACAGGAACCCGATTCAATCATAACCGCTTCTCCGTCGCGCACCAAATTACAGGCCGCCCTGGCTATTTTCTGCTTGGTGTCGTAGTGATAGGTCAGCCGGTTATTGATATCATCGCTGGATCCGGGAAAAACCTCTCCCTTTTCGTGCCGGATAATTCCCTTTTCTTCGAGCCTGCCCAAATCCGAACGCAGGGTAACTTTTGATATATTGATGATTTCCGCCAGCTTTGCGACTTCTATTCGATTAACCTGGCTTATAATTTCCAGTATTTTTTTTTGCCGCGCTGCCTGTTTTTCGGTCATATATTCATGATAACAATAGCAAATCCGCTTTTCAACACATGCCATTGCCATTACCCCCGGATTTTTGCTATAATTTTACTCCTAGATGGGACGTCGGCAAGCGGTAAGCCACCGGTCTTTGGAGCCGGTATCCACAGGTTCGAATCCTGTCGTCCCAGTAGGGTTTTACCTTTGGACGATGCAGGATTCGAAGGGTTCGGCACGCCGACCAGGTGGGAGGAAGAGGCGCCATGGATGGCGCCGGCAGTGCCGAACCCCGGCCTGGACTGAGCAAACAGGATGTTTGCGAAGGGAAGGCGAATCCTGTCGTCCCAGTAGGTTTTATACCATTTACCGGGGTGTCCCTATATTTTTATGAACGAGGTTTTATATGTCCAAGGTTGTTTTATCTGCGAAAAATCGCCAGAAAGAAGGTTCTGCCGAATCCCGCCGTTTAAGGCGCAGCGGCCGTATCCCGGCCGTACTGTATGGAAGGGCGGGCAAGGCCCTTTCCATTGATCTTGACGCGCTGGAGTTTACCCGCGGCGTAAAGAATATTTCCGAAAGTACCATCGTCAAGGTCGAAGTAGACGGAAAATCCTACGATGCCGTTGTAAAGGATACCCAAAGAAATATCATCGACGGGAATATCCTTCACATTGATTTTTACGAAGTTGAAAGCGGTGTTCTCTTGCGCGCGAAGGTTTCGCTTCATCTGCATGGGAATCCCATCGGCGTGCGCGAAGGCGGTATTCTTGAAAATCCTGTCCACGAAATCGAAGTGGAGTGTCTGCCAAAGGATCTGCCCGAGCGTATCGAGGTTGATATATCCGGCCTGAAACTCAACCAGGCCTTCTTTGTGCGGGATATTCCCCTTGGCGAAGGTGTGCGGCTTATATCCGGCGCAGACCAGGTCGTGGCTCTTGTAAAATTTGCCAAGGCCGAAGCCGCCGCTCCTGCCGCCGCAGAAGCCGAAGCCGCCGCTGCCGCAGCAACAGCCGCACCCGCCGCCGGAGCAGCGGCCCCCGCTGCCGGCGCTGCGCCTGCCGCCGCAGCCCCCGCTGCCGGAGGGAAGAAAGCCCAATGACGATAACCCTTGCAAATAGAAAATAACCGCGCAGTTTTTGAAAATGCAGTCGCCTCGGCGCTGACGAATTGTCAGGCCGGGGCTGCCTTCCTGGCCGCTGTCTCCGGCGGCGCCGACTCAACCGCCATGCTTGCCGCCCTTTGCGCCGTTATGCGAAATTCTGCGAAGGGCGCCTTTTCCCTTGCCTGTCTCCATGTGGAGCATGGCATAAGGCCGGCGGGGGAGAGCAGGGGCGATGCCGAATTCGTGGTTGAATTATGCAGGAGCCTTGGTGTTTCATGCAAAGTCGTATCTGTCCCGCCGGGCAAAATAGCGGCTGCGGCAGGACGCGGTATCGGCATCGAAGCCGCCGCAAGGCAATTCCGGCGAAGGGCTTTGTTCAGGGAGGCCCGGCGAATGGAAAGGGAAGGCGGCGGCCAGGTGCGGATCCTTACCGGCCACACAAAAGATGATCTGCTGGAAACCGCCCTTATGCGCGTCCTGCGCGGAGCCGGCCCTGAGGGACTGGCCGCCATGCCGGCAAGCCGCGGCAGAATACTGCGCCCCATTTTAACTTTAAGCCGAGCCGATGTGCTGGAGTATCTTACAGAAAGGAAAATCTCCTGGCGGGAAGATGCCAGCAATTCCGATTCTTGTTTTCTGCGCAACCGTATCAGAAATTCACTTATTCCAATGCTGAATAAAGATTTTCCTTTCTGGAATAGCGGCCTTTTTAACATGGCCGCTACCCAGTCTCGTGTATCCGGTTTTATAAAGGACGAAGCTGCCCGCCGTGTTAAATGGGAGCAAAGTCCTCCCCCTAATCACGACCTCACAACCAATGCGGAAACATTTTTCGCCCAGCCGCCCATTGTCCGCGAAGAAGCGCTGTTCGCCGGCATCGATCTGCTCCTGGCTGGCAAAGAAAACCCCGCCACAATAAAACGTTCCGTGGTCAGGCGTTTCTGCGATGGGCTTATCACAGCGGCTGACCTCGGGCCGCTTACGGCAAGGCTGGAAAACGAACTGCTTTCACTTACTATCAAAAGGGCTCACCCTTTTGAGCGGGGTTTTTCGCTGTTGATTAAAGAGCCTGGCTTCTATAATCTTAGCAATATAAGTGTAGAAGTGCGGATTTTAACCGCCCGCGAGCGGCCAATGGGCGGATTTTCCGCTGCCCTGCCGCTTGTTTTAAGACGGAGTTTTAAAGACGATTTTCTTGTATCATCGGGCAGAAAAATTGCACCGGTGGACATTGTAAGTACGCAGCGGCAGGAGATTATCAGCGCTGTTGACAGGCTTGGAACGGCCGCTTTTTTGGGTTCGGGAAAACTCCTGTTTTGGAGGGAACTTGAGCCCGGCCGGGCGGAAGGGCAGTTGTTATACTATGTGCTTATTAAAAATACCGGGGGAATGAATGTTTAACAATCAAAATAATAAATTGCCTGAACGGGGGCCGCTGAACGCCAGAAGGCCGAACAGCTTTGCCCTGATCTTTCTATTGATAATGATGGTTCTCTTTGCGTCATATTTTTTCAGGGGTGAATCCAATCCGGTAAGGGAAATTGCCTACTCCGATTTTGTCCGGTTTGTTGAACAGAATCAGGTTGAATCTGTAACCATCATGGATAATAACACTGTGAATATTTTTCTTAAAGGTTCGCAGGCCGGCGACGCCCAGTTCAGAACCAGAATCCCCTATTCCGATCCAAACCTGCTGGAAAGTTTACGGGAAAAAAATATCAATATTTCCGGCGCAGTCTCACGGGCCAGCCCGATGCGTATACTAATTGATTTTCTTCCGTGGATTATAGGTTTTAGTATTATCATGTTCATGTTCAGGAATATGCAGGGCGCCGGGAATAAAACTTTTCAGTTCGGCAAGAGCAGGGCCAAACGTTATCAGGAAGAAGGAAAGAAGGTCAGCTTTACCGATGTTGCCGGACAGAAAGACGCCAAATATGAGCTTGAAGAAGTTGTCGCTTTTTTGAAAAACCCGCAGAAGTTTACAAAAATGGGAGCGAGGATCCCCAAGGGTGTGCTTCTTGTCGGACTGCCCGGAACAGGCAAGACACTGATGGCGCGCTCGGTTGCCGGAGAAGCCGACGTTGCCTTTTATCACATGTCGGGTTCTGATTTTGTAGAAATGTTTGTAGGCGTTGGGGCCAGCCGTGTAAGGGATCTTTTTGATCAGGGGCGTCGTAACGCGCCATGCATCATTTTTATTGATGAGCTGGATGCTGTCGGCCGCACCAGGGGCGCAGGTTACGGCGGCGGCCATGATGAACGGGAGCAGACCCTTAATCAGCTTCTGGTTGAAATGGACGGCTTCGATTCAAAAGACGGGGTTATAATTCTTGCCGCGACAAACCGCCCCGATGTGCTGGACCCTGCGCTCCTGCGCCCCGGGCGTTTTGACCGGCAGGTAATAGTTGCAATGCCCGATATAAAGGAACGTGAGGCGATCTTGCAGATTCACTCCGCGAAAATTCCGCTTGGGAAGGGCGTTGATCTTGCACGCATTGCCAGGGCTACGCCGGGCATGAGCGGCGCAGATATCGCCAACCTGGTAAACGAAGCGGCTCTGTTTGCCGCCAGAAAGGACAAGGCCGAAGTCGCGATGAGCGATTTTGAGGAAGCAAGGGACAAGGTGCTGATGGGAGTAGCCAGGAAAACGCTCGTAGTTTCGGACAAGGAGCGCCGCATGACTGCCATTCACGAAGCAGGCCATGCCCTTCTTCATTACTATCTTAAAAATGCCGATCCGCTGCACAAGGTTACCATTGTTCCCCACGGACGGGCGCTGGGCATGGCCCTTGCCCTTCCGGAAGAAGACAGCTACAGCCGAACCGTCGGCTGGATAGAAGATAGAATTGCCATTTGTTACGGCGGCTGGATCGCGGAAAAACTTTTTTACAACGAGACAACCACCGGAACAAAGAACGATATACAGCAGGCGACAGAAATGGCGCGTAACATGGTCTGCGAATGGGGCATGGCCGAAGAGCTTGGTCCTGTGGCCTACGGTCAGGAGGACGAGCCGATATTCCTCGGCAAGGAAATCGCCAGGCACAAGGATTACTCCGAGGATACCGCCCAGCGAATTGACCTGGCAGTCAGGGAAATACTTGACCGTTCGCGGAATACGGCGCAGAAAATACTCGAAAGCCGCAAAGACGATCTGGAAAAACTTGCCGATGCCCTTATCAACAGGGAAACCCTGATAGACGATGAGGTTAGGGAACTGCTTGGCCTTCCTCCAAGGGAAGTTTCATCTTCTTTAAGCGATGGAGATACATAAAGCATTATGAAGCTGCGCCCTGTTTTGGCATATCTTTTATTCGCCGTCTTCCTTTCGGCCGCTTTTGCCCAGGACAGCGGAATGGAAGAAAAAACCGGTGATGCTGAAATTGCCGAACAATATGTAAGGTGGGCGCAGCAGGCAATCGATGAGGGCAGATGGCCCCAGGCTCTTGCCGGCCTTGAACGTGCTGCTGACTTTGCCTCGGCGTCATCTGACATTTCCTATCTTCTCGCCCTGGCGCGTTCACACGAGGGCAGGAGCCGCAGAGCTGTACTGGAAGCCCTTGGACAGGCGTTACAGACAAACCGCTGGGTGAACTACAGTGAGTCCCAGGCAAGGCTGATGCAGGCACGACAGCTTTCCGCTATGCGCCATTATTCCGCCGCTCTTGCCGCACTTGATAATGTTCCGCAAAGCGCCGATACAGCCGGGCTGCGGTTGCTTGCCCTTAGGGGAATGGCGCTGAATGCCGCCCATGCGGCCGGAGAGCCTGTTATGGCCCTTGCCCTGTTCCGCCGCAGCGTGCTGGAAACAATGGACCGCTATCCAAGGGATCCGCGTCCGCTGCGCATCTTTCTGGAATATGCGCGTAACAGACACCCGGAATTTTCAGCCCTGACGGAGAGCGACAACAATCTGATGGAACTTGTATTGCGGCGGCTCCCCTTTCTGCTGGAGGATGATCCAGAACTTGCATGGCTGGCGGCGCCCTTTATCAGGGATGCCGCACAGGCTAGGCGGCTTGTCGCTTCTTACAGGGCAGGGGCGCTGCCTCCGGTTCAAAGCGAACATTTTTTCCCGAGCCCCGGCTCAATCGCGGCTGCCCTTAATCTGGGGCTGTTAAACGACAGCGAAGCCGTTGAGGAACTTTTTGACGGGCAGAGGGTTTTTGATAACAGGCCGGCTGTTACCGGTGGAGCCGGATTTTTTCCGGCGGGGGAAATTGCCCTCGATGTGGAAACGATTGTTGAAACAAGCGATTTATTGAGAAGCGACGAAGGGCGGGATATGTTTGCGCGCAGACTACTTTCATTTTCCGGAATTATTACCAGCGGAAGAGAAGGGCATATCGAGACCTCGGCCTTTTACCGCGACGGCTCCCTGCGCGAATTTGTGTATGATGCGGATAACGACAGCCTTGCCGACTTTCGTGTAGTTTTTGGAGCGGATTACGCTCCCCTGCGGGCGGAGCGGCTTTTGTTACCCGATCTTGAAACAGAGCGTCCGGCATTGCCTCAGCGGGAAGAAGACCTGGTAAGGGCGTTGATTATCTGGGAACGCTATCCGTCTGTATCGAGGGCGGAGCTGGCAGGTTACCGTTATTTTTTCAGGCCGGCGGATTATCACTATTCCCCCCTTGCCTTTCTTGAACTGTGCGGAAGCAAATCCTATTCAGGATTGATGTATCCGGTTATATCACACGAAAATATCATGTTAAGCAGGCGTTCCCTTGTTGCTTCCTGCGCGAGCCTGCAAAGGCCGAGCGTTGAATTCGAGGGCGCCGTAGAACAGATCGATCTTTACCGGGGCATCCCGCTGAGGGCTGTTGAAGTATTAAACGGCAGACAGGTTTCTGTAACCGAGTTTGAAGCGGGGCTGCCGGTTATTCAATATATTGATCTGGATCTGGACGGCAGAATGGAAACTGTACGGCGTTTTCGCAGGCCTGTCTCTCTGCCGGAGGCAGAAGATTTTCTGGATTTCAGAAGCCTTATAGAAAGTTCACTGAGCGACTGGAGTGGAGAGGGAATTCACAGAACAGGCGAGATGTATCCGGATGACGGTTCGGTTGTTTATTCATGGGATCTGGACGGAGACGGAAGCTGGGATTATTCGGAAAGCGGAAATACAAGATGATAAAAAATATGGCAAAAAAGGCGATGTTGGCGGCGCTGGCTATGGTTTTTGCCGCATGTCAGACTACGGCAACCCAGGAAGAAAGGCTCGCGCCCCGCCGTTCCACCAGTGTAGTAAGGCTTGATGATATTAAAAAAGAAATCGGTGAAAATCCGGTAAAGGCCATCGACCTGATCGGTATTTACCGTGAAATCTACAGCGTTACGCAAAATGATAACGAAAACTGGAATGATCTTGTTCAGCTGGAAAATGATGCGCTCGAAACGCTGCGCCTGCATCATGCTTCGGCGATAGAGAAAGAGCGTTGGGACGATGCTGCCTCTTTAAGCAGATCTCTTGCCGGCCTGGGGATTGAAACAGAGGCCGGTACAGAAGCCGATTATATACTCGCCGGTGCAAAACAAAAACTGGCAGATAACAATGACCTTGGCGCGTTTTTGGGCGCAGTTCAGGCTCATGAACTACGGCCGCTCGATTTTGATTCCGGCCTGCTGTTTCTTGAAAGAGCGGTAAATGTAAAACAGCGCAGGGCGGCGGCTTTCTTTCTTTCTGCGGCTGAAAGTGCCGGCGGCGAAATCCCCGGTGATATGCGCAGCTTTGCCATGGGCAGGGACACTGTTTCCGATATGTTAAACGGGGTGGCTACAGTTATCGTCGACAAGGGAATTAGAATTGAAGCGGGAAGGGGATTTCCCGACAGGGTGATAGGTTCCGCTTTTTTTGTAGATGCTTCCGGGTTGCTGGTTACAAATTATCACGTAATTTCAAGTGAGGTAGACACAAAGTACAGGGGTTATTCCAGAATGTATATCCGCATGGGAGATCCCACAAGCCCGAGAATTCCGGCAAGGGTAATCGGCTGGGATAAGGCGATGGATCTTGCACTGATAAAGACCGAGTTCGAACCCGAATTTGTTTTTTCTGTTGTAGATAGAGTGATCCCCATGGTCGGCGATACCGTACTGGCGATCGGTTCTCCCGGCGGGCTGGAAAAAACTGTAACTTCCGGAATTGTTTCCACCCTTAGCCGGCGATTTTTGCAGATTGGAGATGTTTATCAGATTGATGCTGCCATCAATTACGGCAACTCCGGCGGGCCGGTCGTGGATAATGTGGGCAGGCTTGTTGGGATTGTTTTTGCGGGAATTCCAAGTTATCAGGGGCTGAATTTTGCCGTTCCCGCCGAACGGCTTGCAGCGGCTCTCCCCGCGATGATTGCCGGTGGAAAAGCCCAGCGCCCATGGCTCGGCCTTACTCTGAACGAAACCAATTCAGGCGCGGAGATTATTTATGTGGCTCCGAATACGCCCGCCATGCAGCACAGGGTTCCTGAAAATTCCATTATAAAAACCATTAACGGCAGGGAGATTACCGCCGCCCAGGGCGCGCTTATACCGGCTATACAAGACGTTATTTTTCAGTCCAGGCCTGGCGAACTTATAGCCCTGGAGACAATCGATACCGATGGTGTGCAGAACCGCCGTGTGATAATGACAGTCGCACGTCCTGAAATTCCGCTTTTGGACGCCGCTAAAATCGACAGACGTGAGCGCATGGCGGCTCCCCTGTTTGGCCTGATCCTGTCGCCTTCCCAGGGAGGATCTTCTTCCAATTATACTGTAAGGAAAGTAGTCCGCGGCAGCGTTGCCGACGAAGCCGGTATTTCAGAGCGTGATCCTGTTGCCATAAGGCGTATGCGCATAATGGAAGACAGGGGCATTGCCCTATTGGATATAGCGGTTCAAAAACGCCGCATGGGTTTTATCGAAACCACCATGCAGCTTCCCGCCTGGCTTGATTCCCCTGATACGTTTTAGCTTTTTCCTGCGGCTGCATAATAATTTATAAGACAGCCGTCGATAAGGATCTGCCTTTCGGTATCTGTAAGAACGCCCAGGGTTGCGGTAATCTCTGCCGTTTTTTCAGCTAACACAATGGCGCGGATTGTCTGTGCTTTTTCCTGTACTGCTTTTTTAATGCCGGGGAAGAAAATATAATCACCCTGGCTGAACGCCTTTTCGTCGGTTATAACAAACGGAAGAATACCCCAGTTTATTAAATTGGAGCGGTATCGTTTTGTCGCGTATTCCAGGGCAAAGTTTGCCGATGCGCCCAGTACCCGCTGACAGGAAGCCGCCTGTTCCCGGGCGGAGCCGTCGCCGGGCTTGCGGGCATAAATCGCGCTGCCGATTTCAAGCTGCGAAAGCTCCATTGCGGCGAACCCCGGAATACCGTGTATCTTTTTCATAACCGCTTCCATCTCGCCGCCGGCAGTTCCCCTGCGCCTGAGTTCTTCGGTGCCCTGAATTTCTTTTGCCCTTTGCACATAAGACGGGTCTTTTCTGCTAAGGGTAAATTTCGCCAGCTTTAACGGATTGGAACGGTAAGATGAAGTTTCACCAGACGGAATCAACTCATCTGTTGTGGTTACTGGATCTGTAATAAAACTGATGATTTTAACCAGCAGATTTTCCGGCAGGGGCGGCATTGCCGGCCAGTCCTTGATATTGGGGCCGAGGATCAATTCAGTTTGCGGCAAGGCCCTGCCAATGCCGTTGTAGACCCGTTTTTCATAGATGCCCCTGTCAAAAAAGTATTTGTATTTGCCGAATGGAACATCAATCTCGGTTGCTGCCGTAATCCTGCCGCCATTAATTGCCGTCGCCGCGATGGAGCGTGCATCCATCAATGCCACAGATGCGATCTGCCCTTCGCCGGGTTTGGAGCCTTCGCGGTTCGGGAAATTGCGTGTAACATGGCGGATCGACAGCTCTCCGTTTGCCGGAGTATCCCCCGCGCCAAAGCAGGGGCCGCAGAAAGCCTCCCTCAATAGGGCGCCTGCGTTAAGGAATGCTGCCGCCGCTCCGTTGCGCGTTAGTTCAAGAAGTGTGGGCTGGCTTTCAGGGTAAACGCTCATGGAAAAATTGCCGTTGCCGACGGAGCCGTTTTTGATTATATCGGCGGCGGCCATAATGTTGTCGAATATGCCCCCCGAGCAGCCGGCGATTATTGCCTGCTGTGCCCAGACCCCGCCATTGCAGTATTTATCTTTCAGATTCAGACTTAATCCGGCGGCACCGAGAGCCTTCGTACCCTCTTCTTCGGTTTTTGCAAGAATATCCTTTGCGTTTTTATTCAGCTCCCTGATTGTAAAAACATTTGACGGGTGAAAGGGCAGAGCGATACACGGCTCAACCTTTGAAAGATCAACATGAATAAATCCGTCATAGTAAGCTGTCTGCGCCGGCGCAAGTTTTTTGTAATTCGAAGCCCTGCCGTGGATTTCAAGATATTCCTTCACCGTGTCATCGGTTTCCCAAATCGAACTCCAGCAGGTTGTTTCTGTGGTCATCACATCAATACCGTTGCGGAAACCGGCCGGCAGCTTTGTTATGCCGTCTCCGATAAACTCCATCACTTTATTTTTCACATAACCTTTTTCAAAAACAGCCGCTATTATCGACATTGCCACATCGTGCGGGCCCACGCCCTTCGCCGGCTCGCCGGTCAAAAAAACTCCCACCACCGGGGGATATGCCATGTCGTAGGTTCTTCCGACAAGCTGCTTCGCCAGCTCTCCACCGCCTTCACCGACAGCCATTGTGCCCAGCGCGCCATAGCGTGTATGGCTGTCGGAACCCAGGATCATCTTTCCGCAGCCGGCCATCATTTCCCTGTTATAGCTGTGGATTACCGCAAGATGGGCAGGCACATAAACACCACCGTATTTTTTGGCTGCGGAAAGTGCGAAGACATGGTCGTCCTGATTGATTGTTCCGCCGACGGCGCAAAGGCTGTTGTGGCAGTTTGTCAGAATGTAGGGAAGAGGAAATTTTTCCATGCCGCTGGCACGGGCAGTCTGAATTATTCCCACGTATGTAATATCGTGGGAAGTAATGGAATCAAATTTCAATTTAAGATTTTGCTCATCGCCGCCACAGTTATGAGCGGAAAGGATACCGTGCGAAATTGTCCCTCTGCGGGCTTGCTCTTTTGTTATGCTGATGCCAGATTGCTTCAGTTTTGCAGCAGCGTTTTCATCATCAGGAATTATTTCCTTCCCATTTACAAGAAACGCTCCGCAGTCGGTTAGCTTGATCATTTTTCCTCCGGTAATTACAGTCTAGCATGAAGATGAATTATGGACAATGAAAAACCTGTTTTGTTAATTACAGGCTTGTTGATATTCCCTTTTCACATTACTATTTTCCCATGACCGGACTTATACGCAATTTTTGCATCATCGCCCATATTGATCACGGCAAGTCCACTCTTGCAGACAGGCTTATTCAAAAAGCCGGGCTTGTAGACGATCGTAATTTCAAGAATCAAATTCTGGATAATATGGATATTGAAAGGGAGCGCGGGATAACAATCAAGAGCCAGGCTGTTACTATTCCCTACACCGGGCAAGACGGTCTGGATTACGAATTAAATCTTGTTGATACTCCCGGACATGTTGATTTCAGTTACGAGGTGAGCCGGGCGATTAATTCCTGCGAAGGGGCGCTGCTGCTGGTGGATGCAACCCAGGGAGTGCAGGCACAGACCCTGTCGAATATGTACCTTGCGCTGGAACACAATCTGGAAATCGTGCCGGTAATTAATAAAATTGATATGCAGGCCGCTGATGTGGCAAATACAAAAAGGCAGATCGAAAAGGATTTGGGGCTTGATGCTGACAATGCCCTCCTGGTTTCTGCCAGGCAGGGAACCGGCGTTGATGAACTCCTTGAAGCCGTTGTTCAGCGTATTCCCCCGCCAAAAGGAGATCCGGCCGGGCCGTTATGCGCTCTTATTTTCGACTGCCATTATGATCCCTACCGCGGGGTGGTGGTGCATCTGCGGCTTTTCGAAGGAACAATAAAAAAAGGAATGAAGATTTCCTTTATGTCCAACGGCTCGGTTTACGAGGTTGAAACTGCAGGAGTTTTCAAACTTGCGCTTGTAGAGACAGGAGAGCTTTCCGCCGGAAATGTGGGTTATATTATCGCAGGGATAAAAACCGTAAGCGATGTGCGTGTTGGCGATACCGTTACAGGGGCGGACAATCCATGTGCCCAGTCCCTGCCAGGGTTCCGCGAGGTAAAGCCGGTGGTGTTTTCTTCGATTTATCCTGTCGATTCCAATGACTACGAAGAATTGCGCACAAGCCTGGAAAAACTAAAACTCAACGATGCATCTCTTATTTATGAAAAAGATTCTTCGGTTGCCCTGGGTTTTGGTTTTCGCTGCGGTTTTCTGGGGCTGCTCCACCTGGAAGTTGTGCAGGAACGGCTGGAGCGCGAATTTAATCAATCGGTAATTTTTACCGCGCCGTCGGTTAAGTACAAGGTGAAACTTCGCGGCGCCCAGGAAATCATGGTAGATAACCCCATGGAGTATCCGGAGGAAGGCCGGATTGAAGGGGCCGAAGAACCCTATATACGCGCGTCGGTAATCACCCCTGCGGAATTTCTTGGCAATATAATTACCCTCTGCCTTGAAAAAAGGGGGGTTCAGACCAATATGACCTATCTTGATGAAAAACGCGTGGAAATGATCTATGACATGCCCCTTTCGGAGGTGTTATTCGATTTTTACGACAGGCTGAAAAGCACCAGCAGGGGTTATGCGTCATTTGATTACGATATCTCCGGCTATAAGCCGACTGAGTTGGCAAAACTCGATATATTGCTTAACGGCAAGGCTGTAGACGCCCTTTCCCAGCTTGTGTACAAGGGCAATGCCTACGACAGGGCGCGCAAGGTCTGCGAGCGGCTGCGGGACGAAATCCCCAGGCAGCAGTTCAAAATCCCCATTCAGGGCTCAATCGGCAGCCACATCATCGCACGGGAAACTGTCAACGCCCTGCGCAAGGACGTGCTGGCCAAGTGTTACGGCGGCGACATTACGCGCAAACGCAAACTCCTGGAAAAACAGAAGGAAGGCAAAAAACGCATGAAAATGGTCGGCGATGTGGAGCTGCCGCAGAGCGCGTTTCTGGCTGTGCTTAAAACAAAAGACGATTAATTGTCCTGTCCAGCAGGGCGAGGGCGGGGTCGATTTCCGTGCGAAGGCGTTTAAGGAATGATATATCCGCCTCATCGGGGCGGCGGCCGCCGGCGTAATCGGGGAAATGAGACCACAGGTAATCACATTCATCGATCAGGGTATTAAGCGGCCCATGATCCGGTTCTTCTCCGCAAAGAATTTTTTTTAGCTGCATCAGCCGGTTTTTTTCTTCGTGCAGGAATAATTTTAATTTTTCATTGAGTGCTTTGCTGTTTACCGCCTGCTCTTTCCCGGTTACGCCGGCGGCCGCCGCAGTTTCCATCGGAGCCAGCGCTTTATATGCGTCCTCCGGTGAAAGGCATTGAATACCCAGTGGAAGGCCGCTGTCTGTGATGCAAAACAGCCGCTTTTCAGCACTGTATTCCTGCTCAAAAAGACTGCGGTAATTACGCATGGCGGGGCTGCTGTGTACAGAAAGACCCGATTTAGAGATAACGCTGAAAGCGGCGGGCGCGAAGGCTGCAGCGGCATTAAGAATGCTGTCAAAACGGCTTTGCGACGCCATTCGGCTTTTATGGCCGGGGGTACAGCGGGCATGGTACTTGTCCAGCGTAAAGGAAAAATCAATACCGGCTGTAATAATTTTCCCCCGGCCCAGAAGGCGGGCAAGCTCTACCGCGCAAAGGCCCACCGACCCCAGCGGCGGTATGGACATAGGGAGCAGCCCGGCCTCCTTTAGCCGTTTGAAAATACTTAGCTCTGTCCATTCAGTCGAAAAAAGATATGTTTCGCCGCCCAGTACACGGCCTGATGCCGGTAACGCCGAAAGATCCATTGCCGCAATGACATTCCAGCCCCTGCAGCCGATAAAATCTCCAAGGTTCCAGTGCTGGCTTTCCAGTATCACCGCAAGGTCGGGCACAATATTCATTTCATGCAGAACAGGCAGGCAGGTATCCGCGCAGATAATCCTGAAAGGGCGTGTCTGCGGCATTTGGAGTTTTTCTCCAAAGACGCGGTCAAGACCGGCAAGTGTTTCGTCCAGCGAGGGACCAGCTCCCAAAACAAGAACCGGATCCTCTCCAAAGGAAAGATGCTCTATCGAAGAGCAGGTGGGGATAAGGGCAAGATTTCGAAGCATGTTACGGGTATAAAGACGGCCGAGCTTTGTCAGTATAAGTGCATTGCTCCAGTCAACGGCGATTTCCCGTCTGAGCGCATCGGCCAGGGAATTATATAAATCGGGATAAAGCTGCCAGCCGCCGGAGAGCCGTATCTGTTCCAGCCGCCGGAAATTTCTGGCGCCCCATGCCTGTCTTACAAAGGCGCAAAGGGCGCCGCTTTCGCTGATGTTTGTTATGCGCAGTTTTCCGGCGGCAGCGGGGGAGGGATCAATGTTTTTTAATGAAAGTTCGTATAACTCCGGCTCGGCCTCCACGCAGAGTACTGCCGAATCCGGAGCTTCCTTTTCAATCCTTGACAGCAGCCGCTGCAGTCCGTAACCATAAAGCGGGGAAGGGCAGAGATACAGGGTTCTGTCTTTTACGGAAACAGCATTCGCAATCTGTTCTCCGCGGCGAGCCGGATCAATTCCCGAAAGGAGGGTCTTCCCTTTCCTTATGAAAGGCCGCCCTTGCATTCTTAGCCGCCCGGGGCAAAAAAGTTATTAAAGTATGTTTCCGAGAAGCGGCTGTCCATTTTATCGCTTTTCAGGAAATAATTATAAATCGATTCTTCTGTTCTGTAGTTCAGCCAGTATGATGAGTAAGTAGAAGCAATTCCCTCTGTGCTGGATTCTTCCGCTTCAATTTCTTCTGTTGGAAGAAACACCAGCACGCTGGAACCTTGTACCAGGGCCTGTGATAAAGTATTTACCGGTGTGGAAAAAATAGTCCTCCAGAAATAATCGTCGAATGCGGAATTGCTGAGTTCCGGTACCATGTTATCGTTAAGAGAAGTAAAGAGATCCACATTCCCGTAATTTAACGGAATCGGCCCGAAGCTTTGCTTCTCTTTACTCAGCCTGCTTAACGCAGCATCAAAATTTAATGTGTTTGCTTCAGCTATAAAGTCTGAAGCTTGTTTTATTGCCCAGTCTTCCATGCGCCCGCGGGCGAAATTTCTTATATAGTTGCGAACCTTATCCGCAGCCATTACATCGTTAAAATCAACAGGCCGCGCTGTTTCTTCGACTCTAAAGAAAGTCCACCAGGGCTCAATGTGAATTATATCGCTTAGTTCGCCCCTTTCCAGGCTCATTACTTTTTCCAAATCCGCGGGATTTGTTATTTCATATTGGAGTTCGTTGGAGATGCGAACGCCCATGTCTCCGCCCCTGTCGGCATAACTGTCCTGGGAGTAGGCTCTGGCTGCATCTTCAAAAGTAAGACTCCCGTCTTTTATAGAGGCAAGAATCTGCTGTGCTTCCCTTTCGCCGGAGCTGACACTGATCCTTGACAAATTAATTTCCCTGAACAGTTGCGGATATTCCTGTGTATAGGCTAAACATTCTGAATCCGGAAAGTCGTCTACCGAAAAGGCGGCCATATCAAAACTTCTCATTCGGCTGCCCATATTCCCGATGAATTTTCCCTCTTCCGTAGATTTAAGAAGTGAGTTCATATCGGAAAAGAATATCTGCTTGGCAATATCGTCCTGTATCTGGCGCCAGAGGGTAAGCCTGTCGCTGCTGGACATGCGCTGGTAAAGCGCTGTTGAGAATCGTCCGTTTTCATGGAACATGGGCAGTTGGGCAACCTCCCTGTCCACCACTTTCGACGGAACAGTGTAACCCGATTTTTTTACTTCCTGTAAAATGGCTGTGTGTACTGCCGTCGCCTCAAATGCCCCCCTCCAGGCTTCAAAGCTGATGGATTGATAATTTTCTTCATTGACCATGCTCTGATAATAACTCATGTATCTTTCCAGATACTGTGCAAAATAATTTCCGGGTACATAGCTGATAGGGACTTTGTCATAATATCCGAATGTCAAATCTCCGCCCCTGCCCCTGCTGTATTCGGGGACGATGGCTGGAACTATTACGAATGAGACAGTTACCAGCACCAGTACAACTATGGTGCCGATAAAAACGCCCGGGTTTTCCTTAAACCGGCGCGCAATTTCCGAAGATGACGTTTGTTTTTCTTTTACCGGCGCTTTTTTATCTTTAAAAGCCATAAATGCCACACCTCTTGAGTTGTTATTGTACCGCCATTGTACCATTTTAGTTTTTTTTGGTCTACAGTCGGCTTTATACAAAATGCATGCTGATTTTCTTGTTTTTTCGCCGAATGGGTGTTACAATTAGTACATGGACACTCAATCAACAATGGTTAATATGCCACAGGCCAGGGTTCAGGAGCAGGCAGGATTTCAGGTTCAGGCGATGAGCCTGAAAATGGCGAAAGAACAGGGGGCGGCTTTGGAAAAAATGCTTGCCAGCGCCCAGTTTTTTGCTGATCCCAAAATGGGACAAAACATTAATATACTCGCTTAAATACCGGCCAGGCCCAGTTTTTCCCGGATTTTCGACGCAGTCTCTTCAATGCCGCAGACAGGAACGGTGTGTTCGCTCCACTGCGAATAGAGCGGGAGGCGCTCTGCCGCCAGCGCCGCGATGCCGTCCCGTTCGGAAAGCGGTCTGCCAACAACAGGCAGTTTGCTTAATTCCCTGTCTAAAAATACCATTGTGCCGTTTTGCCGCATAATGCTCCTGTTGGCAGGCCGCTTTACCACTCCGCCGCCAGTCGCAATAACAAGGCCGCTTTGTTTACTTAGCTCCAATAGCGCATCTGTTTCCAGTTTGCGGAATTTATCCTCTCCATCTTCGGCAATAATGGCCGGTACCGGTTTCCCGGCGGCTTTGGCTGCCCACTCATCTGTGTCTGCAAAAAGACGCCCGGTCATTTTTGCAAGAGCCTCGCCAATGCTTGTTTTTCCGCAGCCTGGCATTCCTATAAGCACGATGTTACAGGTCTTGCGGGTTATTTTTGAAGCGATTGCTTCGATTGTATCATCGGGGATAGATGCGCCTGTAAATATTTCCGCCGCTTTTTTTGCCTGCGCAACAAGCATTGCAAGCCCGTTGAAAGCGGGAATGCCAAGTTCCTCTGCTTGCAGCAACAGTTCTGTCCTTGCAGGATTGTAGATTAAATCGATCACCGCCCCGCACTGTTTAAAAATGCTTAAATCTGAGACAGGCGATATTCCGTTGTTGGGGTACATTCCCACCGGCGTTGTATTTGCAAGCAGGGCTGCATCGCAGTATTTTTCGATATCTTTATAACTGATTTTTCCGTTTCGGGATACAATAACAATATCTTTTGCGTTCATATCACGTAACACGGCTTGTACAGCCAGGGACGAGCCGCCGCTGCCGAGAACAACGGTTTTTCCGGCGGCAGGATCGATGCCCGCTTTTTTAAGCAGCCGGGCAAATCCGTAACAGTCGGTATTGTCGCCGTGCAGCGAACCGTCCGGCAGACGCATAATTGTGTTTACGCTGCCGGCGGAGAGGGCGGTTTCGGAAAGTGTTTTGCAGAAGGGGATAACGGCTTTTTTGTAAGGAATAGTAACATTCAGTCCGTCAAAATCACCCTGCAAAAGAAAGGCTTCCATTTCTTTTGGCCTTTTTTCAAACAACAGGTATTCATAATCGCCCAATTCGGCATGAATGAACGGAGAAAAACTGTGCGTCAAATGTTCACCGAGCAGCCCGAACTTTTGCACTAAACCACTTCCGAGTAACTGCCAAGGTAATAAAACTCATCGCATAAATCATTCAATTCCCTGAGAGCCTGAACCAGAGCCGGGGAGTAAACGGAAATTTCAAGATCGAAATAAAACATAAACTCAAAGTCCCTGTTGGGAATGGGGCGGCTTTCCAGTTTGATCAGGTTGATACCATGAATATAAAAACGTGATAGAATTTTATACAGGGAACCCGGCTTGTGCGGCGTGGTCAGCATAAGGCTGGTTTTGTCTGCGCCGGGATAAATGGCAGGTGTTTTTGAAACGCAGATAAAACGGGTATAGTTGTTGCCATGATCCTGCACAGAATCGGCAAGACGGCACAGCCCGTACAGGGCGGCACAGTTACGCGATGAGATGGCTGCAACATCGCTGCGTTCGGACTTCGCTACCATTTCGGCGGCTACTGCTGTATTTTCGCATACCGTCACCTTGCAGCCAAGTGATTTTAAGTAGCCTGCGCACTGCTCAATTGCCATTTCGTGGGAAAAAACTTCTTTTACTGTCGATAAGCTAGTGCCCTCTTTTGCGAGTAAACAGTGATCGATTTTTAAGCGTACGCTCCTTACGATACTGAAGGGATAGCGCATCATCAAATCGTATACTTGATTGATTGATCCTGCCGTGCTGTTTTCCAGCGGAAGGACGCCGTAGGAACAAAGCCCTGTATCAATCGCGGAAAAGACGCTGTCAAAAGTGTTAAAGTACATAATGCTTGGCAGTGCAAACAATTTTTCCGCAGCAAGCTGGGAATAAGCGCCTTCCGTACCCTGACAGGCAATGGTTGTACGGTTGGGGAAAGTCCATTCCGTATCCCGCACAGCGCTTTGAATACTGTCTGTTAATTCAGACGCGGGGCTTAGAATCCGCTCCTGTTCGGCACGGCTCAAATCAAAGAGCAGCGAATAAAGCGCCGTGATATGCGCCTGGCGGCCTTCTTTAACCTTTCCGGAAAGGTCGTGCAGCTTCTGCCGCTCACGGGCCGGGTCATATACCGGCAGATTATTTTCCTGCTTGTGCCGCGCTATTTCTGCGGACACATCCATGCGCTGTTGAAACAGATCAACCAGCCCCTCATCAATCTCGTCGATTTTTTTTCGTAAATCCTGTAGATGCATAATAACCTCTCTTCTCCTATACATTTTATGGCTGTATTGTCTATTTTTTGTCAATAGAAAATTCCTTTGAGTAGACTGTAACATCAAAAACTTAACGAGAATCTAACCACAAACCACACTAACAACACGAACTTGCTGTTTGAAAACTCATTTTTACATTCAAATTCTATGATATTAAGAAGAATTATAAAGGTTTTTTGCAATTATCTTTTTATGGAGCTCTCCTTCTCTAATACGTTTTCCCTATTAACTTTTCCCTTCATTGACACCGCTGCATAGACTCAGTAAATCTTGTGCATTATTTGGTCGCCGTGCGCGCCGACTACTTCTTGATTCATTGGGTTTACGACCAAGTCCATCGCTTCAAGGGGGATAGCTCCGAGCAGGATGTCGTTGGCTTTGGGCAATACTATTGCTTCACAGATGACACTGCGATCCTTCCAATAAATTTCTATCGGCCCTGCCATGTCGTAATTGCCTATTTCGCCGTTGGCAAGGGTGCCGGGGGTTTGTTTGCCTGCATAATCAAGGCCGAGTTTATTGCGGGTGGCTTCGTTAATAACAAGCGTCCACGCGCCGGTGTCAACAAGCGCAGTGACAGTCATTTGCCGGATTTCCTTCTCGGTAATATGACCGTCTTTAGCTCTCGTCTTATCCTCAGCATTTTTCAAAGTGATTTCTGTATGTACTAGTCCCATTTATTTCCCCTATATTTATATCATAACAAAAAAAACCTCACATTAGCAACATTTTCAGTGCCATTCATTCCCTCTTCTCTTTTTCTTTTTCCCTATTAACTTTTACCTTTTCCCTTCATTGACACCGCTGCGTAGACTGTCTACTTGTTTCATGCTTCCTTTTGCGGCATATTGAATATATGATCTTGACACAAACTGTAGAAATAACGGCTAAGCGCCGTACTATTAAAGTTCCAAGCGAGATTCCGGCAGGAAAGGTAACTGTTACATTTGCCGCTGAAAAAGCTCCATCGCATGACTGCCCTCTTTGTGCCAAGTACCGCGATCCTAAGAGCAGGGCGTTGAAGCCTAATGCCGAAACCATCGCCGCAATTGAAGAAACACGCAAATCTTCCGCAAAGCAATTTAACTCCCTTGAAGAATTGCTCCTTGATCTTCGGAGTTAATGAGTGCTTAAACCTATTCGTTCCGGCAAATTTTCGGCAATATCGAATTAATGGTTAGTGTTGTTCGTGAGGTTAGTGGTAAAAATGTAAATAGCAGATGAAGGAAACCGATCGCCGAATTGGCGAGTTAGGAAACCGTTCCGGCGCAAGTAAATTTTCCACCGAAAGAAACGGCAGCAAGCCTTTAGGCTTGCGTGTGCGCCGCGGAAAAAAAAGCAATAATAAGAACATTAAGTGCGGTTACAGCGCGGGGTACTTCACTTGACAAAATATAGACAATGTAGTAAAATTATAAAGTGCAAATATTATGGGATAATGAGAAAAACAGGAAACTCATTGTTGAAAGGGGGCTTTCTCTGGAGAATTTTGCCTCATTGATTTTAGAGAAAAAGTATTTGGCTGTTCTAAAAAACCCTTCAAGGAAGGAACAAAAAGTATTCATTATTTCTTGGCAAGATTATACTTACGCAGTTCCTTTTATCATTGACAAAGAACAGAACATAATACTAAAAACGGTCTTTCCTAGCCGAAAGTACCATAAATTGTACGGAGGAAAAAAATGAAAACAAATCTTGACACTTTTGAACAATCTATGGAAAACAATGCACAAAAATTTGTGCCGCTTTCTAATGCAGAAATGGCCGAAGTAGAAGCAATAATTAATACCGCTAACAAAACCAAGAATATTAACATCCGTATTTCGGCTCATGACATTGAAAAAGTCAAACAAAAATCAGCAGAAGAAGGTATTCCCTATCAAACACTGATTTCCAGTATTATACATAGATATATTTCGGGATACTTGGTAGATGAAAAGGCTGTGTTAAAATCAATGGAATTGTTAAGAAGGTAGTATTAGTGGCAAGTGGGTAGAATGCTCATACGGGTGCCTGACACCACTGTCCGAGCGAAATGAATTGAAACAATTAGCAGGTTTATTGGTAAAGCAATATAAAACAGAGAGGAAAGACGATGGGCGGAAAAAGAATAATTAAAGGTATGAAGGAAGCGTTAGCTATTTCCAAAGGGGAACTCCCAAAAAACTCATACAAAATACACATACCAGAAACCATTGATGTAAAAGCAATCAGGGAAAAAATCGGTTTATCCCAGACTTCATTTGCCAACAGTTTTGGGCTTTCAGTTTATTCGCTTCGTAACTGGGAACAAGGAAAACGACAGCCAGATCCCGCTGCCAGAGCATATCTAAAAGTCATTGAAAAGGCACCTGAGGTTGTTGTCAAAGCTCTTGCGGTGTAACACTCCTACCCACTACCTCCTAACCCCTAACTCCTACCTAATTATACGGAGCCCACGCACCGTCAAAGTAACTAATCCCGAAGTCACTGAAATAAGTGTCGGTAAGAGGTATATCCGTTAGGCCGCTCCATGTGTAGGTTAAGTGGTTGTATCCGCCGTATCGCGCAGTGCCGCCGGTTTTATACATAGCCGCCCCTGCATCGGCAGTGTTTTTCATCGGCGCTCCGTTATCATCTTCACAGTCTACATCATTCCCTAAAATTAACCTGCCATGAATGCGGAAATCGCCGCCTGTCATATACACCCCCCCGCCGCTAACTAATTTATTCCCAATACCAGTTTCATACCCATTTCTACTTGTTCCATTGTTTCTTTTGCTGCTTTTGAAATTTTGTTCTTAAATCTACTGCGGTCTATTGCATATAGTTGTGCAACTATTATAACAGAATCTTGACTTAATTTTGATTCCCTTTTACTTATTAATACATTGCCCGGGGCATCCAATAAACGCATATTTGTTGTCAAAGGCAATACAATAATTGTCTTGATTCTGCTTTCATTAAAACCATCATCCTGTACAATTAATACAGGGCGGCTATAGCCAATTTCGCTTCCATAAGGTATTCCAAATTCTGCCTGCCAAATTTCACCACGTATCATTTTTCGTCAATTCCCTTATGCTTTCAAGTGCTGCATTTGACATTGGTTCAAATTCTTTATAATAATCATCGCCGTATGTGTTAGCATCCGAATAAACTTCATTTAATTTTTGAGTTATATTTTTACGATTATTTCTTTTCAAATATTCCATCAACGCATTAAGGTATAATGCACTTCTTGAGATTCCCAAATTTTGGGCAGTTTTTTCTGCTTCAAAATATATTTTATCAGGTAAAGATATTGCTGTTTTCATATTACAAAGTATAACAAAAGTATGAAGCGGTGTCTATATGTTTTAGAGAATTTTTTTGTTGTATCCTAACCCCACTACCCCCTACCTCCTACCTCCTAACCCCTACCCACTAATACGGAGCCCACGCACCGTCACTGTAACTAATCGCTTCGTCACTGAAATAAGTGCCGGTAAGAGGTATGTTCGTCAGGCCGCTCCATGCCTCGGTTAAGTGGTTGTATCCGCCGTATCGAGCAGTGCCGCCGGTTTTATACATAGCCGCCCCGGCACTGGCAGTGTTTTTCATCGGCGCTCCGTTATCATCTTCCCAGTCTATATCATTCCCTAAAATTAACCTGCCATGAATGCGGAAATCGCCGCCTGACATATACACCCCCCCCCCCCACCTCGTCCCCGTTTTACCGTAGACCCAGGCATATTCCCGCATAAAAAAACAACCGCCTGCCATATACAACCCACCGCCGCCAT
>WRLP01000006.1 GCA_009777535.1 Treponema sp.
TGAATGAGCTTAATAGAAGGAACAATGCCGCATAATGGTTCGGAGTATAGGCCATTTGTATAAGCCAGTTCAGACTTTTCCTCCGTGTTCTCCATTCCTCCGTGTTTCTCCGTGTGAAAAAAACAAGGGGTTTTCCTACAGACTCCGGCGAACACAGAGGAAGAAGGAAACCACAAAGGGCGCAAAGAGGTAATAAAGGGAAAAGATATCAGCGATTCCTTTTAGGCTTGAAATAATTAAAAAACGATGGCTTTTCTTTAATGCCGTTCTTATCATTGTATTTAAATAATGCGTTTGATATTATCTTCGGTACATCTTCTAAATCAATATCGTTTTTTAACATTTCAATACTATGTAATTCGTTTTTATCAATGCCGTGAAAACATTCTGAAAGTGATTTTTTGGCAAACAATATATCATCAGTCCCATATTTTTTTTTATACAAATCAAACATCGAATCCATCGGTATTGTTTTTAATAAATATGCAATATCAATAAAATCTTTTACTTCCCTTCTTAAGGATACAGCCCTTAATTTCATGGCCGCAATATCTCTTAACCCAAATAGTGTTATGCCATTTTCAGTTTTTGGTATTTCTAAAATATTTTGATTTGTGCCTATCAAGTCAATACTTATTTTGTTAACAACTAAACGTAGTATATATGTATCTATACTTATTAAATCAAAATATTTATATTTGAAATTAAAATATTCCAACAGATTATTATTATTCTGCTTTTTTGTAGTAAACAGATCAATATCTATGGATTTTCGGTGTCCTATTTGCAGAGCCAGAGCTGTCCCGCCGCCGAGTATATAATCTTTAAATATAGGTTCGCTTTGCAATTCAATTAATAAATCTATAAGTTTTTCAGAAACAACACCATTATATAGCATTTGATCTATTTTCCTTCATCATTATTTTCCAGCACATACCAGGGTATTTTGCCGAAACTTTTAAATTTTGCTCTTTTTATATTGAATACAAAGCTGAGATACGAAACTGTTTTTTCATTTAAATTTTCCAAGTTGACAACAATTTTTTTTATAGCATTAAACGAATATAATTTGTAAAGCAATATTTCATCCGATTCTGTTCCGTAATTCATAACTCTTTCAATTATTTTTTTTTTGTCTCTTCTAATATCATATTCTTCAACTCGAACATCCCAAAATATCGAAGGAGAAAATTGGAGCAATTTGGCGTTATCTTTTTGCATTACTTTTAATGTACACAATAGTTTAAGGTTTGTCATGGATGAATACATGCCCCTACGCCAGCGCCCCACCCTTTTACCACAGCCGTGAAAAAGCCCCCCTTGATAAATCCGCCCTCATTATAGTTTCTTCATAATATCAGGAGTTGTTTATAGAAACATGAAAAATGTTTTGGCTCCCTATGTAAATATGACTATTTTAATAAGGAATCGACTTTCTCTTGCATATAAGACCCACCTGATTATTTTATTTTTTAAAATTATCAATTTAGTTATAATTCTCGTCCAGGCCGTTCCTGGCTGTATAAAAAAAGGAGTGCAAATATGAAATTTCCCTTGAGGCTTGCAGTAATTTTCACGGCACTGGTTTTGCTGTGGACGGGGTGTCCAATGGGAGATGGCGGCGATGAGTTTTCTGTAATTTTTGAAAGCCTGAGCGCCGACGGATGGGCGGATACTTTTACCACCACAATGCTGACTCTTTCTTTTAATAAGCCCATCAATGGATTAACTGCTTCGGATATAGATTTTAATGCCGGCTCCACAGGAGCGGTAAAAGGCGCATTAACAGGAAGCGGAAAAAACTACGAACTGGCATTAGGTGATATTTACCAAAGTGGCGAGGTCAGTGTTTCTGTAACAAAGAGCAGGTACAGTATAAGTGGGAACCAGAAAATAGTATGGGTACATTATTGGATAGACCCATCGCTTATTCAGGTTTACTTTGGTGATATTATAGCCAACGGCTGGGAAGAACAGACAACCACAATAATAAATTTATATTTTGATCGGGAAATCGAAGGTTTAAATGTATCAGATATAATAATAACAGATACCGATAGTACCGGTATAACGAAAGGGACATTAACACATATAGGAGACGGCCATTACGAGCTTACTGTAAGCGGAATTACCGAAAGCGGACAGATTACAGTTGAGGTAACAAAAAGCGGATACCATATATGGAATAATAAGAAACAAACACAGGTGTATAATTCCGAGCCGGTCGAGGTATTTTTTAGCAATTTAATGGCTAACGGCTGGCATTTCGAAACAACTACCATACTCACACTCTATTTCAGCATGGACATTGAAGGCTTAAGCAATGCGGACATTACATTTGACGGCGGTTCTACAGGTGCAAGTATTGGCACAATAAGCAAAATATGGAACGGAGCTTACGAAGTTCCCATAAATGAAATCGGCGAAAGCGGTACAGTAAGCATGTCGGTTTCTAAAGAAGGATATATTATTACCGGCAACCCCCAAGAAGCGTGGGTGTATCTGGGGCCGGGAGATGCAGAGTTCAGTATTTCCTTCGGCCAGATTAGCGATGTGGTTCCTGTTATAGATACGGATGTGATTCTTTACCGTGAAAGCAAGGGCGAGCCGACCACAGCAACCGTAACAGTAGAAAACCCCGGACAGTACGACAGTATCAGTTGGCGGGTACAGGATACGGATGTAACCGGAACCGGAGCATCTTTTACATTGAGCGCCGCAAATAGCGCATATAATTACATCGGTAAACATTTCTTAACGATATCAGTATGGATAGACGGTGTACCCTATAACAAAACAGTTTCATTCAGAGTTGAATATTAAAAAGGAGTAGAAACAATGAACAAGAAACGAGTTGCAAATAACGAAAAACAATTATCCGCTGTCATTGGAAAAAGAACAGGTTTCCTGATTGCGCTGGCAGCGTTGTTAGCAATTCTAGCTGGTTGTCCAAACATAATGGAGTCGCCGAATGAGCGGCAATACGATATGGGCGAAGGTTTCTTTATCCTGAACCTGGGCAGGGCCGGCAATGCAAGAACCATACTTCCTGTAACACAACCGGAAAATATTTCAAGATACACCCTTATTTTTAACAGTGATGGAAAAGAAGAGATTTCTGTGTCCAGGTATGAAAGCGAGCTTGACAATGCAATAAGACTGCCCGTAGGAATATGGAATCTTACAGTTACCGCTTTTGTTGGCTGGGAAAGTCCGGTTCCGGTAGCCACTGGAAACATGGCAGGTATTACGATTAGTTCGGGAGGCACAACAAGCCGAAACATTGAACTGCGGCCCATTATCGAAGGCGGAGGAATGGGGACATTCAAATGGAAAATTGATTACCCGTCGGAAGTAACCACAGCGTCCATGACCATTTCGCCATTGGATGAAGAAGCGGAAATACCCGAACAGACATTATATTTTACCGGCGGAACTCCCTGGACATGGAAAGAAAGCGAACTTGAGCTGGACACAGGTTACTACAGGGTTGTGTTCAGCATGAGCAATGGCGCCCATATTACAGGCAGGGAAGAATTCTTGCATATTTATCAAGGTATGGAAAGCTATTTTGAGTATACCTTTACTGTGGATTATTTCTCTGTTTACTCGGTAGTAAGCAGTGGGGATTATGGGCCAGGAACATTGCGCTATGCCATTGACAATGCTGCACCTAACAGCACGATTTATATAGAAAGCAGCGTAGGAACAATATACCTTGGAAGCCGCCTGGAAATAAGCAAAGACCTTACCATTCTTGGAAACGGTACAATAATGACGCCTACATGGACAACCGGCTATTCTGATTCCCAAATGATGTTAATTGAAAACGGCACGGTGAATATTAGACGTATTCATTTTAAAGACGCAAGATCAAGCGGTGAAGGCCGGTATATCCGTAATTATGGAAATCTAACCCTCGAATCTTGCATTATAAGCGATAACTATAATGCCGGTTCAACCGTCACACAACTTTATAGTGAAGGAACCCTGACCCTGAATTCCTGTACTTTCTTTCTCAGCAGATCAATGCTTGGGGTGTTTATCGAACAGGGAAGCCTGTATCTGACCGGCAACTTATTCTATGGGGTGAACAATACATTTTGCCTGCCGGTAATTAACAACAATGGAACAGTTGTTTCTGGCGGTTACAACCTATTAAGCGAAGCCTTGTCGGAAGCTAATAAGGTATTAGTTATACAAGCCGGCTTGACTACTTTAGATATGACAGACACAGACAAACTCATTAGCAACACAGACCTGCCATTCTCGCCCATAACCTTACGGTTGATTGGCTATGAAGCATGGGATTTCATTACCACCCTGCCCGCAGGCTACCCAAGCATAGACTTTTACGGTACACCAATAAGCAATGGAGCGGCAGCCGGAGCAGTACAGACCGATCCAATCCCTGTTGGTTATTACCTTGATCTATCGGTAAACGATACAGAGAGGGGCAGTGTTAGCATAACGCCGGAATCAGAGGACTTTATTTTTTCCGGACCAATTACCCTAACGGCAAATGCGGAACCTGGCTATGAATTTATTCATTGGTCAGGCAGTACAAGTAACCCTTTACATATACTTGGTAATGACGAACAATTATCAATGACATTAAGTGATCATACATTCGCAGGGGCAATATTCGGCCGGCCTGTTATTGTGAACAATTTAAGCGATGAAGCCGGTAGTGCAAATATACCTGGAACCCTGCGCCATACTGTAAACAATTCTATAAGCTATGATATTATTCGTATAACCGGAGTAACACCAGGAAGCAGTGTTATTACATTGACTAGCACTCTGAATATAGGTGCCCCCAGTTCAATGGCAATAGGCAAATTTTTAATTTTGGAAGGGAACGGTGTTACATTGGCTAGAAGTACATCAAATTTCGACGACAATATCCAATCTGCATTAATTTCAAGCAACCCCAACTGTATTGTAAAAATAAGCCGTATTCATTTCAAGGGCGGCAGAGCTAACAAGTTTCCCGCAGGTGGAGCCATTGATAATACTTCCCATCTTACTCTGGAATCCTGTATTTTCAGTGATAATCGAGCTGCAGAGGTTGGCGGCGCTATTAATAGCTCCAGTTGGGGTTCCCTTATACTAAAAGGATGTACTTTTTATGGAAATCAGGTCCCTGTGAGTGGTAATATGGGGGGAGCCATTTATTGGCATAATGGTAACCTTACAGGGAATATATTTTATGGGAATACTGCCCCAACATATCCGGTAATTCATTCTTATGGTTCTGTTTCTTCCAACGGCCGCAATGTGGCTGATGTCTCTATTGGCACTGGTTCAACCCAAAGCGGGTGGGCTGCAGGAACCGGCGACAGAACTTTCTCGTCCCTTGGCATTACCGGTGTTCCCATAAATACCAGCACCTTTAAACCACTCAGCAGCGCTCTTAATATTGTACCCTTAAACCTTGCGGATTTCCCGACAACGGACTTTTATGGAAAC
This sequence comes from Treponema sp., assembly GCA_009777535.1. Lineage (GTDB taxonomy): Bacteria > Spirochaetota > Spirochaetia > Treponematales > Breznakiellaceae > WQXQ01. The sequence continues at coordinate 5,473 of WRLP01000006.1, forward strand.
CCCAGAACAGGAGCAGCTGGAGCAGTTAATTTTTAGGAAAAAGGGAAGATGCCAAAATCCGGTATACGGATTTTGGCAGGTAGAAGGGAATAGGTAAAAGATAGGAGAGAAGAAAAGTGAGTATATTGCAGCTAACAGTGATTACACAGTAGTAGGCAAATCCACCTTCGTGCCTTTGTGTGAGTTTATCTCCCTTACCTTAAACTGCCATGTGCGCTTTGAGAGATATTACTATTAGTTTACTTTGGATTCGAAATATTTAAATAATTTTTCCAATAATTATTTACCTCAGAATCCAAAGTATTCTTTACATCTTTTATTATTAATTTATCATGTATCATTTTAATAGCCAGCCATGATTCATTGCTTATATCATCAAAATAATTCATACTTCTTAGATAATGCTGAATATTATCAGTGCTGTACTTTTTCTTAAAATTATCAACAATTTTTCCTATTGGAATTTCTTTTAGCAGGTAAAATAAATCGACAAAGTCTCTGGCTTCATAACCCCTAGTTCCCGCCGCCGACATTTTCATTGCAGATATATCATTTTTCCCTATTAGACGTATGCCATCGTCATTTTCTACCAGTGGTTCTAATAATGGATATTCATAATTTACAAAATCTACTTTTAATTCTCTTTCAGGATTACTGTTAGGAAAGAATATTTGCATAATTATTCCGGTACTATTTTTAATTTCAACATTTTTATCAATTTTTTTCGCAAAATTTAATATTTCCTCATTATTCAATTTTTCTTTTGTAAATAAATCAATATCAGTAGATATTCTGTGCTCTATTTGAAGGCTTAGTGCAGTTCCGCCAACCAGGTTATATGAAGCAAATAATTTTTCATTTTGAAATTTACAAAGTGTCTCCCACAAGAATTCATTTATTCCGGCTTTTTTCAGTTTCAAAATATACCTCTGTTATTATAACACCTGAAATTTTTGGTATCTATTTGGAAGAGAGAACTTAGCCAATTTAATATTTTGTCATTTAAATATTTAATTTTTACAACTTCTTCTTTTATTGTATCCCATCCATAATAATTAAATAAAAGTTTTATATCACTCATATTGCCTCTGCATAAGACTCTATTAATAATATAGTTTTTACTGTTATCAAGATTGAGTTTTGTCTTTTCTAAATCCCAAAAGCAGGAAGAAGAAAATATTTCTGCTGTTTTTTTATCAACTTCCATAAAATTCCCCTATATACATTCTGCATCAAAGACCTAACTTTTTCAACCACCGCCGGCCTGCTGGTAGATGGACAAAAAATTAGCTGGAGTAACAACAAATGATTCCGAGGGGAAATGCCTTGTGTTGCCGGTTACCAGATAAGCCGAAGCCTTAACAGCCGCATCATAAAAAATCCGGTCATCTTCATCAACCATAGTAATTCTGCTGTGGGGACCGTTTTCAACGGGCAATCCGGCTTTTGAAATGTCATTCATTAAGCGGGTAACTTGTGTGGATAGAAATCCAAACTTCTTTCTTGATAAAACATCCCAGTATTAACGCATGATAGCATCATTATAAACCGGGATCAGCCTGCCATTGGCAACAAGATCAAGGATAACAGCCGGCGGACCGTCTGCCAGTAAGGAAGATACCAGTATATTGGCGTCCAGAACTACCTTAATCACCCTTGTTCCCACTCTTGCGGGTTTTGCGGGCAGCTTTTAACTCCGCATTTATTCAATAATTGTGGACAATTATCGGAAAAATTCAACGGACAATTCGGTCTGTGCGAATTATCTGGTGGAACGGAAGCATTGAATCCTCCGGGCATGACCAGTTATACTGTAAAAAAGCGCTAACAGGTTCCAGCATGAAATATTACGCCATACAGGTAAAGAGCGGCGCCGAAAACAAGTTTATAAGCCGTTTTAGGGCGCTTCATCCTGAAATAAACTTTCCCCTTTATTTTCCCCAACGACGTCTGGATATCAGGCGCGCCGGAGTTATTCGGCAGACAATCGCGGCTGTATTTCCCGGCTATATATTTGTCGAAGCCGATTCCAACGAAGCAATAATGGCATATCAGTGGGAGTTCAGACGAACCGGCGGATTTTACCGTTTTTTAAGGTCCAATCAGGATATTGCTCCGTTGGCAGATCGCGATTTGGAATTGGTACTTCACTTTATTAAAAAAGTGGGTCCTGTGGCCGGCAGATCAAAGGTGTATTTTAATGAGAATTCCCGTATAGTGGTTGTTGAAGGGCCTTTAATGGGTCTTGAAGGGAAGATAATCAAGGTGGATAAGCGGAAAGGAAGGGCAAAGATTAAGCTGGATCTCTATGACGATTCATATTCGCTCGATTTGGCCTTTGAAGTGATACTGCCTTTGGAGAAGTCCAGGTTTTAGATTCGTATGGGGATATTGTGATAACAAAAAAAACGAAGCGTTTGTATATAATTGGAGCGGGGTTTGCAGGCCGAACCCTGGTAAATGAATTGTCAAAAAAGGCCGTTTTCGGCGAAGTTGTCGCTTTTCTGGATGATGATCCTGAAAAGATAGGCCGAAAAATCGAAAAAATTCCTGTTTTGGGGCCTATCAGGGATGTGGCAATGCTTCTTCGCATGAATCCGGCTGACGAGGCTATAATTGCTATCCCCGGCGCCAGCCGTGAGTATCATAAAGAGCTTTACAACATATTAAAAAAAGCCGGTTTTCAGCAAATCCGAATTTTACCTGGTATTTCACAAATTATTGAGGGAGATGCACATCTTATTCAAACCCGTTCCATTGATCCGCAGGATTTACTTGGCAGAACTCCGGTGGTTATTAAGCTTAAGCAGAGCCTTGCGTATTTAAGGAACAAGCGTGTACTTGTAACAGGCGCCGGCGGTTCCATCGGCAGTGAGCTTTGCAGGCAGCTTCTTTCCGGCGGCGCTTCCAGGCTCTACCTTTTCGGGCACGGCGAAAATTCCATTTACCAAATAGACCGGGAGCTGCGCCTTTTACAGGAGGAGGGAATTGGCGAAAAGGCAACGTTAATTCCTGTTATTGGCGATCTAAAAGATTCTGATTATATAAGCTACATTCTGGGGCAGTTAAAGGCTGATGTAATATTTAATACTGCGGCCTATAAGCATGTACCGCTTATTGAAGAAAACCCGGTGGCAGCTATAGAAAATAATGTTTTGGGAACAGAAAATCTTATAAAAGCCGCTGAAAAGCACCTGGTAAAACGCTTTGTTCACATAACTACAGATAAGGCGGTTGAACCAATTTCCATCTACGGCGCCTCAAAATATATATGTGAAAAAATGGTTCTTCAGGCTGCTGCAGCCGGAGCTACAAACTTCATGGTAGTGCGTTTTAGCAATGTCGTTGGTTCCCGCGGTTCAATCGTACCTCTTTTCCAGCAGCAGATTGAAAAAGGCGGTCCCGTTACTGTAACACATCCGGAAATACGCCGCTGGTTTATGACCATTCCAGAAGCATGCTCTCTGGTACTCCAGGCCGGCGGAGTCGGGGAAAACGGCACGCTTTACCTGCTGGACATGGGAGAGCCGGTGCGCATCAGGGATTTAGCCGAGCAATTAATCAGATTTTACGGCTTTGAACCGGCGGCTGACATCAGGATTGAGTATACCGGGCTTCGCCCCGGGGAACGGCTTGAAGAACTGCTTTGGGCGGAAGACGAGCAGCCCTGTGAAACCGGATACAACCGTATCTTACGCGTAGACAGAAAAAATGATACCCATTTCATTGACATTCCTGCCCTGATTGACAAGCTGCGCCCAATCTGCCGTTTTACGCCAGGATATCCGCAGGCATACCGCAACAGCATTATGCTAAAAGATATATTGAAAGAGGCAATCCCCAGTATGAGGCTTGAATAAAATGGACTCCTTCTGTTATGTGCAAGATATTTACCTGAAGGAAATGCTTTTCGCCGTTACTGTCAGGTCTCATATTGCAAAAGGCCGGTTAAAAGAAATGAATTGCCCCAAACTGCCCGCCGGCTATTATATAATCAGGGCAGGCGATATCACGGGAAAAAATCAACTTGCAGATTCAAATCTTCCCATACTCGCAGGCGATGAACTTTCGTATATCGGCGAGCCTGTCGCCATTCTTGCCGGCCCGGATAAAGCAAGGCTCGAAGATTTTGCCAGCCAGTGCAGCGTTATTGCCGAAGAGGAAGAGCCCGTTTTTACATACGATGAAGCCGATGAAAACATGGTAATCGCAAAACGTGACATTTTATTCGGCAATCCGGAAGATGCATTCTCCCGGGCGGCAAAAATTATTGAAAGCGTTCATCACACAGGCATACAGGAGCACTGGTATTCGGAACCTGTTGGAGCGGTATCCTGGTATAGGGAAGATAACCCAAATGTAATGGTTGTACGGACTGCCTCCCAGTGGCTGAATCATGTTAAAAGAACAATATTGGAAAACCTTGAAATAGAGCCAGATTCCCTGCATGTTGAACCGACAATTACCGGTTTACATCTTGATGGGAAACTCTGGTATCCTTCGCTTGTTGCCTGCCATGCCGCTCTTGGAACTTTAATAACAAAAAAACCTGTAAGGCTGATTTTTACAAGGGAAGAAGATTTCCTTTATACGCCCAAAAGGTGCCAAACTTCGATAAATATTTCCAGTGCCTTGGACGACAAGGATAATATTACCGGCGCCAAAATAAATATTTGCGTTAACCTTGGCGGGTATGGAGTTAACGCCGAGGAACTGCTGGATCAAACATGTCTTGGAAGCCTTGGAGTATATCAACATGATGCTTTAAGCCTTTCTGCCAAAGCGTATAAAACAAATATTCCTCCCCAGGGGCCTTTCAACGGGTTCGGCTTGTCTTCAGGCTTTTTTTCCATGGAAAACCATATTTCGCTGATAGCGGACAAAGTAAGGCAATCCCCTTTATCGCTGCGTGACAATAATTTTAATATCAACGGTGCGTTGTCTTTTTTACTTTCCTGTGACGATTCAAAACGTGCGAAAGAACTTTTGGGCAATGCCGCTTCGATGAGCGATTACTTCCGTAAAAACGCTTCTTATGAATTATTAAGGCACAGCCGCGGGAATAAAGCCGGCAATGAATTAAACCAGAGAGATAATACAAGCTGGACGGAAAACATTGAATCCCACAGAGGTATTGGCATTTCCCTTGGCTATCAGGGAAACGACCTGCTTTACTGTAGAGCTGGCGTTGAAGAATCTTTCGGCATTCAAGTAACACTAACAAAGGATAGTGAACTGGAAATAAGGGCAAGTTCCATCAGTTCAGAAGAAGAATATTGCCGTACCTGGACCGACATGGCAGCCGAAATTTTATCAATAGAGCCGGGAATGGTACACATAATAAATACATTCGACGCTCCGGACTGCGGGCCTTCGTGCGCATCAAGAAATATAACTGTAATTACAAGTTTGATAGAAAGTTGCTGCCTGGCAATACGGCAGCAGCGATTTCGTGACCCTCTTCCCATAACAATACGGGCTACTGTCGATTCGGAAAATAGCCCGTCATGGAAAGAAATATTTAAGCCCCTTGTGGAAAATGAAATAAATACTAGCGGATTTTCAAAACCTGGCCTGGCGGCCGCTGTAGTTGAAGTTGAAATTGATCCAGTTCAATACATTCCCATAATACGGGGCGTGTGGATAAGCGTGTACGGAGGTAAAATTATCAATATGGATTACGCCAAAAGAAACCTTACAGCCGGCGCTGCGCAGGCTCTTGGGTGGTCTTATGGAGAGATAATAAATTATGAAGATGGTACGCTTTCCAGGAACCAGTTTAAAAAATTTACTATTCCCGATGCCGGCAGTATTCCTCAGGTCAATATAGATTTTCACCATGACAATTCAAAAGAAGCCAGGGGAATAGGTGAACTTCCGTTTAATTGCATACCGTCGGCTTTTTTGCAGGCCGTGTCTCAGGCAGCGGATCATCATTTCAGTTCAATTCCGCTGCTAAAAGACGATATCTGGAAAGCACTGAATAAAGAAAAAGAAATGGAAATTTTATGACAGTCGGTTTTATCCTTAACGGCGAAGATGTAACAATAAACTGCGAACCTGATATTAAGCTGATTGATATTCTTCGTGAAGCATTCGGTTTATTTGGCGCAAAACCCGGTTGTCTATCCGGGCAATGCGGAGCCTGTTCCGTTATTTTTAACGGACTTGTAAGTCCGGCCTGCCTCATTCCCGCGTTCAGAATTCGCGGCAGCGAAATTATCACAATAGAGGGATTCTCCCAAACCAATGAGTACCAGGAAATAATAAATGGTTTTATTTTGGCCAATCTTAAAAACTGCGGATACTGCCAGAACGGTAAAATACTCTGCGCCGAAGCCCTTCTGGATAAAATTTCTCACCCGACAAGAGAGGAAACCATCAATGGCTTCAGCGGCATTAAATGCCGCTGTACCAATATTGAACAGTTGATACAAGCCGTCGATATAATCGCCGGTATGCGGAGGAGGCAGTATGGACGCTCCGCGTAATCAGATTTTTTCCCCCTCTTCGCTGAATGAGCTTTTTTCAATATGGAAACAATTTCCCGAAGCCGTCCCATTTGCCGGTGGAACTACCATTGCCTGCGGACAGGAAAAAGAAGCTTTTAATTTACCGCCGAAAATACTTTGTCTTGATAAACTTGCCGAATTGAAGCGAATAACCAGAACCGAACGATACCTGGAAATAGGTTCCATGGTTAAACTTAATAATGTTATTTGGCTGGGAAAAATTGTACCGGAAATTATTACAAAATGCCTGGAAAACATGGCAGGTACCCAATTAAGAAACATTGCAACGGTTGGCGGCAATATCTGCTGCCGCAATTTTGACTTAACGACTCCGATGATTGCCCTTGACGCACATTATGAACTGCGCAGCGCCCAGACTTCGCGCTGGATTTCCGCTTCCCGATTTTATTCATTGACTGAACCTGAAAATCCCGATTCCATGGAATTGCTTACAAGAATACGTGTTCCCCTGGATCAATGGGACTATGCAGTTTACAGAAAATTTAAAAACCAGGAGATAGAAAACAGTGAAAATGCAGTTTTTTTAATGAAAGTACAAAAAAATATCCTGACGGATATAAGGGTTATATACAAGGCAGGGACCATTTTTAGAAACAAAAACGGCGAAGCTGTTTTGATTGGTGTACGTATGCCATTAGCTCGCAAAAATGCAGCCGATTTTATTGAAAACTGGAAGATTTATTTGGCCCAGCAAAAGGAAATAAGTGATTTCTCCAAAATGAAACTGTTAAATTTAATCACTTTACATGTTTATGACCTGTGCGAGTAGGTTTCTTGTTTTCAAAATATGGCTTCATACGTAAAAAAGTCTTGCAAATAGCGGTTTTTTGTGCTATTTTGTTCAATAGTTGAACAAATCATCTCACCGAAAGAGCGTGTTTCGGCCGCCTTTGGGTATAAATGTAACCTCTTGCGGGCTGCCGCTCGGGTACATAGGCTTTCTTCTTCCCCATTTTCTTTTTTTATGATGAAAAACAGTGTCGATACGGAATATATCATTCTCGAAAATATTTACACTTCCGGCAGCCGGAATTTGTCTTTAAAACAGCGGGATTTGGCAAAAATAGCAAGATCATCCCTTGGTATGACAAATTCAATATTGAAAAGACTTATTCAGAAAGGCTGGATCACGGCAAGAAGACTTAATTCAAGAAATATTCATTATGCCGTTACGGGCGAGGGGTTTAATGAAATTATTCATAGAAGCTACAGGTATTTTAAACGTACAATAAAAAACGTAGTTGTCTATAAAGATGCCATTAATGATTTTATTCAAAATGCTGTCAATGAACAAATGAATGCCGTTATATTAATTGGATCAAGTGATTTGGAATTTATTATTGAGCACAGCTGTCAGTATTATGGCTTAAGTTTTTTTAAATCAACTGACGAGAATCTTGTCCTGGACGAAAAGGATAATAAAACATTGTTGATATTTGCCGAAGATATTCCTGTTCCAGTGAAATTTTCCGGGAATAATGTACATCTTTCCCAGCTATTAATTAAATCTGCAGTGGTATCATGAATAATTTTTACAGAATATTATATTACGTGAAATTATCAATGCTTCTTCCTCTGTTCTTTATCTTTTTTATTAACAATAATGCCTTTTCTCAGGAATATGGGGAAGAATTACCTTATACTAATTCGATATATATAATAAATTCTTTTAGTTTTAATATTAAAGGTATTACCAGACAAAGTGCTCTTGTATATAAAGGCGATCTTAAAACCGGAGAAGAAATAACCGGTCTTGAAAATCTTGAGCGGTATATCAGAAACAAGCAGCAAGTATTAATGAATGAAAGAGTCCTTGAAAAAGTAAATATCACTTATACGGCCGGGGAAATACGGCCAGACGGAAAAATTCCGGTTGTTATTTATATTGAAAGTGAAGATACCTGGAATATTATTGCCGTTCCATATCCCAAATACAGTTCCAATACCGGCTTTGAGTTGATCCTGAAAGGCAGGGATTATAATTTTCTTGGAACCATGAATCCTTTAAGGCTCGATATAGGTTATAAATATGATGCTGACGGGAGAAATTCTTTTATAATGGAACTGGATTCCAACACTCCTTTCAGGTTCTTTGGATTTAACTGGAATTTTATTTTTGATAACATTTTTGAATATCGGCCCGATGTGGAAGAACACTATTATTTCAAAAACACCACGGGCCTTTCTATGGAATTACCGGTTAAACAAACAACTCTTACTTTCGGCTTTACCGAATCGGTTATACTTAACGCTGAAAACAGTGACAGAGACGTAGACAAATTCGGAGAATTTCAAAGCGGCATTTACATGTCCAGCAATCCTTTTGTTTCCTGGAAGATCCCAACCGGAGTTGAAGTCGGCGATTTTGGAATCCTTACCTACACTCCTGAAGTTTCCGCTGTCTTTAATCATGATTTTTCGCAATGGCCCCTTGCCGATAACCGTAAAGGACCTTTTTTAAGCTGGGGACACAGCCTTGGCTTTGACCGCATTGACTGGATTGAAAATTTCCGCAGGGGCTTTGATGTTTCAGTAGACAACTCCTATAGATTTGACTTTTTCCGTTTTAGCCATGAAACAGAAGCCTTGTCGTCTGACTATTCTTTTACAGCGGTAGGCCATTTTGTTTTTAACAATTCTTTTGGCATATCCAGCCGTGTAAAATTCCGCCACTGGTTTTACTATGAGCCGCCGTACAATGACCAGGCAGCAGATGTAATGCGGGGCATACTAAACCGTGCCGTCCGCGCCGATTATATGCTTTCACTAAATCTTGATATACCCGTTAAGGTTTTAAATTTCCTGCCTTCTCTGTGGTTAAATCAGCCTAAGCTGCATATTTTTGATTTTGAATTGCATATTTCCCCGATTCTTGACCTTGCGATATACCATGATCCGGTAAACAACGTCCCCTTTGACATAACCAACACTATCTTCTGCGGCGGTCTTGAATTCATTTTTTTCCCTGCTGTAATGCGAAGTTTATACCTTCGGGCAAGTTTTGCCATGAATTTTGTTGATCATATAAATCCGCCTCCAAAGGTTTCCGGAGAAAGCAGCCGGGAAATATTTATCGGTATAGGACATCATTATTAAATTATGGCAAAGATAACAATAGTGGGAACAGGTTATGTAGGCTCTGTCTCCGGCGCCTGCCTCGCGGATTTCGGCAATCAGGTTATATGTGTGGATAACAATGCTGAAAAAATCGAAGCTTTGAAAAATGGAATTATACCCATTTATGAACCCGGGCTTGATGTTGTTGTCCAGCGTAATATGAGTTGCGGAAGGCTTTCTTTTACCATTGATCTTGCCTCCGCCATTATGCAAAGCAATGTTGTTTTTATCGCTGTCGGTACTCCCCCGGCGGAAGACGGCAGCGCCGATCTTGTTCATGTTGAATCCGCCTCCAGACAGATTGGCTCTCTTATTGCCGCTTACACCGTCATTGTAAACAAAAGTACCGTTCCCATCGGAACAGGCCGGAAGGTAGAAGGCTGGGTAAAGGAAGAACTTGTAAAACGAGGAACGAATATCGAGTTTGATGTTGTTTCCAATCCGGAATTTCTGCGTGAAGGCTCCGCTGTTTATGATTTTACCCACCCGGACAGGGTTGTTATTGGCAGCAGCAGCGAACGTGCCCTTAATGTTATGAAAGAAGTATATCGTTCCCTGTACTTGAACGAAACTCCGTATATCGAAACCAGCCTGGAATCAGCGGAAATGATCAAGTACGCTTCCAATGCTTTTCTGGCGGTAAAAATTACATTCATCAACGAAATCGCCAACCTGTGTGAAAAAACCGGCGCAAATGTGAAGGATGTTGCCCGCGCCATGGGCAAAGACGCCAGAATAGGCTCAAAATTTCTGCATCCGGGTCCCGGTTACGGCGGCTCCTGTTTTCCAAAAGACACAAGAGCGCTCGCGACTATTGGTAGAGAGCACAATGAATTTCAAAATATAGTGGAAAAAACCATAGAAGTGAATGAATATCAGAAAATTCGCGCGGCAAAAAATATTGAAAAAGTGTTAGGCGCTCTTAAGAATAAAAAAATAGCCATTCTCGGTCTTGCTTTCAAGCCAAATACCGACGATATGCGGGAATCCCCGTCGATTACAATATGCGAGTACCTTGCCGGATGCGGCGCTGTTCTTCGCCTTTATGATCCGGCTGCGATGAAAGAAGCCCAATGGCGCCTGGCTTCAATAAAAAATTCAATTTATTTTGCCGCGAATGAATACGACGCAATTCAGGGCGCTCACGCCCTTGTTATTGCTACCGAATGGAATCAATTCAGAAATCTTGATCTTGGCAGGGTTAAGGAGCTTCTTGTCGAGCCTTATTTTTTTGATCTGCGCAATATTTACAAGCCGGAAGAAGCTGAGTCCGCCGGCTTACACTATACCGGAATTGGCAAATAATGAAAATTCTTGTTACCGGCGCCGCTGGCTTTATCGGTTTTCATCTGGCGGAAAAATTAACGTCTCTGGGACATGCTGTCATCGGCATAGACAATATAAATGACTACTATGATGTAAATCTTAAATACGCCCGTCTTAATCATTCCGGCATCAAGCGGGAAGAAATCCATTATGGTAAAAAAGCAAAAAGTTCCCTTATTCCATCATATTGTTTCATTAAACTGGATTTAATTGACCGTGAAAATCTTTTTACGCTTTTTGACAATGAAAAGTTTGATTGTGTCTGCAACATGGCAGCTCAGGCTGGAGTTCGGTACAGCCTGGAAAACCCCCATGCGTATATCGAAAGTAATATCTCTGGTTTTCTGAATATCCTCGAAGTATGCAGACAGCAGACAATAAAACATCTCGTTTTTGCGTCAAGCTCCTCGGTATATGGAAATAACGAAAAAGTTCCTTTTTCTGTTTTGGATAATGTTGAGCGTCCTGTAAGTTTATATGCGGCGACAAAACGCTCAAATGAATTAATGGCATATACATACTCACATCTTTTTGGGATACCCGCCACGGGTTTGCGCTTTTTTACAGTTTACGGCCCCTGGGGCAGGCCGGACATGGCTTACTATAAATTCGCTGCCGCTATCTTTAATAACAAACCTATAGAAATTTACAATAACGGCGATATGTTACGTGATTTTACCTATATAGACGATATAATCAAAGGGGTTATCGCGGTAATTGAACATATCCCAAACCACTCCCCTCCCCTTACACTTTACAACCTTGGTAACAGCCGGCCTGAAAAATTACCCGATTTTATAGAAACACTGGAAAAAGCTCTTGGGCGAAAGGCTGAAAAAAAATATATGGGAATGCAGGCCGGCGATGTGCCGGTTACAATGGCCGATATTGAAAAAACCAGCAGAGAACTTGGCTGGGAGCCAAAAACGTCCATAAACGAAGGATTAAAATTATTTACAAAATGGTTTTTTGAATATAATGAAAATAATATCTAAAATATTCTTCCTAAAACCCATTCTCGACAAATTGCCCAAGCTCCTCAACCGCAGACATAAGATATACATGCTTGTTATGTTTTTTTTGTGTATCTTTTACTCACTGGTTGAAACTCTTGGTATTTCAGTAATTATGCCGTTTATCTCACTGGCATCCGATCCACAACTTCTCAATTCCGGTTTTTATAAAACTATCTTTGACTATCTTAATTTTAACAGTCCGGAATCTTTTATTATAGCTTTAGGTATCGGAATTATTTGTTTTTATATTTTTCGCGCAGTATATTCTGTTTTTCTTACATATTTCACAATACGCTTTTCGGCGGGTATACATAAATATTTATCTAAAAATATTTTTAAGACCTATATGTCCGTATCTTACAAAGTCTATGCTCAGAAGAATTCTGCAGAATTAATGCAAATTATTGTCAGCGAAACAGGTGATGTCAGCAAAATAATCCTGAATTTATTGCAGATATGTTCTGAATTTTTTACCATACTTCTGATATACGCGGTAATTATTATCTTAAACTGGAAAATGACCCTGGTGGTAACAGGCGTACTGTTATTCATGGTGATATTTCTTCTATCGAGTTTGACAAAAATCAACAAAGTACAGGGGAAAAAACGGCTCACTTCAGCGAGAAAGATGAACCGTACTTTAAAGGAAACATTTGGTAACTTAAAATACGTTAAACTAAAGGGTAATGAGAAAACCATATTAGGAAACTACGATGCAACTATTGAAACGCGGATACGATCGGAGGTAATAAATAATGTTCTTGACATTGTTCCCAAGAGTATACTTGAAAGTATTGGATTTTCATTTCTTGTAGGTGTTGTAGTTTTTATTGTCTGGCTTTACCGGGACGCCTCAAAAGTAATTCCAATCATCTCAATGTACGCTCTGGCGTTATACCGGATACTTCCTTCAGTGAACCGCATGCTGCAATACATCAATCGTATTACATATACCGAAAAATCACTTGAAAGTGTTTATGAAAACCTGAATCAGCCGGTTGAAACAGAGGGTACCGGCTCCGTTGAGTTTAACAGATCCATCAGCCTTAAAGATATTAGTTTCAGATACTTGACCGGAAAAGATGTTCTTACCGGGATATCACTTGAAATAGAAAAAGGTGAAAAAATCGCCATCACCGGTGAAAGCGGAGGCGGAAAATCAACCCTGGTCGATATAATAATAGGAATTCATGAACCTGTCCGCGGAAGTGTATTTATTGATGATACAGCGATTACTGATGATAATATCCGTTCATGGCGGAAAAAAATCGGTTATATTCCGCAAAGCATTTATCTTTTTGACGGGACAGTTGCCGAAAATGTTTCCTTTGGTTCTCAGCCGAATGAAGACAGAATAATTAAGGCGCTTCAAATGGCAAATATATGGGGTTTTCTCGAAACAAAAGAGGGTTTGCTGACACGAGTGGGAGACGGCGGCATTCAGTTAAGCGGCGGACAGCAGCAGCGCATTGGAATTGCCCGCGCCCTGTATGATGATCCGGAAGTTCTGGTTCTCGATGAAGCCACTTCTTCGCTTGATAATGAAACTGAACAAAAAATAATGGACGAAATATATACAGTCAGTGCCGATAAGACATTGATTGTAATCGCTCATCGCCTGAGTACCGTAGAACGTTGTGGCAGAAAGATACGCATAGAAGAAGGAAAAATTGTTTAAATGCAAAATAATACTATTATAATGAAAAAGAAAATAATTTTCTTATTTTTATTTTTCTCTCTATTCTCTCGTATTTATTCTCAGGAAGCGCTTAAATCCGGCGCAGAAGAATACTACGATTTTCTTTCATTGCAGGGATATGCTGAGCGTCCCACCTTAAATTACAGGACGCTATCAGATTCTGTATGGAATATAATCGAAGATGCTGAACATCCCTGGCAAAATCAAAACCTTGCTTCCATCCATCCGCTGTTTGGTGATTTTAACATTCGGATATATGGGCCTGAATTATTTATGTCGGTAAATACGGCGGCTCCATATGGTCAAAATGACGGCGTGCTCTGGCAAGGGCGTGGATTTAACACACTTTTCAAGAGCGGGGTCAGATTTGAGGGGTATGGCGTTGAGTTAACGCTGCTGCCTCATTTTGCCTTTTCCCAGAATTTCCGTTTTAATATAATGCCTTCACACTATGAAAGCGAATACGGTTATTTTTGGGGTTATGGTGAAGCAAAAACATACAGCGGCGGTGCTGACGCTCCGCAGCGTTTTGGAGACAAACCATTCTTTGACTGGGACTTTGGTGATACGGAAATTCGTTATACATGGAAAACACTTACCATTGGATTTGGAACTCAGACAATTTGGCTTGGGCCAGCTTATCTTAACCCTATACTTCATTCCAATAACGCTCCCATCTATCCCAAATTAGATGTAGGTTTACGCAGACAAAAAATTATTATTCCCTGGCTTGACTGGTATATAGGAGATATTGAAACTCGCTTCTGGCTTGGACGTCTTTCAGAGTCCGACTTTTTTGACAACGATGACAGAAATGACTATACCATGTTCCACGGTTTCGCGTTTGCTTACGCTCCATCTTTTTTGCCAGGTTTAACATTATTTTTTAATCGCGTATGCCTGACATTCTGGGATTTGAAGAATTTAAAACACATAATGCCGACAAAAATTAACGCGGAAGATGATCAGAAACTGTCTTTTGGTATTTCGTGGCTGTTTTCTCCGATAGGTTTTGAAATTTTTGGAGAAATTGGAATTGATGACAGCATACCAAATGATCTGATTGGAATATTCAGACACCCTTTCCATTCAACTGTTTATACTGCCGGTCTAAAAAAACATTTAAAAATAATACCTAAATATTCTTTAACAGGAGAAATCATATTTGAATTTAACTGGATGGAAATGACAAAGGATTTTTTCTTTGAAGGATCATACTCATATTATTTTCATCATGAAATAGATCATGGATATACAAATAGAGGCCAATGGCTGGGTAATGGTCTTGGTTCCGGCGGAAACAGCCAGTATCTTGCCTTTGCGCTTTATTATCTTCATGGAACCAGTTCAATATTTATTCAAAGAAATAATCCTGATAACGATTTTTTGTATAAAAATGCCATAAATTCCTCGGCGTCAGACGGTTCTCTTAAATCGGAAAATAAGGATCATAACAGGGCGAATTTTAACTTTGGAATTAACACCCTTTTCTTCGCACCAAAAAATATAAATATATCAGGCGGTTTTGTGTATAATATGATAATTAATCCATTTTATGAACGAACTGATGATTTAAGTGGAACACCTCCCTATGTCAATCACTATAAAAGAAATGTTTTAATGCATAACTTTCATTTTAATTTAGGTTTAAAACTGGTGCTATAATCATTGCCAAATGGAAATAAATCCAGCAATTAAATTATCTTTTAATCAACAACTCCGGAAAATTCGTTATATTTTTGGCATAGTTCGCAAAGGGTTATTATTAAAATATATTTCGTGTTATAAACAATCAACAAAAGACAGAAATATTTCATCATCTGATTTTTCTGTGTACCTGGCGGTTGCTGCGATAGTAAAAAATGAAGTGCCCTATATTGCAGAATGGATTGAGTATCATCTGATTGTCGGCGTTCAAAAATTTTTCATCTATGACAATGAATCAACTGACAATCTGTATGAATATTTGAAGCCCTATATAAATAATGGAATTGTAGAATACATTTTTTTTCCAGGGAAAAGACAGCAGGTAGCTGTATATAATGATGCCCTAAATAGATATAAATATTCCTGCTATTGGCTTTCTTTTATTGACATAGATGAATATTTGACGCTTGTTTCCGGGGAAACATTGCCTGAATTTCTTCGTGATTTTGAAGATGTACCGGGTATTGAGATTAATCAGGTGTTATATGGCAGCGGAGGAAATAAAATTAAAACAGAAGGTCTTGTGATAGAACGTTTCAAAGATCATTCTTATTATGATTATTACGCGAATAAAGGTGTAAAATCAATAATTAACCCAAGGAAAATATTTTATATGCAATGCGCACACACAGCTAAGTATTTTTTGGGTGAATACAGCGTAAATTCCGATAAAATTAAAAATATAATGCCATACTCTGAACGTTCCGCCTTACATGATAAGATACGAAGAAATCATTATGCGTGCAAATCATACGAGGAATTCATTTCCAGAATAGATCTGGGAAGGGCAACTTCTCCGGGTAAATTATCAATCGATGAATTTAAAAACCGCGATCGCAATGAAATAAAAAATGATCCAATTATGGATAAATATATACAGAAAGTAAAAAACAACCTGGATTTTAGATTTAATAAAAAAAGCAATTATGGTTAATATCCTGACAAACATTTTTAGACGCTTTAAGATATTTTTTTTTAAATTAAAACATTTTGGGATTAAAGTCGCTTTATGGGACCTTTTATATTCTCAGAGACGCCGGATAATGATATTTACGAATTTTATCATAGAAAATAAACATAAGGCTGTGATTAATTGGCTTTCTAATAATTTTAATTATTTTATTTCAGAGTATAAAAAAGAAGAAATTGCTCCGCCGGTATCTGGTATTCCAAAACAGATATGGATATGCTGGTGGGACGGCATTGATTCAATGCCGCCTATTGTAAGGGCTTGTTATAATTCGGTTTTACGTAATACCGGCGATTTTTGCATAACTGTTATTTCAAAATTTAATTATAATGAATTTATATCAATTCCCGGTTATATATTGGAAAAAGTTAATTCCGGAATAATGACTATTACCCATTTTTCTAACATAATTCGCATGTCCCTTCTTGGTAAATACGGAGGACTGTGGCTTGATGCTACAATCCTGGTAACAGGTAAAATAGATTTTGAAAACTTGTCCTTTTTTACCATTCGCGGGGATTTTGGCGGAGAAGATGTGCCAAAACGCAGGTGGACCGGCAACTGCATTGGAGGAGCGTCAAATATTATTTTATTTAATTTTATCAGGGAATTTCTTTTTGAGTATTGGAAAAAACATGATATAATGATAGATTACTTTCTTTATGATTATTCAATTACCCTCGCGTATATTTCTGTCCCAGAAATAAAAGAAATAATTGACGGTGTAAAAAAAAGTAATAAAAATTATATGTTTTTACAGGATTATCTTGAAAAAGAATTTAACCGGCAATTGTTTGATGATTCCGTTAGTAATACCGTTTTTCATAAATTATCATGGAAAAATTCTTATCCGGATTATGATTCTAGTAATAAACTTACCTTATTTGGTTATTTATTAAATGAATATTACAATTAAGGTTATGGGAGAATAGTTATGGCTTTTGCCTCATTTCTGCATAAATTACGTGATAAACTATTAAGATATTTACTGGGGCAAAATACTTATAGGCTAGTAAAAGAAATAAACAAGTTCAGTTCATGGTATATGTTAAACCGATACGCTCCCGAATCAAAGTATCCAGAATTATTATGTGATTGGTATCTAGAACAGACCGGAGAGCGTCTTGATTTAAAAAATCCCCTTACATACAATGAAAAAATCCAGTGGTTAAAACTGTATGATACTACTCCGCTTAAAACAAGGCTTTCAGACAAATACCTTGTTCGGGAATGGATTAAACAAAAAATTGGTGAAAAATATCTTGTTCCAATACTCGGCGTATGGGACAATTTTAATCAAATCAACTTTGATCTGCTGCCCGATCAATTCGTCTTGAAGGCGAATCACGGATGCGGCTGGATTATAATTGTTAGAGATAAAACAAAGTTTAACAGGGAAGAAGCAAAAATAAAATTTGACAAATGGTTAAATATAAATTTTGCGTATTATTTTGGCTTGGAATTACAATATCGTGATATAGAGCCAAAAATTATAGCAGAACAATACCTTGAAGATGAAAGTGGTGGCCTCTCTGATTATAAATATTATTGTTTTGAAGGCAAGCCTTATAGCGTTGAATATTTTATAGATAGATTTGAAAGAGGCGGTTATAAAGCCATAATGTATGATCTTGACTGGAATCAAACAGACTGGACTGTAGATGCTCATCATGAAGCTGGTAATTCAATAGCCAAACCCGATAATCTTCAGGAAATGAATTCAATTGCAGAAATTCTCTGTGCTGGTTTTCATCATGTTCGTGTTGATTTCTATTTGGTAAAGGATCGTATTTATTTTGGCGAAATGACGTTTACATCTGCCAATGGTTTAGAACATTTTGAACCGGAAGAATGGAATCGCAAATTGGGCGACATGATAAAATTACCTATAGTTAATTAAACAATTTATTATGCGTAAAAGATTTGAAAATGCAATAATTTCACTTACTTCATATCCAGGACGCATTGGTACTGTCAGCCAAACCATAAAAAGCCTTTTGAACCAAACCAAAAAAGTGGAGAGTATTGTTTTATGGCTTGCAGTGGAAGAATTCACCAATAAAGAAAAGGACCTACCCAAGTCTTTATTGGATCTTACCAAGGAGGGATTAACAATAGATTGGTGCTATAATCTTAAATCATATAAAAAATTAATACCTTCCTTAAAAAAATACCCGGAAAAAATAATAATAACCTTTGATGATGATAATATTTATGATGAAAGAATAGTAGAGACACTGCATGATTGCCATGTTTTATATCCAAACGACATAATTTCACAAAGAATTTCAAGGCTGTATATTAATGAAGACGGTGAGTTCAATTTATTTCCACGTCCAATGTATTATAATCATAAATCCTCTATTCCTGATTATTTGGACATCTTAAAAGACGCTTCATACTTCAACAAATTAACCGGAGGCAGCGGTGTTCTATATCCCCCTGGGTGTTTACATGATAAAGTTATTGACGAGAATGAGTTTTTGATTTTGGCGCCTACAAATGATGATCTTTGGTTTTGGTTGCAAGCAGTAAACAATAAAAGAAAAATACGCGTACCGGAAATACATTTTCCAATTACTTCTCCAATTCGGGGTACTCAGGAAATTGGTTTAACCAATATTAATGATAAGGGCGGTTTATTTGATGAACAATTTAAAAATATTCTTGAAGCGTACCCGGAAATAAGAAATACTTTAAAAAATGAAAATAGTAAAAATTTAAGTATAATAAATGAAATTATTATAAATGATAAAAATCCTTTAATAAGTGTTGTTTGTTTTACAAGCAATGATGAATCTACTATTTATGGCTGTCTTAACGGTATATTAAGCCAGTCTATATTAATAACCTGCGAAATAATTATTCTTGATAAATCATCAACAGATAAGACCCTTGATATTGTAAATGAATTTATAAAAAAGAATCCCAACAAAATAATAAAAGTCTACAATAACAAGAATTATATATCTTCTTTCTTAAATAGTATTCTGCCAATGTTGAAAGGAAAATATATTGCTTTTTGCAAAGGCAATGATTGTTGGCAGGATCAGAATAAATTAAATAAACAATATATATTTATGGAAAGAAACAATAGTTATTCTGTAACATCATCGGGGTATAAAAATTGTAAAAATGAAACAATAGATGAATGTTTTATTAAATATAACGACATACAAGGATTTGATTTTTCTACTATGGAAATAAGGGGATATTCTCATTGGTATTTGTCAACTCTTTTTTGCAGAAAAAATACTTTATTTAAATATAAAAAAAATATTTTAAGGTTCAAACTAAAGGAATATTGTGAAGATGCCGAAGAAATGCTGCAAATATATTTTTTGCTGAAATCGGGCCCTGGAAGATACTCACAGGAAATGCCGGTAACGCATTATGTTAAAAGTACAAATAATGATATTTCAGAAAAAAATAAAATAATAATGTTATATAATATATATAAAGAGTTATATAAAAAAACAAAAGATTTATATTTTTATAATTTTTATTACAATAATGTCCGGCTTATTTTGTCAAAAAGTCTTTATAAAAATAAAATGGATAAAATTAATATTTATATAAAGTATTATACAAAAGATTTTAATTCAATATTTGAACTTTGGAAAAAAATCCTAAAACGTATATCAAGCGCTGCTTGAATGAATAAAATAAAAATATTATATAGTAAAATTATCGCCAGATTAAATGTGTTTCTGCCGCAGTTAAAAGAATTTGGAATACAAGTCCCGTTTTGGACATTTTTATTTACTTATGATGACAAATGGCGTCCTGTTAAAACATTTTTTGGATTAAAAAAACATAAATCAATTATGAAATATTTAATGAAACACTATATAGATGATATTAATGATTTATTAAGAGAAAATACCTGTAAGGACATTCCCATAGATCCTGAATCAACACTCTGGGTTTTTTGGTGGGACGGCTGCGATTCAATGCCGGATATTGTAAAAATGTGTTTTAAGAGCATTGTTCAACATGCCGGAAGACATCCGGTTAAACTAATTACAAATAAAAATATTCACGATTTTATTAGTATTCCCGAATATATTATGGAAAAAGTTAATTCAGGCATAATTACAGTTACTCATTTTTCAGATATTATTCGTTCAGCGCTTCTGTACGAATACGGGGGTATATGGCTTGACGCGACTGTATTTGTCACCCAGGATATTTGTTTTGATAATTTAGTGTTTTTTACACTTAAAAATATTCAAAATAATAACAGCATATCCAATATCCGATGGCAGGGTATTACAAATGACTATTTTAGAATTAATAATTGTTCTAATGCTTCGATAAACAGGTGGTCAGGCTTTCTTCTGGCTGGATCCAAACATTCGCCGCTTTTCGCATTTATGCGAAATATTTTTTTTTCTTACTGGAAAGAGCACAATTTAATAATTGACTACCTTTTTATTGACTATGTGATAGCGCTTTCATGCGATATTTTACCATCAATAAAAGAAATGATAGATTCTGTTCCCTGCAGCGAGGGAAACAAATTCGACCTTGAAAACAACTTAAATAATACTTATTCAATTGAAAATTTTAATAAATATTCAAAGAATAACTTTCATAAATTATCATGGAAAAAAAAGTTTAACATGTTTTCAGAAGATAATAAGCTGACACTTTATGGTTTTTTGATCAATAACATGTCATAACTTTATGTATGGAAAAATAAATTATTCTATAATTATTCCGCATAAAAATACGCTTGAATTACTGATTCGCTGCCTTGACTCAATACCACGCAGAAAAGATGTTCAAATAATAGTTATTGATGATTCAAGCGATAAAGAAATAGTTGACTTTGAAAAATTAAATATTATAAATAGCGAATACATTAAGATTGTTTTATTGAATGAAGACAAAGGCGCCGGTTATGCCCGAAACGTTGGCTTAACATATTCAATTGGCAAATGGCTGGTTTTTGCGGATTCAGACGATTATTTTATAAATGGTTTTTTTGATTACTTTGATGAATATAATGATTCCGGCCATGATTTAATTTATTTTGGGATTCATGGAATAGACGCTGAAACAAAAGAAGAAAATCATATAGGTAAATTCTACAATGATCTTTTATTAGAAGCGATAAAAAAAAATCAATACGAAAAATACTTGTATACAAATTGGAACCCATGGGGAAAACTAATCAGCCGGAAAATGGTAGTTGAAAATGATATTCGATTTGATGAAACTTACGCTGCAAATGATAAAATGTTTTCGTTAAAGGCAGCGTATTATGCGAAGAATATACTTCTAGTTAAAAATAAAATATATGTTTATGAATTAAGAAATAATTCAATAATTAAGCAACAGTCATTAAGCCTGAATTTGGATAGATTTTTAGTAGACATAAATTCAAATAATTTTTTACGATCAATCGGGAAAAAAAATTATAGAGTTAAAATATTAAAAAGGTTAGTACGACTGATCAATATAAAAGACATGGCGTATTTTTATAAGGGTATTAAACATCTTAAAGGAAACTATATATATCTGTTTACTGAAATAATATTATATATTATACATGTGCC
This sequence comes from Treponema sp., assembly GCA_009777535.1. Lineage (GTDB taxonomy): Bacteria > Spirochaetota > Spirochaetia > Treponematales > Breznakiellaceae > WQXQ01. Next base: position 27,405 of record WRLP01000006.1, read on the forward strand.
GTGTAAAATAATTAAAAAATTGAATTTATCAAAATGAAATTTGTTTATGTTTTAACAAGTTCAAATAACGATTATTTCTATGAACAGTTATATCTGTCAATAACATCAATTAAATATCATAACCCAGATGCATATATTATCCTGCTTGTTGATAAAAAAACAAAACAGAACCTTGTCGAAAAAAGAAAATCATACGAAAAAATAATATCAGAGATTATTATTATTTCCCCACCGGTGGAATATAATCAAAAAGAAATATCCCGCTGGATAAAAACTTCTATTCCAAATTACGTATCAGATGATTTTCTTTTTATTGATTGTGACACTATAATTACTGAACCCCTTGGCAGCGGCATATTTTTTGATATGCAAATCGGCGCTGTACTGGATACACATGTAACACTGGAAAATCATCATTTAAGGGAATATTTCAGGAAAGAAGACAAAAAAGCGGGTTTTTCATCGTCGATAAAATCCAATAAAAGATTTAATGGGGGAGTCATTTATTGCAAAAACAGCGATTGCGCATTTGGTTTCTTTGATGAGTGGCATTCTCTCTGGAAAGAAGGCATGATAAAAGGCTGTTCTCAAGATATGCCTTCATTTAATCAGGCAAATATAAATACGCACAATATAATTACTGAACTTCCCGGTGAATGGAACTGTCAAATAAGTCATAACGGACTGCCGTATCTTTCCATCGCTAAAATAATTCACTATTATGCTACATCTCTTGTTTCCTTTGAACCGGCGTTAATATTTGCCTCCTTAGAATTACTTGCATCAATCAAAGATACGGGTGAACTCTCTTATGATATTATAAAACGCCTTGAAAACCCTAAATCTGCTTTTGAACCTTTGTCACGTATAATTTCTGACAAAACAGTAATTGATACTTTTGATAGTTCTGCTTTCTCTAAACTAATATGGTTTAACAGACGTTATCCAAATATTTTCAAAAAATTGGATTATTTTATTACATTTCTTACAAAAATTATTAAGAATATTTAGATGAAAAAAAATAAACAAAAAATTTTAATAAACGGTTATTTTTTTGTACGCAATATAACAGGCATTGAACGTTATGCTTTTGAGATTACCCGCCGTCTTGATCAACTTTGTCGACCCGATGAACTCGCCATAATTTTACCCGGTAATTTTTACAAAAAAAATATAACCATGCCGGCCTATAAAAACATTCGGGTAATTTTATTTGGAAAAATAATTCCTCACATTCTTTGGCAGATGTTAATTGTTCAATTTTTTCTTTTGACTCATAGACAATACATAATTCTTGACTTTGGAAATACATGCCTTCCTTTTACGCCCGGTATTGTTTTTCTTCATGATATTTACTGTGAATTATTTCCTGAGGATTTTACAGGTTTTAGGGATAAAATTGTACGTCTTTATAACCGTTGGCAGTATCGTCTTATAGCTAAGCGAGCCAAAAAAATTGTCACAGTGTCAAATTTCAGTAAAGATCAGATAGTTCGCTTTATTCGTGCCAATCCGGATAAAATATCTGTTATCTACAGCAGTTGGTCGCATTTTAATAATATCAGTGCAGATTACTCCGTCTATGACGAATTTCCTTTTCTCTCAAATCCATTTTATTTTTCCCTGGGAAGCATTTCGAAACGGAAAAATTTAAATTGGATTATTGGATACGCCGGGAAGCATCTTGATGATTTATTCGTAATTTCAGGAATGAAACAGCCGACTGCCGCTGCTCCTCACCTTACAAATCCTAGCACACCCAATGTTATTTTTCTTGGATTTTTAGATGATTCTAAAATTAAGGCCCTGATGGAAAAATGCAAGGCGTTCATTCTTCCCTCATATTACGAGGGCTTTGGTCTTACACCAATGGAAGCTTTATCATGTGGTGCGAAAATTGTAATATCAAATGTATCAAGCCTGCCTGAAATATATGGAAATTCCGCTCATTATATAGATCCGTTTAATACAGATATTAATCTTGAACAATTATTGCTGGAACCAGTTGGGCAACCGGAAAATATTCTAAAAAAATATTCATACGATATTTCTTCTGAAAAAGTATATCATCTTATTAAGGAAGTATTAGGCGGCGAATACTGAAATGTCAGTCTTTCTATACACTGTTATAATAGCTCCAATTATTCAAATTATTGAAGTTTCCTTTGTATTTTTCTATAAGGTTTTCCATAGTTTTGCCATTCCCATAGCCGGAGTCAGCTTTACTGTTTTTCTTTTATCGCTTCCATTTTATATAATGGCGGAATATTGGCAAAAAACGGAACGGGAAACAGCGTTACGGCTCAAGCCAACTGTAAAGAAAATAAAATCAGTGTTTAAGGGCGATGAGCAATTTATGCTGCTTTCCACCTATTACCGTCAAAACAATTATCACCCTCTGTATACTTTAAGGAATTCATTCGGAATCTTTGTTCAAATACCTTTTTTTATAGCGGCATATTCATATTTATCAAACCTGGAATTATTACATGGAGTAAATATTTTTTATATTAAAGACATTAGTATGCCGGATGCAATGATTAAATTTAACTCAATTACAATTAATATTCTTCCAATAATTATGACAATAATAAATTTAATTTCAGGTTATATTTATGTTAGAAACCTTTCATTAGGGTATAAATTTCAGGTTTATATTACGGCTTTTATCTTTCTTGTTTTATTATATAACTCTCCGTCTGCGCTTGTGTTATATTGGACAATTAATAATATTCTTTTCTTGATAAAAAACATTTTATATAAAATGAAAAAGCCATTATTCATATTATATTTTATAGGTTGCTTTATCATTTTATTGCTTATTATATATTTGATATTTTTCATGCTAAACCGTGTTTTAAAGAAACGGCTTCTTGTAGTTTTTATTTTGTCTCTTTACTTTTTCATGCCGTTATTTCATAAGATATTTCAAAATTTACAGAAATATTGCTTATCAAAACTAATTCATAATAAAAAAAATATGACCATAATATTTTTAACATCATGCATTTCACTTGCATTATTGTCTGGCTTATTCATTCCCTCTACCGTAATCGCTTCATCTCCTGATGAATTCAGTTTTATCGGAAATTATTATTCACCCTTCGTATATTTGTCTCATTCTTCTTTCTTTTACTTTGGTTTATTTTTTCTTTGGCCTGTATGTACATATTTTCTTGTTTCGGACAGGAGTAAAACGTTTTTAACACTGCTTTTGGCAGCTTTCGCGCTCGTATCTTCAATCAACACGGTTATTTTCAGCGGAAATTACGGAAAAATAAATAATATTTTTAATTTCAATACAACTGTTGTTCTTAGAACTTCATATACAACAGGATTTATCAGTCTTTTTTTTGTTTTACTTGTTATTGCACTTATCATTATTATGATCTATAAAAACAAATTATACTATCTTATTTCATCTATAACAATAATAATATTATTTTTCAGTGCTGTTTCAGCATATAATTTCATTAAAATTAGCAAATCTTTTAATGAGTTAGAAAAGCGTCATTCTGAATTTCAAGATATAGTAAGTATCGAGCCTGTCTTTTCACTTTCAAAAAACGAAAAAAATGTAATAGTAATAATGGCTGATGGTTCGGTAAACGGTTTTATCCCGATTATCTTCAATGATTTTCCTGAACTTTACGGACAATTCGATGGATTTACGCTTTTTAGAAATACCGCGTCTTTTTCAAATCACACACTTATGGGCGTTCCCCCCGTTTGGGGTGGATATGATTATACTCCGACGGAGATGAATTTTAAAAGCCATATTCCCCTTGTAAAAAAACACAATGAGGCTCTTTTAACACTGCCTCTTCTTTTAACCGAGGCGGGCTTTAATGTTACAGTAACCGATCCATCATGGGCAAATTACGCTTGGATACCAGATACTTCGATTTATGATGATTATGAAAAAATAACCGCATTTAACACAGAACGTCATTATACTGAACTATGGTATTTGGAAAATGAATATGAAGCCACGGATTTTACAACTTCTAAAATTAAAAGAAACATCATATGGTTTTCTTTTTTGAAAATTAACATTCCCGCAGCGAGAACCATTATTTATGACAATGGCTGGTACTGGAATACGGATAAAATGGGGAACTCCATTTATGATTTTATTAATTCATACGCTGTGTTGGATTATCTCTGCAACTTAACTTCGTTTAATTCAACTTTACCTTCCGCGTTATTGATTACAAATGAATTAACTCATAAGTACGGATATTTACGGCAACCCGGCAATAAACCTTCCGGTTCACCCGATAAAATCGGAAATAGCAAATACGCGGAATTGGATTCATATCATGCCAACGTCGCAATGTACCTTCAATTGGGTAAATGGCTCGAATTGCTTAAAGCTAATGGAATTTATGATAATACAAGGATCATTATTACGGCGGACCACGGAAATGGAATAAGAAATCTAATTTCTGACGAACCCTTATCAATAAAAGATGAAAAAAAAGAAAGCTATAACCCTGTCCTTTTATTAAAGGATTTTAACAGTAAAGGTGATCTTATTATTAATAATGATTTTATGACTAACGCAGATGTTCCGGCGCTTACACTGATCGATTTACTTGAAAACCCGCTGAATCCTTTTACGGGAAATCCCGTCAATATGGAACCCAAGAAAAACGGCATTTTAGTTACAACATGTCATATTGCAATGGCAGATGGTCATGGAAAGAACAGGTTTAACATAAAGAATAATCAATGGGTTCATGTCAACAATTCAATTTTTGAATCTTCAAACTGGGTAAATTTAGAAAAATGAGTAGCGAAAAACAAAAAATAATTCGCTCTAAAGCCCCGCTTCGGCTTGGTCTTGCCGGCGGCGGCACAGACATCGCGAATTATTACAATCGTTACGGCGGCTATGTACTTAACGCCACAGTTGATATGTACGCCTACTGTACAATAGAGCCAGATGCTTCAGGTAAAATAAGTTTTTTTGCCGCCGACTTAAACAAAAGTGAAGAATTCACGGCGGATGATAAACTTCCTGTCTCCCCTGCCCTTCCCCTTCACACCGGTATCTACAACAGGATTGCCGCCGATTTTATCAAAAAACCGCTCTCGTTTAAGATGACTACATACTCGGACGCTCCCGCCGGATCAGGTCTGGGCTCTTCTTCAACATTAGTTGTAGCAATAATCAAAGCCTTTGCAGAATGGCTTAGTCTGCCATTGGGTGAGTATGATATAGCCGCTATAGCCTATAAAATTGAAAGAGAAGATATAGGGCTTACTGGCGGCAAACAGGATCAATACGCCGCTACTTTTGGCGGGTTTAATTTTATGGAATTTTATGAAAATGATCGTGTAATAGTTAATCCGTTAAGATTAAAGCGCTGGATAAGGAATGAGCTTGAGGCGTCGCTTGTTCTTTACTATACCGGAGTTTCAAGGGAAAGTGCGAATATCATCAATGAACAAATTTTACATACAGAAAACGCTCACAGTAAGAATATTGAAAGTATGCATGAAATGAAAAAACAGGCAATCATCATGAAGGAAACACTGCTTAGAGGCGATTTTAGGGGTTTTTCGGATTGCCTTCTAAAAGGGTGGCTTGCCAAGAAAAACGCGGCTTCTTCAATTTCTAATCCATTTCTCGATGATTTATATAAATACGTAATTGATAATGGAGCGGAAGCAGCAAAAATTTCCGGAGCGGGAGGCGGTGGTTTTATGATGGTATACTGTAACCCATGCAATAGAATTGCCGTTATCCGTGCGCTAAAGGAAAAACAGGGCATGGTGTTAACCCCAAGCTTTACTGAAACAGGAACACAGGCATGGACTATTTACAACAATTAACTGAACGTTATCCGCAACTTATTGCTGTCAAGGAAAATATTAATACGGCATTTAATATTTTATCAGAATCTTTCGCCAATAACGGAAAACTGCTGATAGCGGGGAACGGAGGCAGCGCCGCCGACGCTGAACACATTGTTGGGGAATTGATGAAGGGGTTTGTTAAAAACAGAAAACTTCCGGATTCTTTTATCACTGATATAGGCAAAATAGATACTGGCATTGCCGATTACATTACCCCCCGCCTGCGCCCTGCCCTGCCCGCCATTTCTCTTTCAGGGCATAATTCTCTTAATACCGCGTGTATAAATGATATCGACGGAAACATTATATTTGCCCAGCAGGTTTATGGTTATGGGAAAGAGGGCGATGTGTTTCTTGGCATTTCAACTTCAGGTAACTCTAAAAATATACTGTATGCCGCAGGAGTCGCGAGGGTAAAAAAAATGAAAGTCATCGCCCTTACCGGCGCAGGCGGGGGGAAACTAACTAATTTATCTGATGTCAGTATTTGTGTCCCGGAAACCGAGACATGGAAAATCCAGGAATTGCATATGCCAGTTTATCACTGCCTGTGCCTTATGCTTGAAGAGAGATTTTTTTAAAAATGAAAACCGTAATAATGGCCGGTGGAAAAGGAACTCGCCTGGCGTCAATATCGGGCGATATTCCAAAGCCGATGGTTCCCATTTGCGGAAAACCAATTCTTAAACACCAGATAGAATGTCTTGTTAAAAACGATCTGCCCGATATTGTCATTGTTGTCGGGCATCTAGGCCGGCAGATTGTTGATTATTTTGGCGACGGCGGCAATTTTGGGTGCAAAATTTCTTACTTTATTGAAACCGATCCCCTGGGAACGGCAGGTGCATTATATAAAATTGAAAAATTAACCGGTGATTTTATTTTATTGAACGGCGATATTATTTTTGATATTGATCTGAACCGAATGATTACATTTCATAAAGAAAAAAAAGCCCTTGCGACACTTGCGGTTCACCCAAACAACCACCCGTTTGACAGTGCTTTGATATTAACAGATAACAATTACCAGGTTACCGGCTGGCTTAACAAAGAAGATGAACGCGTTTTTTACAGAAATCAAGTAAACTCCGGTATTCATATTATATCTTCTGAACTGATGAAATGTGCCGTTCAATCAAAAGAAAAAATCGATCTTGACCGGGATATGCTAAAACCATCAATTCAAACAAACCGTATTTTTGCCTACTCCACTCCTGAATATATTAAAGACATGGGTACGCCCGAGCGTTACGCACAGGTCTCCGCCGAGATCGAAAATGGCATTGTTAAGTCTAAGAATCTTATGTTAAAACAAAAGGCAGTTTTTCTTGACAGAGACGGAACAATTAATAAATTTAACGGCTTTGTTAAAAAACCGGAAGATTTAGAATTGCTGGAAGGAGCCTCGGAAGCGATAAAAAAAATAAATTCTCTCGGCTTTCTCGCGATTGTCATTACAAATCAGCCTGTTATCGCCCGTGGTGAAGTTGATTTTAAAACTTTGGATTTGATCCATATGAAAATGGAAACTGATTTAGGAAAAAAGGGCGCCTATATAGACGCTCTTTTTTATTGTCCTCATCATTCTGACAAGGGCTATGCCGGCGAACTGCCTGAATATAAAATCGAATGTGAGTGCCGAAAACCCAAACCTGGCATGATTTTGCAGGCGGCGGAAAAATATAATATTGATTTATCAAAATCATATATGGTCGGCGATGATATGCGTGATGTACAGGCCGGGATTAACGCTGGCTGTATTCCTGTTTTATTAACAGACAAAGATATTTTTGAAAATATAATACATTTTAAAAATTTAAAAGAATTTGGTGATTCTCTTTAATATTTTTTTTATTAGGCAAATACCATAAATGAACTTAAATATTTTATATATTGATCCCGGAACGGGCAGCGCCTTGTTCTCAATATTCATAGGGGCAGCGGCAACTTTGTATTTTGTTGGCAGGGCTTTATTTATTAGATTAAAAGTTGTGTTGACCAGCGGTAAAGCCGTTTCTATATCGCCGCATTCTTTTGTTATCTACTGCGAGGGAAAACAGTATTGGAACGTTTTTAAGCCCGTACTTGATGAATTTGAAAAAAGAGAGACGGAAATCTTATATTTAACTTCGTCAGAAGACGATCCGGTTTTTAATCTTCCATGGAGTTTTGTGAAAGCAGAATACATCGGAGAGGGGAACCGCGCCTTTGCCCGCTTGAATATACTCCAGGCAAAAATCTGTTTAATGACCACCCCTGGATTAAATGTTTACCAGTTAAAACGTTCAAAAATGACCGCTCATTATTCTCATGTTTTACACATGACCAATGACGCAACCTTGTACAGGCTTTTTGGAATTGATTATTTTGATTCTATTCTTTTGACCGGCAGTTACCAGGCTAATGACATCAGGGTATTGGAAAAACAACGGGGTCTTCCCGCTAAAAATATTATTACAGTAGGCTGCAGCTACCTTGATGTTTATGCCGAAAAAATTAAAAACATTCCTGCCGAGAATAACCATACCTTTACTGTTCTGGTTTCTCCATCCTGGGGCAATTCTGCCCTGCTCGCAAAGTACGGAGAAAAACTTCTTGATCCACTTGTAAAAACAGAATGGAGAATAATTGTTCGTCCGCATCCACAATCTAAAAAATCTGAAAATGCCATGCTGGATAAATTAACAGAGCGATACGGCGATAATATTATATGGGATTATGAACTGGAAAATATACACGCGTTGGCGAAAGCCGATGTAATGATTTCAGATTTTTCCGGAATCATATATGACTTTGTTTTTCTGCGTGATAAGCCGGTGTTTTATGTAAAACAGGGAATGGACATTAGGCCTTATGATGCAGGTGATTTGGGCGATGATGCGCTTGAAAAACTCTGGCAGTTCAAAACGCTCAGGGAAATAGGCATTGAATTAAAAGAAGAGCATTTTGCGGATATCGGCGAACATATTAAAAAAGCCGCTGATAGTGAGACCCTGCGAAATGCAAGGAATAAGGCCCGTAATACAGCCTGGCAGTACCCTGGTGAAGCGGGAGGGCGCATAGCAGATTTTATGATTGAAACTGTTAGAAACCATGATGAATAGAATCCAATGACCATTGCAATAGACTGCCGGATGCTGGACTCCAGCGGAGTTGGAATATACCTGAAAGAGTGCCTCACATGGTTTCTGATATCAGGATATGACTTCCTTTTACTTGGCAATATCAGGTTGTTAAACAGTTTTTCATTAAATGCCAATGTAAAAATAATTGAATGTAACATCAGACCATTTTCCCTAAAAGAACTTTTTTTCTTTCCTTCCAATATTTCCCGCCAAATCAATAAAGCTGATGTTTACTATTCACCTTATTTCAATATTCCATGTGGAATATTTGTTCCAATTTTTACTACCATTCATGATATTATTTTTCCTGATATGCCGGAACTTACATCAAAAACAGGCCTGGCAATTCGCATGTGGTTTTATCGCAGAGCATACAAAAAATCAAAAAAAATATTTACCGTGTCTAATTATTCAAAATCCAGAGTCGAACATCATCTTGGAAATACAAAACCTGTTATAGTTTCACCGGGGGGAATTCAGCAAATATGCATTGAATATGGCAATTGTCCTGAAAATATAAGGAAAATAAATACAATAGTATTTGTCGGCAACATAAAAAAACATAAGGGATTGGATTGCCTAATCCAGGCGTTCCAAAAGGCAATGATTGAAGGGTTGTCTTATAAATTAATAATAATTGGCAGTAAAGAAAATTTTCGCAGCGGTGATAACAGTATATTACATAAAATTGATGCACTCGGTTCTGAGACTGTTTCCTTTACAGGTTATATACCCGACAAGCAGCTTATGGAGTATATTTCGCAGGCATCACTTTTAATACAACCATCTTTGTATGAAGGGTTTGGATTTCCGCCGCTTGAAGCCATGGTTTTAGGCACTCACGCGCTTATATCTGATATTCCGGTTTTTAAGGAAATATATGACGGTTTTCCGGTAACATTTTTCCGCGCCGGAGATTCTGATGACTTAAAAAATAAAATGATAGAATTATTATTAAACAAAACGCCTCCATCTCCTGTTTTGTCCAATGCCTTACTAACAAAATATTCTTTTGAAAAAACAGCTTCAATTATATTAAAGGAACTTAAATGAAAGTTGCCATTGTTCACTATTGGCTGGTCAATATGAGGGGCGGAGAGAAAATGCTGGAGGCCCTTCTTGAAATATTTCCGCAGGCTGATATATACACTCACGTTTATAACCCAAGGGCTGTTTCCGATGCTATTAACAGGCATAAAATTATTTGTTCCCGAATTAACCGCCTGCCGTTCGCAAAAAAGTTATATCAGCTTTATATGCCTTTTATGCCAAATGCCCTTATGGACTTTGATCTGCAATCCTACGATCTTGTAATATCCAGCGAGTCAGGACCGGCCAAGGGAGTAATACCCAATCCAAATGCGTATCACATCTGTTATTGCCACAGCCCCATGCGGTATATTTGGGACTTGTACCACGAATATCTAAGGGGAACAAAGGCGCCGGTTAGATTTTTTATGAAAAGGCTAATTCCTTCCCTGCGAATATGGGACATTGCTTCCTCCAATATCGTTGACAGATTTATTACAAACTCACGGTTTGTAGCAAAAAGAATTGAGCGCATTTATAACCGGAAAGCGAAAGTAGTCTACGGTCCTGTAGACATCGGGCAATTCGCCAACATCGAAAGAAAGCCCACTGACTATTATCTGTTTTTAGGGCAAATTACAGGCTATAAAAGGGCGGATATTGCAATAGAAGCATGTATTCGTTCGGGCAGAAAGCTGGTTGTAGCCGGAGCCGGAGCAAAGAAGAATGATATAAAAAAATATGAAAAGTCAGGGCTTGTCACCTATAAAGGCAGGGTAACTGACGATGAAATTCACAAACTTTACGCGTCCGCAAAGGCCCTTCTCTTTCCGGGCATAGAAGATTTTGGACTCATTCCTGTTGAAGCCTGCGCCTCGGGCTGTCCTGTAATAGCCTACAGAATGGGCGGTGCAATGGACACGGTAAAAGAAAACATTACAGGGCTGTTTTTCGATGAACAAACGCCAGAATCCCTCATTCAGAGCCTTGATTTCTTTGAAAAAAATGAAGCCATGTTCAAGGACAGGCACCAATTCAGCTCCCATGTACAGCAGTTTTCAAAGGCCTCGTTTATAGAAAGAATAAAAAGGGTTATTGAAGAAAGAAAGCGAATATAATACTTTATAGTAATGACCCTTTCTGAATTTGACGTCTGGTATCACACGCGGTTTCGCCGTACAAGTTCAGCCCTGACTTCCACTGCTTTTATCCTCTCCGATTTACTGGCCGTAATGTTGTCCATAGGATGGGGGTTCTTTTGGGTAAGAATCTATGGCTTTATTCACGATTACGGCAGCATCAATTTTAAATCCTTTGTTACCTACTGGCCGTATCTGCCCGTCTTTATCCTTGTTTTTCAAATTCTCAATTTGTACCCCGGTGTTTCCCTTGCTCCCTCGGAAGAACTTAGGCGTTTCAGCATAGGCTCTTTTATGGCATACGGCGGTATTGTTATGTCCAGATATATTGAAAGTACGGTTTGGGACTCAATCAATACCGCTTTTTTAATCAGCTGTTTTTTTTCTACAACCATTCTTCTGACTGCAAGAGGCGTTATCCACTGGTTTCTATATAAAACAAAACTGGGGGGAATACCTGCTGTTATTTACGGTTCAGGCAGTACCGGAAAACTTGTTGCAGACTGTTTGCTGGGCAGCATCAGATCTGGTTATAAGCCTGTGCTGATTCTTGACGATGAAGAGAATGGGCCCAATGAATACCGGGATATCCCCATTATTCATGATACCTCGATCGGCCAGGAACTTGTAAAACGTTATAAAATCAGGATGGCAATTTTGGCAATGCCGGAACTGGATGTCCCGCAGTTAAAACAGCTTCTTAATTCATCGTTATCCGCGTTCCGCTACAATGTCCTTATTCCCAACTTTTTTACCACAACCAATATTTGGATGTCTGTTCGGGATTTTGAAGGCGTTCTGGGTCTTGTAACCAGCCATAAACTAAAAATGTACTGGAATTTGGCGATAAAACGCTTTATGGATCTTTTTATTGTGATTGTCGGCGGGATTATAATTTTACCTGTTCTTCTTTTAATCGCCCTTTTAATAAAAATCACCTCTGCCGGGCCTGTTTTATACAAGCACAAGCGCATCGGCATGAACGGGAATTATTTTTATGTCTATAAATTCCGCTCCATGGTTAAGGACTCCGAAGAACGTCTTTTGGAATTACTTGAAGAAAATCCAATGTTAAAAAATGAATGGGAAACAACACATAAACTTCAAAACGATCCAAGGGTAACCGTAATGGGCAAATTTTTACGGCGCACCAGCATTGATGAATTTCCGCAGCTCATTAATATCCTGAAAGGTGAAATGTCGCTTGTTGGTCCCCGCCCAATTGTGGATGATGAAATGGATAAATACGGCGAAGATTTTCACCGTATTTTTTCAATTAAGCCTGGATTAACGGGTCTTTGGCAGGTATCAGGAAGATCCGATACCAATTACAATGAGCGTGTCGCCTATGATACATATTATCTTCAAAGCTGGTCAGGCTGGCTGGATTTATGGGTGTTGTATAAAACATTCGGCGCTGTGGTTAGGGGCAGGGGCGCGTATTGATGCCTAAAAAGCTGATTGGATTTTTTTTATTCTTTTTATTATCTGGCTGGAATTCGTTCGGCGAATTTCGTTCTTTTAACGATATTTTTCCGGATTTATCTCCTGAAATACAGGTATCAGCATTTACAAATTCAGGATATATAAAATCATTTGAAAAATCAAAAGGCTTTGTACTTACCGGCAGTCAAAGAAATGCCGGAATTAATTCACGGATTATTAATGCGGTTCTGGGCGGAAATCCAGGTTATCTTGTAGAATCAATTTTGGTAATTTCATCTGAACCGGATGAAAAAAGGCTTATTGATGTTTACAATGCCCTGGGAAATATCCGCGCTTTAAAGGGCAGACTTTATCTTTCCCATACCAGGAATCAGGAAACTCCCCTTTTTGAGGACGCAACACGTTTGGTAAGTGACAGAAACAATACTGCCGTAAACGATCCGCCTCCTGCCATAAGTATCCCCTCGTCAGAAACAATATTTATCAGGCTAAAAGATGTAAATTTCGGAAATTCTTACTATCGTGCTGATATGTCGCTGGCCCAAAACAGTCTTCTATACCGGTTATCCAACTATAGAAATCTGACTTATTTTTTATTTCCGGTAATCAGGGAAGAAAAATTTGTCGCACAGCTTTATTTCGAGCTGATTCAGGAAGGAATCCTTGTTTACAGCCTTGCAGGGGCAGATGTCTCCGATTTCGCCGCTTCCAGGGTAGATATGGGTTCCGCCATTTCCAAACGTCTGGCGGTAATTATATCGTGGGTTGTCGAGGGGATTGGCAGTACAAGATAACAATGCGCCTGCCGCTTGAACAAATTTTATTTTTTAATTATTATATCTATTGACCGGGGAGTTTCCAGAGCGGTCAAATGGGGCAGACTGTAAATCTGTTGGCTCAGCCTTCGAAGGTTCGAATCCTCCACTCCCCAAATTGCGACACGGTTAACACTGTGTCGTTTTTTTTTGCCCAGGCGATATAGGACTGAAACCCCGAATCCTCCACTCCCCAAATTGCGACACGGTTAACGCTGTGTCGTTTTTTTTTGCCCAGGCGGTAAAAGCGGCTATTTCGAAACCTTTTGTGCGTTGACAATGATACAGAATACAAATTATCATAAGATAATCATGCTTTTACTATCGGAGGTGATATGAAATTAGTTGTAAAAATACCTTTACTTATAGGAATAGTTGTACTACTTACGGCGGTCAGCATTACAATCGCGGTAGATAATATTGTTTCAAAAAAAATGGAGGCTTCTACTTTTAACGAGCTTTCCAGCGAGGTTGCGGCAACTGTAAAGTTTTTGGAAAGCAGATTTGACGCGCAATTGATCCAGCTTTGGGAAATTGCCAATCGTGCCAGAACCCGAACTATGGACTGGGAAGGTGTTGTCCGCACGAACCTTTCGCCCGACGTATCCCGTATCGGTGTACTAGAACTTGGCCTGGTATTTCCAGATGGCACGACCCGCTATGTAACAGATGATACCACAGCCCAGCTTGGAGACCGCGATTATATCATTCAGGCGTTCACGGGAAAAAGCGTGGTTTCTGATGTACTCTACAGCAGGGTAACAGGCCAGCCGGTTGTAATGCTCGCAGCGCCTGTTTTCAGAAATGATGAGCCGGGCGCACCCGTAATTGGAGTGCTAATAGCCCGCAAGAATTCGGATTTTATCGGCCAGACACTGGATGAAATAAATAAAAACAAAGCCGGCAATATTGCGTTCATTGTCAATCAGGAAGGCACCTATATGTCCCATCCCAACCAGCAACTGGTATCCGATACGGTCAACCCGATACAACAGGCGCAAAGTGATCCCTCCATGAAATCTCTTGGCGATATGCTCGCCGGTGCCCTGAAAGAAGAATCCGGCATCGTTTCCTATGAACACGACGGTGAAAGCATGATCGCCAGTTTCAGTAAAATTCCGGGTCATAACTGGACATTGTTTATGTCTATTAGAAGGAGTGAATTTCAAAAAAATATTACCGATACCCGCAATATTATAATTCTAATTGGAGTGCTCTGCCTAATCGCCGGTATTATCATCGCGATATTTATCGGTAGAAGTATTGCAAAGCCCATAATCAATGTAGCGGCGGTTTTGGAAAATATCGCACAGGGCGAAGGGGATCTAACTCATACCATTTCAATCAATACCAAAGACGAAATAGGCGACATGGCGCATTACTTCAACATGACCATTGAAAAAATCAGAAATCTTGTTGGGGTAATAAAATACAAGGTAAATGCCCTTACAAATACCAGCTTTGAGCTTTCTTCCAATATGGAAAAAACTTCAAAGGCGGTTGGGCGGATTTCGAGTAATTTTAAAAATATGCGGGACCTGGAAAACAAGCAGGAAACAGGAGCCGTAAAAGCCAATAAAACCGTTGATGAAATAAAAGCGAATATTGATAAGCTCGGCAAATTGGTAGATGATCAGGCTGATAGTGTAAATACATCATCTTCATCTATTGAGGAAATGACGGCTAATATTCAATCCGTTACCAGAACATTGGTTGAAAATATTAAAAATGTTGACGCCTTGACAGAAGCATCTGAAAATGGAAAAAACGGGCTCCAGACCGTCGCTGAAAAAATACTGGAAATTGCACGGGACTCCGAGGGACTTTTGGAAATCAACTCGGTAATGAATAACATCGCAAGCCAGACCAACCTGCTTTCAATGAATGCGGCAATCGAAGCGGCCCATGCCGGAGATGCCGGAAGGGGTTTTGCCGTAGTGGCCAATGAAATACGCAAGCTCGCAGAATCATCGGGGGAGCAATCCAAAACCACCGCGACGATGCTGAAAAAAATAAAGGCGTCGATAGACAGTATTACAAAATCTTCCAACGATGTACTTGCCCGTTTCGAAGCCATAGACACAGGAGTTAAAACCGTCTCGGAGCAGGAACTAAATATCCGGAACGCCATGGAAGAACAAGAAGCCGGAGGAAGGCAAATACTGGAATCCATCGGCCGCCTTAAAGACATAACAGTATCAGTAAAAAAAGGCTCCGAAGACATGTCGGAATCGGGAGACATACTTATCACGGAAACCCATGAATTCATCAGCATCAGCAACCAGGTTGTAACCGGCATGAACGAGATAGTAAGCGGTGCGATGAACGAAATACAGATCGCCGTAAACAATGTAGACGAAATGAGTACGGAAAATAACAAGAATTTTACGGATCTAAAACATGAAACGGAAAAATTCAAGGTTTCTACCGGTAAAGAAAAGAAAACCATTCTTGTAGTTGATGATGATACAAATTATCTTGCAGCGATCAAGGATATGCTGGATAAAGATTATGAAGTTACTACAGCCAAATCTGGTAAAGATACCCTGATTCTTTTTTACAGCGGCCTTGTTCCCAATTTGATTTTGCTGGATTTAACAGTGTTTGATACAGACGGAGCGGAAACATTTGAAAGGATAACATCCATAAGCAAACTGCATAATGTCCCCACCGCAATTTTTGGTTCTTCACAGGAGTCAAAAAACAGGAGCAGCGCACTGTTGATGGGAGCGGTCGATTTTGGCAATAAGACGACCGGAAAGGCTGAACTGCTGGAAAAGATAAAAAAGCTGATATAACGAACCTGGATATTCGTTATTTTTTCAATTTAACTCTGCTTCTTCTCCGGCCTCGATTATCAGACGGTTGGGCCCCTCGAACTGCTCCGCCAGGGATCTGTCGAACAACTCTCCGGGTTTAAGATGAACCGGTACATTGTGCCTTGCGCCGATGAGCTTTGCGCACTCGGCGGCTTCCGCCAGACCCATGTTGTAGAAACCGTCGCAGCACAAGAAAGCGTAATCCAGCTTTTTCGCGGCGAAACTTGCCATCTGCGCCGTCTTATTGGTATCCGTGCTGAAATACAGCTTTAGCCCGTCAATAGTAATAATGAACCCTACACATTGATCCGGCGGGTGATTTTTGTTATTGGCTTCCACCGCTTCTATTTCGAGCCCTTTCAGCGTGAAGGTGTTGTGTTTTCCGTTTGCGAGTGCCTCAACATTGGTTATCACAGTACAGCCCGGTTTTTGGGTGATAAGGTTTATCTGATTGTGGTCTTCATGCTGGTGGGAAACCAGGATAATATCGGCCGGCAAATCATAGCCTTTGCCGGCGTATGGGTCGAGAAAAACCACGGTTCCGGCGTTGGAAGTCAACCGGAAACTTGCATGTCCCTGATACAATAGCTTTGGCATCTTTGTTCCTCCTTTGGATATGTTCGCAGCAGCATTAGATGACTTACAACATCAATATATTAAAAAAAAGAAAAACCAACAAGGCCGCCAAAGACAGAATTTTTACACCTTGGCTTTTACTTTGTACGATAAGGAATTTATAAAAATCGTCCAATCGGACGATGTGAAAATCCTCTCTTTTAAGATAAATATTTCTTAGATAAGGAGAGAATTTTATGAAAACAAAAGAGAAATCAATGGGAATGGCGGCCATACTTGCGGCCGCAGTTCTTTTGTTTATTTTCACCGGCTGTGAAAACCCTGCAGGATCGGGAAGCGGCACGATAACGGAAACCTTACGGTATAGTACCGTGCAGTACCGGGGCGCAGGTACTGCCTCTGGAGGCGGTTACACGCTTATATACTCCGCCCATGATACAGACAGCGATCTCTATTACTATGTCTATTTGCTTGGCCATATTGATAGAGTGCCTGTTGCTTACCGGCAGGCGGTAATTTGGGACGGGGTTACGCCGGTAACCATAGGCTATTCCAGCGAGGTTACCAACGAATACACCATCACCGAAGGTGTTGAAAGAGCTACCCAGTACAGTTTTACCAGCAATGATACCCATGGATGGAAGGTAGGAACCGAGTTAGGTATTAAGGGGAAGGTATTTTCAGCAAAAATATCAGCCGAGGTTTCAGGGCAATATAGCAGGGAAGAGATGAATGGCCGCTCTATGACTAATACTTATGAAACAGCAGTATCAAAAGGAAATAGCACTACTGATTCTATAGAGGTAACCATAGGCAATAATAATCAGCCTGCCGGAAAATACCGCTACTCCTTATTCTGTACAACCGATGTCTACTATGTGCTTATAACGGATAGCGGAAAAACCGAAGTTGAAGATAACTATATTGCTGTATGCGCGCGCCCTGCATCATATGCCTGGGGAATTGACTATGAACCGAATCTTGGTGGAAGTTTCGGAAAAACGGCGCCGGGCGATTTGTTTCAATTCCCCAATTTGGATCTTGCCGCCCTGCCGGATCCGCTGGACGAGTTCGAAGAAGAAATGATTCCACAGCTTCCCTTGGTTGCTACTCCCTCTGCAACGCTTACGTCTGGGATCTACATCGGAACGCAGTATGTAAAGCTTTCCTGCGCAGAACCGGGAGCGGTAATTTTCTACACCCTTAACGGTAATAACCCCACAGAAGACAGCACAAGATACTTTGACGGGTATGACATTACCATATCCGAGAACACTACTATAAGGGCCATTGCCGTAAAATCCGGTATGACCGACAGTCTGATAATGACCGAGTCGTATACCATTACCGAGGCGGTCAATTATGTTAAAAATATTTATTTTGGTTACAGCAGCAATAAAACCAATGCCCTCTCAAATTTACGTGCACAAAGTTCGGAGAGTATGGTTATTATTGAAAAAGATCTGAATACAGGTGTCGGAGGGGACTACATCTATATGGGGTATACCACAACGATTAATGCCAAAGAAGCCATACGGGGCTTAGCGCTTACATACGGGAAAAATATTCTCGATTCGTTTAATCATGACTTGGAAAGAGATTATGGTAATGGATTCGGATACAATAGAATTGCCAATAGCCCCGATTTGAACAAGGGCGCAGGCGGTAATTATATATGGCTTAACGAGACAAGAGACAGCGGCCAGGGAGTACCGATAAGAAACCTGTTCGTGCAATTGAAGACCGATGATATGAGCGTTATAAGCGAGGCTGGCTGGAATCGGGTGGAGATGGCATTGTATAATGATGATGATCCCGATGGAAGCTGGTATGGCTCTGACCCCGATTTAAATAAAGGGTGCACCAACAGGGAAATTTACCTATGGATGCAAAGATAATCCAATTCCCTGGCAGGGCGGTGTATGCTATCATTAAAAAATGACGCATGGTACCGCCCTGCCCTATTATTCGGATCGTCTTAAACAGAAACTGAATCTGCTCGCAGCTTCACCGACAGCTCTTGTCGAAGCGCCCTCCGGTTATGGCAAGACCACCGCTGTTAGGGAATACCTGGAAAAAAACTTTCCGCAAAGCCTGAACATTTACTGGCTTACCGCCGTAGATGAGGCGCCCACCGCCCTTTACCGGAGGTTTTGCGCTGAAATAGAGAAGATCGACAGAAACGCAGGGGAACGCCTTTTGAAAATTGGAATTCCGAACGCTTTCACCATAGGGGAAACCTGCGAAATACTCCGGTCCATTGAATGCAATTATGAAACCTGGCTTGTTATCGACAACTTTCAGTTTTTTTGCAATACCCTTCAGCCGGCGTTTTTTGACGCTCTCTTAGAGCACGGCGGCAAGGCACTACATATTGTCATTATCACCCAGATGCTGGGACGCGATTTTACTTCGTCAATTGCATCGGCAACTGCTGGCCGCCGGTTCCTGCATATAACAGCTTTAGATCTTCAGCTCAAAGCCGCTGATATTCAGCATTACTACAGCAAGGCCGGTGTGGAAATTGGTGCTGTGCAGGCGCAGAAAGTTTTTGATTTTACCAACGGCTGGGCAATAGCCGTATACCTGCAGCTAGGCATTTTTCAGGAAACGGGAGCTTTTTCCGACACGGCAGTCCTCGACCTGATGGAACGCCTGATCTGGGATAAGCTGACGGAAAAGCAGCAGGATTTTTTTCTGATTATATCGCCCTTTGAAACTGTAACGGCCAGACAGATCTGCACTTTATTAAGCTGCGATGTTCTGCCCGAGTATGCCCTCACCTGTTTATCAGGTCCCTTTATCCGCTATGATGCAGCCGAGCGACGTTATGAACCGCACAGCATTTTCCATGAATTAATACTAAAAAAGCGCAACGAACGAGGTATGGCCTTTGAGCGTGATCTCCTGCTGTGTGCAGGAGACCTTTGCCGCAGCGAAGGCAGAACAGCGGAAGCGGTCAGCTTTTACAGCCAGGCAAAGGATTACGAACGTCTTCTTTCCCTGGATTTTTCCCACCTCATTTATGAGGAAATAGGCAACAAGACATTTTTTGACATCGCTCTGGACATAACGCATAACATTCCCATCGAAACCAGACGCAAATATCCTCTTTCCATGCTGCGCACGGCATGGGCGGTTAAGTCATCGGGTAAGGAAAAAGAGTTTGGCGATATAATGAAAGAGATTGACGGTCAGCTAGACGAAACAGGGCTATTACGTGCCGAGTGGCTGCTGTTATCCGCATATCTTTATTATCCCCATTTAGACAAGATGCTTTCGGCTGTGAAAAAGGCGGCGCCGCTGTTTGGCGAAACATGCTCGCAGGTGATCCTGCCCGAGGCGCCCTGGGCTTTCGGCGACTTCTTTCAGATGTCGCAATTCCACAAAACAGCGGGAGAAGCCGACAGAGAAGCTGATCTGCTTGAGGCATTTATTGACATTTATTCCCCGTTGACGAATGGCCATGGCAATGGAGCGGATGCTCTGTTCCGCACAGAGCTTGCCATCTTACGCAGCGATATAGAAAAAACTGAGATACAAGCCCATAAGGCGATGTATGCAGCAGAGAACAAGCGGCAGAGCATTATCCAGTTAGGCGCCGCTATGACGCTGGCTCATGTAGCAATGCTAAAACTTGATACAAAGGGCTGGCAATACGCAGTAGATTCACTGGAACGGGCAGCCGCTAATGCAAAGGAGAATATCTCACTTATCAGAACAATAACAGAGATAGTCCGCAGTACGCTCCTTGCGGAGCTTCGTGTATTCGATCATATCGCCGATTGGATAAAAAACTATGATCTATCAGGCAGACAAATGCTTGATTCCATGGCTATTAATGCATGGCATGTACACAGCCTGTACTTGCTGGATCAGAGTGAGATCACAAGGTTTATCGGCGCTTATGAGGCTGTACCAAAGGAGTACTGGAAAAAATCCGCATGGAATGATTTCATTCTTTCTTTTCATCTTGGTCTTGGTTATGCTCATGCGGGTAAAAGAGAGAAAGCGGCCGCCTTGTTTGAACACGCGGCTAAGGTAGCACTGCCCGATGGATTTTTCAGTTATTTTGCCGTTTTCTCACAGTTTTTCCCTGAGTTGATTGAAGGGATGATTGAAAAAAAGTTTTCTGAATATCTGCCTTATTTTAACGAATATAAAACACAATTTGTTTCCGGCCTGGATACACTGCATAAAAACACCCTTGCCCGGGATTTGCCCGCCGGCCTTACAGAGCGTGAACACGAGGTCGCATTGCTTGCCACTCAAGGCTTGCACAACAATGAAATAGCGTCGAAGCTCTTTGTCTCCGAAAGCACCGTGCGCACACACTTGCGCACGATTTTTCAAAAACTGGACATTGACCGGCGGGCAAAGCTGGCGGAGAAACTGAAATGAGGAAAGGTGCCCACTTGACCCTGCGGAGAATAAGTGGCATAATCTCCGCATAAATTGCGGAGATTATGAGGTATAATCTCCGCAATTTATGCGGAGGTTTAAATGAGAAAGTATATCTGGCACAATAAAAAATACCCCCGTTTTACCTGGGAAAAGGAAAAAATCCTCGGTTTATTGACACATATAGCTGTATTACAGGGCAAGCTCCTGGGCAAAATGCTGCAACTCGGATTTGGTTTGCAGCAGGAATCGATGATGAACGCCCTTACCGAGGAAATAACGAAATCAAGTGAAATTGAGGGTGAAATACTCAATTCCGAGCAGGTGCGTTCGTCGCTTGCCAGGCATCTAGATATCAATCTGACAAAAGAAACCGCTTCAACCCATCATATAGATGGAATGGTGGAAACAATGATGGACGCTGTAAGGAATTTCAAACAGCCCCTGACAAAAGCTCGTTTGTTTGGGTGGCATGCGTCGTTATTTCCGACAGGATACAGTGGTATGAACCGGATTCGCACCGGTAAATTCCGTGACGGAGAAATGCAGGTCGTGTCAATCAAAGGAGGACACGACATTGTACATTATCAGGCGCCTCCGTCGGAAAAAGTGCCTGCACAAATGACGGATTTCCTTAAATGGCTTAACAAAGACGGCAGTGAAAACCCTCTTTTAAAAGCCGCAATCGCTCATCTTTGGTTTGTCATTATCCACCCATTCGATGACGGCAATGGGCGCATAACACGTATAATCACAGAGATGCTTCTTGCCCGCTGTGAAAATACTCATCTTCGTTTTTATTCCATGTCGGCGCAAATTCAAAAGGAAAAGAAGGAGTATTACCGCGTTCTGGAACAG
Organism: Treponema sp.; assembly: GCA_009777535.1. Taxonomy (GTDB): domain Bacteria; phylum Spirochaetota; class Spirochaetia; order Treponematales; family Breznakiellaceae; genus WQXQ01. Next base: position 49,478 of record WRLP01000006.1, read on the forward strand.
GTAACAACCGGCAGCCTGGATATTACTCCATGGTTACAGTGGTTTTTTGGCTGCCTTGGCAAAAGTATAAAAGCAAGCGATAAAACTACAGGTAATGTACTGAAAAAGGCGGATTTCTGGCAGAAAAATGCCTTAGAAATTACAAATACAATTCAGAGGGATATTATAAACCGCCTGTTTGACGGCTTCGAGGGCAATCTGACTTCCGGTAAAGCGGCGAAAATTTTCAAGGTTTCACAGGATACTTCCGCACGGCTCCTCAAAGACCTTGTTGACAGGGGCTTCCTGCAAGTTCAGGGCGGCGGACGAAGTACACATTATACGCTGACTGACGGTTTTTAGCTCTTAAATCTGCATTTCTTAAAAAATATCGTCCATTCGGACGATACAGCCGCTTTTTTACCCATGTTATTCTTGTGTAAATGAAAAGAGAAAAAATAAAAATTAAAAATAGGATGGCAGCAGTTAAAGCTCTCTTGCTTTACTCTTTTCTCTTATATCTTATAACTTTTACTTTGTCTTCCTGTGATTTATTCAACGGTACCAAAGAGGACTATTTACTGCAGAAAATAGACGATGAAATAGCGTGGGCAAATGCGGCAAGGCTGACTGTGCGTGTCGATTATCCGGTCGAATGGGGAGCAAGCCCCCAACAGGGGGACTTGAACCGGGACAATACACGCAAGGGCTACGAATTTAATGTCGAGTTTACTCCAATGCCCGGCTACGGGTTTGAAAAATGGCTGGCCTTTCCCACCGCAGAATATAACGGCCTCGATAAAACAAGAACCGCTGTTGATATCGAAGCTTCCGCGCTCAACGGCAGCGATGTAAATATAACATTCAGCGAAGGGGTAAGCGGGGCAAAAATCGCAGTAGTAACGATTTTTACGGAAGTGCCGGTAACCCTTGTCCCCTGGTGCAACAACCGCCCCGCCCTTGACCAGCGGACAAACCCGCCGCTTAACCCGATCCTTGCCCCCTTCCCCTACGATCAGCGGGTCAATATTTGGTTTACCATGCCGGTTGACACTGGGACCGTGCGGCTGGCAGGGGAAGACCCGACTATCACCATTGCAGGCATTAGGGCAAGCGGAAATGAGCGCGGCCAGCCATTCAACAGAAACGGCGAGGACGGGGATCTGCGTGGTTATTTCGACCTTGAATTCCCCCCTGCGCCCGATCCTGGCAAACCCCATCTGAATAACCGGGTGAACCTCATACCCAAAACAAACGCCCATGAAATTGCCCTGCTTGCCATTATTATCACCGTGGGGCCGGGCATAGAGAACGAAAGCGGCGTTGCCATGACCACGCCGGCCCTGATCAGCTACCAGACCGACATGACCGAAGCCAAAAAGACATACCGCGCACAGAACATTGAAGCACGGGCAGCCCATAGTGTTTTTGAGGGCTATTTCGGCAATACCGAATTCTCAAGGCCGGATATAGACCGGCGTTTCAGACAGCCGGACAAAAACACCGTGTTTATCAGATTCAGCGTCGAGGCCCCGCCGGATGCGCCTGACCTGTTCCCCAACAGGTTCCGGGTGGTAGAGCAGATGGTCTATAACCTGTGGGGCTTTAGCGCTGATGGCTATGAAGAAGCGGTGTACAGCTATTCAGGCGCGAATGAGCCGGATACCGTCTCGCTGGAAAACAATGTTTTTACTATTACCCACACGCTAAAAAGCAGCGCATCGGGGATAATCCAGCTTGCAGTGCTGCCCTGGTGTGACAGCAACGGCGTGCCGCTTGTCGAAGAAATGCCGCTGCGGGAAGCCGTAAGCGAAGGGCGTTTCATCATGGCAGTAATAGACAACGCCGCCCCTGAAGTGCCGGATTTGCGGCCAGGCCTCAGCGAGCCTTCGTCGATGCATGGCGATATATATGTCTACGGGCCGGGCGCTGTTTTCGAGCTGACCCTGGAGGGCCTTGCCGGGATAAACGATAACGGGTTCCAGGGCGGCATACCGGTTAGTCGCGCTTTTAACCTGCCCTGGACAATGGACGAGCCTGATGCCCTGTATTGGCATACGCAAATTGGCGAAGACCGGGATGCAGAAAAAATAAATAGCGGCAAGCTCAATGTGGTCAGCGGATCTGCCTTGAACAAAACCTGGAACCCGGCAGACGAGAGCAAAAATATAAGCGGCCTGACCGCTCAGGGCAGATACCGTGTTTTGGTGAAATTTGAAGACTCTCTTGGCAATGTTTCGCCCTCGTGGATAGATACCGGTTTACGGGTTATGTACAGCAGCGCGGAAAAATACTCGGTAAAAGATATAAAAGCGGAATATACCGGTGATGGCACCATAAAAATAAGCTGGGGGCAGACCGGAGTTTACCAGTCGGCGGAACTGGTAATACGCACGCACAGGGTCAGCGCTGCGGGAGAAGCGCTGGAAAATGAAGTTACGCGAAGGATAAATTATGGCTTCTTTGCCCATGAATTTGATACCGCGGCAATAAACGACAGTAACGTACGGGAGGGCATAGCGGTAAGCGGCGTATACGGCTATGAGATAAGCATAACAAGCAAAAACATTTCGGGGGATTCAGATCCTGTGGGGCCGGTGTGGGTGTACAACATACCGGGCATGGTAACGCAGGGAAGCGGTTTGGGAGCAGACAGCAATACAGTGATGATCAATGAACAATTAACAATGAACAATGAGCAAATAAGGGAGTTGTTTAATGATGTTGCGATAACCAATATTGTATTGACCGGTAACATAACGCTGGACAACTGGCAGCCTGTTGATTTCTCCGGCAAGAATTTTTACGGTAACGGGCATACAGTTACTATTAAAAGCTTCAGCACAAGCCATGCCGGAAACCATTACGGTCTTTTCGGTTCTGTAAGTTATGCTGAAATTCGTGATCTAACAGTGAAGTACGCTGCAAATACCAGTACAGGAACAAACGCAACCCATATCGGCGGCCTTGTAGGCTGGATAGGCGGGAATACCAAAATCAACAATGTCATCGTAACAGGGGCAGGAAAATTGAGAATCACTTCACCTAATGATATTTATGCCGGATCAATGATCGGGTACATGGAATCCACCTCTCAAATTGAAAACTGCTTAACAGATATTGAATTGTATGCAAAAGGAATCGGAAACGGTTTTATCCGTGCCGGCGGCATTGCAGGTTTTATTGCCAGTGACGGCTCGGTAATAGAAGATGATTTGATGATAAATAAAGTAACTGTTGCCGGAATTGTTGAGGCAATAAATAATGATACTAGCAGCATCACCGGTTTCATTTTCATTGGGGGTCTTGTTGGAGAAACCCAGGGCTTTGGAACCATTCAGAATGCACAAGTTTCCGCAACAGTCAGAATGTGGGCCAGTAATAACAGTACAGATAACCGCCTGGCCTATCTCTGCGGCGGAATTATTGGAAGAATGAAGGAAGGGTCTTTATTGAACTCTGATTTTACAGGAACAATTGACATTTCCGAGGATCATACTGTTTCCGGCTTTACATGGATTGGCGGGGCAGTAGGAGCAGCAGGGCAAATTTGGTCAGGTATTTATCAGGAGAGATTAGAAGAAAACCAATTTGGCGGCGGAAATAATACAAAACCTCTAATGATAGAAAAAATAACAGTTAACGGTGATTTGAATATAATGATCAAAAGCACAGGCTATATTGGTCTTGGAGGAGTATGCGGCGCGCCTTTTAACAATAGAAATAATAAGATTGTATTTGAAGATTGTGAGTACAGCGATGGTTCCATTAGATTTAAGAGAGAGCATAATGGAACAGTCATGACAGATCAGAGTATAGGCGGTTTTGCCTCACAAATCATTATGGGCGCGGAATATAGAAACTGCAAAAGTATGGCCAGGCTTATTGAAGTAATATTTGATGTAGACACAGAAGCAAAATCATATATTCGTGTGGGAGGTTTTATCGGGTTATCACGGGATTTAATAAAAGGTTGCTTTAGCCATTCTCCGGTTGAAATTAACATAAAAAATGAAAAGGGAGGGCCAATTGATCTTAGCGCCGGCGGATTTATTGGATATTTTCAGGAAACCGTTGAAAGTCTTGACACTCCTACTCCTTTTTTAATGAATTCTTATAGCACCGGTTCAGTTACAGCTAGTGTAGACATAGCTATCCATGACACGATTAACATTCTCCACATCGGAGGTTTTGTAGGAAGAATGGAGGGGTTTCTTTCAATAGAAAATTGTTATGCTACAGGTAATGTGTCTTTGAATGATAAAAGTGATACTTTAGGTACTGGTGATCCTAACGAAATTTATGCCGGAGGATTTGCCGGCAATATAGAGTTGAGAAATAATAATTATTACCTGGAACGTTGCTTTTCCACCGGTTTGGTTTCCTCTCAGGGCGCAGCCTCCACAAGAACAAACGTATATGCCGGGGGCTTTGCAGGCAATCTTTCAAGTGGTTTGATTTCAAGTGGTTTGATAAGAAACTGTGTTGCTCTGGGTAAAACTGTTACGGTAAAAGGCGATAATAGTATTTACCCCGCTGCGGGACGGATATGCGGCAACGATGAGACATCCTCCGCCGGTTTGGAGAACAATTTTGCATCCGATTCCATGGTGCTGGAAGAAGAAGTTTACGGTTCCTTCAACCCTTCGGGAACAACAGCTACCGGAAGCGCCAATGACAAAAATGGCGAAGATATTTCAAACAGCAGCTTCTACGATCAGAATTTCTGGACAAGCGCCAGTGCAGGACCGGGTTTTAACAGCGGCGTCGAAAAACCCTGGACCTTCACCGGTATTACGAGCCGCGGCTATCCTGTACTGGCCTGGGAATTCCAGTAGTAGATAATAATGGAAAAGAGCAATTAAAAACATCATACAAAAGACTTGACAAAACTAGTCTGACTGGTTATATTTATCTTAGAGGAATTCATGTATACAATAAAAGAAGGGCCTTTTTGGCAATTACAGGAGGCAAAAGCCATGTTCAGCGCAGTTGTTCGTTCAGCAAGCCAGGAGCCGCAGATCATTACCATCCACGGAAAGGAAAGTGCGGTTATTCTTTCAATCGAAGACTACAAAAAGCTTAGTTCCCCCAAAGATAGTCTGGTCAGTTTTATGCAGCAGTCCCCCCTGGCATCGGTAAAGCTGGAATTGCCCGAACGGCAATCTGAAAAAATGCGGAAAACTGGCTTGTGAAGTACCTTTTGGATACCAATGTACTTTCGGAAATACGCAAGCCGGGGGCTGATGCAAAAGTAAAAGCCTTCGTCAACTCTTTAGCTGAAGAAGATATTTTTATCAGCGTCCTGTCTATCGGGGAAATTGGCTATGGAATAGAAAAATTACCGGCAGGAGCGAAAAAAACAGATCTGCTCATCTGGCTTACCCAAAAATTGCCTGAACGTTTCAGTAAACGTATTATTCCCATCGACCTGGATATTATGGCTGAATGGGGAAGGCTCCGGGCGCAGGAAGCAAAGACACTGGCGGTTGTTGATTCCCTTATTGCCGCAACCGCCCTTGCCCGCCGCCTTGCTATTGTTACCCGAAATACAAAAGACTTTGAAAAGTTGGAAGGGCTGATCCTGATTAATCCCTGGCTGTAGTGTTATAAAAAAAACAGCCGGCACTTATGCGCCGGCTGTCGTGCAGACATTAGTAATATAATACCCATTATGGTATTATTATTCTGTTACCATACCGCTGTCTTCCATAGGATCGGAGGCCTTTTCGGATTTCTCCTTTTGCTCTTCTTCCACTCTTTCACCAGAAACGATTTGCCCAAGCCCTATTGTATCACTGCAAGAAACAACCAGGAATACCATTACCGCCATCATGACGATAAACCTTGACTTTTTTGAAATGTTTTTTTTCATTTTTAACTCCCATTCAATTATTACTAAGCAGTCTGTAACTGCCTGTTTTTACTGCTCACATTTTTAATTAATATCAACCTGAATAATCGTTAATTCGACACGGCGGTTCCTGTTCCATATATCGTGTTCACTTGTAACTGTCCTAGTACCACCGAATGCGATAACAACCATTTGCTCTTCGTCTACGCCTCTTGCCCTTAACTGATCGGCAACCTCATTCGCGCGCGTTGAACTCAGCATCATAAGCTCGTCGGCCTCGTCTGGGTTGTCTGTAACAGGATTGGCATGGCCTTCGATTCTTACCCTGAAATCGGAATTATCTTTTAAGGTCTGCGCTACATTGTTAAGAACCAGTTCGTTAAGAGCCTCGGCATCATGATCAACACCTATATTGTATTTTCCAATGTCAGGTCCAAACAAAACATATTCAACGGCGGTTATCATTACCCGCTTGATTATTTCGTTAGGGGGAAGCCATCTTATTACTTCGACATATTCTGTTTCTGGTGATAGTTCAACATAAACTGTCCGGCGCGGTAACGGAAATTTGTATCCTAAAGTAACGGCAGCACCGAAGATATGCGGATAACCACCACGGATCGAAGGCTCAATATGCCACCTGGAAGTTAATGGTATGGTAACACCGGCCGCCGCATCAAACAACAAAGACCCCCGCGTTTTTTTTGCATCACTGAACGGGTTATCATCACCCCTATACGCCGCCAGTAAGCCCATACCTCCCTGAACAAAAATATTAGTTTTTCTCTCATTTTTGCCAAGGCGCAAAAAATTCCAACGGAGGTATACCTGCCCTTCGAAAGCAATTATTTCGTCCGTACTGAAGTTTACTCCAAATTTGCTCCCGACCATGAGCGGCGGAGATAGCCAAAGTTTGGGGTCCAGAACAGCCTGGAAAGATGTCCCTTCCACAAGAATATCGCTCATTCCGGCTCCCGCATCCAAAGACCAATATTCTCCGTCAGGAAATGCCGTTTGGGCATGCAAGACACTTGCGAGGATTAAAAACATTGCAAGAATAAAAATGATTCTTTTGTGCTTTCCTGATGCCTCGTCCTGTTTTTTTTCCTTTTTCATCATACCTATTCCTCTTTCACTGTTATGGTTTAATTAACAAAATAATTATTCTGTTATAATGATCGCTCTAAATGTTTCGAATGAAATACCCAAAATACGAGAAAAAAAATCGCAAACTACACCCTTTTCAGTCGCATTTAGTTTCAGGTGATATGCAGGTGGCAATTAGTTCACTTGAACATAATGGAAGTTATCTATAACATTTACGAATAGATGATAAAGGGGTGAAAAATGAAAATTAAATTCAAACTAAGCATAGTGATGGGTGCAATTGTGGCAAGCTCTCTTATCCTGACTGTTATTTCGGGGGTAGTGCAGGCTTCCCGGATAAGCAATGATCTAAGTATCAGGGGCCTTGAATACCTGACCCAGGCAAGGGCAGATTACTGGAAAGGCCAGGAAGACAGCCATATCCGGATGTTGCATACCCTGGCCAGTGCCATGAGTTTTTACGAAAGTATCCCAGCAGAAAACAGAAGGGATATATTTGACACTCTTTTGGAAGGCACCTTCAGCGCAGAAGAAAATTTGTTGAATCTCTATACGATCTGGAAGCCCAATGCAGTTGACGGCATGGACGAGCAATACATAGGCCGTACAGGTTCTACCCCAACCGGCCAGTACGCCATAACCTACACAAGAGAGAACCACATAATAGAATACAGGACCTCCCTCGATGTAAATGCCTCCATGGAATATTTTAACGGCCCGAATTCGAAGAGGGATAGGGTGGAAGACCCATTTTACAGAAATGTATGGGGCAATGATACTTTTTTAATAAGGATGATGTCGCCCATCATCTGCCCCCGTACAAATGAAACCATAGGCGGCGTTGGGCTTCTAATGTCTATTGACAGGATACAGCCCGTGGTGGAGCAGACCATTCGGAATTTCGATGAAATCAACGCATTGGTTATTTATGCCTCAAGCGGCCTTATACTGGGACACTCCATACCTGGCCGGACCGGCAAGATGCTCACCGAAGTCGACACGGTATACGGTAGCGATATGGAAGCAGCCAATCAGGCTGTGTTGAACGGAGAAAATTTCAGGACAAGGAAGTATTCGGATGCCCTGGGCGATACTTTGGAAATTATCCTGCGTCCTTTTACCATTGGCGATTCGGATAAGACATGGACAATAATGGTCTGTATATCAGAATCATACATCATGGCCGATGTAAATAAAATGTCCAGATCAATTGTAGCCGCTGTTACTTTTATAATACTTATCACTCTGATAATAGTATATGTTGTTCTTGGCAGGGTTACAAAACCCATAGCCAAAGTAACAGATACCCTAAAAGATATTTCCGAAGGCGAAGGGGATTTGACCAGTTTCATAAATATAAATTCCAAAGATGAAATTGGAAGCCTTGCACATTACTTCAACAAGACCATTGAAAAAATAAAAGACCTGATCGTAAATATCAAAAAGGAAACAATCAGCCTGTCTGACATTGGAAATGACCTTGCCGCCAATATGAATGAAACAGCGGCTGCAGTGAACGAGATCACCGCCAATATTCAGGGTATAAAGGGGCGCATTTTGAGCCAGAGCGCCGGTGTTACGGAAACCCATGCAACAATGGAACAGTTGATGGCAAATATCAACAATCTTAACGGACATGTTGACAACCAGAGCGATAATATAACCCAGGCATCTTCCGCCATAGAAGAAATGGTGGCAAATATCCGTTCTGTTACGGGAACGCTAGTTAATAATTCCGAAAACGTTAAAACACTTAAGGATTCTTCGGAAGTTGGCCGCTCCGGCCTTTCTACCGTTGTCAGCGATATTCAGGAAATCGCCAGAGAGTCCGAGGGGCTTTTGGAAATAAATGCTGTAATGGAGAATATAGCAAGCCAAACCAACCTGCTTTCAATGAATGCAGCCATAGAAGCTGCCCACGCCGGTGAGTCAGGTAAGGGGTTTGCCGTTGTCGCCGACGAAATTCGCAAGCTGGCAGAAAATTCCAGCGAACAATCCAAGACAATCGGCACAGTGTTAAAGAAGATAAAAGGCTCCATCGACAAGATCACGGCTTCGACCGAAAACGTGCTGAATAAATTCGAGGCCATAGACTCCGGTGTTAAAACTGTTGCTGAACAGGAAGATAATATACGCGCCTCCATGGAAGAACAGGGTATTGGAAGCAAGCAGATACTCGACGGAGTTGGTAATGTTAATGAAATAACCCGTCAGGTAAAAAGCGGCACCATAGAAATGCATAATGGCGCTAAAGAAGTTATCCGCGAGAGCGAGAATTTGGAAAAGGTAACCCAGGAGATCACTTCTGGCATGAACGAGATGGCCGCCGGCGCGGAGCAGATAAACACGGCGGTAAATACGGTAAATGATTTAAGCGGCAGAAACCGTGAAAAAATCGATATCTTGTTGAATGAAGTTTCCAGATTTAAGGTTGAATAGTTCAAATATAGTAGTATTTTAATAAAAACTATGATTATTTTTCTACGCATTAATATTTCATAAGAAGAATCGCACTATAATAAAAGCAGGGAATATTTGTACCCGCGCACCAGTATTATTAAAATAACAAGAATGTTAAAAAAATGGAGTATTAAATGAAAATCAAATTCAAACTGAGTATAATGGTAATCGCCATAATGGCGGTTGTGGTAGCCGGTATTTCCATAATTTTGCTGAACAGGGCTTCCGGAATAGCCAGAAATCTGAGTTTGAGTGGACTCCAGAACCTGGCTGGACAAAGAGTTGCATACTGGGAGGGCCTGGAAAACGCTAACCTAAAGACATTGCGTACTTTAGCCAATTTAATGGCTGATTATGAGGCAAACCCGCCGGAAATGAGGCGTAATAACTTTGATAATATATTGCTTTCAACAATCAGACTGGACAATTCGCTGATTCAGGTCTATACCGTATGGAAGCCAAACGCCATTGATAATATGGACAGCCAGTTCATAGGCCGGGAGGGATCTACTTCCACCGGGCAGTATGCTATTGCCTATACCAGAGAATCCGGCCGGATCGAAGCCAGAGTCACGGGCGATGTGACGGAATCCATGGCTTATTTTAACGGGCCTAACTCAAAAAAAGACAGGGTAGATCAGCCGGAAGCCAGGAGAATCAACAATACTGAAGTTTATACAATCAGAATGATGGTACCTATAATTAACCCCCGCACAAATGAAACCGTTGGAGGGGTTGGGTTCATGATGGCTATCGACGGTATGCAGCCGACTCTGGAGGCTACCATAAGAGAGAATGAGGAAATCGCCATTATGGCAATATACTCAAGCAATGGTTTTATTTTGTCTCATTTTCTTTCCGACAGGATAGGCAAGTCATTAGTAAATACCGACTTTGAATACGGTGCACATCTTCAAACTGTAAACCAGGCGGTTCATAACGGAACGCCTTTTATGGGCAGTATATACGATCCCAATCTTGAAACCTATCTGGAATTAATCACAGTTCCTGTCAAAATTGGAACTTCCGATACCACCTGGTCTATTACTATAGGAACCACAAGAGCTTATATGCTAAAAGATGTGAACGCTATTACCAGGTTCACCATAATTCTTGCGATCATAGCCATTGCGGCGACCGCGGTAATTGTTTTTATCGCTTTAAGCGCCACAACAAAGCCCATTGTTACGGTAACGAATACCCTAAAGGATATTTCCGAGGGAGAAGGGGATCTGACCAAGACAATTCATTCTAAAGGCAACGACGAAATCGCACACCTTGCCCATTATTTTAATCAGACACTGGAGAAGATAAAAAACCTGGTCATCAGCATAAAAAACCAGGCGGGAATGTTGTCCAATATAGGCGTCCAGCTGGCTTCCAACATGACCGAAACCGCAGCGGCAATTAATGAAATTAACGCGAACATTCAAAGCATTAAAAGCCGTGTACTGAACCAGAGCGCCAGCGTAACCGAAACAAACGCGACAATGGAACAATTAATGACAAACATCAATAAACTTAACGGTCATGTTGAAAACCAGGGAGATAATATATCCCAGGCTTCGTCCGCCATTGAACAGATGGTCGCCAATATCCGGTCAGTTACCGGTACGCTTGTCAATAATTCCGAGAATGTAAGCAGCCTTAGGGATACATCAGAAGTGGGACGTGCGGGTCTACAGGATGTTGCAAGCGACATTCAGGAAATAGCGCGAGAATCCGAAGGCCTGTTGGAAATAAATTCGGTTATGGAAAACATTGCAAGCCAGACCAACCTTCTTTCCATGAATGCTGCTATAGAAGCCGCGCACGCCGGAGAAGCGGGCAAAGGTTTTGCCGTTGTCGCCGATGAAATCCGAAAGTTAGCTGAAAATTCAAGCGAACAGTCCAAGACAATCAGCACAGTGTTAAAGAAGATAAAAAGCTCAATAGACAAAATCACGGCTTCGACCGAAAACGTACTTAATAAATTCGAGGCGATTGAATCGAGTGTTAAAATAGTTGCCGAACAGGAAGACAATGTCCGTGCCGCAATGGAGGAACAGGGAGACGGAAGCAAGCAGGTTCTGGACGGTGTCGGCAATGTAAATGAAATAACCCGACAGGTAAAAAGCGGCACAAACGAAATGCACGATGGGGCGCAGGAAATTATCCGCGAGAGCCGGAATTTGGAAAGGGTAACCCAGGAGATCACTTCGGGCATGAATGAAATGGCCGCCGGCGCCGAGCAGATCAACACGGCGGTAAATACGGTAAATGAGTTAAGCCTGAAGAACCGGGAAAACATTGATCAATTACTGAAAGAGGTTTCCAGGTTCAAGGTGGATTAGAGATGAGTATAAAGGCATCGCATCACAAACGCTTGGGATTGTTGGGCAGGCCGGGAGTAACTCCACCGGTAGCCGTAATGTACCAGGACGCTGCAGAGCCGGTATCTTCAACCGCTTCATTTTTAGAGATGCTTCGGGTAAGGGCGCTCCCTATACCGGTGCTGTTCACTGCATCTATCGGAGAGGGAATGCCGCCTTCCGCCGACATCCATGCGCCCTGACTGAATAAAAATTCAGCCGCCTTGGCAAAATGAGGCTTTTCCCACAACGGGGATAATTTTTCTACAAGCATAATGGCAGTCAGCACATTGTTATTCTGATCGAGTACATAGACGGCGTCTGTTTTTCGAAGCAGCTTTGTTGATCCCGGTATCCAAAAATCACGGGCTGTAGGGCATGAATCAGTTCCTCCCGATTCATCGAGATCCTCGCCGTATTCGTCCTTACACAAATCACTCAAAGTACGCATATGAAGAACAACATATTCACCTTCTTTTACTTCTACAGGTTTAAATTCATACACGAGCGGATTCTTGTTATTACTCGCAACAAATACCCTGAGCGCCCCCAGATTTCCATCAGATTTCATTTTAAATTCAATGAACTCCGCCCTGGAAGAAGGCCCTGAGTATTCGGTACGCAATTCATTAATTTGCAGGACTGGCACACGGTTATTTTTGGAATAAAATGGAAGGCTCATTTCAATGGAATTTCCGTAATCATCTTCCACCTTGAAATCTGCCTCCAGATGCTGCCCGGGAAGGAGGCCATGTAAAAGATTGACTTTTACAATACTTCCCTCTTCAATTGTGTCAATTTCCACACCAGGAATAAAATCCAGATTTACCACCCTTACCGGCAAAGAAAACTCAAAAATTATCTCTGTTCCCGATACCGCCTCGCAGCCAAGAAAAACCGGTTTTTCAATGATCTCCGCAAATTCCTCTTCCTCACCATTCTCATCTTCCGGTTTTTCACTCTCTGCCGGCTCTTTTGCCTCTGTTACTTCCCCATCGGTCTTGACTTCTTCGACTGTTACCAATTCATCAAATAATTCATCTCCATTGGAACAGGAAAACAACAGAAAAAACAGGAAAACCATGCCCAAAAGGGCAAAACGAAAATCTTTCATAATTTATCCTCCACAATATATATGGCGCGCAGACGTAATATGCATTAGTGCTCGCGGAAATGTATGGCCGGCCTCTATTGAAACTGGCTGGTTTATGGTATTATTTCAAAAGGCGGATATAATTGACTTTCGATAATCACAAAAAACTGTTTGTTTTTGTTCTTTTTTTACTTGCTTTTCCCCTGTTTGGCCGTGATGTAAGAATTACAGTACTGGATTCCGATCTGGGTCTCCCGCTGGAAGGGGCAACTGTCCGCTCGTGGGACGGTGCCGAGTATATCTGCGATGAGGACGGTAGTGTAATTGTTTCAGTGCCGGATCAAAGGCAAGTAGTAATACAGGCCGCGTATCCCGGATATGAAACAGGAAGGCTGCTTGTTACTGCTGCGGGGGAAGATTTTACCATGAACTTGCGGCTTTCGGGCATATTGGAAAGCAGGGAACTGGTAATCGAGGCTCAAAGGCCGGGGGAGAGCGAGACAAGAACCGGACGCAGTGTTGCCGTTTCCGGAAGGGACATTGCCCAGACCGGTGAGATCGGAATTATCGAAGATGTAATGAGTACGATTTCGCTTCTTCCGGGTGTAGGTTATTCAGGCTTTTTTAACGCCGTACCTAGCATAAGAGGCGGATACCCCGGGGATATGCACGCATCTTTGGACGGCTACTATATTTTTAACCCCTACTATTGGGGGGGCGGTTTTTCCATTTTTGATCCAAAAATGGTTCAAAGCGCCCAGCTTTCACACGGAGTGTTTTCCGTCCGTTACGGACATACAATTTCCGGTTTGCTGGAAGTTACGTCAAAAAAGCCTTCTTCCACCGAGACGCAGTTTGAGCTTGGCATTAATACAAGCGCTGCGAATTTCAGCCTGTCGCTTCCGCTATTCACAAAAGGCGGCATATTGATGATGGGGCGCGTAACTTACTACGATCCGGTAATATGGCTGGCAAAGCAGATGTCCGGCGTAATTGAAGAACTGGATGTAGTAAATTATGTAAGGGTCGCCCCGTATATAAGAAGTACCACATTAACAGGCAATTACAGATTCTATGACAATCTTGAATTACAGGCTACCGCCTTTTTCGGAATGGACGGAGTTGGCGTAACATTTGAAAATTCCGATCGTTCATCCGGCCTTAGCAGCGATTCATACATGAAATTTGACTGGACAAATTATCAGGTTTTTTTGACAACCGCCCTTTCATGGAATCCAAGAAACGATATGCTTGCCAAATTATCAGCCGGAGTTGGGTTTGAAGACGCGATAGTGGACGGTTATTTTAGGACAATTATTTATAATAAGGATTATTCTGATACATTTCACGATAATTATAATAATTACTTCGGGCAGAATAACAACTTAAAACCATACTCATTTATTACGGAAGACAAATTCGATGAGTCGGATATTCTTTTTAATGCCCAGGGGCGTCTTGATTATGACTGGGAATTTAGAGACGGCCTGATTTTTGCCGCAGGTGTTCAGGAATTATTTAATATTTTTTCTGTTAAAGGTAACCAGAATTTTACTTCTGAAACATGGTTTTACAATCTTGGGCCGGAAGATCAGGCTGTTATACAAGATATTTTTAATGATATCCCTCCATCATCACCTATTTGGAATTATGTAAGAGTCAGCATCCCTGTAAACTATTCTCCCAATGCCAGAAATATGTTCTTTACCACCTCCGGCTATACCCTGGCTGAGTACAGTACACCGGGAAGCAGATTCAAAACCGAACTTGGCCTTCGCCTGGACCACTTTTACCTGATCGGAGACGGGTTTACCCTCCAGTCAGAACCGGCTCTTAACCCAAGACTTCACATGGATTTTAACATTTTGAAAAATATCGGTATTCTGCAATCCCTGGATATAAGCGCCGGAACCGGTCTTTTTTCAGCTGTAGATAATATGGCCTCTGTTGCGGAGAAAGAACATAACCTAAGTAAGATAAAACCAAGCCGCTCATGGACTTCAGTTTTTGGAACAAGATTGGAATTCCCGGAAGGTCTTAATTTTAACATGGAATTTTATTATAAATATATTTTTGACAGAACATATATCCCTGTGGACCCTTCGATTGATAGTATGAACATCGATCCGCGTTTTGACGGTGAAGGCATGGTATGGGGCATTGATCTGATGTTACAAAAGTTACAGTCGCGTTTTTGGGACGGCTGGCTTTCTTATTCTTTCAGTTGGGCGAAATACCGTGATCCTGGTGGAATATCTGGCGGGTATGGCATAAACGGAGGAGACAGGGGCGATGACTGGTATTTTCCATACTATCATCGTTTTCATAACCTAAACCTGGTTTTTAATTACAAGCCAATTCAGCGGATTAATATTTACGCACGTTTTGGGCTTGCAAGCGGAGCGCTGTTACCACAGCGTATCGGAGAAAGGCCGGAAAGCCGTCCTGTAGTGGTTTACGAGCCTGATAATCCGGCAAACAGCAAGATTATCGAAAAATTCTTCTGGTTTTCCAGATGGGACGAAAACAACCGCACTACCCCGTCGATCCCGCTTGATATAAAGTTTTCCATCTTTGGAAAAAATGAAACCGGAAAAGCGCGTTATGAGCTTTATGTAGCCATCGAGAATACTCTCGCACTTCTTTACACATCGCAGGGAAATACAAGCTTTAACCAATATACCGGAGAAGTTGAAACAGGGAGTAATTCAGCAAGCTATGAAATACCAATTCCAATTCCCTCTTTTGGGTTTAAGGTAAGTTATTGATGGGGATTAGAATGATTATTAAAAATTTTTTCCTTTGCACTGCCTTAATATTGTTGTGCGGCGGTTGTATATCCCTGGTAGAGAAAACAGGGCGAGTTCTGGACGGCTCCACCTTTGCCGAAAAAAAAATCGCCGTATACCGGGCATCGATAAGCGAAGGCGCGCCGGCAGATATGGAAATATCCATAATGGAAAACAAGGCCGCTGAGCGCTCCATAGTTATAGTGCTGAATAAATTTGGCGCCATGCGGCTTCGCGGCTCTTACCCCGAACCAAACGGCGATTTTTTTCTTACATCAATGGAATACCTGGGCGGAAACGAACATGGCTGGAATGAATTCAACCTGGAGCTGTCGGCTGTCGGCAGATTTTTAATTGGTGTAGAAAGCGCCATTATTTCAATTCCCACAGAAATTGAAACAGTACAAATTTCGGCAGGCCGTATTCACCGTTACGATACCAGAATTACAGGCGATGAAGCCCTGACCAGCCTGCGCAACAGAAATGACAGAATTGCTGCCTTATGCGAATGGATCCGCGGGAAAACAGATACAACAGAAAGCGTAAGCAAAAGAGAGTTTGAAAGGGAGTATAAGCCGGTATTGTTTCCGGAAACAGTTTCAAAAAAATTGCGCCCTGCCGGCTGGCAGCGGGACAGCGACAGTTGGGTACGAGCAGAAAGCATACGCTGGAACACCGGTTACACCGAAAGGATTTTTCCGGCAGAATTAAGGCAAATCAGAAATACAGGAACGCTTTTAAGGGATTGGGAAGAAGCCCTTGACTGGATATACTTGGAATATGAGTGGGAAAACATCAAAAGAATGCTTTCCCATGGAACAATACTATATAAAATTAAATGAGGTAAAGTTAAATGGAATCTGCGTCGTTTTCTCTTCTGGAGCTTTTCAAACTGGGGGGTATTTTTATGTGGCCCCTGCTCTTCTTTTCAATCGCCACTGTGGCGATTTCCATCGAACGGGCGATTTATCTGTCGTATCATAATCTAAAACTTGATTTCCTGTCGGCCCGAGTTACGCAATTTGCGGAAAACAGCGACTATTCGGGCGCCGCAGAATATCTTTCGGGACTGACAAAAAAGCACATGGGTGCGCGGATACTGCTCGCCCTAATAAAGCACTCAAACCCCGGCCCCGCTTTTTCAGAACACCGTGCAGAGCGCGCCGCCGAAACAGAGGCGATGAACTGCATCAACTCTCTTGAAAACGGATTTAATTTTCTTACAGCCCTTGGCTCGGTTGCGCCCCTTACCGGCTTTTTGGGTACTGTATCGGGAATGATTGGAGCGTTCAGGTCGATTGCAGAGGCAACCGAAGTGAATGCCCAAATTGTGGCAAACGGTATTTATGAGGCCCTTATCACGACAGTATACGGGCTTGTAATCGCAATAATCGCGATGGTTTTTCATTCTGTTTTTACGCACATAGTTAACAAATTTACACTTAGGGTGGAAAAGGCCTGTTCGGATTTGATCGCCCTTTTAAGCAGCCTGAATGTTCAAGGCCCAACAGCGAAATAAAAAACAACATGAAGATTAAACGCCGCGAAAAACAGGGTTTTTTGGATTCCAGCGCATCAAGCGACCTTGCGTTTCTGCTTATAATTTACTTTATCGTAATCGCCGGTTTTAATATAAACAAGGGCTTTTTGTTAAACCTTCCTGCCAAGGATTCTACAAGGCTTATTCTGCGCGAAGACCTTTTACGTTTTGATATGGACGGCGAAGGTAATATTATCCACGAAGAAGAAATCCTGAATATTACACAGGCAAAAACACTGATACAGTCCGCACAGCAGTACAACCCGGATATAGCGGTTATTATCACCATCGACGGCAGCGCCGTATGGCAGAGTGTTGTGTCTTTTGTGGAGCTTGCCCAGGATCTAAAAATAGATTCATTTTCCTTTGCAATGAAAAAGGACGAGTCGTGAAACTGAGACGTAAAAAAGACAAGACATTTTTTATTCCCTTGTTCTCCATGTCCGATATAGCGTTTCTTCTTTTAATTTTTATAATGCTGGTAGCCCTTATCAATTACAGAAAAGAAGTAAAAATTGAATACCCCGAAGCAAATACCGCCCTTAGAACCAGCGCCGAAAAAAATCTTGAAGTGTGGATAGACCGCGAAGGCGCCCTTTACCTGGACGGAGAAGCCTCCGACCGGCCTGCCCTTGAACTAAAAATAGCCGAACTCTACCGCAGCGCGCCTGATACAAGGGTTCACATTATAGCCGACCGCAACACCCCCTACGAAAAAATTAATTCCGTGCTTGAAGTTCTGCAGATACTCCAGTACCGTGTTGTAAGTTTTGTGGTAAAAAGCGATGAATGATAAAATTCTGCGCCTGGCAATAATTATTACCGTTACTGTGTTACACGCTCTTATAATACTATTTCTGGCTTTTAACTATAATGCAGTCTTACAGGATGGCCCGGAAAATGCCAGGGTTATGAAGCTGACCGATTTGGCCGAAGAACCCCCTCCGCCGGAAGAGGATTTACCTCAAGTGGAAGCAATCGCCGAAACAATGATAGAAACAGATACAACCCCGCTTCAAAATGTAGTTGCCCCCGGCACTTTTTTAACTGCGAATGAATATCTTCCAATGCACAGGCTGTCCCAGCCCCCCCGCTTTGACGAAAATCAAATTGCCGCCGATCTTATATATCCGCCGATAGCGCTGCGCTCAGGCATAGAAGGCAGGGTGATACTTGAGCTTTTCGTCGATCTCTACGGCGTTGTACAGCAGGTAAGGGTCTTGCAGGAGACGCCTGACGGCAGGGGCTTTGGCGAGGCGGCAATCAGGGCTTTTACCGGCAGAAAGGGCAGCCCGGCCATTGCCAACGGCAGCGCTGTTTCCGCCCGCTACCGGTATCCGGTAACATTCAGAATCAGGTAATCCTTTAATGAATAATATTTATCCCGTAATTATAAAAAACCGGCACACTGCCGGACAGCTCGCAATCATGTTTTGTGCAATTTTGTGGAGTACATCCGGCCTTACCATTAAATTGATTGACTGGCATCCTGCGGTAATTACCGGAGGCAGATGTTTTCTTGCAATCTTTGTTCTTCTTGTCATGCGTCCCTATTTACAGCCGAAAAAACAGCCGATAAAAGCAATTCCCCTTTTATCAGCCGGCATTTGGTATGCGGCTACAATGATATTATTTGTAAATGCAAACAAGCTGACGGCCTCGGCGAATGTAATAATGCTTCAGTATGCCGCTCCATTGTGGGCATGTTTTATGGGCTGGTATTTTTTAAAAGAAAAACCCCAGGTAGAACACTGGTTTGCGCTCTTGTTTGTAGGCCTTGGAATGTTTCTTGTTTTTTACAATGGTCTTGCAGGCGGCTCCTTATTGGGCGACAGCCTCGCTCTGCTTTCCGGGATTGCCTTTGCAGCAAATTCCATCGCCCTGCGCAAACATAAGGACTCAAGTCCGGTTGATGTTTTAATAGCGTCCTATATAATATGCGTGATGTATTCCATTCCATTTTTCTTTTTATATCCGCCGCATATAACAACCGGCAGTATTATTGGAATTCTTTACATGGGCCTGCTTCAGATAGGCGTCGCATCGGCATTTTTTATATACGGAATTAAACATGTTACGGCTGTTCAGTCAATGTTAACCTCGGCAATTGAACCTGTATTAAATCCGCTATGGGTGCTGATAGTAACCGGAGAAAAACCGGCTCTTTTGGTTATTGCAGGGGGCTGCATCATTATGTCGGCGGTAATCTTCTCTTCGCTGATGGGCAGAAGGCGGGCGTTGCAGCAAAACTCCTAAACAATCAGCATTGCATCGCCGTAGCTGAAAAATCTGTAACCAAGGCTGATTGCCTCGGCATAACTTTCAAGAATTAATTCCCTGCCGGCAAAAGCGGAAACGAGCATTAGCAGGGTAGATTCCGGCGTGTGAAAATTAGTAAACATGGCATCTGCTGTTTTGAAACGAAAACCGGGATAAATAAAGATCGATGTGCTTTGCGGGCCGCGCCGAAGGCCGTTTTCTGTCCAGGCGCTTTCCAGCGAACGGATGCTTGTTGTACCGACAGCGATAATTTTGCGGTCTTCTTCCCTGGCCTTTTCTATTGTAACGGCGGCTTCTTCCGTAATCGTAAAATATTCTTCGTGCATGCGATGATCTTCAATGTTTTCACCGCGTACCGGAAGAAATGTTCCAAGGCCGACATGCAGTGTGATAAAGACGCTTTCAACGCCGAGGTTATTCAGTCTTTCAAACAGTTCCCGCGTAAAATGAAGCCCGGCTGTCGGCGCTGCCGCCGAGCCTGTTTCCCTTGCATAAATTGTCTGATAACGCTCAGCATCGTCGCTGACATCTTCCCGTTTTATATACGGCGGCAGCGGAATATGCCCGTAACAGTCAAGCCATGCGTCGTCTATGGGCTTGTCAAACTCCAGCAGCAGCTCCTCCCCATCAATTTTTAATACGGCATTTGCAATTTCATTGCCTGTATTATCAAAAAAAACATAAGAGCTGCCGCTCTTGCGTCGTTTGGCGCGCTTTACAAGAACTTTCCAAATTGCACCTCTAGTCTCTAATCCCCAGTCCCTGCTCCCCAATCCTTGTTCCCCAGTCCCCAACAAAAGAAACTCTGCCCTTGCTCCCGACTGTTTTGATTTGCCGATAAGTCTTGCCCTGCGTACTTTTGAATCATTAAATACCAGTAGCGGCTTCTTTCCATTCGGGCTAAAAAATTCGGGAGCACAAATAATATCGGGAAGATCGGACATACTACGATGGAAACGATTACCGGTTGAACGGTGTAAAACCATTAGACGGCTTTCTCCGCGTTTTTCACTCGGGTGCTGCGCAATAAAATTCGATGGAAGATTAAAAAAAAAGTCTTTTGTTTTCATTAATTATTAAAAAGCGATAGATCGGGAGTATCTGCGGCGGAGAGCCCAAGATGTCCGTAGGCGATACTTGTTACCATTCTTCCGCGGGGGCTTCTCTGCAAAAGACCGGCTTGTATCAGATACGGCTCGTAATAATCTTCCAGTGTTTCCACAGACTCGCCGATGGAGATAGCAAGCGTCTCCGCTCCCACCGGTCCGCCCCGGTATCGCTCGACAATAATTTTTAGAATATCCCTATCCTGTTTTTCAAGGCCAAGACTGTCAATTTCCAGCCGCTGTAAACCGGAGCGGACAATCTGCATGGTTATATAAGTTTCTCCTGAGTGCTGGGCAAAATCACGCATACGCCGTAAAAGCCGGTTTGCCACTCTGGGCGTACCGCGGGAAGATTTTGCCAATAATGCGGCGGCATCATTATCAATTTTTATACTAAGCAATCCGGCCGACCGGTGGACAATCGCCTCCATATCAGCCTGTTCATAAAAAGAAAAACGGCAGGTAATGCCAAAGCGGCTTATAAGAGGACTCGATACAATCCCCGCCTTGGTTGTGGCTCCTACCAGCGTAAAGGGCTGAACAGGTATACGCAGAGTTCTTGCCATAGGCCCCTGCCCTACAATCCAGTCAAGCTCAAAATCTTCCATCGCTATGTACAGCAATTCTTCAATGGCCGGTTTTAGCCTGTGTATCTCGTCAATAAAAAAAACATCGCCCTTTTTTAAGTTTGTCAAAAGACCCACAAGATCCTTGGGCTTTTCCATTGCGGGCGCGGAAGTCTGCGTAAAACCTGTACCAAGCTCGTTAGCCACAATCTGCGCCAGTGTAGTTTTGCCCAGCCCGGGCGGGCCGATCAGGAAAAGATGATCCAGGCTTTCTTTTCGCTCCTTGGCGGCGGAGATGAATACGGACAAATTGCCTTTCATCACCTGCTGGCCGATAAACTCCGCCATACGTCTGGGGCGCAGATTCATGTCTCTTTCATCTTCCCCTTCGATTTGCTCGGGATGTACCGGACTGGAGATTTCCCTTTTTTTTCCCATTAATATGATTGTAATGTTTTTCTTTTTCTTGTGGAAGCATTACAAAATTATCCGATTTTACGTTAAACTGATAGCATGATTTCACTTTCAGTCAAAAAGCGGCCTGCGTTTCTTACCGCCGGCGCCATAGTAGCCGCTATTCTTATTTTTAACTGTGCAACCACGCCAAGAGCCAATTTCGGCGGCCTTGGGAAGGCATCAGATCCGGTACCGCTGACAAGCCGGGCAATTACAGGAATACTGCCCAATGGGCTGCGATACTATATTCTCGAAAACCGGCGGCCGGAAAATAGGGCACATCTGGCTTTGGCCGTTAAGGCCGGCTCTGTTCTGGAAAAAGATGATGAAAGGGGCTTTGCCCATTTTGTGGAACATCTTGCGTTTAACAATACTGCGCGTTTTCCCAAACTTGAATTAATTGAGTATCTGCGCTCGCTGGGAATGCGCTTCGGCCCCGATGTAAACGCTTATACTTCGTATGACGAAACCGTATACGGTTTTGATGTGCCCGTCGAAATTATAAACGGTGTAAAAAGCATTCCTCCAAAAGCCCTGGCAATTATAGACGACTGGAGTTATGCAGTAAGCATTACCCCTGAAGATGTGGCTGGCGAAAGCCAGGTAATCATGGAAGAATACCGCACCCGCCTTGGCGCGATGGATCGTGTGCGAAGAATCACTTTGCCAATTCTGTTTTCCGGCTCCCAATACGCAAACCGCCAGCCAATCGGACTGCCGGAAATTATCGAAAATGCTGCTGCCGGACAATTAACCGCCTTTTATAAAAGATGGTATACAAGCGATAATATGGCCATTATTTTTGTAGGTGATTTTGACGGTAAAGCGCTGGAAACAAGCCTGGCAGAACACTTTACAATGCCCGCCGCCGAAAAACCGGTTGATCGCCCTGTTTATAAACTTCCGCCCCCGAAAAAAGGCAACTTCCATGTTGAATACATTACCGACCCGGAGCTTACTTCTGTAAGTATTTCAGTTTACTACAAGCAAAAAACAGAAGATAAAAACGGCACGGTCGGTTATTACAGGCAGACAGTAATTGATTACCTCATCAGCACAATGCTTAATTTGCGTTTTGAAGAAGCTCTTTCAAAACCGCAGGCCGCCGCAGTAGAAGCCTGGGGCGGTACATGGAACTGGTCGGAGGACGCAAGATTCTATGTTATGGGAACCCAGCCAAAAACCGCCAATACCGCAGCGGCACTGCGTGATCTGCTCCTGGAAAAAGAATCCATTCGCCGTCATGGATTCACGGAAGATGAACTTTTTCGCGCAAAACTCAGGTTAATTGCCTTCATGGACAGGCAGTTATCCGAAAAAGACAATCAGAATTCAAGAGTTGTTATTCAATCTTTTACTTCCCATTATTTAAAAGGCGATGATATGGCGGATATTGAATGGGAAGTGGACGCCATCAATTTACTGCTTCCATATATAGGGACAAGGGAAATATCAAATGCCGCGAAAAAATATTTCTCATACAATGACTGCGTTGTTTTTATCACGGCGCCTGAAGACGAAGAACTTCCCTCCGGAGAACAGGTAAAAAATATTTTTGCTGAAACAGCCAGAGTTAGAATTGAAACGAGATCTTCGGCCACACTCTCAGGCGATATTTTAAATACAGTTCCCTCACCCGGAATTATTGTATCGGAAGCAGCCGACAGCGAAACCGGCGCGCTTATCTGGCGGCTTAATAACGGAGCAACCGTTATACTGAAAAAAACAGAAAACAAAAGCAATGAAGTTATCCTTTACGCAATAGCGAAGGGGGGAACTGCAAATGCCGCCGAAAACGAAGCCGTTTCAGCCGGCCTCGCCTCTGAAATGATTTCTGTTTCCGGCCTTGGTGAATATTCCAGGACGGAGCTGATTAACAAGCTGGCCGGCAAGCAGGTATCAATGTCGCTCTGGGCAGCGGATCATTACCGCGGGTTCCAGGGTTCATCCACGTCAAACGACCTTAAAACAATGTTCGAGTTGTTGTACCTTGGTTTTACAAACCCAAGGATTGATGATGATGCCGTTGCCGCCATGATCGACCAGTACAGGACAAACCTTGCAAGGCAGGAAGATAATCCCGAAAGGGTTTTTTACAATGAAATTACAAAAACCATCAATAACTATCAGCCACGTTTTATGCCCCTGGAATTAGCGGATATGGATAAGGTTTCCATTGATCAAGCCTCGGCTTTTATTGGCAAATGCCTTAACCCGGGCGATTATACTTTTGTATTGACCGGCAATCTTGATATCGATGTAACAAGAGAGCTTATTTGCATTTACCTGGCTTCAATACCGAATTCTGCGCCAATGAACTCGTGGACGGATCCTGGGATACTGCGTCCGGACCAAACCGAAAAAATGATATACAAGGGAGTGGATCAAAGAAGCATGGTCTACCTTGGCTGGTTTTCCCAGGGATCCCCCGAATTCAGCGAGGAGAGAAATCAGAGCGCGGCAATACTTTCCGAGTATCTTGATATTATTCTTACCGACGAGATTCGGGAAAAAATGGGCGGGGTATATTCGATTCATGCAGGCGCCTCTGTTTCAACAATTCCTAACGGAGAGGCCAGGCTGAGTATATATTTTTACTGTAACCCCGAAAGAGCCGCAGAATTAATAGGCGCCGTAAAAGAGCAGATAACGCAGGCGGCCGGCCGGCCTCTTGTTCGGGATACTTTTGATAAATCCAGAGAAGCCCTTATAAAGGAACACGAAACCGCTATACAGCGAAATTTGCACATAGCACAAAGTTACGCCAATTCATCGGCGCTTTACAATACCCCGCTTTCAAGGCTCGACAGCAGGCCGGCCGCGATTATGGCAGTTACGCCGGAAGATGTTCAGGCTCTTTGTAAAATGCTTTTGGGAAACGGCCCTGTGCAGATTGTACTCTACCCGGAGGACTGGGGTAATTAATTTCTGTAAAAGGTGCCTTCCATGGGGAGCCTGGTGCGGTGTTTTCCGTCTTTGGCATAATATGCACCTGCGATGGCCGGCGTAACGGGAATTGTCGCAAGTTCTCCTACACCTTTCGCACCGTAGGCAATCGAAATGGGATTTTTCGGTTTAACAAAGATAATTTCCATGCAGGGAGCCTGGTCGGCACGGAGCAGGCCAAGAGTGCCGTAACGCGCTTTTGGAAAGCCGCCTTCCATCGGGAAGTCCTCGGTAAGAGCGTAGCCCATGCCCATCAATAGGCCCCCTTCAATCTGCCCCTCCGCCGACTTTGGATTTACCACCGTGCCGATATCGTAGGCGGCGATTATCTTTTCTACCTTTCCTTCATCGTCCAAAATGGCGACGGTTACGGCGTAACTGTAGGATATATGGCTAACAGGATTGGGCTTACCGCTGTTCAAAGGATCAGTTACACCGGAATACTCCCCGTAAAACTCCCTGCCTTCCAGCCTCTCCAAACAGCCGCCCGTCTCGTCCAGTGCTTCCCGCAGCCTCAGCGCCGCCTGCCTTGCCGCCTCTCCGGTAAAAACCGATTGCCGCGAAGCGGTAGTAGTTCCTGAATTAGGCGTCCGGCTTGTATTGGGGCGCTCAACCATAAAACACTCCGGCGGCATATTTAATGTTTCGCAGGCTATCTGAAGAAGAACTGTCGCAAGTCCCTGGCCAAGGCAGGCGGCGCTGCTCCTGATGTGGATTATGCCCTGCTCCACCGAAAAAATGCAGCGGCCGGTGTCCAGCAGTCCAACGCCAATCCCCGAATTCTTGAAAGCGCAGGCAATGCCAACATGCCTGCCCTCGCCTCTGGCTTTTTCATAAATATCTTTGACGGCAAGCAGGCAGGCTTCCAGCTCTGTATCCCGGCCGGCAACCTGCCCATTAGGTAAAACTTGCTGCGGCCTTATGGCGTTCCGGTATCGTATCTCCCAGGGGCTGATACCCGCTTTTTCAGCCAGCAAATTCAGGTTGCTTTCAGTTGCGAAACAGCTCTGCGGAACGCCGAATCCGCGGAAAGCGCCGGCCGGAATATTATTCGTATAAACGGCGGTACCATCAATATCTATCACCTGATAATTGTACGGGCCGGCGGCATGGGTACAGCAGCGCTGCAGAACCGGTCCACCCAGGCTTGCATACGCGCCGGTATCAGAAATAATTTTTGCCTTCATCGCCGTTAGTATTCCGTTTTCATCGCAGCCTGTGGTAAATTCCATTTCCATGGCATGCCGTTTCGGGTGAACTTCCATGCTCTCCTTCCGGGAAAGAAGCACCTTAACCGGCTTTTTAAGAATCCATGCCGCAAGGCAGGCATGATGCTGGACACTCATATCTTCCTTGCCGCCAAATCCGCCGCCCACAAAACTACTGATGACACGTAACTTACATGGCTCTATTCCCAGCATCCTGGAACATTCCCGCTGTTCATCGTAGACGCTCTGCCCCCCCGAATACAGTGTCAGGCCGTCCCTGCCGTCCGGCATGGCGATTGCACATTCCGGCTCCATGAATGCATGTTCTGTAAAAGGAACTGAATAACGGCAGGTTACCACATACCTTGATTTTACCAGAACCTCATCGGCATTTCCCCTTGTAAGGCGCTCATGCGATAGAACATTATTTTTGTTTGTGTGTATCAGGGGCGCTCCTTCTGCCATCGATTCTTGCGGGCTTGTTATGGGCTTTAGCACTTCATATTCGATTTTAACAAGAGCTTTTACCTCATCAAGAAATTCCCTGTTTCTGCAAACAACAACCGCCAGAGCATCGCCAATAAAGCGGGTAATGCCGCCTTCTGCAATCATCACATCGTAATCGGAAATGTGCGCAAGATGGCCTATTTTGATATTTCCGTGTACATCTTTTGCCGTCAGGACAGTAACGCAATCACTGTGTTTCAAAGCCTGTGAAACATCAATTTTAAGTAAACGTGCCCTTGGATACATGGAACGAACGGCGGATGCATGAAGCATACCGTGAAACTCAAGATCATCTGCATATTTTCCGCTGCCAATAATCTTCTCTGCGGCATCAATTCGGTTCGTACTCTCACCGACTTTTCCACTACCGCAGGGTATTTGCAGGGGCGAATTTTCTTTGAATAAGCCGGCGGCAATTTGAATGCCCAGCACAATTTTTTTATAGCCGGTGCATCTGCAAATATTTGCCCTGATTGTACGGCGTATTGTTTTTTCATCGGGATTTTTATCCTGATCAAGTAACGACTTGGTGCTTAAAACAATGCCTGGAATACAAAAACCGCACTGTACCGCTCCCGCTTTAATAAAGGCGTGTGTATATACTTCTTTTTCCCGCCCTGAAAGGCCTTCAACCGTTATTATTTGCCTGCCTTCAATTTTTTTTAACTTGGTTAAACATGAGCGAATGGGCATTCCATCAGATAGAACCGTACAGGCTCCGCAGGCGCCGCTTCCACAGCCGTTTTTAACGGATTTAAGGAGCATGTCTCCGCGCAGAAAATCAAGCAGCAACTTATCCGCCCCGCCTGCGACCGGCCTTCCGTTCACTGAAAAATCAACCATTATTAAAGATAATATATAAAAACCGTTACAGATAGCTGTTTTTCAAAAAAAAACATACACATTTTTCTATTATGTGTTACAATATTATTAAATACATACACAAAATTATTGGAGGTAGATAATGAAAGTAGGAGCAGTAAAGGAGATTAAAAAACACGAATACAGGGTAGGTCTTACGCCAAATGCTGTAAAAGCTTATGTAAACGCGGGGCATACGGTTTTTGTTGAAAAAAGCGCAGGCGAAGGATCAGGGTATACCGATGAACAGTACACCGCCGCCGGAGCCAAAATCATGTCTCAGACGCAGATATGGGCAGAAGCGGATATGATTGTCAAGGTAAAGGAACCTCTGGAAGCTGAATACGGCTTTATCCGCGAAAATCAAATATTGTACACCTATTTGCATCTTGCGCCGGACCGGCCGCAGACCGACGCATTGGTATCATCCAAGTGTTCAGCAGTCGCCTACGAAACCATTCGCGACCGCAAAGGACAGCTCCCCTGCCTGAAGCCAATGAGCCAGATTGCAGGGCGCCTGTCCATTCAGGAAGGGGCGAAATTCCTGGAAAAACCGATGGGCGGCAGGGGCGTATTGCTGGTAGGCGTACCGGGCGTACCTCGGGCAGAAGTTGTTGTACTTGGGGCAGGTGTTGTCGGCGCAAGTGCGGCGAAGATTGCCGTGGGCATGGGCGCCCACGTTACCATTGTTGATATTGACCTTGACAAGCTGGAGTACCTTGAAGATATCTATAACGGCAGGGTAAACACTCTTTATTCAACGCCGGAAAATATCAAGGATATTCTGCCAAAAGCGGATTTGGTAATTGGCGCGGTTCTTATTCCGGGATCAGCGGCGCCAAAACTGATACGCAATGAGCATCTGCCCACAATGAAAAAGGGCTCGGTTATAGTGGATGTCGCCATTGATCAGGGCGGCTGCAGCGAGGCAAGCCATGTGACATATCATGACGACCCGGTTTATGTGAAGGACGGTGTCCTGAATTACTGTGTCGGCAATATGCCGGGAGCAGTTTCATATACATCGACTAACGCCCTTGGGAACGCTACGCTGAATTACGGCCTTTCAATCGCGAAGAACGGCCTCGAGAAGGCGTTGAAACAGGATCCAGGGTTATTGGAGGGACTGAATGTCTACAAGGGCCACATTACCTTTAAGGGTGTAGCTGATGCACACGGCCTTCCATATACCACCGCATCCGAGGTAATTAAATAAATCTATAAACATGCAACTACTTTTTTCTTTCTGTGGTCTAATAATTAAGTGGTTGCATGAAAATAGAAATAATAGCTACCGGCCGGGCAGTACCTGCTCTGTGCCTTACAAATTATGATTTAGCTCAACGTATAGAAACTGATGATGAGTGGATACATTCCCATACCGGCATCAAAGCCAGGCACATTGCCGATGAAGACACAGCCGCCAGCGATCTGGGGTCAACCGCAGCCCTTGAAGCAATAAATCTGGCAATCCAACAAAAAGCGGTAGCTGAAAAAACTCCCGAAGAATTTGCTTTAACACTGGATCTAATTGTTTTATGCAGTTCCACCCAGGATTATTGCAGCTGTCCTGCCACCTCGTGCATTATTCAGCACATTCTTGGAGCAAAAAACGCTGCTGCTATGGATGTTAGTGTGGCTTGTTCCAGTTTTATATATGGCCTGGAGACCGCTGTTTCCATGTTAAAGACCGACCCTCGGCGCAAACGGGCGCTTGTGATTGGAGTGGATCTGCTCTCACGAATTACCAACTGGGAAGATCGCAGTACCTGTGTTCTCTTTGGAGACGGCGCCGGGGCGGTGTTGCTGGAAAAAAACGATACACCACAGAAAGCGGACGCGAGCGCCGGCAGCGGCGTACTCAGGTCAATTCTTGGCGCAGACGGTTCAGGATGGGAGAGCCTTATCGTCCGCCGCGGGGGGAGCAGATCGCCGTGGAAGAAGGGCGAAACAGTTGATAACGGGGCAAAAATAGTAATGAAAGGGCATGCGGTGTATAATTTTGCCGTAAGAATCATAACCGAAACCGTATTAAAAATGATGAGGGAAGAAAATTTAACGATAGAAGATATAACGTTGATTGTTCCCCATCAGGCAAACGCCCGCATTATTCAAGCAGCCGGAAAAAGGCTCAAAATTCCCGAAGAAAAATTTTATATTAACATTGAAAGATATGCCAACACATCATCAGCTTCCATTCCCATTGCTCTTGATGAAGTAAACCGCTGCGGCACCATTAAAAAAGGTGATCTTATCATGACCGTGGGTTTTGGAGCCGGACTTACATACGGAGGTAATCTAATCAGATGGTAACCACACACCCTTTTGGGGTTCGACTTCCCTAAAGTATTTGTTTATGGAGTTTGCGTAGCAAACTCCAAGACAAAAAAAGCCTGACCACCTACAAGTGGTCAGGCTTTTTTTTGTCACATCTCCTAGGGGAGTCGAACCCCTGTTGCCGGGATGAAAACCCGGTGTCCTAACCACTAGACGAAGGAGACTGTATAAAACAAAAAACTCAAAGAGTTTTTTGTTTTAACATGGATTTTCCACTTCGTAAAAACTCCACATAATGAATAACATACCAAAATACTCATACCATTGTCAATACAAGCCGCCCTACATCTTTAATTTATCCTTGAGTAAATCCTTGAACTTATGAACCGCATCGTTGTTTGGTTCAAGCGCGATGGAAGAATCGCAGTCGGACAACGCTTTGGGATAGTCGCCAATGTGGTAGTACGCCTGGCCGCGCCTGAAAAGACAGAATGGCTGATACGGATTAATAATCAATGAATTGGTAAAATCATCGATAGCCTGTGAATATTTTTTTACCACAGAATTGACAACACCACGGTAGTAAGCTGCTTTATATGATTTACTGTCTAATTCCAGAGCATGATTAAAATCATCGATTGCCTCTGTATATTTTGAACATGCAAAATGAGCCATACCACGGTGTTTGAATATTATCGAACTGATTGTATTATCAGGTTTATGTTCCAGAATGCGGCTGTATAAGGAAGCAGCTTCATCAAAATTGTTTTTGTTATGAGCGGATAGAGCCCGCAGCAGTAAATCATCAATAGAAACATTTTCTCCCGAAAAAGGCTCAAAATCAGCATATCCGGCGGTATTTTCTATTTTTTCTGCATTTTCTTCCGAGAAAAGTAAAGCATCGGTAGATTCCTCAATTTTCTGAAAAAAGCTTTCGCGCCGCTTTTCCAGCTCGCTGTTTAGCTGACGTTGATAACTTCTTATCTCCTGGAATATTAAATCTGCCAAAGACAGGCTTGCATTTACAGCCGCAAGTTTACGCTTCATTGGTTCATCAAAAGGGGTAAATTCTGCTTTGTAGACCAACTCATGTTCAACTTCTGCCCAGGCATCCTGTAAAATAGTTCGTATCTGAATCTCGGCAATTTCACAGTCTGCCTTTCCCCTTGTATTGATAATATCTTCGGGGATTTTAATCAGTAAATGAGTTGATTCATAACCAAATTCCTTAAAAGTATAGTGCCCTTTACGCTCGGCCTCTGTAACATTAAAGTTGATTTTTATTAGCCTCTCTACTTCTGTTAAATCCTCGATAAACGGACATACTATTCTTATGCCGATAAGGTCTGTAATGCATGGGGTATTATTTCCGGTTTTTAAGATCGAAATATACTTTCTGAAATAACTTTCAAAATTCTTAATTCTGCCAATTACAATCGGAGGAGAGTTTAGGACGAGCAGTACCTGTTCTATGCGATTTTTAAGATCATTTACAATAAAAAAACGTATCCCTTTTAACTGCTCGTATTGACGCAGTAACTCCCTCTGGTCCGGATTCGAGAACACATCAACCATGTTGTCTTTCATGAGAAATCTCTTTTTCAATTGTTTATAAAAAAGGCTGTCTAAAAACCAAAAGATTTTCAAACAGCCTTTTTAAAACGGCGCCGGCTAACCGGCTAAACTGCCGTACTATTCATCTTCACCAGTTGGAGTGGGTGTAAATACCGCGCGACCAAACTGATCTATTGGTTCCTGAGACTGCTTCTGAGCTTCAAGATACCTTAGAATTTGGTTCTGTCCAAAGCGTTCCATTTCCCAAATTTTGCGGGAAGTTTCACGGTCAAAAATAATCCGCCAAACGGATTCATCATCAATATCGCGATCAGTATCCAGAACGGCTTTATCGTAAATAACCTTTACGTCCTTAAAGTATGTGACAAAATCGCCGCCTACTTTCGCCGCGTCACGCTGGATAAGGAAACCACCGAACTTGACATAGGGAGTGTTGAATGGATACAGGGGGTAAATTCTGAGATCCCTGTTACGCACTTCCTGAATATAAGCCGGGTTATTCCACTGTAGTTCTCCCCAGCCATCGTAATTCAGATATCCCATGAATACATTCTTTTGAATACCATTGCTGTCAATTAAAATAGTTGAAAGACCATGAGGAAAATTGAGGCCGTAAACATTAACAGCCACAGCTTTAATTGCCCCTACATTCTTAAGAATACCATATGCCGGCTGGCCCTCTTCCTGGGCTTCAAACCTGCTTACACTGGTAATACCATCACTGTCTTCTGAGGGATTGATTGTTCCATCATCATCAATCGTTGCCGCCGGCTCGTATGCCGGAATCTCAAACGGCGGTTTTACCATTGCCCAGGCATTGTAGGGCTCCGTGGGGAAGTGTACCCTAACGCCCATAACCGTTCCCCATTGTCTTGAGGCGGATTCCCTGGCGTAACTGTACCCCATGCTTTGCACCGTCCTTGAAGACGATGAAAGAATAACTTCCCAGTTTTCGATGGCCAATGATGTTTTCATTACCGCTTTCTGCTGGTATGTAAAACTACCGCCGGCAATATGGGAATAATCCATCATAGTTTGGCGATTTTGATTAGGCCTGTCGTCCTGATCATTTTCCGTAATTTGAACGTGAATATCCGCCGTAAGCAGAGAAAAGTCGATAAGCACAGCTTCCTCGGCAAACAGGGGACCCGCCATTAACAGTACGATGACGACAAAAATGAGCATCCGTTTCATGCACAGCTCCTTTATAACATCCAAAAAATTTTGCTAGTACAAATTCTAGCGAATTATCAATACTTTGTCAACGACAAAATATTAAATTCACGCTTTTTTCCAAAATTTCCCACCTACAGGAAAAACCCTCTCATAACCGGAAACCGTCAACATAAGCCGCATTACCGGATATAAAAAACCGTACATCCCTGACAAAGGAAAAATTCCTGAGTATGCCCTCGTTCAGCGTCCGGAAACTATCCACTACTACGCCTCCTTCTTCGGGCGGTAAAACGGCCTCCGGCGATAAATCGGCATATACAACACCGTCCCTGAACAAAAGAGACCCCAACCTGGTCTCCCTGGGGAAAAGGGGAAGCAAATCCGGAGCTACAGGCCCCAAAAGCGCTTCCTCCACATACCGGGTAAGATTTCCCTCCCGTGAAGAGGCTCTCTTTAACAGCCGATCTTCAACCGTTACTTTCCCATTGTCAACAGTATAGAATACAAAAGTCCTTCTTGCAAGGCCCAAAGCGAAAAATTCTACCAGGGCTATGAGGCACAAAACAGCAAGTAACAGAACACGGCGTCTGTATTTATCGGCCAAAAATCTCCCGATGGACCTTAGCCAATCCTTAAAAATTAAAGTCATGGAGCCGCTGTAAATCCCCCTGAACGCTCAAAAATTCCGACAAAATCAACTATTCCTTTATACAATGCATCTACCAGGGATTTCAAGCCGCTTTCGGTGTTCATAATCAGGGCATCCTGAGAATTGGAAATAAAGCCCAACTCCACCAAAACAGCCGGCATACGGCTGTTCTTTATCACAAACCATTGGTCGTTTTTAATGCCTCTTGATGGGACAGAATTCCCAAGTGTCTGCCCAAGACTACGGAGTATTGATTGGGCCAGAATGATGCTTTCGGTTGTAAATTCTTCTTCCAGCATGGCATTTCTGATAGCCAGTATATCAGCGGAATCATTTGATTCTGATGGATCGAGCAGGTCTCTGCGTATTTCCGGGTTTAAATGCCAAACTTCATATCCACGGACATTCTGGTTAAAAACACGATTGGCATGAACTGATATATAAATAATAGCCTCGTTTTCCTTCAGGGATACTGAATTCGCGATGGCTACCCGCTCTTCCAGACTCAGAAAAATATCGGTTTCTCTTGTTATCATTATTCTTTTATCAGGATAAAGACGATCCAGGAGGATTTTAAGATCTTTTGATACTTTAAGCACAATGTCTTTTTCTATCATCGTGGTCTGCTTTCCGTTGATTACCGGAGTCGCGATAGCTCCGGGATCCCTTCCGCCGTGTCCTGGATCGATTATTATTGCTGCAATACGAAAACGCGAAGCGTCATGTTCCAGAGAACGTGTAAAAGCGTCTTTCAGCGTATCAACAAAGGCCTGCGGGAAAACCAATTCCCCGCTGTCATTATATGGCAGGGGTACCGTATAAAGATCCCTGCTATCAAGCATTAAAAGGCCGTTTTCTCCCTCGGCAGAAGCGGCTGAAAAAGCGCCATAATGACGCCCCAGATTAAACATGCCGTCCCTGAAAAAAGGGTCCCAGCGAAATTCGAGAGATTCGCCTGCAGAGAGAGACAGCGGCCTGAGAGTGTTTAATGTATCATCCAGAGAGAGGGAATGGAGATAGGTAAAAGGTAAAAGGTAAAAGAGAAGAGAGAAGAGATAAAAACCAAGAGGGAAGAGGGAAAAGTTCTTATTTTTTTTCATGTTTCTGAACACTTCTCTATTCCAAGGTTATCAATGTAGTAAACCGCTCCCTGATATGAACCGCGGACAAGGGCAGCCCAGAAAGAACGTCTCAACTCAATTTTATTATCGGCTTTTTCTATTGCCTCGATCAGGGAAAAGCCGGTTAAAACCCTGACAGCTTCCAGACATTCTTCAACAGTCCTGCCACAGTAGTCTTTCAAACCCCGAAATGGTGCCAGGCACCCTTTTTCGGGAATTATTTCCGGATTTACATCGAAGGCATCGGGCGGGAAGGACATGCCCGGCTTTGCGCTTGATAAAAATTCCGCGGTTTTTTTATCGTCCGGATCAAGCCTGATCAGTATTGAACGAGCGGCATTTTCTGCGGCTTCTATTGCCTTACCGCGATCTTCCGCGGCGGCTATAACATTGCCACATTTTGTAACATTATTTTCCGGGAAAGTTACCTTGCTGCCATTGGTGATTCCGGTGAAAACTTCCTTTACCATGGGCAGATTGCGGGCTTCTTCAATGCCGTGAATGGATTTAACAGTTCCGGGTATTGAAATAAAGGCGCGCTCGGCGCATGTCCATTTCTTTAAGGGGACAAGATTGTCGGGCTTTCTGCCCATGGCGGCAAGGATGGCAGCGCGTATCGGCTGCACACCGGAAGCATACGGATACGTCCAGCCGGACATATACCCCCCCGAAAGCCTGGCGGCAATTTCACCTATCATGGGCCCTTTTTCTGTCAGTTTGATATCTCCCTTTGCAGCACCGGCGCTTCCCTTCCCCGCCAGTCCCAGCGCGCGAATACCATCGCAAAATGTCTCCAGTATTTTCTGCTGTTTTCCCTCTTCGATGACTGTGGGCATTGTGTGCCCCATTTCGATAAAGTAGGGCGGGAAAAAAATGTGCCGGTCGGCAAGACCGCAGATTGTAATTTCACCGTGATACACAATTGCGTCTACGGAAAACTCCGGACCGTCCATGTAGGCTTCAACTATTGCCCTGCCGGAACGTGAAAAACCAATAGCCGCTTCGGCTGCCGGCTTAAATTCATCCGCGTTATCAATGCGCCGGCATCCCCTGCTTCCCATATTATCAACCGGTTTTATTACCAACGGAAAATTACCCGGCAGGGAAAGTTTTTCGAACCTGTAATCTTTCGTTATTGTGATAAATTCCGGCGATGGCAGTCCTGCTTTTTTGAAGCATGAACGCATTCTCGATTTTTCCGATGCATTCATTGCGGCCTCGTACGGTATTCCGGGAAGGCCAAGCCTTTGGGCTGTCCATGCAACACTTGCGGAAAAATCTGTACCGGCGGTCATAATGCCGCCGAGGCCGCCGCTTGAATTTTGCAGAGTGCGGGCAAAGGTCTCGATTCCTTCTTTATCTTTTAGATCGATTTGCTCAAATTTATCGGCCATGCCTGCACAGCTTGCCTGCGAATTTGCGTCCAATACAACTGTATAAAAACCCAATTCTTTGGCAATTCTGATTATTGGGCCCTGCATAATTCCTGCGCCCAGTATTATCAAACGCTCTTTCATGCTTTTTCCTGTTGCTGCAGCAATGCCGCGTAAACTTCAAAGGTATCTCCAAGTGAGAAAATTTTACTTACAGCCAGCAGCAGCCAATACAGCGGGCTTTTTTTATTTTTGGCGAATTTTCCAAATAGCGGAAAGCGCTCAGGATGATGTCCGCTAACAATAATTTTTTTCACGTTAAAACCGGCAAGCCCAAGAGCCTTTCTGACCATGCGCGGCGACCATATTGTAAAGTGATCGCCGGGACTATTTTCAAGAAAACGCCGCATGGACGATCTGCCGCTGACGCCGGTATAAGATGGAGTTGAAAAGGCAAGAATGCCGCCGCCTTTAAGGAGTTTTCTGATTTCGTTAAATATCGGAAAGCAGTTTTCAAAGTGTTCGATAACAAACCATAGAGTTATGACGTCGTATAATTGGGATGATGGAATAGGGACTGGTGATTGGGGGAAGAAGCCCTGGAATGCCGGAAGGCCCAGCGTTTGACGCACATAGTTTACGGCGTCAGCGGCAGGATCGATTCCTGCAGGCAGAAAACCTTCTTCACGCGCTGCCGCCAGAAAAGGCCCGTAAGCGCAGCCTATATCAAGCAATGTTCCGCCCGATGGCAGCAATCGCCTGATTATCCCAAGGCGGCGTTTTGCCATGAGCGTCAATGCGGGAAAATCCTCGATGTAAGTTTTTCCGTACTGGTTTTTGTACTGATCAAAAAAATACTCACGCCCGTATTCAATAAGCGGCTTGTTTGCACGCTCCATGTAAACGCCGCCGCACCGGGGGCATTGCCTGTAAGTACGAGCGGCAAAACGCCAAAGAACGATCCCGTATTTCCGGCTGTCACATATGGGGCAATGCTTGTTAACCGTTAAATTATAAGAGTTAACCAAAGAAACCGGGTTTTGCTGCGGTTCTTTATCGAGATTATGCTTTTTCGCAAGTTTTTGGCAATGTTTTTTGATTTTTTTAACTATAGAGTTACAAAGAACATTTCCATTTTTTTCTCTTTCTTTTCCTTGAAAATCCGTGTTAATCCGTGGTTTATAATTCTTAAATATTCGTCCAAGACGTTTAACACTGGTGGAATAAAAGCCGGCTTCTTTTGCAAGTTTTTCGTGATATGCTGTTGGTGATATAAGTAATACCGGTGTACCGGAATAAAGAGCTTCATAAGCGGTTAGGCCGTAGTGGGTTATAAGCAGATCATAATCGCACAGATGTTCGGCAAGGGAAGGAATCGATTCAATAATTCGGATATTGGTGTTATTTGCAAATCCTTCTATTTTACAGGCTCTGTTTGTGACCAGGGTAATATCCATTTTACCCGATGTATTTTTCAACAGAGCCTGTGCCGCGGCAGGCCCCAGGCCAACAGAATCCTCCCCGCCGAAACTTACAAGGACTTTTTCGATAGAAGAATTGGCATCACGATGATTTATTACAGGGCGCTTGTTCGGCACCTGAAGCAATGAAGGGTCTGCGATATTCGGCATTAGCCTGCCGCGGGCATTGGGAACAAGTATATCAATGAGGAAATCAAAGTATTCCCGGCATTGGCCGCCTTCATCGATACCAATTACCGGAGCAATGCTCCTGTATTTTTCAAATTCTTCCATCGG
Source organism: Treponema sp. (assembly GCA_009777535.1). Lineage (GTDB taxonomy): Bacteria > Spirochaetota > Spirochaetia > Treponematales > Breznakiellaceae > WQXQ01. Next base: position 86,509 of record WRLP01000006.1, read on the forward strand.
AGTCTGAAACCGATCCAGGACAAAAAAATCTATTTTTGCCGCATCTGTTTTTATTTCGGTTATAAGCAGATCAGGATCGATATTTATGGCTGCATTTTCGCCAGGGTAAAGCCAGGCATCCCTGCCAAGAGCGCGTAAATCTTTTGTCAGCTTGACTAACCGTCTTAGATGGCCTGTACCTCTGCCAGGCTCGATGGAGGGAACAAGAAGTATCCTTCCTGTCATTTTTGAAAAATCTCCAGAAAACAGTTTATGATCGACTGTCCGTTATATCGATCCTTGTTGTTTTCTAAACCGGCATGGAGTTTTTGCGCCATCTCAAAATCTTCCTGAGTGTCGACTGTGATTCTTATCGAATTATTTTCATCCTGCCATTTTTTGGGAGCAAGCGGCCTGTGCAGGCGAAACAACCCGGGGTTGTTATACAAATAAGGACACACATGCTCCCGCTCATACACAGCAACTGCTTCCACTTCAGCGCGCCGCAGGGCCTCTGCGGAAACAACTTCCACTCCGGCGCCGTACGGAAGGCCGCTGTAGCCGGCATAATCCGCGTTTAACTCTATTGCTTCCGCGCAGATTGCCGCCGCCGCATCGGCAAAAACAAAGGGATTGTCTCCGGTGGCCCTTATAAAACGGCTGATGCCGAAACGGCTAACAGCCGATGAGTAACGTGAAAGAACATCATTCTCATCCCCTGTAAAAAGCTCAAATCCCGCTTCGGCGGCAATACCGGAAAATGACTGATATGAAGTTTCCGGACATGCAAGGATATAAATATCAGCCGGAATACGGCGCAGCGCTTCCATTACACGAAACACAAGGGGCTTTCCGCCGAGGGGAAGCAGAGATTTTTCAGACAGCCGCCTTGAATCAATTCGAGCTTGTAAAATTACGGCAAGCAATTACTGCCCTCCTGACTCGGAACATTATCCGTTAAAGAATAATAGGATTGTCCCCCATTGGAAAAATCAACTGTTCCATTCCAGCGTTCTATTACACCCTGTGCATCTTTCTGCCATCTTAAACGGTTGGATTTAACCCAAAGTCTGCATTCAGAAAATATTTCCCAGGCAGTTAAGGGGTCTTCACCTGATTTTAATAAATAAATCAGAAACCGCCTTAACGGAAGATGCGCATAATTGCCAAGCAGCACCGGAGCAATATTTTTCAAGTAAAAACGCCGATAACTGGCTTCGGCAGTACTGTCTTCAACCGGCATTTGTCCGTCGTATGAAAGTTTTATCTGCTGACCAAGGGCTATCTGTTCCCCCCAGAGATATGCCCTAAAACCAAAATCCATGGATTGCCAGTGGGCATTTTTAAGCGAATTGTCGAATCCGCCAAGGCTAATAAAACGCTTGCGATCGTATATCCCGACACCGTCAAACGGGTACAGGCTGGCCATTCCTTCAACACCGGGCTCCATTAACAGGGTGCGCATTTTTTTTCGCTGTGATACGGGAGTGATAATTGTTGGTAAAATCTCGTATCTTGAATTAAGAATCACGGGAACTGTACAAAGCCGCTTGAAACGGTTCGATTTTTTACCGTTTACTTCACCTTCATCATTAACACAGCTCAGTCTTTCAACCATTCTTGCCGCTGTTCCTCCGGCGATAAATTTCAAATCATTCCAAAGTACAAAAAACAGCGGGTTTTCAATTTCCAGTGCAGCCAGATTTATCTTTTCCCCAAGAGTCAGTTCTGTTTTGGGAAGAATAAATCGTAAAAAGGGAAAGCGGCCTGAAAGTTCCTCAACATCATATATTTCCGAAGAAGATTCGATTGATACAACATTATCAAACCCTGTCTTTTCCAGTTCCTGAAAAAAGGTTCGTCTTGGATACCTTCCCTGACGGTTTAGTATAACAGCTGTAAGACCTGTTGCAGCCCGGCGTTCTTCTCCGCCAACTACGGTATAGGAGGGAACAGCCGCATTAAAAATTGTAGGTGTAGTATTCATCACAAGCCGTACAAAATCCTGAATAATTTTTCCCGCATTGTTCAATATAGAAACACAATCCGGCTTCCCATATTTTTTCAAGAGAATCGGTGAAAACATTTCCCAGAGTACGGCTGCCTTCACCGCCATGTTCTTTCAGCGCTTCCAACTCTTCTCTGCACAGCGGTACAGTACCGTCAATTAAAACAGGCATGTCCCGCATTATGTGCCAGCATGGCTTGCGAATAACAGGCGATATATCCGAAGCCTGTTTTTTATCCAGAAAACCGCAGAAATCATCGTATTTTTGGACTATTATATTTGCATCCCCCATTGGGGCAGCCTCTTTCCAGGAACGGTAGAACTTTTCGATATCGTCTTCGGCGCCCGCAGTACGTACAGCCTGTACGTATGTATTTTTCGGAAGCAGCGCAAACAGTTTTTTCGCGCAGTCAATCGCTTCGGCAAATCCCTGTCCGCGCATTTCTTTGTAACGCACCGGATCAAAAGCGTCAAGAGACAGAATCCATGAAAGCGGCGGCAGGCGGCTCTTTCTTGCGCCGGCAGCTTCAGCCTTTTGTGCGAGGGAAGCGCACTTCTCGAGTTCCTCGCTTTTCCAGCCAATGCCCGAAGTTTCGATTATAAGGGCAAGTTCAGGCCGCGAAATGACCATGTCGATTAAATCCATTTTATCAGGATGCAGAGACAACTCTCCCCAGAGGGAAAGGTCTATTACAGCGTCTCCTGAAAAAGCGATTATTTTATCTAGGAGTAATTCGAACTTTTTGCCGTCCATGTGATCTTTGCGGCCTGTAACAGGCTCTTTAGATACCACCGGATACGGGCACAGGGCGCAGCTCTGCGGACAGCCCCCATAAACCTGAACCGGAAAAAAAGCTGGCAGTGTGCGTAAAACTTCAGGCTTTTCTTCGATAATCCTTTGTACTTGCGCCGCATCCGGTATTGCTCCGGCTTCTGATGCAAAGCGGTTTAGAAGCAGCAGGTTCCGCCTGGAATCAGCGCAAAGGCTGATTCTGTGGCAGCGCAGATCAACCGGTGAAATTTCAGTTTCGATGTCAAAGGCGTTAATATCTTTTTGAATAACCGAAAACAGTGTGTCCCGCCCTACTTTTCCGTCATCACTGCCAAGAATATTTGCAAGGATACCGGATGTTTGGGGAGAAATAATCTCCGGAGCGATGCCCAAGGGCCAGCCGTCTGCATAGGAATAATCGGCTGCATAATCTACATGCCGCCGTGCAATTGCCCCGGCAAGAGCCGGATCGAGAAATGGGCAGTCAGTCCAGGCATAATAAACAAAATCAAAGCCCTGCGAAAGTTCAGAAATGGTTTTTAAGAGGCTGAATTTTGTCCAGGAATCCTGTCTTTCAACCTGAATTTCTGAAAAACCAGAAAAATCCCTGTTCTGATCAGCTAAAAGGATTATTTTCCCGACTCCGGGAAAGGATTTTGACCGTTCCAGTGCAAGAGAAAAACTGTTTTTTCCGTTAAAAACAGTCGCAAAGGCCTCATCGCAAAGCTCTCCGCCGTATAAAACAAGAAGCGCATTCATACTTTTCTATTATCGGTAAGTTCAGAAACAGGCTTAGCGCAAAGGAATTTACAGGGCGGTTGGGGTTTTACTAACACAAAGTAAGACGGCATAAAAACACTGGGCCATCGAGGACTTGAACCTCGGACCAAAAGATTATGAGTCTTCTGCTCTAACCAACTGAGCTAATGGCCCCGGAAAACTACATTTACAATCTGTAACAAATTCCAAAGAATGTCAATTCCGGCTGTCCGCCTTTTTGAATATAAGCGATGTGTTTATTCCACCGAACGCAAAATTGTTGGTCATGACATACCCTGTATCAATTTCACGGCCGGCGCCGGTGATATAGTCCAGGGGTGCGCATAATGGATCCAATTCTTTCAGATTGATATTCGGCATAAACCACTTTCTATTCATCATTAAGATCGAAACCCACGCTTCTACCGCCCCGCAGGCGCCCAGCGTATGGCCGGTAAAGTTTTTTAGGGTGCTCACCGGCACCGCCCTTTTAAACACATCGTATGTGGCATGAGACTCGGCTATATCACCGGCGTCGGTGGCGGTTCCGTGCATATTAACATAGCCAATTAAATCAGGATTAATACCGGCATCGTTAAGTGCAAGCTGCAGCGCGCCTCCCATTGTTTCGGCCATAGGCTGGGTTACATGTCTGCCGTCGGTATTTGTACCAAAGCCGGCAACTTCGGCAAAAATGTACGCGCCGCGCTTGACCGCATGTTCCCACTCTTCCAGAACCAGCGCACCGGCGCCCTCCCCCACTACAAGGCCGTCCCGGGATTTATCAAAAGCCGCCGGCGTCAATTCGGGGTAATCGTTTCTTGTACTCGCGGCGAACAGGGTATCGAAAATAGCCGCGTCCACAGGGCTCAGTTCGTCGGCGCCTCCTGCGATTATAATGTCCTGTATGCCGTTTTGAATTGCTTCGTAAGCCAGCCCAATAGCCATGCTTCCTGCAGTACATGCGGTATTGGTAGTGATAATCCGCCCTGTTAAACCGTAAAAGACCTCGATATTTACAGCGCATGTATGGGGCATGGCTCTTATATAGGTAGTGGCATTAATGTTCTTCATGTCGTTGTTTATAAGAACTCCGTATATATCGAGCATGGCGTCAACGCTGCTCATCGAAGAGCCAAACGCAACGCCGGCGCGGCCGGATGTAAGAGCGGGGTTATCTATCAGGGCGGAAAGTTTCATGGCATTGTCTGCCGCAACCAGGGCAAACTGACCAACCCTGCCCATTCCACGGATTTTCTTCCTCGGATAATCCGGCATGATAAAATCCACAGGAGCAGCAAGCATTGTATTCATTTGGGTGTATTTTTCCCATTCTTCCATTCTGCGTACACGGTTTTTTCCTTCTTCCAGAGTCTTAAAAATCGCCGCTTCATCACTTCCTATTGAACTGACAATTCCGCCTCCGGTAACCGCCACCCTTCTTTTCATTAAACAAGCCCTCCGTCTACGGCAATAACCTGCCTGGTGATATATGAAGCCCCTTGTGAAAGAAGAAAAACCGCCAGGGCGGCAACTTCTTCCGGTTTTCCAATTCTCTGCATGGGAATAACCGGTAAAATCCTTTCCAATGGGGCATTTTCGATCATATCTGTCTCTATTACTCCCGGAGCGATGCAGTTAACTGTTATTGAACGGCTTGCCAATTCAATCGCCAGCGCCTTTGAAGCGCCTATAATGCCCGCTTTGGAAGCGCTGTAATTAACCTGCCCCCTGTTACCCGCAATACCGGAAACAGAGGCGATGGTTATTATTCTGCCCTGTTTTTTCCGGCACATCGGCATAACAAGGGGAAAAAGCACATTGTAAAAAGCGCCAAGATTGGTATGGATCACGCTGTCCCAATCCCCGCCGCTCAGCGCCGGAAAGGCGTTGTCCGCGCACATACCGGCGTTGCAGATAACGCCCCAAAACGCACCGTGTTTTTCCACACAGGCATCAAGCTCTTTTTTGCATTCATCGCGTTCTGCAATGTCAAAACGTACAAGATCAATTTCCCCGCCCCTGGAAAGAATTTCTTCCCGAAGGGAGGCCGCCCCTTGTTCATTGCGTCTGTAGTGAGCAATAACAGAATACCCGGCGTGGGAAACCGCAAGGGCAATGGCGCGTCCGATTCCCCTGTCTGCGCCTGTTATCAAAACTTTTTTATCTTTCATTGCTTTCCTTTTTTATGAATTCATTCGGGTTATCCACATCCATTACCATCAGCCTTGCCGCAGCCGCCTCGCGCTCTCCAACCATTGCACGGCAGCGAAAAGTTGAAACCGTATCAACCCTCTGCTCCTCTTTGACATCAACCGATACTGTTTCGCCCGATTTGTACACCGGAATATTTATTTCCAGTGATGATACGGAAAGTATAAATCCCATTATTACCGGTTTATTAAGAATTAATCCCGTTAAACCGGAAAGTGCCGAGATCGCCTGCGCCATGAATTCAAAACATACATATCCGGGGACTCCGTTCAGCCCTGGATCAAAAAAAATAGAACTCTCTCCAATGTCGAATTCCGAGAGCAGGGTCCGCCCTTCGATATCGTAATCGACAACCCGGCTTAACAGGAGCATTTTTCCCTTGTGGGGCATTATTTTCAGCATTGTATTGTCGTCGACTATCAACACTTTCTCCCGATTATCAATGATGTATTACAGCCGCCAAAAGCAAAAGAATTACTCATGCACACTTTGGGATTGCCAACAGTCGAAGGGGAAGCAAAATTCAGGGGAGGCATTTCTTCGTCCGGGCGGCCGTCCCAGCAGTGAGCTGGAAGAGCGCCCTCCGCCAGAGCCATCCAGCACAGGGCAAGTTCAAGCGCTCCGGCGGCTCCCAGTGTGTGCCCTGTTATGGGCTTTGTAGAACTAACCGGCGGCGGCTTACCGGCGAATACCGCCTGAACCGCCAGGGCTTCCATAATGTCGTTTAACGGGGTTCCCGTTCCATGTAAATTGATATAATCCACATCCGGGGCACAAACGCCGGCCATTTCCAGAGCTTCCCACATCGCCGCCTGCGCTCCGCTTCCGTCCGGCCTTGGGGCCGTCATGTGATACGCATCGGAGCTTTCGCCCCAGCCCAATAACTCTATGTTCAAATCCTGTTCCTTCTTTACATCTTCTTTTCGCAGAAGGAAAAAAGCGGCTCCTTCTCCCAGATTAATACCCTTGCGGTTCATGCTGAAAGGATTGCAAACCTCGTCAGAAACCGCTTCCAGGGCGGCAAACCCCAAAAGCACTGTTTCCGATACAAGATCAACTCCGCCGCAAATTACCGCATCGCAAATGCCGCTCTTGATAAGCTGGGCTCCTTTTACTATTGCTCCGGCGCTCGACGCGCAGGCTGTTGTTACGGTCAAACATGGGCCCCTGACGTCGAAAAGCGCAGCGGCGAATTCCGCGACCTGGGAAGCGCCCTGATGCTTCAACTCGTATTTTTCAGGGAAGCCGTTCCCTGAAAAGTAAGCCTTGTGCGCAGGAAGGGACTTTTCCGAACCATTATCACAGGTACCGGCGCACACGCCCACGCGCTCATGTCCATAAATATCAACCGCATCTTCCACATCAATTCTGATTTGCTCAAGGGCAATCCGCGCCATGCGAAAAAGACGGGTATCCTCAGAAACGCCCTGTAAGATGCCCTCCGGCACAATACCGGCCGGGAAGCGCCTGCCGTCCGATGTTAAAAAGGGTATTATTCCCACCTGGTTTCCATGCACCGCGTTATCATAAAGAGCTTCCCTGCCGTTTCCGGCGCAGCAGACAAGTCCGGGTGCCGATAAGCTAATACCCATTAAAAATCTCACTATACATATATTATAAAGTTAAACTCCGGACAGTGGTAATGAAGGACACTTCCCAACAGGCTCCTATCGGTTCTAAAATAACATGGAATGGCGGTAACATTCAATATTGGTTTATCATTTATGCCGGATGCCGAACGCGGGGATTTAAGCGCTGAAGGCAGGCGGATTTTATCACTTTTGGATACCGGCATGGCGGATCTGCCGGAAACAGAGGGGGACAGACTTTTTTCCCGTGAAGGCGCAGGAAGGCCGTTTTTCACCGATCTTCATGCTGATTTCAGCATATCCCATTCCCGAAATATGGCAGCGGCCGCATTGCTTCCCTCCCATGGGGGGAAAATATGTCGTATTGGCTGCGATATTCAGTATATCGATCCTGCCAAGTCCTGTGTTGGCCTTGGTCGAAGATTTTTTCATAAATCCGAACAGGCATACATTGAAAAAGCCGATGAATCCCAGGTACGGAATTTTTACCGGATTTGGGTCTTAAAGGAAGCATGGATAAAACTGCATGGATACTCAGTTTTTGAAATCGCGAAGGCTCCGGTTTTCAAAATTGGCACACCACCGGCAAAGAATGATAACAATGAGCTGCTGTACCATCTTTACGAGTTGGGGGAATCGTATATGCTTGCCATCGTCCGCCAGCGGCTTCATTCGGCAGATGAAGGAGCAGAGCCGGTATTCCGCTGGTTTTCCGGTTCAAAACTGACGCTTAACAGGGTGGAAAATATAAACGCCGAACAAATACCGGAGAATACGGTTACGCCGAAAATATGAACCGGTGCAAAACTGCTCAGGGCAAGCGCCCCGAATGATATAGCCGTGGTTAGGAATGAGAGAAAAATGGCAAATGTCGTATGCCCCCTGCTCTCCATTCTGTTTTCCACTTCGCAGTTATAGAAAATATAATCCAGGCCAAGGCCGAGTACCAAAATTAAGCCGACAATGGTAAAGAACCCTACGCTGATATTTAATACTGATAGAACTGAAAAAACCGTTAATGCCAAAAAAACGGGAACCATTAAAATCCTGAAACACTGCTTCCATGTATAAAACCATTTTACAGCAATCATCAATACAGCAAAGGCAATAATGAAAAAACGCAGCATTATTCGTGTTAAGCTGTCCAGTTCCAGCTGTATATCATTTACCTTGTTAACAAAAAAAACATTGTCCATTTGTGATGCGATTGCCCTGAAATTTTCTTCGCCAGAGGCATGCAGTGGAAAAACACATGAGTAATATTTGTTCCCCGATTTTCCAATCCAGAGGCTCGATCTCAATTCGGCGGGAAAGCCGCTGTCATCCGGGAGCAGGAATTGGCCGGCGGCGGCAAATTCCATTTTATATACATCTGCGGCCTCTGCGGGGAAGCCGAGAGCGAGAAACTGCGACTCGGCAAGCGGCAGAAGTTTTTCCGCCGCCTGATAGCTACAACGCTGCCTTTTTACCGAAGGGCAGAAAGAAGAAATCGCCATATACGAACCCAGTTCCCCCCTTGCCATTTCATTATCAAGAGCGGTGCATAGTTCTTCTTCGTTTTGCAGCAATTCGTCCGGATCGTCCCCCGAGACTATAAAGTACCAGCCGCTGTTGCCATGCTGCAAAACCTGGGCATTTATTCGCTCGGATTCAAATAATTTATCGCTCATTGAGTAAAGATCGCCAAGACTGTTTTCGATTTTAATTTTTTCCCTGTTATGAAAAAGCAGAATTATAAAGCCTGCAAAGGAAAAAACAATTAGCGACAGACAAATACTTTTTACAGTTTTCCGTGGAAACTTGTCTAAAATTTTGGCAATTGGGAACGATATCTTTCTTGATCCCAATTTAATGTGGGGTAATATGCAGATAACAGTCAGAAACGAGCTTATAAGACCTGTTATCGAAAAAATGGCAAACTGTTTCAGTATCGCAAACGGAGTAAAAATAAGAAACATAAAGCAAATTGTGGTAGACAGTAAACACATAAAAATTCCCCGAAAAACCCTTCTTCGTGTTTCCGATCCGACAGCGCAATGTTTCAGCGAAAATAATGAAGGCTGCTCAGGCATGGCCTCTGATGAAGCGGCTGCATTCCGGTGTATTATAAAATGAATTGAGTAGTCTACACATGTTCCGATAAGGGTTGTGCCGAAAACAAAACTCAGTATGTGAACCTCGCGTAAAAAGAGCATGGCCGATGCAAAAGCGGTAAGCAATGATAAACCTACAGCCAAAAAAGTAGCGGCCAGGGGAACAAGAGATCGGAATATATACAAAAAAATTATAAGTATGGCGGCAAAAGAGGCAAATGATATCAGGGATATTTCTTTCTGCGCGCTTGAAGAACTTTCATAGCTGTGGAATGGTATCCCCGAATAATAAAACCTGTACTCAGGGTTCGTCTCCATTAGTTTTTCGCCGGTTTCGTAAATATTCTTTACCGCGCTTTCCCTGTTTGTAAGCGCCAGCCCAGCAGGCGAAAGGCTGCCGCGTATCAATACATACCAGTTTCCCTCAAATTGCGCGGCCATAACATCGTCATGGACGGATACATTGCCGCTGGAAAGCAGGGGCGAACCTATTATTCTCTGCATTGATCTTTCCACCAGCATGAACGGGTCGCTGTCCAGAGCGTCAAGAGGGGCCAGGGTAAAGGGGCTGTAAACAGAGGCAAGCGCGTTTGTGGCAATGGCCCGGGCGCCTCCGCTTTCCAGCGTTTCTATTGTTTCACTGTCCAGAAGCATAAAACGGTAATCGTGCAGGAAACGCCTGTACCTGTCGAAAAATGTTTCGTCAGCCCAAAAACTAAGAGATTCAAAATCACCGTCTGTCCCGTCAAGCGCCGAATAAAACTCCAGCGCTCCCGCCCTGGCCGCGGCAAAATCTTCGTTTGCGGACAATATTACCACAAGCCTTGAATTACGCTCTGCAAGGATTGCGTCCGCCTCGGCGGCGGATTTTAACGCTCCTGAAACAGGAATTATGTCAAACAGGCTTGTGTTAATCCGCGGCGGCGCGAGGATAAACAGCGAGGCGGCCAGGGACAGAAAAATCCCGCAGTGAAAAACAAGCCAGAACATGGGCAGTTTTTTGGCAAGGTGCGGCTGTTCAGGGAGCGGAAAAGTAGGCCTGTTCATTTGGTTCCAATACATCAGGAAAACTTTGGTCGTTAAATAAATAAGACAGGCTGTTACCGCTCCTTTCATAAATGATAATTGAACGGATCACTGCCGCGTTTTCGGCATAATATCCTTCGAGAACTATCCTTTCCGCGTAATTTCTGAATGTCCTTTCTTTTGGCACCAGCCCCAGGCTCCAGGTTTTCCCGAAGGCGGTATCTTCCATAAAAAAGATGTCAAAACCAGATGTGAGCCTGTGCACATTTCCGGTAAAGAGGGAACTGATGGTATCCGCCATGTTAATGTATATTTCATTGCCCCTTGCGTCGATTCTGGTTCCCGTTCCACCCGGCACAGATTGAATCATATAGTCCCTTCCCAGCGTGGTTATCGACGGCGCGGGGGTTTTTGTTATCCAGACCATTCCCAGTTCGGAGACGACAATAAAATCCCCCGTTGATACAAGCGGGCGGCTCTGATTTCTTATCGTCCTTGTTTGTACAAAGGCGCCCTTTGTAAGCGAGCGGCCTGAAAGATCACGGCAAATATTGTAAAAATTTTCGGAATTTCGCACGGACAGGGGGTAATCAAAAACATTCTGGGCGTACAACATGCTTCCCATAAAAAGCGCGCCCATTAAAAAAAATATTTTGTTTATTCGCATAACTGTTATTATCTTTTTTATTCGCCGCCCGCTTTAACAAGAGCTTCCACTCTGGAAATAAATATTTCAGGGCATACCATAAAGGACTCCCCGGAAGCTATCTCGACCGCCATCTGTGTACTCTCGCCCTTGGTACACAGCTGACCGGTTTCAGCATTATAAAGCTCGTACTTGATCTTAAGGCAGTTCTCGTATTCGGTCAATATTGCCCTTGCCCTTACCCTCTCCAGAAATTGCAGTGAGTTTATATATTTTACCGAAACACTTGTAAGGGGAAAAATCCATCCGGATTCCCTCATGTGATTATAGTTGTATCCTATTTTATCCAAAAGGGCACAGCGTGCTTTTTCAAAATATTTTATATAGTTGCCATGCCAGACAATCTGCATGGAATCCACATCATAAAATTCAACATTGAATTCAATTTCTGCGCTTATATCAAACTTCACAGTCCCTCCATTGTTCAGGCAACGCTGTCCCAAAAATCAAAAAAATTATACCACTGATACGGGTGCTCTTTACAGTACCTTTCAAGAAGGGCCGCGTACCATATTGCCAGTTCCCTGATACGCGCTTCCCTTTCATTCCTTGGACAGTCAAAATCTACCGGGCTTTTATGAATGTGCATATCGTAGTTGGACGACAGCGAAATGTCTTTTTGACGAATCGCGAAAACAGAGTAAACCGCAGCGCCGGAAATCGCTGCAAGAAAAAACGGACCGTATGGAAAGGGCGCCTGCAAATCAAGAAAAGAGACAGGCAGATGCCTGCTCGCTGTGCTGGCGGAGGTACGATCTCCTGCGATAACGACCAATTCACCCCTGTCCGTTTTTTCCATAAGAAGGGCAATATTTTCAGGGCCCAATTCATTGGCGCTTATAATTTGTGTTAAATATTTTGGATTGAGTTTATTGATAATCCGGTTAAAGTGAGTTGTTACGGAAAAATCCACAATGGCGGTTACCGGCACTTCCCTTGAAATACCTGTACGGTTAAAATCTGCCAGGGCGCGTATCAATTCCATATTGCCCAAATGTGAGCTGACAAGAAAGGCCCCCTGCCCGCTTTCCAGGCGTTTCGCAAGGTCTTTAATATCGTCATCATTAAAATAAATTCTTTTAAAAGACACCTTACCGCTCCAGGCTTCAAGTTTTTCCACAAGGGACAGTGAAAAAGAAATGATATGTTTTAGCGGATAATATTTTTGCCCTCCGGTAAAAGAAGAAAGGCGCTGAAGATAAAGGCGGGAAAAATCTCTGGCACGTTTAGAAAAAAGATAAAAGAAAAAACCAACCGGGAAACAAAGCAGCCTAAGAAAAATTACCGGCAGTATCTTAAAAATAAAAAGAAAAAAGGCAAGCTGCCAATATCCGGCGGCTTCTTCTTTCTGCGCAGACCAATGTACGTTTTTCACGAGCGATCCTTTTTCCACCGCCGTATTAAAAGAGCCGGTATTTTGGGGATCATGGCGCAGCAAAGCCTGGTAAAAACCCAGCTTATGCGGACATTATCCAACACGGGCTTAAAGTGCGAAATGCCATCGCAAGGATAGCTGACACCGACAGGGTAAAATATGAATGGAATGTTTTTCCAGTGAAGGCGAACCAGTATTTCGATATCGAATCCCATGCGGAAATCAATATAATGGCGGTTGCAGATCGACAATACCGGCTCGACCGGATATACCCTGAAACCAAGCATGGATTCTTTAATATCGTTTGAAAGCGTAACTATTTTTGCCCATGTATTGGCCACCACCCTTCCCTTTTCCCGCGAGCCGGGAACCGAGTCATCGTATACTGGATATGAGCATATAAGCGCATCAGGGCGGGCAGCTGACTCTCCCAAAAAAAAACCGGCTCGGCTTATATCATGTTGACCGTCGGCATCTATTTGCAGAACATGGCTCAGGCCCAATTCAGCGGCCTTTTTAATGCCTTCGTATACTGCCCTGCCCTTCCCGGAGTTTTTGTTCAGTCTTACAGGAACCGTCAAAGAACACGACGAATAAATTTTTTCAAGGCAGGACTTTGTATCCTCATTGCTTCCGTCATCAACAATGATAACCGGAAGGCCAAGGCGGCTCAAGTTTTCCACCAGGGAGCCGGCAGTCTTTCCGTGGTTGTAAACAGGAATGACTATTCCCTGTTTTGCACTCATTGCGTTTCACCGGCGGCAAAGCTGCCGGACGAATACAATTCTTTGCCGTCAGGGCTTTTTATCGTAAAACTGACAATATCGCCATTTTTAACCAATTCCATTCGCAGGGGTGCTCCCGGCAGCACCGGCGAGGAAAACTTGAGCCGCTTGGCTCCCCTTACATCAAGGCCGGTTCCAAGATAGCCGCCGGAAAAGCGAACCGCAAGCTCGAACTGGGCAACAGCAGGGAGGACTTTTAACTGCGGAAAGTGCCCGTTAAAGTAATCGCTCTCTTCGGGGACTGAAAAATCCAGAACGGCTTTTACCATTCCTTCAGCGCTTTCGGTTTTTTCTACAAGTTTTTCCCTGGACAGGAGCCGCCCTTTAATTATATCATTCTCGAACAAGGCCTGTACCGCCTCCTTTTTATTTTTTCCCTGAGCGTCCAGGGTAAATGCTTGCACATAACGCCACTTCCTAGGAACCGCCACAGACTCCAAAAAACGTAAAAGAAAATTCTTGAACCACTGGTTTATCTCATAAATTTCCCAGTCCCGAAAATGTTTTTTGCCTTCATCGTTAAAAACCACAGCGGCGGCGAGGTACTGCCTTCTGTCTTCCATCGCGATAACGCATACATCACTGACAAAGGCCGTCAGGCGGATCCTGTCTTCCACCTCTTTTAACGAAATGCGCTTTTCCTCAATTTTCACAACCGAATCCGAGCGGCCTTTAAGCAGGAATTTTCCGCCGTTTATAATTTCGGCCATGTCGGCTGTAGCAAAACCCGCCGGATCCTTTATGTACGGCGAGCGGATTACAAGGCAGCCGTTATCATTCAGTGTAACAGCCGCATTGTCAAAGGGCGTCCACTGGAGGCCGTCTCTTGAAGTTCTCCAGGCAATGCCGCTTGTTTCGGTGCTGCCGTAAACCTCCAGCGGCCAAAAGCCAAAAAGTTCATTTGTCCTTTCGGCCAAATCCGGTTCCAAAACCCCCGCCGATGTATAAATCCACGGATCTTTAAGGCCGAATGTCCCGCCCTCAACCAACTTAAACTCAACCGCCCTCTTCAAAAAAGCCGGAACAGTAATAATCATATACGATTCATCGTTAAGTTTCTCAAATTCTTCCGGCGTTTCGATCCTGGTACGGCGGAATGGAACGCCCGCCGTAAAGGGAAGAAGTATATTGTATAAAAGACCGTAAATATGATGCTGGCTGACAGTCGAGCATGTTTTTCTCGAAAGCCATTCATCCCCCCATTTGGACAGTATAAAGGAATTGTCCATTTCAAATTCTGTCAGCCGCTGTTTTACAGTCTTGGGCCTGCCGGTACTCCCCGATGTATACATTATAATTTCGGTTTCATCAGGGTTAATGGAAGGAGCGGCTTCATACCCCAGCCCTTTTAATTGGTTACGTAAATTATGATCTTCCAAAATTGACGGGACAAATAAAAATTCACCGGAAGATTCTTTATGGCTTATTTTTATATCAGATAAAAAACCAATACTCCCTTCCGCCGTGATTTCATCAATATACGCCGGTGTTATATTCGCGGTAAGCCAAATTTCTTTACCGCACTGCAGCAGTGCGGTAAAAGCACATAAAAAATACCAGCAATCCTCAACATGCAAAATGAAACTTTTTGCAGATGAATTTTGCAAAGCGTGCCTCAGGCAGGCGGTATCCTCAAGAAAATCTTTCCAGGTCTTATACTTTCCGTCGCGCCATGCCCCCTCATAACAAAGTACATGATCTGCCTTACGTGAATTGGATGAAAATTTTGACAGCGGTATTGCCCTGGGCATTTTTTTATCAGTCATTTTCCGTATTAAAAATTCACCCGCGAACAGGGTACCGATCAGTATATATGAAATTCCGCCATTATAAACAGACCACAATAAATCCGAACCGGATAAAACCGTCCAAAGGGCAAAACTTCCGTTTAGAATAAAAAACGCGCACCAGACCATTGTTACCTTACGGCAGTATTTTTCAATTCTTTTTTCAGCGAGAGAGCCTTTTATATTTTTATCCTGTAAAATCGCAAAACGAAAAATCAACGGCGGCGGAAAAATCAGGGTATATGAAAAAGAAAAAAGCATGACAGTATTCATCAATACTGGATACAATTTCAGAAAAAATGAAGAGTTACTCAGAAGGCAGGCGAGGCCCGCGGCGCCCAATAGACCGGCGCTGAAGATACGGAACTTGTCCTTTTTTTTCGAGGTGTATCCAAGAAAAAAAATCAGCGCCAAAAAAACGATGAATATTGAAAAATAGCGAGGCGGTATTTTTAGGATAACAAGAAATATAAAAACAAGTACCGGATAGACAACTGCAAGAATGTAAAGAAAAATCCTAATCATGCAGCCGGAATCCGAAACCCCTAAAAACCAGACGGAATTTTAGGGGTTCCCGTCCTGCGCCTGGACAAGCGGGTATAGCAGTTCCACCAGATCCCCAACAGTGCGGGCTGTCTTAAAAAGGGCGGGATCGATTTTACCGGGTATGCGTTCTTTCATCTTTACCACCAGATCAACCGCGTCTATGGAATCCATATCCAGTTCCTCATAGAGATTTGCCCCGGGCGTTATTAAAGAAGAATCTATTTCAAATTCGGAACTTAAAATTTCCTTTAGCTGTATAAAAACATCGTCTTTGTTCATTTTGATACTCCGGTTTCGGCGACAATATAGGCTGCCAAAGCATCTATCGAAGCAAAGTGCCTGCGATTATCAGAATTTTCAGATGAAAACTTGACGCCGAATTTCTTTTTTAAGGCAATACCCAGTTCCAGCGCATCAATAGAATCCAAACCAAGGCCTTCCCCGAATATGGGCTCTGAGTCCTTGATATTCTCCGGTTTTATATCCTCTAGCTCCAGGGAACTGATTATCAACTCTTTTATTTGCTGCTTTAATTCATTCATATTTAATAAACCACTATCGCTGTAATTTGAGGATAGGACAATATTACACATTTGTCAAGGTAACGCAGCGATGTTATACTTTGCTTAACAACAGGCGAGGCATAATTGAAATTAAAACTGATATATCCCAAATGGGAAAAATTGAAAGGACAGACAGCATTTAACCTTCCCCCACACGGTCCGGCTGTTTTTGCCGCGTCCCTTCCGCCGGACACGGAAATCTCCTTTACCGATGAAAATGTCGATACCATTGATTTTGACGAAGACTGCGCTCTGGTAGCCATCTCCATGATGCTCAGTACCCAGGTTAAACGCGGCTGGGCAATAGCCGATGAATTCCGCAGCCGCGGCAAAAAGGTAATTTTCGGCGGCATTGCGGCAATGCTTCATGCAGAGGAAACCATGGAACACGCCGATTCGGTTTTTTTGGGAGAAGCCGAAACGCGAATGGAGCAGGTGTTCGAAGACTTTGACAGGGGCAGCCTTAAAAAAGTGTATAACTTTATGCTGAAGCATCCACCCGCAGAAACCGTAAATCCGGCAAGAAGAGACATTTACAAACGGGAACTTTACAACCACAAGGGCGTCCAGATGGTCGACCTTTTTCATGCGTCAAGAGGCTGCCGTTTTAGCTGTTATCCCTGCGCCGTATCATATCTGGGCGGGCGTTCTTTCCGCCCCCGCCCCATGAAAAAGGTCGTTGAAGAACTTGAAGTAATCGGAAACAACCGGCTGTTTATTGTTGACAATTCACTTGCCCAGGACAAGGAATGGGAAAAAGAATTGTTCACAAACATGATCCCAATTAAAAAGAAATGGATAAGCCACACCATCGAAGATGATCCGGCTGTACTGGAACTCGCGGCAAAAGCTGGCGCGTGGTATGTCTATCAGGCCGTGTACGATACATCCGATTACATCAGGGAAAGGATTAAGCGATACCATGATCACGGCATCGGCGTTGAAGGGACAATTCTGCTTGGCTTGGATAACCAGAGCGAAGATGATATTAAAAAGCTGATTGATTTTTTACAGGATATCAATCTTGACTTGGCGGAATTTACCGTGATGACTCCCTTTCCTCACACAAAGGCCTGGGATGATATGTACAGGCAGGGGCGTATCTTTGACATGGACTGGGATCATTATAACGCCGGGCAGGTTGTTTTTACTCCCAAAAACATGAGCGCCGAACGATTACAGGAACTCTATGATTATGCCTGGAAAACCTTCTATCAGGATGAAAGCCAGGAAGAGAAAATGTTCAAACTGCTTTATTCTGTGGCAAGCCGTGAAATGGACGAAGGAACCTATAGACCACGCAACCGCAAGTTGATTCGTAAATCGTTCGGCAGGGAGGCCGGATGAAAGTACCGGCGGATTATTACGACGAAGTTTTTGATTTCAAAGGCCAGTGGGATATGCCCTCGCGCTGCGGCCTTAAAATTATTAAAAGTAAAGAAAAGACTGTGGTAATCGCCACAGAGCTTTATCAGGATAACCCGGGAACAACCGTTGCCGCCGCCGGAAAAAGCCTGGCGCTGCAAATATGCGAAAATAAAAATCTTGACTTTGCGAAAATTAATTTCATTCAGTGCAATCCGTGCACGAATTCCAAACTCTCGTTTTACGAAGAAGAATTTTTCGAAGTTGATTTTCCGGAAGGCTCGCCGCCGGTTTACCGTAAACTTGGCGAAGAGGAAATTAAAAAACTGGAGTTATTCTGCCCGCAAAATTAAAAACACCGCTTACCGGCGACAGGACATTTTACAGGAGTGTACTGACCCTCGGCCTGCCCGTCGCCCTGCAAAATCTGCTTGTCAGCTCCGCAAGCATGGTGGACACACTCATGATCGGCACCGAGGGCGAGCTCGCCGTGGCCGCCGTAGGAATATGCGCTCTTTTTTTTATGCTCCTCTTTGCGATGTTCTTCGGGTTCGGCCACGGCGGAATGATCTTCTTCGCCCAATACTGGGGCGCAAAAGACGAAAAGGGAATCTGCCGGGCTTACGGCCTTACGCTTGTCTGCGTAATGTCTATCGGCCTAATCTTCGGCGGCCTGGCGGTTTTTGCCCCGGAATTTATAATGGGTATTTACACTGATAAAGAGAGTATAAAGGCCATTGGTATTCAGTATTTAAGGATCGTTGGCTGGAGCTACCCGCTGCAGACAATGGCCATTGTAATGGGCTTTCTCCTGCGCTCAATAGAAAAGGTAAGAATCCCGCTTTATGCATCAGTTATTTCTCTTTTAACAAACACATTTTTTAACTGGGTTTTAATATTTGGCAGGCTTGGTTTCCCCAAAATGGGAGTCCGAGGCGCGGCGACGGGAACGGTCATTGCCCAGGTGGTTCATGTTCTGGTGATCTTTGCATACTGCCTTAATGATAAACATTCGTTCATTACCAGAATCAGGGACCATTTTAAGTGGAACATTGCCTTTGTTAAGGTGTTCTTCAGTAAAATTATTTTCGTTGTGGTAGGCGAAATCCTATATGGCACCGGAAACCTGATTCTGAACATGATTATGGGACGCCAAGCTGAAACAGGGCTCGCAGCCTGGGCTGTGTTCCGCGTGCTGGAAGGCTTTATCTTCGCGTTTTTCATTGGCCTTTCCAGCGCCAGTTCGGTAATGGTGGGCAAGAAGATTGGCGCAGGCGAACACCTTGAGGGGTACACCAATGCGAAGCGATTCGCCCTTCTTTGCCCCATTGTAACCTTCACTATTTGCATTTCCATTATTCTTGCCCGTTCGCCGATACTGCATTGCTTTAATCTGGGGGAAGAAGCCTTCCGTTATGCACAAGGAATGCTTTTCATCTTCGCCATAACCGGAACCATGCGGACATGCAACTACATTTGCAATAATATCTTCAGGGCCGGCGGAGCGCCTGTCCTGGGTACGGTTCTTGAAGGCTGCGGCCTTTATTTTATCTGCATACCTTCCGCCGCCATCGCCGGCTTTGTTTTCCACTGGCCTTTCCTGGCCGTGTTCTTCATGATGTACCTCGATGAATTTATCCGCCTTGCGGTAAGCCTTTGGTACATGAACTCGGGCAGATGGATAAAACCGGTAACGGACGAGGGAAAAGCAAGCCTGGCGGAATTTAAATCAGCGTACACTGCCCTGAAAAATTAAACTTGACCTCTCCCCTATTTTAGTGTTAATATGAATAAGTTGTCCTAACAACTACATTTAAGCTATGGAGAGTCTTATGAAAGAGAAAATCATAAAAATTGGATTGACAGCGGTTTTATTTACAACCGGATTGATTTTTATTGGCTGTCCAACCGGAGGCGGCGGCGGTGACAGTAATCCGTTCATTGGAACCTGGGAAGGGACATTGACTAATAATTCCGGTACTTATACTTATGCTGATGAAGAAATAGTGTTTACCGGCAATGAATGGGAAATGGGCTTTGCCGGGGAAGGTACGTACCATAGAAATGGAAATACTGTTATTTTGTACGATGAAGATGATGAAGAAATTGGCTTCGCAACGATAAATGGTAATTCTTTGACGATAACTTTTTACTATGGTAGTGATAATATTGGCGGCACCTTTACAAGAAAGGGCGGTTCCGGGGGCGGTGGCGGCTCCGGAGGTGGAGGGGGAGGATCCGGTTCTGGTGTTGGAAAGACCTTGCTCATCACAGGGATTACACAAGCGCAATATAATCAGGGCGAAGACGGCGTTCTGGTGCTGGTATTCCCAAGAAATACATCACAAAATGTTGTATTAAACGACATATATGTATACATGAGCGGAAATGGATACGGATATACCGGGTCGTTTATTGCCGGCTCCGATTTCGATGATGGAGATATTGAAATTCAAAAAAGCGGAAATAACTATAATATGACCGTTTATTTATATGATTTTGACGGGGACAGATGGACTGGTTCAGGGTCTTACGATATATGGCTAGCCTTGTTAAGAGAAAATAGGGGGACTTTATACCAGGCGGCGAACAAATCAATAACATCGTCAACAACAACAATTCCCGCGTCCCAATTCACCAACAAAGGGTCACAGAATTTATGGGATTATTAATTTAACAAAACTCCCGCCGGGGCAACCGCTATCCGCTATTTATGTCCCGGCGGAGCAAGCCTGGCGGAATTTAAATTGAAACTACGGTAAGGCGGAACATACAGACAGGTATCTTTATGCCTCGTTTTTCCACAGCGGATACAGTATATCGACAACATCCTGTACCGTTTTTACGTTCCTGAAAATAGACGATTCGGGCTTTCCCTCAATATGGTTTTCCAGGTAAATCAGAAGATCCACGGCGTCAAGCGAATCAAAATCCAGCTCATCTTCCAGCAGCTTATCAGGGCTTATCATATCTTCCTGTAAGCCAAATTTGTCCATTAGCAATTTTTTTACTGCTGCGTAAACATCATCTTTGCACATAACTATTGATAAGTATAACAGGATTGACATCATTTTGTCAAAGGTACTATCATTTGGTTATATAACTTATGAAAGGAAAAAGGCAGTTAACGCAGGACTTTTATTATTCCGATGATATTCCCGCGGTAGAAGCTAAATTCGAGGCCCAAAAAATATGCTTTTCCCCGCTTGCTTTTCAGGCTGTCCGCTCCCTGCTGTCCCTGGGCATTTTGCAAAAAATATCGGATGCCGGCGATACCGGCCTTAACAGGGAAGAAATCGCTAAGCAGTGCAGCGTCAGCGTTTACGGAGCCGGGGTTCTGGCGGAAACAGCCCTTGGAATGGGTGTGTTAAAGCTAAGACCGTCAGAAAATGCCCAAGACGAAGAACGGTTCGTGCTTGGAAAAATTGGCTGGTTTTTCCTGGAAGACAATATGACAGCAGCCAATTTTAATTTTATTAATGATGTCTGTTATCTGGGCGCCCATGATCTTGAAAAATCAATTAAAACCGGAAAACCCCAAGGGCTTTCAGTTTTTGGCCGTCAGTGGAAAACCATATACGAAGCGCTCTCGTCTCTTCCAGAAAAGGCGAAAAAAAGCTGGTTCGCCTTTGATCACTTTTATTCAGACATCGCTTTCCCCGACGCCCTGCCCATTGTTTTTTCATCTCCGGCGCTTGCAGCCGGCCGCCTTTTTGACATAGGCGGCAATACGGCAAAATGGGCAATCGCCTGCTGCAATTACAATAAGGACGTAAAGATTACGATAATCGACCTTCCAGGACAAACCGAAGTAGCCCTGCAAAACGCAAAGGCGGCCGGCTGCGAGAGCAGGATAGATGTTTTCCCCTGCGATGTATTGGACGAAAAAGCGGCCTTCCCCGCCGGCGCGGCGGCAATTTGGATGAGCCAGTTTCTTGATTGTTTCTCGCTGGAGCAGGTTACGGCCATCATGGCCAAGGTTTACGCCGCAGCGGAAAAAGACACGGATATTTGGGTGCTGGAGCCTCTTTGGGACATGCAGCGTTTTCAGGCTTCAGCATTTTCTCTACAGGCAGTCTCCCTGTACTTTACATGTATGGCAAACGGCTGCAGCAAGATGTACCGTTACGCCGAACTTTGCGCCGCGGTTGAAAAGGCTGGTTTTGTGTTAAGCGAAAGCCATCATAATTTGGGATCAAACAGCTATTCACTGCTTCGTTTCAGAAAAAAATGAAAGTTAGTAATACAGGCGGCAGAACCTTATATGTATCCCGCTTTTCTTCATGGGCGCCCGGACTTAGCGGCGCAAATGACTGGCTGCAGTGGGCGCACGGACGGAAAGAAAGCGAATCAAGCGGCGAAGCCCCTTCCCTTGATTTTCCTGAATCGCGGTGGATTGTACTTGAGCAAAAAGAATTCTCACTGTTCAGGCGCCGGCAGAGCCAGATCTCACGAATGACAATACACGTCATGCACGAGATCATGCCCATTGGAGAAAAAACAAAAACAGTGTTTGTTTCATTCAGGGGTGAAATATCCCAACAGTATAAAATCAACAAAACGTTATACGAAGAAGGCACTGTAAGCCCCGCCGCTTTTTCGCAGTCTGTTTTCAACACCCCGCCGGCTCTCGCAGCAATAGCTCTGGGGCTGCATCAGGGTTACACGGCAATTTATCCGGCAGGCAGCTGCTTCAAAACCGCCTTCCAGGCGGCGGCCGCCGGCATTTTTTCCGGTAACGATACGGAAACTGTTCTCGTATACGCTGATGAGCTATGCCCTGCGGAATACGGCGCACTCTGCCCCCGGCCGGACAAACCCCTTGCCTTTGCCGCACTTCTTTCAGGCCATGCGCCGGGTATCCCTGTTTTTCCTGATATGGAGTGCCTTAATTCTCCGCAAAATTTTTTGAAACATCTTTATCTTAAAAAGGACGTTTCGTGAACACTTCATTGCCGCCGGTCAGTAACCGGCCTTTATATGTTTACCGAATCGTATTTAAGGTAATCAGTTTTATAATTTTCGGATTGGCTTCCCTTCTCCTGGTGTTTCCAATCATGCCTGTTTTTTTACTCATCTTTCGTCCTGTTGAAAATTTCCGTAAAACAACGCGCCGCTTTGTTTCATTCTTCTTTAGATTTTTCATTTCCTTTATGACATTCACCGGCGTTGTTGAATTGAAAACCGCAGACAGGGATTTTTTTAAGAACTTAAAATCGAAAATTGTAGTCGCAAACCACCCTTCACTCCTTGATGTAGTTATGATCATTTCCCTAATCCCAAATGCCGATGTAATTGTTCAGGGTGATTACCGCAACACAGTTATAGGCGGAGTGATCAGGCTTCTTTACATTCTTAACACGCTGAATTTTGAGGAGATGGCTGCCGCATGTAAAGAATCGCTGGCAAAGGGTAACTGCCTGGTTATTTTTCCCGAAGGAACCAGAACACGCCGCGATGGAGAAATGCGCCTGAAGAAGGGCGCCGCGCGCATTTCCCTGCTGACAGGAACGGAAATTGTCGCCGCCCACATCGGGGGAACGGACAAATACGGCCTTGGAAAAAAGGAGCCGTTCCTTTCGTTTAACCATACCGATAAATATATTTATATAATCACTCTTCAAAAAATTATTAACCCAAAAGAATTTGAAGGATTGGAAATGCACCGCGCTGTAAGAAGGCTTAATGAACGGCTTCTGGATATATTCAAAAACCCGGTTAACAAACAATGAGAAATTATTTTTATCTGTTAATTGCAATTTTTACTTTATTCGCCGGCGGCTGCAATACCATCACGAAGGCTAACCACGAATTCGAAATTGACAGAATGGCGGTAATACTTACCTTTGACGACGGCCCGAATTCAAATGCCGATACAACGGCGCATGTTCTGGATGTACTCAAAAAACATGATATTACCGCCATGTTCGCCCTGTTAGGTGTAAATGCGACGCGTAATCCTGAGCTAACAAGACGCATTCACGATGAAGGGCATTTTATAATTAACCACGGCTATTCCGATAAATTTGCCATTAATATGAAAAATGGAGAATTCAGGGAAAATTTAAGGAATGGAGAGGCGGCGATTACAGAGGCCCTGGGCGCCCCGCTTAACATAAGGCTATACCGGCCCCACGGTGATTTTTACCGCCGACGGCACGAAAGAATCTGGCAGGAAGAAGGCTGGATATTGCTGGGCGGCAATATCAGGGCTTACGATGCTGTAATCAGGGAAGCGGAAAAAGATAAAGTGAAAAGGCGTATAATCGGCAAAACCTTAAAAAAAGGGGGAGGAATTATTTTGCTTCATGATGCAAGGGATTCTTACCTGCGTATGGAGGTTGGCCTGGCAAAAAAACCATCGGGCCCTTTTAACCGCTCCTGGATCCCTGAAATTTTGGAAGAAATCATTATCGACCTGCTTGAAAAAGGCTACAATTTTGTTGTCCCTGAATGGTAACCCCCAAAGAAATCAATTTTTTCTTATTTTTTTTAGCCACTAACCTCACTAACTTACACGAACTTGTTGTTAGAAAGCTCATTTCTACCTCCAAATTCCATGAAATTAAGAAGAATCATAAAGGTTTTCAATAATATCGAACAAATGGTTCGTGATTGTTTGTGAGGTTCGTGGTAAAATACTTAAAAATTGAATTTCCTGGGTGAAAAGGCACTTGAAAGGCGCCTCAATCTCTGCTTAGAATGGAAAAATGAATGACACAAACTGTATAAATTGTCAAACTCCCATACCAGGACAGGAGTTTGAGCGGAATCTTTGGGTCTGCGATAAATGCGGCTGCCACTCAAGAATAAACTGGCAGCAGCGCCTGGAAATAACCGCAGACAAAGGCAGCTTTACAGAGTTTGATTCAGGAATGAAATCAGGTAACCCAATTGGGTTTCCCGGATACGAGGAGAAAATCAGCGAATTACAGAAAACCTGTAACACTTCGGAAGCGGTGGTTACAGGGCGCTGCACCATAAAGGGCTACCCTGTTGTCATGGGAATAATGGACAGCCGGTTTATGATGGCAAGCATGGGGAGCGTTGTTGGTGAAAAAATTACCAGGGCCTTGGAATACGCAACTGCAAATAAACTGCCTGCCGTGGTTTTTTCCGCTTCGGGCGGAGCGCGAATGCAGGAGGGGATAATATCCCTGATGCAGATGGCGAAAACCTCCGGCGCGGTAGCCCGTCACAACGCGGCAGGCCAGCTTTACATCTCGGTAATAACAGACCCGACAACGGGCGGCGTTACGGCATCATTCGCCACCCTTGGCGATGTTATCCTGGCCGAACCGGGGGTAATTATAGGATTTGCCGGAAAGCGCGTAATACAGGACACAATCGGCGCTGTCCTGCCCGAAAGGTTTCAAACGGCGGAATTTGTTTATGAGCATGGTTTTGTCGACGCGATTTCCGGCCGGCGGGAAATGCCCGGTTTAATCGCCAAAATTATCGCCCTGCACGGCTACAGGCCGCAAGGAGGAAAATAATGGCGCTTTCCATGCAGCAAAAACTTGATCTCCTGAAAAACCTCGGACGCCCGACAATTCACGACTATGTTCCGCTTATATTCAACGACTTTATCGAATTTCACGGGGATCGCTATTTCAGCGACGACCCCGCCGTTTTGGGCGGAATATGTACATTAGGCGACATTCCAGTAACTGTGATCTCCCAGGTACGCGCTAAAGACATCGAAGGCCTTCAAAGAATTAATTTTTCCATGCCGCACCCCGAAGGGTACCGGAAAGCACTGCGTCTTGCCAGGCAGGCGGAAAAATTCCGCCGCCCGGTTATCTGTTTTATTGATACCCCCGGAGCTTACTGCGGGGTCGGCGCTGAAGAACGCGGCCAGGGCGAGGCGATTGCCCGCAGCCTGCATGAATTTATGATGCTGAAAACACCGGTAATCTCCGTTGTATTGGGCGAAGGCGGCTCCGGCGGAGCTCTGGCTCTTGGCGTCTGCGATGAACTTGCAATGCTGGAAAACGCCCTTTACTCGGTAATTTCGCCCAAGGGTTTTGCTTCGATCCTGTGGAAGGACGGTTCAAGGGAGAGGGAAGCCGCCGAACTAATGAAAATTACCGCCTTGGATCTGCACAGCTTCGGCGTCTGCGATAAAATAATCGCCGAACCGGAGGGCGGCGCTGCCAGGGACATAAACCTTACTGCAGGCAATATATCAGCATGGCTCAAAGAATCCTGCGCTCGCCTTTTATCCGAAAACTTTGAACTGCTTCCAGAAAAACGTTATCAAAAATTCAGAAAAATAGGAGTATTCAGCGAATGACGCTTAATGCAGCCAGGACTCTGTTACTGGAAATTGATGTTCAGAATGACTTCTGCAGCGGGGCGCTGGCCGTCCAAAACGCCGTTGAAGTTATTCCGCCTCTGAATGCCCTGGCGGCGGCCGTCACGGCAAAAGGCGGGTGCGCGGCGGCCACACAGGACTGGCACCCGTGGGGGCATTCTTCCTTTGCATCATCTTACAGCGGTAAAAGTCCGGGGGATATTATCGATACAGAAACTGTAAATGGCCAGGTATTGTGGCCGGATCATTGTATACAGGGCAGTTGGGGAGCGGCATTCCATGAGCAGCTTAATCTTGACCCTGTAAGTTTTATTATACGCAAGGGCCTTCAAAAAACGCTGGATTCCTATTCGGCTTTTTTTGAAAACGACCGCCGCACCCCCACCGGCCTTGAAGGCCTGATACGCGGCCTTGGAATAGAAACCGTAATAATCGGCGGACTTGCCACCGACTATTGTGTGTTTTACAGCGCCATGGACTGTAAGCGGCTTGGTCTGGCGACAATAATCGCCGGCGACGCCGTCCGGGGCGTGGACTTTCCGGCGGGTTCAGTGGATAATGCTGTTAAAGAAATGAAAAAAAACGGAATTGAATTTATCAGTTCCGCTGAATTAATTGGCAGGCTAAAATGAACAGCGCGCTGTTTACCGATTTTTATTCCCTTACAATGGCCCAGGGATATTATAAAAGAGGCATGAACGATACTGCCGTTTTTGAAATGTTTTTCCGGCGGCAGCCCTTTGACGGCGGTTACGCGATATTCGCCGGTCTTGGAACATTGCTTGAACAGCTTGCTGATTTTTCCTTTTCCGGCAGCGATATCGATTATCTTAAAGAGCTGAAACTGTTCGAAGAATCCTTTATTGAATATCTTAAAAGTTTTCGTTTTAAGGGATCGCTTTGGGCCATGGACGAGGGAACGGTAGTATTTCCACAGGAGCCCCTTATAAGGGTTGAAGGGAACCTTATCGAATGTCAGCTAATCGAGGGAATGCTGCTGAATACAATTAACTACCAGAGCCTGATTGCGACCAAGACATGCAGGGCATATCTGGCTTCCGGCGCCGGCGCCGTGATTGAATTCGGTATGCGCCGGGCTCAGGGGCCGGACGGAGCCATGTCGGCATCCAGAGCCGCATATATCGGCGGCGCCTGCGGCAGCAGCAATACAATGGCCGGAAAAGTTTTCGGCATTCCGGTAATGGGTACCATGGCACATTCCTGGGTGATGTCCTTTGACAGCGAGGAAGAGGCCTTTGACGCCTATGCCGCCCTTTACCCGGATAGAGCGTCCTTTATTCTCGATACATACGATACTCTTAAAAGCGGAATCGCCAATGCCGTCAGAGCGGGAGCGAAACTTGCCGCCAAGGGAAAGAATTTCGGTGTCAGGCTGGATTCGGGAGACATTCAGTATCTTTCGACAGAGGTTAGAAAAAGACTGGACGAGGCCGGTTTTACAAAAGCGAAAATCACCGTATCCAACGAGTTGGATGAATCGATAATAGAAACCCTTGTAAAAGCCGGAGCTCCTGTCGACAGCTGGGGGATAGGCAGCAAGATGGTTACAGGCGCATCCGACGCCGCCTTTACCGGCGTGTATAAACTTTCAGCCTGCCGCAAAGAGGGGGGGGGTACTGACCCTGTTATGAAATTCTCGGATAATCCCGAAAAAACAACCAATCCCGGCATAAAGCAGGTATGGCGTATAACTGATGCCAATGACCATGCGGCGGCGGATGTCCTTAGTCTTGATGAGAGCGGCGACAAACTGGAAAGCGGCTTTCACCGCGCCTTCTGGCACCCTTCAGGGGACTACAGGCATTTTTATCACACCATAGAAAATGTCCGGCCGCTGCTGGAACCATGGATAAAGAACGGCAAACTTTCCCGTCCCCTTCCCTCGTTATCTGAAATCCGCTCCCATGCCGCCGCCTGCCTCGATCAGTTCGATTCAACCTACAAGCGCCTGTTAAACCCCCATGTATACAAGGTTGCCGTAACAGAAAAACTCCGCGCCCTTAAACTGGATTTGATCAACAAGCACCTTGGAAACAAAAATTCTGGTAAAAATACGCTCTAATACTTAAATTCGCTCTCGCCGATGAACTCGCGTAAAATGCTGTTTCCAGGCACATACTGCGGCGGAATGGGGGCGAAGTTTTCAAGGAACGAAAGCAGCCTGACAGCTTCGGAATATTCACACATACCCGGCTTTACCGCCCGCAGCATCGGTTCGGCATAATACTTCAGCACCGAAAGCTCATAGTCCAGGGCCGAGTTGAACGCCGCATCCGCCGTATTCTGAAACGGAAAAATATGCTTGCGCTCCCCTGCCTGCACGCTGGGCCACATTTTAATAGTGCCGGCGGCATCCTTGTTGCGGAACTGGTTATCGCGCACCATGCGCCTAAGCAGCCGGTTATCGCTGGTCGGGATACGGTTGTGATCATCAAGATTAAGCTGGGTCAGCGCCGAAACATACAGCTTGAACTTTGTTTCCCGATCTATGTTAGGTGTCAATGCATCGTTAAGCGCATGGATTCCTTCCACAATTAACACTGTACGCCTGTCCAATTTAATCTTCCTGCCGCCGGAAGGTTTTCTGGAGCCGGTCTTGAAATCGTATACAGGAAGCGTTACATCCTCGCCCCGGTACAGCGCCAAAAGCTGTTCATTAAGGAAGGGAAGATCCAGGGCTTCCAGACATTCATAATCCGGCTGGCCCTTTTCGTCCTTGGGGGTACTCGCCGTTCCTACATAGTAATCGTCAAGGCCAATGGCAATGGGTTTTATTCCCAATACCATTAATTCCAGGGCAAGCCTTTTGGCGCTTGTGGTTTTACCCGAACTTGAAGGACCGGCAAGAAGAATCATTTTAACTGTGCCGCGCCTCTCGTATATTAAATCGGCTATATCCGCCAGTTTGCGCGCCTGATGGGCTTCCGCAATCCTTATATAATCCTGAATTGTCCTTTTTGCAACCAGGGAATTTAATTCGCCGACTACTCTTACGCCGACAATGCGCCCCCATCTTTTGTATTCATTGTAAACCCGAAAGATGCTGGGCTCATCTACAAAGGGCTCTATCTCATTACCTTTTCCAATACCGGGGAAACGTAAAAGAAGACCTTCCTTGTACGGCATTAGCTCAAACGAAGCAAGCAGGCCGGTACGCGGCAACAAAGGCTCAACATAAATATCCATGTAACCATTGCACTCATTTATCTTCAGACGGGAGGAACTGCGCTGGTCCAAAAGTAGCAGGGTATCTGTCTGGTTATTTTTTTTAAATAAATCAAGAGCTTCTTCGAATGCAATATGCTTGAATGTAATCGGAAGGTCTTCTTTTACCAACTCCTCCATTGCAGACGAAAGAGAAGAAACATCTTCTGATGAGGGCTGCACGCCTTCGGTAAAAGTATAATAATAGCTGTTGCCCAGTGAATGTCCGACATAGAGTCTGCGCTCAGGAAATATTTTCCGTTGGGCAACCGCAAGCAGAAACGCCAGGGAACGGCGGTATATCATTGCCCCTTCCGGAGAATCAATGAGCACAGGTTCCAGGAATGAATTGAACGTCAGCGGAGTTTCCACAGGCCGTATCTCGTTGTTTACCTTGAATGCAGCGATTTTTTCTATTGGAACACCGAAACGCCCGGCCAAAGTTTTCGCCCTGGTCCCGTAGGCGCATTCCTCTTCACCTTTTTCATTACCGGCAAAACGAACAATAATATCACTCATTCCTGGATAATATAATACTTATGTAGAAATTGATATAGTTTTTTTTCATTTGCACATTATGAATCAAACCATTTTATGTGAAAATAATGCTAACTAACAACAGTTAATATTATTTAATCAGGAATTTTTTTGATTTTTCCTTGCATTCAGAGCCGGTAGTTATTAAATTTATAAATGATGATTGTGGGAACTGCAATGAAAGAAAAAATTCGATGTCCGGTTGCGGCGGGTATGTTTTATCCTGAATACGGAAACGAGATACTGGAATATATAAATGCTTTTGTTCAAATGAAAGACAGCGGCAACCTGGCCAGGGCAATTATCGCACCGCATGGTGCGTGGGAAATTTCCGGTTCCATGGCCGTCGATGCGTTCATGAGGGCAGGCGGCAGAAGAGAAATTACAAGAGTCGTCTTGTTAGGTCCAATCCATGATAAACGCGAAGAAGGAATATTTCTGTCGAATTCGCACTTTTTTGATACCCCCCTTGGAATGCTCCCTGTTGACAGGGAAGTATCGAAAGACCTTGAATATTACAGTGAATTTTTGAAAACAGATGACATTCCCCACCTGGGAGAACATTCGATCGAGGTACTGCTTCCCTTTGTCAAATATTTTTTTCCCGACGCCAGCATAGTTCCCATTCTTATGGGCAGGCCGAGCGTTGAAATGATTACAGATTTATCTCAGGCGCTCAGGACGGTTCTGGGGCCGGTTGCTGAAAATACCCTATTTGTGGTTTCAAGCTGTCTCTCCTGTTCCCATGATAAAACCACGGCCCGGCACCTGGCCGAAGAATCCGTGCGTCTCGTACTCGAAAAAAATACACCGCAGCTTATTTCATCTGTCCTAAACGGCCGCATTAAAACCTGCGGCGGCGCCATAATAGCCAGCCTTCTTGGAAGCGGTCTTTTAGACCAAAAACAGCCGCGCTTTATTGGGGAGGAAATGGTCAGCGCCGCAGAAGAAGACGGAGACACTGTTTTTTACGGCGTCGTTTCTTTTGAGTGAAGATCCTGTCATTTTCCGCCGATAAGCGGATATGCGAAAGTTCTGTCTTTTTTTGTCGGTTTTACCCCTGCTTGTTGCCTGTAAATCCCAGCAGATTCAGCCGGATTATAAACCTGCGGCTGTTTTGGAACTCGAACAGGTTGAAGCCTACAGCATCAATCAATTTAATCTTTATTACAATCTGATAATAACCAATCCCCTTCCCATTGAAGCGATAATTGAAATTGATAACTGGGACTGCATAGTTAACGGAATGTACCTGGACTGTGAGAATGCAGCTCTTACACTGGAAGGGGACGAAGCGTTGGGAATTAAACTAAAAGTCGAACCATCTTCAACAGTCGAAAAAATATTGACAATGAATCTTGATTTGAAAAATCAGGGGCAAGTTTTAATCAACAATGAAGGCGATGAATACATCACAAAAATGAGCGTTAATATAATATTCCATTATGAACAGGGCAGAACATACGATTATGAAGCAATATCCGACTCATCGTTCCCGCACATAAAAGAACCTCAATTTACCATTACCTCTATTGCTGTTCTCCAGGCGGAGCTTGTCAATACACGTTTCAGGGTCAGAATCAGAATAGACAACCCGAATATTTTTCCTGTCGCCCTTTCCTCTTTCGGTTATATTCTTTACGGCGACGGCAGGTTTTGGGCGAACGGCAGGGAAAATGACCTTCTTGATATCCCCGCCCAGAGCTCGGCGGAAACCAATCTGTATTTTATGATGAATTTCATTGATATGAAGCGCCAGCTTCTCGATGATATAATCGCCATGCGGGACGTAAGCTACCGGTTCCTGGGCAATGTGGAGGTGGGAACCAACATCGCCCTTCTGCCAAGATTCAAAATGGATTTTGAGCGTTCAGGCAATTCACCGGTTTACAAGTAAGCGGAACCACAGGCTGTCCAGAAAATACAATATTTTTACCACAAACCACACTAACAACACGAACGTGCCATTAGAAAACTCATTTATACCTTCAAATTCCATGAAACTAAGAAGAATCATAAAGGTTTCTTAACAATATCGACCTAATGGTTGGTGGCGTTTGTGAGGTTCGTGGTAAGAAATTGAAGAAACATAAGTTATTAATTTTAAAAGGCAAACGGCAATACGCTGTCGATGTTTGAGCGGCCAACAAGGGCCATGATGAGTCTGTCAATGCCAAGAGCAACCCCGGAACAACGCGGGAACGGTTTTTCTTCCCGGTCGAATATCTTCCAGTAATCGAAGTCCGCATTATGTTTTACAAGACAGGATTTTTCCTTTTTTTCCGCTTCACTATAAAAAAAACTTTTAACTACAGCCGGATCGGTTTCTTCGGAAAAACAATTTGCAAGTTCAATCCCGTTATAATAAAGCTCCCAACGTTCAACAGTTTTACCCTTTTGTTTTGCCAGGCAGGAAACAAAAGCCGGATAATCCAGAAGAACAACCGGTCTATCTGACTTTAATTGCGGTTCAACTGCGTGGATAAAAATTAAATCGTACAGCGCCTCTTTTCCAATTCCCGGCGGCGGCTGGAGCCCCAGGCGCTTGGCTTCTTCTTCCAGGGCGCCTTCTTTTTCAGCGGCCTGGAAAAGATCAAAACCCGCCCATCTGCCAAATGCATCGGCAACCGTTATGCGCTCAAACGGCGGGCTTATATTCCCGCCTTCGGCAAGAAACGCGAACAACCCTTCGGTAAGTTCAAGAGAATCCAAATAACCGGCGTTCATGGTATAGTATTCAAGCATGGTAAATTCGGGATTGTGCAGATGGCCCGATGATTCTCCGTTGCGGAAACATTTGCATATCTGGAATATATTTACAGCGTGTTTGGCGATAATCTTCTTCATCCAGATTTCCGGTGAAGGAACAAGATATAGTTTTTGATTTTTTCTTGCGCTTCCCGGCGGAAAAAGCCTTGTTGTTTCAAATACTTCAAGGCAGGATTCAGGAATTAAATCGGGGCTTAAAAGCGGCGTATCAAGCTCAAGATAATTTTTGCTTTCAAAAAAAGAGCGAATCCGCAGGATAATTCCGGCCCTTTCGCGCAGCATTTCCAGATCCAAAAACAGCTCCCTTACGCCAGTTTCCTGACAGCTTCTTTCCATTTGGCGCCGCGATCAAACTCATTGGCGAACATGCCGAAGCTGGCGCATCCTGGTGAAAGAACAACAGCACAGCCGGCCTGTGCCGCTTCCAGCACCGCCGCCGCCGCCGTGTCAACATCATCAAAGGGCCCCAGACAGGATATTCCGGCCTGTGTTAACAGGGGCTTTAATTTATCACTGCCGCTGCCGGAAAGGAGAACTACAGCCCTTGCCTTTGAGGCAGCATTTACAATCGGTGTAAAGTCAAGATTTTTGTCAGTACCTCCTGTAACCAGTACTACCGGCCCTTGCGGGGACAGAGCTTGTACGGCGGCGGCGGCGGCTTCGGGAATGGTCGCGGCGCTGTCATTGTAAAACCGTATCCCCCCAGCTTCGTGGAAAAACTCCAGTCGGTGTTCAATGCCGGAAAAGAGGGACAGAGCTTCGCGAATTTTTTCCGCTTCCAGGCCAAGGCCGTAGGCTGCCAGCGCCGCGGCAAGCAGATTCTGCTTCTGATGAATGCCCGGCGTCAGCAGCTGTGAAGGAACAAGCTCTTCGATTTCCCCATTGGCGTTCCAGCCTTCCCCGCAAAGCCTTGCAAGACCGGGGCCGTCCGCCCCTGTAAGCCAGCCGCCGCTGCGCCCGTCTTCCAACGGGGCATTTGCATAAACCAGGGGACGCCCCCTGCTCTCCGAGAGAAAACTCCTTCCCCAACTGTCATCGCCGGCAACCGTTACGCAGCCGGAGTCCTGCCCCTGGTAAATAAGGCGCTTATCTTCAACATAACTGTCCATGGAGCCGTAACGATCAAGATGATCGGGCATAATTGGGGTAATAACAGCAGCCCTTGGTTTTAGCAGGGGTCTGCCGTCCCGTGCAGTCCTGCCCCTAAGATCACCCAACTGCCAGCTTGAAAGTTCAAGCACCACATTATCGCCTTCTTTTAGTTCATCAAGAAAGCTTAGGGGCGAAACCGTAATATTACCCCCAAGAAAAACGGTGCCTGGCACCTTTTTTAGAATACAGTGAAGGGCGGAGGCCGTTGTTGATTTTCCCTTTGTTCCGGTAACCGCATATAAATTCGCCGGGCAGGAAGCCAAAAATAGTGAAATATCGGTTTCAATATTACTAGCGGCCTTCAAATACGGTGAATCCGGATTGACGCCGGGGTTTTTTATTATCAAGTCGGCGTCCTTAAAATCAGCGATCTCGTGCCTTCCCAAGACATACCGGATCGGGGAAGCGCCCACCGTACCGCAGGCCGCTTCCAGTTTCTGTATAGACTGATACAGCGCCTTTTCGTCTCTTAGGTCGGTTACGGTAAGACGGGCGCCTTTTTTGAGCAAATAAACAGCTGATTCGAGCCCGCCGCCATGCAGCCCAAGACCCATTATCAGCACTTTTAAACCAGAATAATCCATGATAAGGTAATAGCATGCAAGAAGAGCCATGTAAACAGGGTTCTCATGGCCCAAAATGAAATAACAACTCCGCTGTCGGTGCTTGACTCAAGCGGGCAGCCGCAGAATTTCGGCTGGTCAAGAGAGCCCGGTTTTTTTTATGATCCGGCGCTTATCTGGGGCCCACGCAGGAGAATATCGGAATCCGATCGCTACATTTTACATTCGCCCACGCACATGGTGGTATTTGAAATAAGGGATGACGGCTGGCTTGGATACATGGGCATATCCGTTATCTCGCTGAGGGATAAAAAACGATCCACCCAAATTTACAGAACACTGCTTCCAATGGGCTCCTACGAAATGCCAACCGGCAGTGTAAATGGTTCAACCCGCTACCGGCGCAATAAAGCAAACCTGGATTTTATCAGCATGGAAAACGGGGTTAAGATCATCAAGGCTGATATAAAACATTTCGGCCACCACCGCAGCCTGCGCGGCCAGGTTGTTCTGAGCGAACCGGCAGCATCGGAGTCCATTGTAACAAATCAGCGCTGGTACAGTGAAAAAAACTCTTTCAGGTACACCCGTTGTTCGCCCTGGTATATTGCCGAGGGTGTTATTCAATTTGGAGGTACGGAGATTATTTTTACCAGGGGAAACGGCTGGGGTATTTTTAACTGGAATCGCGGCGTACGCCCCGGGGCGGATATACATTACTGGTCGGCAGGCTGCGGCATGGCAGGAGACAGGCAGGTCAGTTTCAGCGCAGGCTACAGCTGGGCGGATTCTTCGACCGGAACCGAAAACGGCCTGTTTGTAGACGGAAAGCTGCATAAGCTGGACAAGATCACATTTCACATACCGCCTTCCAACTGGCTCTCTCCGTGGCGGTTTACCAGCAACGACAACCGCCTGGAAATGCTCTTTACCCCGCATCAGGGGCGGACGGAGCGCAGCCGCCTGTTTTTTTACAATTCCACACGCCGCCAGTTTTTCGGGTTTTTCTCCGGTAAAGCCCTGTTGGACGACGGCTCCATACTGGATTTTAATAATATTACAGGCTTCGCGGAGCGCAGCAAGCTGCGGTTCTAAAACGACTTCTCACCCTTATGCGCAGAAAAACCGATAATATTAAAAATTATGAATAAAAATGTAAATTTTGAAGATACAATATTTATCCTTAATGTCAGAATAAGAATGGTACGGGATCTCCTCCGACTTGATACTGATACAAATTTATTTTTGCACAAAAGCATGGACGATCTTGAATTTATAGGTTCCTCACTGGA
The DNA here is from genome assembly GCA_009777535.1 of Treponema sp. Lineage (GTDB taxonomy): Bacteria > Spirochaetota > Spirochaetia > Treponematales > Breznakiellaceae > WQXQ01. The sequence continues at coordinate 121,931 of WRLP01000006.1, forward strand.
AATACTAACGGAAAAACTTCTTGCCAACACAAAATTTATTGATCGGGAAGGTGAATCAGATAACCTGTGCGACGCCGAATGGCAGTTCAACCGGCTTCTGACCGAATTCGCAGGCGATTCAAGCCCTTTCTCTGCCGCACGTTTTCCTGAAATTGAAAAGGACATATTAAAACTTAAAGCGGAAAGCTCAAGGCGGCGCAGGCTGATCGACGAGACCAGCACTCCATCGGAGTTATCCGAATCGGGGCCAGCGGTCAGCCGGGCGGAATTAAGCGAGCTCTTAAAGGGCAGTGATTGAGAATTACAGGCGGCGTTCTCGGCGGAAGACAGATTGAAGTACCGCCCGGAATAATTAGGCCGAGCATGGACAGAATGAGGGAGTCGGTTTTCGCCTGCCTGGGAGATATTTCCGGGCTTTCCTTTCTTGACCTTTTTTCAGGCTCCGGAATTATTGCGCTGGAAGCCGCTTCAAGAGGAGCTGCCTGTATCGAGGCAGTGGAAAATGACAAACTTAAAAGAAAAGCCCTGCTTGCAAATGTTTCGATCTCTCCGGTACGAATAAATTGCCATTTTGTGCCCGCCGAGTTGTATATTAAGCGTGCGAAACGCGGTTTTGATATCATCTTTCTCGATCCCCCCTTCCGGTATCAGTTCAAGCGCGAACTTATAAGGAATATAGCCGCTTCCGTCCTTTTTACAAATGAAAGCAGACTGCTTATTCATTATCCCCGCAATGATTCCCATTGGGATCCCATAAAGCCCCTCGTTAAAAGCGACTCCCGTGAATACGGCCGCTCGATAGTCGACTTTTTTACTTCACGATTTTAGTTGTTTTTTTTGCTGAATATGCTGATAATATAAATAAGGTCTAATTAAGAAAAATATGGATTATAAAAAAGCGTTTGAGAAATTTAAAGAACATGACGCATTTATAAAAACAACTGTCCCCCGGAATATTGAAGGCTCCAGCAAGGCCGCTTTGAACCGCAAGGGCAACATTCTATACAACAGCGGTGAAATCGAAAAAGCCCGGCGGATTTTTGTAACCACCGGATATTCCGACGGTATTTCCAGAGTCGGAGACCATTATTTGTCGCAGAACAAAATACTGGACGCAATGAAGATGTATTGGATTGCCCCTGATCGTCCAAAACTGGAACCCCTGCTTTCTCAGCTTGCCGGTGTTCTGTCGGGTTTAATCAGCGAAGAAGAGGAATCCAATGACTGACGCCGCCAGCGCTTTATTCAGCGAAGATCAGGCAAAAACCATGGAAAGCCACGATATTTCAGAGATTTCAAAAAGAGGCTATCAGTTTCTTAAAGAAAACAAAATATCGGACGCGATTGACTGTTTTACCAGAATTCTGCTGGTAGACGAAAACAACAACTATGCCCTGGTGGGAATGGGAGATGCGACTCGCAAGCGCGGTTCCTGCCGCGAAGCGGTAACATTCTATCAGCGCTGCCTGTCATACCATCCCGGAAACAATTACGCTCTTTTTGGACTGGCGGACTGCTACAAGGCCCTGAACCAATATCAGAAAGCCATCGAGATATGGGAACAGTACCTTTTACACGACAATAAAAATATTACGGTTCTTACCAGGGTTGCGGACGCTTACCGCAAGGTCAGGGATTTTAAACACTCAAAAACCATTTATCTGCGTGTTCTGGAAATGGAGAGAACAAATCCATACGCCATCATCGGACTTGGACATCTGCACTATGACTTTAAGGAATACAAGGACGCCCTTTACTACTGGGAAAAGATGCTCAGCATGAACAGCGAAAATGTGGACATACGGGTACTGACATCAATCGGCAACTGCCACCGTAAATTAAAAACATTTTGCGAAGGCATTCCGTATTTCGATGAGGCGTTGAAGAAAGAAGCGTGCAATTTCTACGCACTTTTTGGGCTTGCCGATTGTTACAGGGGAATGAACCGCCCGGAACAGTCCCTTGAATACTGGAATCGCATTCTGGAGCAGGATCCCCGTAACAAGGTAATCCTTACCCGTGCAGGTGATGCCTACAGAACCATCAGCGATTATATAAAAGCCCAGGAATATTACGAGCGGGCGCTGAATATCGAATTTGATACTTATGCCGTTCTTGGCCTGGCTTTGAATGCAAAAGTTCAGGGAAGATATGAGGAAGCCATTACCTCTCTTAAAAGACTGATACAGCAGGATAACAGGAATCACCGCCTTTTTGTCGAACTTTCGGAATGTTACTTTGAAAAGGGCGATCGCGGCATTGCCATAGAAACCCTGGAAGAATTCCAGAAAATGGGAATAAGGAACGCATGTATTGCTGAAATGCTGGAAAAAATCAGCAATGCCTGAACAGCGCAGCCGAACCGCGTTAGTTGAAGACCAGACAACAATAACAGAAAAAATAACGCTTTGCGGACTTCCTCTTGCTGAACTGGCAGACCTGCTGGCCCCGCTGCCCCGCTACCGTTCGGCCCAGATTTTCAAATGGATAGCGCGCGGTGTTCAGGACATAGACCAAATGACCGATATTCCGATCCCGTTACGGGAAGAGTTAGACCGGCGTTTTACGGTTTCTTCCGGCATTATAGAAAACCGTTATGACAGCAGGGATTCCATGAAACTCGTCCTTGGCTTTCCCGGCGGAATAACTGTCGAGGCCGTTATGCTTGCCGACGCCAAAAAACGCCTGACAGTCTGTCTGTCTACCCAGGCCGGCTGTCCATTGGGATGCGTATTCTGCAAAACAGGCTCTGTTGGATTTATCCGGAACTTAAGCGCCGCTGAAATCGTCGAACAATTTCTTTTTCTGCGCCGCTGTGCCGCACAGGATGGAAGACCTGGCATCGGTAACATTGTTGTCATGGGCATGGGAGAACCCCTGCTTAACCTTGGCGAACTGCGAAAGGCGATTGCTGTAATTACCGATCCCAATGGAATGAATTTTTCCAGGCGGCGCATTACGGTTTCCACCTGCGGCATCAGCGAGGGCATCCAGGAGCTTTGCGAAAACGGGCCTTTTGTAAGGCTTGCCCTTTCGCTGGTCACGGCGGATGAACAATTGCGAAAAAGATTAATGCCCGCCGCGGCAGGCGAGAAGCTGTCTAAAATAAAAGAAGCCTTGCTGAACTTTCAGAAAGCCGGCGGCGGGCGCATCACTCTGGAAGCTGTGCTGCTTGGCGGAATCAATACCCGCAAAGAAGACGCGCTGTCTATTAAGGAATTCGCCGGCGGCCTGGACACAGTTGTAAACCTTATTCCGTGGAATCCGATTGAAGGCCTGAACTTTGAAGGTATTCCCCTGCATGAGCCTGAAAGGAAGGAAGTGGAAAAATATTCCGCCATGCTGGAAAGCATGGGCTTAAAGGTAACAAGACGCATGAGCAGGGGCAGGGGCATAATGGGGGCTTGCGGCCAGCTGGCGGCAGGACGGCTTACCGCAGCAGCAGATTGAAAAAAACCTGGAACAAACCTATAAGGAAGCCCAGTATTCCTCCGAAAATATTTATCCACTTAAACTGATCGGCCATAACATCAAGGATAATTCTTTCGACACGCAGCATATCAAGCGAATCGATTCTCTGGCGTACCATCTCCTTGATATCAATAGACGCCAGCAGATCTTCCAGGTTTGCATCCAGCGCCGACAGCATTTTCGCGAGCAGAAACTCATCAAGGTTTTCTTTATCTTCTGCGCCCAGATTTAAAAAACCTCCGATGCTTTTGCCCTGACCGCCTGTAATGCGCTCCACGGCGGCGCAGGCGGCTTTCAGCAGTCTTTGTTTAACATCAGCATCTTCCAGCAAGCTGTCAACGCTGACAATCAAATCGTCGACTATTTCTGGCATCTTTTTGCTTAAAGTCATGTCGTACTGCGCCGCCGAAAGAAAAATGCGCTGAAAAACATTCAGTCTTAAAATGGCGTTGTTAAGAAAAACCTGTCCCTTCGATTCAAGTTCACGGCGAATATCCTGCCGGCGCAGAAAATCCATAAAGGAGCTCTTTATATCGGGATACAATTTTTCTGCTTCTTGTTTTATTTTATTCAAAAGATAACCGGCGTTATCGGCAAATAGATCCCCGGGGGGAGAAGCCAAAATTTTTTCTGTAAAAACAGAAAATGATTTTTTAATATTATCCCTAACCCCCTTCTGCGCCAGGCGCTGCCGCAATATTTCGGGGGTCAGGAGTTCCCTCTCCACCATGGCACCGATACTAAGTGCCAGCCTGTGCCTCTGGCGCGGGAGTACCCCCGGTGTAAAGGGCAGCCTGAGACCAAGAATGCGGATTTCGCCAAGCGGGCGGAACAACATTCTGATTGCGACTACATTTGTAACAAATCCTATAACAGCGCCTACAAGGGGCGGAACCGCGAAAAAAATTATATCTTTCACCGGTTCATTGATTGGGCCGCAGTTCTTGCCCTGCTTTCGTTATCATATATGTCCATTACATCTTCCGTAAGCCAGCCGTTATGCTCCGTATCGGTTAATACCCAGGATCGCATACCGCCCGCATTGTTGACTATACGCCTCCGGAGTACCCGTACAAGGGTGCCCCTCCTTAAATATCCAAGCGAAGCGCTGTCTTCAGTCGGCTCCGCCAGAACATGGGTAAAAGAAGAAGTAATAACCCCATATCCAATATAGTCTTTTGAAAGCGGGGATGTTACAGGGGGAACAACCGGATTGTCTTCCTTTTTTCCGTTACAGGCGCACAGAAAAATGGCAATAATGCTTAAAAATACCATTGCTTGACCAAGGTTATATTTGTCCGCTACTCTCATTCTAATGAAAAATATAACCGCTTTGACGGTTTTAGTCATCATTCTTTCCGCCATCACTTCAAAATTTCCGCTGTCCGGCCAGGAGCTTAAAAAGGAAAGAAACTATACCCTTTCCATTGCGCCGCAATTCGGTATTCTGGACGGAGAAGCCCTGGAAATTGTTTACCCAACAGTTGAAAAAGGCGAATTGTTAAGTGAATTAATTTGGGAAATGAATCCCCTGTTCTACTGGGGAGCCGGCCTTGATTACAGCCTTATTGAGCCGATGAAACGACCTGGTTTTTTTTCCGCCTTGTCGATAAAAGCCGGCTTTCCCGGAGAAACCGGCAAAATGGAAGATCGTGATTGGCAGTCAATAGAAAACGGAGCCCTTACAAATTTTTCCAGCCATACCAATATTACCGAAGATTTTTTTTGTTTGGATATTTCCATGGGCATTTCCATTCCCGTCGGCAATTTATTTCTTTTTAAAACATTCATCGGCGGTTCATGGATGAATTTATCTTTTACCGGAAGAGACGGCCACGGGATATACGCACGGGGTAACCCAAGAGACTCAGGAAAATATTTCCCGATGGACGATAATCCGGATAGACGGTCTTTTAACGGCAGGGTTATCACCTATTCACAGGAATGGCTTATACTGTCGGCCGGCGCCGGAATTGGCATTGGGTTTCTTGAGCATTTTTTACTTGATTTATCATTTCAAATCAGCCCTCTTACATTTTGTTATGCAGAAGACAATCACATATTAACACGTTATACGTATATAGACATTTCCCGTTTCGGCATTTTTCTTGAACCCCGCTGCAAACTGAGCTTTACACCCGTTGGATGGCTTGGCCTTTCCCTCGATTTTGCGTACAGGCAAATCGGCCCGGCAAAAGGAGAGTCATTCTACAGGGTGGGCAGCAGCGGCGGCTACCATAAAAGTGAAAACAGGGTGGGAGCCGGTCTTTCATTACTCGACTACGGCTTGTCTGTCAAGGTAATTTTTTAGAGCCGGAAGCAGGGCAAGATCGGACGGGACAAAATCGATTTCTTTAATTTCAGCTATGGAAGCCCAGCGCCACCGGCTATGTTCGGCAAGGTTTAGTTCTTTCAGATTAAGTATACCGGATAAAAAAACGCGGTACGCGTAAAGCAGAAAATTTTTGCCGTTATGTTCAAAGGAAGAATCGGCAATCAGGGAACCAACCTCAACACCAATGCCGAACTCTTCAAGAAATTCCCGCCTTAGGGCTTCCTCGTTACTCTCGCCTTCTTCGGCTTTTCCGCCCGGGAACTCCCACTTATCAGCCAGGGCACCCGCGCCCTTTCGCTGCGCTATAAAGAGCTGTTCTTTATTTATTACAATGCCGGCAACTGAACGCCGTATTTGCGGCATGGCTTAAAGAAACAGGGCCTGCGGAAAGAGAAAGTGAAGCAGGGCGGTAACAAGCAGGGCGGCGCCAAGAAACTTCCGGTAGCGAAGCAGGTTTTCACCAAGGCGATCCATTCGGCTGTCTTTATCGACAGAAGCAGTAGATTGCCGCCGGTAAACGCCAAAAATTAAAACAAAACCTGCAATTACTCCCGCCACAGCCGGCAGAAGATCGCCAAGGATTGGAATATTATCCATCGCCGGGGAGAGCAGCTTTAAAACACCCGAAATAATGCTTAAAATACCTAAAACAAGATGAAAAGTAGGGTTGTTAATTGATAAAACGCCCGTATTGAAACCCTTATCGACGTTTTCTTCTCCGGCGCCGTCATAAACAAAAAGTATGTAACCAATCAGACTGTTACAAAGTATGGATAAAAAGTAAAACTGTATCATTAGCCGATTGTAGCAATATAAAATGATTTTTGTCTACCGCACAGTCCATCATTCCGGCCTTATCGTAATACTCAGCGTGGATTTTTCGGTTTGAAATACCAAAATTAATTCGTCAGAATCAAAGGGAACTGCAAAGCGATACTCTTCTTCCGGCTCCTGTGTAAAAAAAAGACGGCTATAAAACACTGGGTATTCTTCTTCTATATTTTTTACCACCGGCGAAACAGCGATGTCTACGGCGCCGGTGTAAATATCGTTTTGTCTTGTGCCTTTATTTATCGTTTTCCTTACCGTAAGAATTACGGTTCCTTCGTGCACATTCCCCTTTACTATCAGCTTATTCCCGTCCAGGGAATGACTCGTTTCAAAATAACCGCCCAGCGAAAGAAAAATAATCATGACGCATAACAATACTATTGTAATAAAAAGAAATGCTTTTGATTTGGTTGAAACCAGGGAACCAAGCAGGCCAAACCTGCGCCGCTTTGGTTCAATGTATAAGTCTTTTACCGCCCGCGGAGCCTTTGCAAGCCGCTTCTCCCTGTCGTAATAAAAGTGAAGCTCTCCGTCCTCGCCACTTCGATCCAGAGAAGAATCCGTCTTGCTTAATTTATAAGCTGCGTTTGGCCGGGTTTTTTCACTCATTGTGTTTCTCCGATAAACGCGTCTGTGCGCCAGCAGACCAGTTTGGCCTGAAAGTCATCAACCAGCATGGCGCATAGGATCCCTTCCGCAGAAAGATAAAAATCATTAAATCTCAGTTCATCATTTGAAAACCGGACTAACCCGCGGCGCTGCTGCCTGGTATAGGTATCAAGAAAAAGTATTGAATACCCCGTATCAACCGGAAAATACAGGAAAACTCTTCCGCCGCGCATGGCGCCAAGCATTGAATAAAACATTCTTACATTCTGCTGGCGCACTGTTGTGGGATATTCAAATAACGGAACCTCTAACATACTTACATAGGTACCGCTTTCCACATTCAAAGTCCATATAACCGAACTGCCGGGTTCATTTCCCGTCCTTGTGTTGGTGGACTCGTCCAGAGTATCCATATAGTAGTCCACTTTAATAAGGAGTCTCCTGGAATCCGGTACTGCAACAATACTGTCTATGGAAAACATTGAGGCGGGCCAGTCAGGCCGTTCAGGAATTGTATTATTCTTGATTTTTATCAGGTACAGAAGCATCCCGGAATTATCAAACCAAAATACATCCCAGCCGTCGGAAATCCTGCAGACAACCACAAGATCATCTCTTGTCGAGGTATAAATGCCCACTATTCTGGGAAATGGCGTGCCCCCTACCCCATCCTGACCAAGGTATTTAATAAATTGCCCGTTTTGATCAAAATGCAGGATCACACCGTCAAGTATGGTTTTATTTTCTGTGTCGAATCTTAAGCCCTGGGCGGGCAGCCTGTCTTCAACATAAATATGTCTGCGGGAGTCCACTGTAATCCTGCCCGGTTCCCTGAGCGGATATGAATATGCCCAGCGTGTAGCCTGCCCGCCTTCGGCGAAACTTGTTCTAAGACTGATGGGACTTGGATTTGTTTCCTCGTTATAGATCATAAAAAGTAAATCGCCGTAGGAATTAAAGCGGACAATCTTGGCGCTGTTACCATCGGCAATGTAAAACAATCCATCACGCATGGCAACACCGGTACGCTTGAGCCCACCGCTTCCTTCCAGCGAATACAAAGCAATTTGATCTTCCATGGGGCCTATATCCAGGGTAAAAAGATCCTGCCTTTCAATGGAGTCGTATTCAGAGTTCTTACAGGAAAAAAAAACAATAACGACAATGACAATTAAAGGGAAAACCGCCTTCATATATTTTATAAATTCGATCTTTTTAATCCCCTTGTCAATTGAGCCTGTTTTGGAAATTCATGTTTTGCAGTTTATTTACCAGTACGCTCTTGTTGTCATTTTCAAAAAAACTGGTTCCCATCACCAGCACATCAGATCCGGCATTTATTGCCTGGATAGATGTATCATCATTAATGCCACCGTCAACCGAAATAAGAAAATCAAGATTACGCTCTTTTCGCATTACAGATAGTTTTCTTACCTTTTCTAAACATTCAGGTATCAATTTTTGTGCGCCAAAACCGGGATTCACAGTCATTACAAGCACCAAATCTGCAAAGGGCAGCAGTTCCTCAAGCGTGGAAACCGGCGTAGAGGGAACTATGCTTATTCCGGCTTTTTTTCCACGGGTTTTAATCCGCTGCAGAAGACGGTGAGAATGAATTTCCGCCTCTGCATGAAAAGTAATACAGTCAGCACCGGCCCCGATAAAATCATCAATGAAGTTCCCCGGCTCAACAATCATAAGATGCACATCCAGAAAAGCCCTGGTACGCCTGCGGATATCCGCTACCAATTTCGAACCGAAAGTGATATTTGGAACAAAACGGCCGTCCATTACATCTACATGCAGCCAGGAAGCGCCGGAATTGTCAATTTCTTTAACAGCACCTCCAAAATCAGCATAATCAGCGGCCAAAATCGAAGGAGAAACGATAATATTACCCACTTTCACAGCATAACGTCAAATAAAGACTATTGTCAAACCGGAAAAGAATGGTATAATACAATAAATAGTATCCGGGAAGGTGATGGAAACAGCAAAATCAGCGGCGGGGCTTATAGAGGAAGCCTATAACAAGCTAAAAATCTCGGATGCAGTTGCTGCGGCCGGTATTTTGGAGCAGGCGCTAAAGATTGATTTTGACAATGAGGAGTTGAAACACGCGTTAAAGTGCGTCCATTGGTGGCTTGAACAATTCAAGAGGGTCGAAGTAATACAGGACCCGTTTGAAAAAGGAGGGTTTTTACTGTCTCTGTTAAAGCAGTATTATGTTTTTTTGGAAAATTTCAATAAGGTCTACGACCGGTGTCAGTATGCAATCCGGTGTTATGTGTTTTCAACGGCATTGATCTTTTTCGATAATCTGCTTGGCGACGGGGCGAATAAACATGATCCGGGTCTGCTGCTGCTGATTGGCCGGTGCTACAAGGGGCTGGGTAATTACGACGAAGCCATTAAATATCTGGAGCAGGCTATCAGGTTTAAGAGGGAGGATGCCGAAGCCCTTGCGGAACTTGCCGACATAAACGCCATGATGGCGGAAACCAAGGCGGCCAAGGCTTTATTCAGGGAAGCGTTTTTTCTGGATCCAACAAAAGTGGATCTGCGATCGCTGGAATCTGAACTTATACTGCGCCTTAGGGACAAAGTGGCCGCCCTTGGGTACAGGGAGGAAGAACTGTGCGAGTGGATTCCCGTTTACGGGTATCTGTGGGGAGTCTTTTCTATAAAGCGGGAGCTTAAACAGGTGGAGATTGGCAGGCTGAAGCAGTCTATTTTTTCACTGGAAGCCGAGCGCATGGCCAATCCAAAACGGCGGGATGAAATTACCCCCCGGCTGTTGAACCGGTATTTTTGGCTGATCGATCATTACGAGAACAGCCGTTCAGATCCGGCGCTGATTGAAGAATGTTTGTTGAAAATAAAGGTTACCGATCCGGATATTTACCAGCGGTATACCAGATGAGGAGTTAGATAATGTCTGTAGTTGAAGCTGAAGCTACCGTGAGGGAGGGGCAGCAGACAGGAACAGTGTCGGAAGCGGCAAATTCTCTTTTGAAGAATGCCCAGAGTATGCTGACCGAAGAAAAATGGACCAGGGCAACATTAAGCAATTATTCAACCAGCCAGTTTAAGGAGTTGGATGTTATTCTGAAAGAAGCCCGTGACGAACGTGTTATAGACGAGCTTAAAAAAAACTGCGATGACCATCTTGTCCACACAAGGAACAGCATCGTAGCTCTTTACCTGTCGGGGATGGTTGCCCTGTCGCGGCAAATTATTGATGATTCGGCGATGATCAATCTTGTGTCAATCTTTGTAGACAACCACAAGTGGAGCATTGTTAAATATCTTTGCGAACGCATTCTCGATTACGGGGAATCCAAATACGCCCTTCGTACACTGGCCGAATGTTATAAAAATGAAAATGAAGAAGAGGCCGTTTATTCCGTATGGGAACGGCTTGTTAAGGTCGATTTTGAAGAAGCCGATCTTGCCAAGTCCATCGCCGAATACAGCGATAAACAGGGTAATCTGGAAAAGACGATAGATTATTACAAAAAAGCCCTGCACCGCTACATTAATAAGGGCCTTTTTACCAATGTACGGGAAATATGGGAAAAACTCCTGTCCCTGAATCCGGAAGATATTGACTTCTTCCTGCATGTCCAGAAAAAAATAGCCAAGGTAATAAGCGAAGACAAGGCTGTAGTCCTTCTTAACGATTTGTATTCAAAGTGCAGGAATAAAGACATTGATTTTGCCATTAATATCCTGAAAATTGTCCTTCAGTATGATGAAAAAGATGTTCATGCCCGCAAGGAAATAATCGAGTGTTTTAAGAAAAAGTACGCCGAACATTCACAGCTTGATGAGTATATCCGCGTTTCCAACCTGTCCCAAAACTACCGCAATGTGCATGATGCGATTACCGATTTTGAAAAGCACATAGCTTTTGACAAGGGTAATTTTGTCTACCACCGTACATGGGGTGTCGGCCGGATTTCCGGTATAGAAGGCGATGAAATTCGCATCGACTTTGCCAAAAAAAGGGCACACTCAATGTCACTTAAAATGGCGGTTGACGCGCTTCAAACCCTGTCTAAAAATCATATCTGGGTTTTGAAAGCGACACTGAAAAAGGAAGCCCTGCGTGAAAAGGTCAAAAGCGATATCGCCTGGACACTAAAAACGATAATAACAAGTTTCGGGAATTCCTGCGATCTTAAGCGTATTAAGGCTGAAATTTCCCCGGCATTACTTACCGTCGGCGAATGGTCATCATGGAGCACAAAGGCGCGGGATATCCTTAAATCTGACCCGGGTTTTGGAGTAAGCCCCGAGAATATCGACATCTTTACAATCCGGGAACGGCCCATCAGCGTTACGGAAAAACTCTACAATGAATTTAAAGCCGAAAAGAATTTCTTCGGCCGGGCTGCAGTTATCCGCGCCTTTGCCAGCCAGAAAGAAGCGGACATGGATTCCGAATATTTTTCCGAGATGTTCTCGTATTTTACCGCAATACTTCGCGCGCCGACACAAACCGGGGAACAAAATGTCGTATCGTATCTGCTCTTAAAAGAACTTGCCGGCAAGTATCCCCATCTGGGAACCGGTCTTAATCTGAATTTTGCCGATATTTTTAAGAATATAAATGATGTAGGCCTGCTTTACCGTAATCTTAAAGACGCCAGGTTCAAGGAAGAATTTCTTCGCCATGTGCAGTTGTTCGTTCCCAACTGGGCCGATTTTTATATAAAACTTTTTCCAATTGCCCTTGTTCCATCGATAATTTCGGAGCTTGAAAAAGGCGGTTACAATAACAAACTTCAAGCCCTGTGCGCCGACTGTTTTGAACGTTTCCGGGATAACCGCGAGGCTGTAGTCTGGTTTGTTAAAAACGCCTCGAAAACCGAATGGTACAGGGCGGCGAAAATATCTGCTGAAAAACAACTTATCTCGTTGATTTACATTTTGGATCTTACGTACCGGGATATTGAAAATCATAAAGATACAACCGAAAACCGCAAAATAAACAAGCTGGTATACGGACTTTTATTCAAGGAAGACAGCCTCTACTCATTTATCGATCAGGCCGACAGGGATACCATAACCCGGATTTTCACCTTGATTAATGATGTAAAAGACCTTGATCCGCAGGATAAGCTTAATCTGCGCAGTAAAATACTGGATAAGAATCCTGATTTTAAATTTTTCGGGGAAGTGGAAAAGAAAGTTTCGCGCGGGCTTATTGTTACCGCTGCCAAGTACGAAGAAAAAAAGAAACAGCTTGCCTACATTATGGACGAGGAAGTTCCGGCCAATTCCAGGGAAATAGCCTTTGCCCTTTCCCTGGGGGATCTCAGGGAAAATGCCGAGTACAAGGCTGCCAAGGAAAAGCAGGATCAGCTCAATACGCAGGTGGCAAAACTAAAAGACGAAATTGAGCGTGCCCAGCTCTTCGACCCCAATTCGATAAATACAGCAAAAGCGTCATTTGGGACAACGGTGGTCTTGCACAATTATTTAAAAGATAAAAAGGAAACGTACACTATTTTAGGTCCATGGGAATCGGATCCTGATAACAATATTATCTCCTATCTTTCTCCGTTTGGCAGTGCTATACTGAACAGGGCGGCGGGGGAGCAGTTTGAGTTTGCTATCAGTGATGAGAAAAATTCTTATGCGGTGGAGAGTATTTCACCAGCAAATGTATAAACCGGGAAGGATATTATGAAAGTGAGAATACTTGTATTGGTATTGATCCTGAGCGCGTTTTTCGGCGTTTATGGGCAGGCCTCCGGCCCCATAGACCTAATTTTGTTGTTGGATACCTCATCAACCATGAGTTCCTCCTACGACGCGGTTAACAATTATACGACAACAGGTATGTTAAGGGAATTCCTGCGAGTCGGCGACACCTTCCACCTAATTCCCTTTTCTGGCAGTCCCAGGCTTGATGTAGCCCGCCGTATTGAGGGCCGTGGTGATGTGGAAACCATCATAGGCCGTATACTGCTCCAGTACCCCCTGGAAAGCCGCTCGAACATATCGGCCGCCCTGGGGTATGTTGAGGCTTACGTTAATACACTGCCGTCGCGTCCCAAGAAAATCGTTCTGGTCAGCGACAGCACAGGGCAGGACAGCCAAATTGAAGCCGCAAGGGCAAGGCTTAGTCCCAGAGGAGTCACTCTCGATTTTGTAAGAATAACTCACGGGCAGCCCCTTGCAAATCTTCCCGCCTCCGGCCGGCCGGCAGCTTCACCGGCTCCTGCCCAGGTAACCCAGGCCCCTCCCGCGGCAACCACTACCCGGCCGCCGACGGCATCATCGACTCAACCGCCTGCGGCATCAACGACTCAACCGCCTGCGGCAACTACCCAGGCTCAGCCGCCGGCTGCTCAGACCCAGGGGCCCGCATCGACTGTAACTCAGCCGCCGGCAACCACCCAGGTTCAGCCGCCGGCTACCCAGACCCAGGTGCCTTCAACAACACCGGTCTGGGATACAGAGCCCGCCCCATCAGGAACAACCGGCCCCGCCGAGGCGGCGGACACTTTTCAGGCACAGCCAACCGACTCCGGCGTTACCGGCAGGCCGGTTGATGCCGCGCAGGACAGCGAAACTCCCGGAACATGGGAATCAACTACCGGGGAACCTGCGGCACCCTTTGTATTCACTCCAACGGAACAGCCGGCACAAAGAACCAGGAGAGCCTTTCCAATTGCACTCATTATCGCTCTTCTGGCGGCCGCTCTTATAATCGGCTTTTTAATTCTTCTGTTTGCCCGGCGTTCACGATCAGGTTCAACACGGGTAATGCCCTTCGGCTCTTCCAATGAACAGGAAGGCCTGCCGCCCTTTATGGATCACAGCAAAGATTTGGCGGAATACGCGGCCGGTCAGTCAAGACATCGCGTAACGCCTTATCAGGACAGGGCGACCATCGTAGCGGCAAGGAATGTAGACCCTTCCCAGCCCCTTCTTATCAATCTTTTTGTGGAAGATCAAAGGACATCAATCGGTAAACGTAATGTTCACTCCCTAAAATCGAATTTCAGTTATACTGTCGGCGGGGGAAGATCGGATTTCCTTATTTTCCTAGTCCCCATACCGCCTTCCATCGGGGAGCTTCGCAGGGACGGCAGCGGCGTCTGTACATTTATTCCGCGCAAGCCAAAGTACTTTCCGGACCTTGGTTCGCAGACACTGCATGACTGCCTTGGTAAAACCATTCGCATAATTTCGGACAAGAACTATGAGCTGCGAGTAAGGTTCATACCTTACGAAGACCCGCTGGAAGCGTTGAATCGCCTGCTTAACTCACTTAAAGTGCCGGGGCCGACAAACAAGTAGAAAGGCGCGAATGACCCTAGATGGAATCGAACCATCACAACGGGATTAGAAGTCCCGGACTCTATCCATTGAGCTATAGGGCCGTTTTATATCAGACCTGTTCGGCAGCCAACCGGGCTGCCGAACAAGTCAATTATACAACGCAGACGGTATATCCGCTATACCCCGCTTAAATTAACAATGGCTTCCTTAAAGAGCATTTTTTCACGCTCTGCTGCCGGCAGAGAAGCGCTTACAACGGCGCCTGCATTTTCCAGTGCCGTTTTTGCAGAGTTCTTGTCATAGCCCATTTCGGTTAACGCCTCAATTAAATCTTTGTACGGCGATACGGCTGCATCTTCATGGGGGGCAAGCAATTTTCCTTTAAGGGACAGCAGCATTTTTTGGGCTGTTTTCCTGCCCAGGCCCGGCACTATTTCCAGCCGTGCAAGATCGCCTTCTTCCAGGGCGCGTTCAAGATCATCCTGGTTAATTCCGCCCATGATCTTAATCGCTCCCTTTGGGCCGATCCCCTCAACCTTAAGCAGTTCAAGAAAAGTAAAACGCCGTTTTTCGCTGGCAAAGCCAAAGAGCCTCATCTGATCTTCACGGTGGTACAGCCATGTAAAGACACGGCATTCCCCCTCCATTCCGGCTAAATCGTTACCGGGCATTGCAATTTCCCATTCAATATCGCCACATAAAAGGTAAAGAGCTTCGCCGGTTTTACCGTTTGCAATTCCTTTAAGGCTGTTTATCATAACCAATTATACCATTTTTTAAATTAAGCGCCACACAGATAGCCGCGCCAAGAGCGTCGGCGGCATGATCGGGTTTTGGAATTTCGTCCAGTCCAAGAATTAATTTTACCATCTGCTGAATCTGCATTTTATCCGCTTTTACAAGGCCCACAACACCTTTTTTTATTGCGTTAGGTGTCAATTCAAGAATAGGGATACCCCGCTCGGCGAGAATTGCAGAAATTATTCCCCTGGCCTCCGCCACAGGAATGGCGCTGGAGACATTTCTGCCGAAGTACAGTGTTTCGATGGCCGCCTTGCCGGGCTTGTAGTCGTCAAGAATTGAACGAAAACACTTCATGATAATAAAAAGCCTTTCCGCCCTCGGAGCGCCGGCCTTTGTCTCTATGTTACCGTGATCGATGTATTTTATTTTTCCGCCGCTGCAATCCAGCACTCCCCAGCCTGTGGATGCAAGACCAGGATCAATACCGATAATCCTGCATCCTGCCTTGAGCCTACTCTGCTTCAAAGCCTTCGGGTATGCTGATATTGGAGTAGACGTTTTGGACGTCGTCGTTTTCTTCAAGTTTATCAATCAACCGCAGGGCTTTAGCCGTACCTTCATTGTCCAGTGCAACTTCGGCCTCTGCAACCATGCTTATCTGCGCGCTTGTTGTCTCAAAACTCTTCGCACCCAGCGCGTTTACAACCATTTCGAAATCTTCGGGTGAACTGGTAACCTCGATTATGCCATCCGAAAGAGATACATCTTCCGCGCCGCCTTCAATGGCGGCTTCCATAACGGCGTCCTCGGTATATTTTTCCCCGTCCAGGGTGATAACGCCAAGCCGTTTGAAAAGCCTCGATACAGAGCCGGATGTGGCAAGCTGTCCGCCGGCCTTGGTCAGAATGTTGCGGATATCGGCGGCAGCCCTGTTTTTATTGTCTGTGAGAACCTCGATAAAAATCGCTACTCCGCCTGGAGCATAGGCTTCGTAAACAAGTTCTTCATAGCTTACACCCTCAAGCTCGCCTGTTCCTTTTTTTATCGCACGATCGATATTATCCTTGGGCATATTGGCCGCTCTGGCTTTTATTATCGCTGTCCGCAGCCGCGGATTACCCTCCGGATTTCCCCCGCCCATGCGCGCGGAAATGGAAATTTCCTTAATTAACTTTGTAAACACCTGACCGCGTTTTGCGTCGGCGGCACCTTTTGCGTGCTTAATGGTCGCCCATTTACTGTGGCCTGACATAGCTACTCCTTCAGAGTTTTAAAGAGATTCTAACAAACGAGCCCTTCAAAAAAACGCCCAACCTTCCAGCCAGTACATATTTTTAAAAGGCTACAAGCAAACCTAAAATCCTTATGGATTAAAATTTTCCTTTTTGTATTGCCTTTTCTACAGAATCCTTGACCAGCTTGGTATACCAGTCATAAGAAAAAGGATCTTTGGTTCTTACAACAGGCTTCAGGCTGCCTTCAAGAGAATCCTTGCAGGGTTCACATACCTCCCGATGACAAATGTGGAAGTAATTCCTTGTGGCAACGGGATTCTCCAGTTTTTTTCTGCAAACATCACAAGATAAGGTTTTCATATAGTTACTCCTTGTTTAATCTTGCAATTAGTATACCGAACCTTTTAGAATATGTCGAGTACCAATTGTGATAAAATTCAAAGTTGAAAACAGGATATACAGTTCCAAATGCCCCCTAATAATAGCAGAGCTGGGTACTTCCCATAATGGGGATATTAAAAAAGCAAAAGAAATGATTACAGCTGCCGCTGAAGCGGGAGCCGGCTGTACCAAGTTCCAAATGGTTTTTGCTGATGAAATTCTCCATCCAAATACAGGGTTTGTTAATCTGCCGGGGGGTAAAGTCCGGCTTTACGACCGGTTCAAGGCTCTGGAAAAAAGCAGCGATTTTTATGCAGAACTAAAGGAATATGCCGAATCTACAGGGCTTTTATTTCTCTGCACTCCTTTTGGCCCAAAAAGTGCAAAGATACTGCGAGATTTACAGCCAAAAATCGCTAAAATTGCTTCGCCGGAGCTAAATTTCACGAGTTTACTAAAAGAAATCTCATGTTGGGCCCTGCCCATTCTATTATCTTGCGGTGTTTCGTATCTTTCGGACATTGATAAAGCAATCAGGATATTAGGGAACGCGAAAAAAGGGGCCGAAAGCCCGGAAACCGGGCAAGTATGCCTTTTACACTGTGTTACAGCCTATCCTGCGCCCGAAATTGACTATAATTTAAGGGTTTTACAGAGTTTATCGACGGTTTTCGGCACGCCCGTAGGCGTAAGCGACCACAGCCTTGACCCCCGCCTGATTCCGGCCCTGGCTGTCAGCATGGGCGCCGCAGTCATCGAAAAACATTTCTGCCTTTCCCGTAGCGATCCCGGCCTGGATGACCCCATCGCTCTTCCGCCCGATCAGTTCTCGCTAATGACAGAGGCTGTCCGCCATGCCGCGAAAGCCGGTCCGGAAGAAACCATCATGGCATATAAGCGTGAAATGGGGGAAGAACTGGTTGAGCAGGTACTCGGAAACGGAAAAAAGGAACTGGCGCCGTCCGAGAAGCAAAATTATCGCTTTACAAACCGGTCTATCCATGCTTTACGGGACATTAACAAGGGAGAAATTATTCAAATAGGGGATTTTGCGGTTCTTAGAACCGAAAAAAATCTTCGCCCCGGTCTGGAGCCGTGTTTTGAAGCCCTTATAGAGGGAAGAACAGCCCTGAATTTTATCCCTGCCGGAGAAGGAATACGTTTCCAGGACATTTAAAAAATTACCCGTCCTCTTATTTAATTTGTCATAAATGAATACTTGAATTGTAATAATTTTCATACAAAGATATTGAACAATTCTTTTAATTATTATAAAATAAAATATGGCTTCTGTAGGAGGACCGGCTCAGATAATTGCCCGGTTTGGCAGTCAGACAATATTATGTAATCCCTATGCGATGACCAAGCTTGGTGTCGACAAGAGCCATTGCTTTCTGAAGATCGACGATTATTTAATACTTTGTGTTCCATATCAGCTTGGTTTTAAAAAATCTTTATTTCTCGCGTCACTGACCCTGCACGAAATGGCATTTTTCCGTAAATATATCGGCGGCAATGTTGGGCTGTCCATAAGTTTTATTCCAAAAAACAGTAAATCCCAGGAACCGGTTAAATTTTTTATTCGCTGTAACCTGATCGGAATTAACCCCCTAAAGGGAAGGGAAAATACCGGTCTGTTTGATCTGGATTATAAAACAACACCGGATGATCTGGTTAGTATGTTCGGCGGGTTTCTTGACAACCAGGAAGTTGTTAAGGCCCAATACGAGGAATACGGCAAGTCCGGCATAAAAATGACGCCGGATATCGCAAAAATGCTCGGTTATAACATGTTCGCATCGATAAGCGAACCAAATGTTGAGCCAAAGCGCATTCAGGTTTACCTGATCAGTTCAAAAAATATTGAGCACCTGGAAGCGGCGGGCGGAAAAATCAGAGTACCGGGAAGCACTGTAACTTACCAGTTGTTTTTTAAAAAATACAGGATAACCGTAATCGGCGTAATACAAAGCTGCTCGGAACTGCCAAACAAGCTGATAAGGACGGTGGCAAAACTTGCATTCAGTCCCGAACTGGTGGAAATAATAGACGATTACTGGTACACTACACGGTCATCTCAGGGGATGGCTGCGGTTACAGCCGTAAAATAATCTGATGACAGCGATAATTGAACCCAGGGTGCTTAAAGGCTTCAGGGATTTTTTACCTTCATCGGAAATTACCCGCATTAAATTAATCGAAAAAATAGAGGCTTCTTTTCGTTCGTTTGGCTTTGTTCCCATTGATACCCCCGCTCTTGAGTATGCCGAGATACTTCTTGGCAAAGGTGGCGGGGAAACAGAAAAACAAATATACCGATTTACAGATAACGGCGGGCGTGATGTAGCCCTTCGCTTTGATTTAACCGTTCCCTTTGCCCGCTTTACCGCATTGCATCAAAACGAGATAGCCTTTCCGTTCAAGCGCTACCACATCGGCAAGGTATGGCGCGGTGAAAACACACAGCGCGGAAGATACCGTGAGTTTACCCAATGCGACTTTGACATAATCGGCAGCGACAGCACTGCGGCCGATTTTGAAATACTTCTGCTTATCCGCAATACCCTGTTAGGTCTCGGTGCCGATGTACGGATTCATCTTAACCACAGGGGTTTATTCAACCTGTTCCTTAAGCGCCTTAACTTAACAGAAAAATCGCAGGAGATTCTGCAGACAGTCGATAAAAAAAACAAAGTCGTCCAGGAAGAGACTTTCAACAGCCTGGCCTCTCTTGCCGGCGAAGATAATGCCAAAAAAATTCTTCATTTTACAGGCGGTAATTCCGGCGAAGAAACATTTGAACAATGCCTCCAGCGCATAACAGAACTTACCGGCGGAGCTTCGCCCGAATCGGAACGGCTTTCTATGTTAAGACGTTACATGACAGATTCAGGCTGCGCCGATATCTTTGTGCTGGATCCTTCGATTACAAGGGGGCTCGATTATTACACCGGCGTTGTGTTTGAGACATTTCTTACAAAGTTACCCGACATCGGCTCGATTTGCTCCGGCGGGCGCTACGATAACCTCGCCGGACTTTACTCAAAATCGAAGATCAGCGGAGTCGGCTCTTCCATCGGTCTCGACAGAATGATTGCCGCACTTGAAAACCTCGGCGCCCTGCCCTCCTCCGCCGTTTATGCGAAGGCCGCAATTTGCTGCAACAGGCAGGAGCATTTCGGCCTCTACCAGACTTTGGCCCTGAAATTCAGGGAAGCTGATATTCCCTGCGAGGTTTTCCTGGAAGAAACCGACAAACAGGTAAAGCAATTTGTGCTGGCCGAAAAAAAAGGCATTGCCGCCCTTATAATCCCCGGTGAAAATCCCCTGACGGACCCCATTACAATCCGCGACATCGGAAAAAGGCAGAACACCGAAGGGCTTTCATTCACGCAGGCATGCAAGGTTATAGGGGAAATAAGGTAAAAACAACACGAACTGCAAGGAAAACGGCATCTTGTTTGTATTAACCTTTTGGGTTAATATAACTTGACAGCGAGGCGGATATGGATATATCTTTTAAGAATACAAAATTAGAAAAGGAGTTTAATGAAGGGAAACGGCTTGAAAAAGTTCATGGCAGCCTTCGTGCAAAGAAAGTTCGCCTTAGAATGGCAGAATTCAGGGCGGCTGTTTGTTTATATGACTTCTGGCCTCCTAAGAGCGGCAATAGTCGTTGCCACGAATTGAAACAAGGGGAACGAAAAGGACAGCTATCAGTTGATTTGGATCATCCGTACCGTCTCATTTTTATTCCAAATCACAGTCCTGTTCCTCAAAAGACTGATAAAGGGCTTGATTGGAAGCAGGTTACGGCGATACAAATTATTGGAATAGAGGACACCCATGACTAATATGCAAACATTTAATGAATATTTACCCGATTATTTAGTTACACCAGGAGAGGTTCTTGAAGATTATCTTGACAACGCAGGGCTTTCACAGGCCTCTCTGGCAGAAAGGACAGGCTTGTCTAAGAAAACAATTAACGAGATCATCAAAGCAAAATCCGCTATCACAGCAGATACTGCTTTAAGGTTTGAACGTACTTTAAATCGGCCTGCGCATTTTTGGAGCAACCTTGAACGGCAGTACCAGGAAGACAAGACACGACTTGCCGATAAAACACGCCTTGAGGAACATCATCACTGGCTTGATATCTTTCCTGTTAGTGCGATGGCAAAACATGGCTGGATAGAAAAATACAGAATAAAAACACAGCAACTTGCTGCATTATTGCGTTTTTTTGCTGTCGCCTCTCCTGCGCAATGGGAAAGAATTTGGGTTAGAGAATTACAAACGGCCTTTCGTGTAAAAGGGAAATCTCAAAAAGATATCGCTGTAATTTCAGCCTGGTTACGAAGAGGAGAAATCGCAGCACAACGGCAGTACTGTGCTAGGTATGATAAACGTAAATTCTGTAATAGTTTTGCAGAAATACGTAAACTAACCACGATTGAAAATGTTGATGATTTTGTTCCTAGACTCGAAGCTATCTGTGCAGACGCAGGAGTCGCAATTGTTTTTGTTCCTGCATTGCCCAAACTTGGTATCTATGGCGCTACACGCCGCATCAATGATAAACATATCATGCAATTAAGTTTATATGGCAAGAGTAATGACCAGCTTTGGTTTACTATTTTTCATGAAGTCTGCCATATTATTAATCACCCACAAAGAGAGCTGTATATTGAAGGGAAGGGGCTGAAAAGCGAAAAAACAAAAGAAAATGAAGCGGATGTTTTTGCACAGAATATATTAATACCACCCGATCGTCTAAAACAGTTTCTAACTTCATGCCAAAAACCTACACTACGACAGCTAAGGCAATTTGCCCAAAATATTGGGATTGCACCCGGTATTGTTGTCGGTAGATTACAGCATGATGGCGTATTGCCCATGAGTTATGGGAACGCACTTAAGGTTCGTTACGAGTGGGTGAAATCCTGAAAAGTGTACTAAAGGTCCCTTCTGCCTGTTAAAGATATACATCTACCATGTGGTTATATACAGGTAGTCTATATCATGCTAAAATTTAACAAAGGAGGCCCAGCCATGATAGACTTAGGAGCCCCATTCTTAAGAAGAAACTTACTGTTCCTCTCTTTTATTTTTTACCTTCTAACTTTTCTCTTTTCCTGCGATCTATTCTCCGGCTCCACAGACAACGATCTGCTAAAAAAGATTGATGAAGAAATCGCCTGGGCGAATGCGGCGAAACTGACTGTGCGTGTCGATTATCCGGTCGAATGGGGAGCAAGCCCCCAACAGGGGGACTTGAACCGGGACAATACACGCAAGGGCTACGAATTTAATGTCGAGTTTACTCCAATGCCCGGATACGGTTTTGAAAAATGGCTGGCTTTTCCAGCCGCAGAATATAACGCCCTTGATAAAACAAAAACAGCGGCAGAGGTTGAAGGTCTAGCGTTTAACAGCAGCAGCGTAAAAATAACATTCAGCGAAGGGGCAAGCGGGGCAAAAATCGCTGCCGTAACCATTTTTACCGATACGCCGGTAACCCTTGTCCCCTGGTGCAGCAACCGCCCCCGCCTTGATCAACAGACCAATCCGCCGCTTGACCCCATACTAACAC
>WRLP01000007.1:0-1171 GCA_009777535.1 Treponema sp.
AAAAGCAGCGTCGATTTATAATCATTACAGCAGTAAAGAGCAGATTGTAGAGGATTGTTACGATTTCTATCTGATAAACCATGACAAAACCAAATTAAGCAAAGAGGAATATGACATTGTTCTCCTAAAAGGAACGAAAGAAGATGTTGTAAATGTTCCAAATTTCCAATTTCCGCCGGAATTGCAGGAAAATACGATTTATGCGATGACTGTTCTTTTTTCACGTATGTATACCGATGCCAAGGCCATAGAAAAATACACCAGGATGATGGATTATTCACTTGAATTTTTAAGAAATTTTTTTGAGGCGGGAATAGAACTGTGAAGATTCGAGAAGTTTAATGTCAGAGGGGCTTCTTTACTTTTCTTAAGCGCCAGGCTGCTTGCCGCGCAATCAATTACGATACATCCCGAGGCATTACAGGACTGGGGTGTGGCTCAGCAGGAAATGATCACTGAGCTGATAAAAATACTTCCGTTTAAGTATTAGGGGGTTATTGATGGATAAAATTGAACAAATAAAAACAATAGCGAATGGGAATGGCATTCAATACTTGCTGAATTCCGCTTATAAGATTCTTAACAATCCCCTTTTCATGTTTAATGCAAACTACAATATGATTGCGTTCACGGATGTTCCTTTCGATGACCCCATCTGGATTGAATTTGTAACGGCCGGGACACTCAAACACGAAACACTTGAATTTTTGGCAAAAGAACATATGACAGAGGATGTAGTAAATGCGGATAAAATTGTAACGGTAAAAAGGGATAAATTAAAATATGCCAGAATGTCGGGGCATATAAGAAACAGGTACAATATTGTTGTAGGGCTGGTTACGATGTACGATTGTAATGCAGCCTTTGACGCACACAGCACGGAGGCCTTTGAAGCACTTGTGGATAAAATTGTCTGTGAGATCCGGGATTACGACTATTTTAGCATGTTTGCAATGACATATCATGAGGATAAGATTAATTTACTGCTCGACGGAACTGTCAAGAATCCATTGTTATACAACCCTCATGCTCAAATACTTTACGGTGGTTTTGAAGATTACCTGTATGTGGCTGTTGTTAGTGTAGAGCGAAATAATATTCTGGAGAATGTTCACCGGAGCAGACTCGAATATTTCAAAAGCATGCTTAAAACCAAGTACAAATCGTTTAA
>WRLP01000007.1:1271-121618 GCA_009777535.1 Treponema sp.
TACTATCGTTCTGCAAAAAGGAACAAAGGAAGAAGTTGTAAATGTTCCAAACAATCAATTCCCGCCGGAATTGCAGGAAAATCTATTTTATGCGATGACTGTTCTTTTTTCACGCATGTATACCGATGCCAAAGCCATAGAAAAATACACCTGGATGGTCGATTATTCCCTGGAGTTTTTAAAGAAGTTTTTTGAAAAGGGGATAGAACTGGGAAGATTTGAAGAATTTAATGTCTGGCCGGTTTCCCTGCTTTTTTTAAGTGCGAGGCTCTTTGCCGCGCAATCAATTACCATACACCCAGAGGCATTGCAGGATCTGGGCCTGGCTCAGCATGAAATGATTTTAGAGTTGATAAATTTACTTCCGTTTAAGTATTAGGAGTTTGTTATGAATAAAATAGAACAGATAAAATCCATAGAGAATGGAAATGGTATCCAACACTTGTTGAATTCCGCTAACAAGATTCTTAATAATCCTCTTTTCATGTTTGACTCAAACTATAATATGATTGCGTTTACTGATGTATCATTCGATGACCCTATCTGGAGTGAATTTGTAACTACGGGAACACTCAGCCTGGAAACGCTTGACTTCCTGGCAAAAGAGCGCATGACAGAAGATGTCGTAAATGCGGATAAAATTGTGACGGTAAAAAGGGATAAATTAAAATATGCCAGAATTTCGGGGCATATAAGAAACAGGTACAATATCGCAGTAGGGCTGGCAACGATGTATGATTGTAACACGCCCTTTGACGCAGAGAATACAGCAGCATTCGAAGCACTTGTGGATAAAATTGTCTGTGAGATCAAGGATTACGACTATTTTAGCATGTTTGCAATGACATATCATGAGGATAAGATTAATTTACTGCTTGACGGAACTGTAAAGAATCCATTGTTATACAATCCTCATGCTCAAATACTTTACAGTGGTTTTGAAGATTACCTGTATGTGGCTGTTGTTAGTGTAGAGCGAAATAATATTCTGGAGAATGTTCACCGGAGCAGACTCGAATATTTCAAAAGCATGCTTAAAACCAAGTACAAATCGTTTAAGTACTCGGTTTATGAGGATTACATTGTCGTGCTTATGAGTTCAAAATTAAGGAATTTTTATGGAGCGCCGTTCTTTTCCATTCATGCAGACCTTTTTGGGAAAAATAAATTATCTATAGGTATAAGCAGCAGCTTCGAAAACATGTATGAATTGCGCATATACTATGATCAGGCCGTTGCTGCGCTGAAAAACGGCCTTTCGGGAAAAGAGGATGTGCGAATTTTTGTTCATAATGGCGCCCGGTAAAATGCTCAAAAAATAATTTTGAAGGGGAGTTTTTACAATGAATATACTGGAACAAGTAGAAGCTTTGGAGAATGGCAAGGGAATTCAATATCTCGTGGATTCCGCCTATATGATTTTTAACAATCCCATCTACATGGTAGACGCATATTATAATCTGATTGCATATTCGGATAATCCAATCGATGACCCTTATTGGAATGTAACTATTGAAAAAGGAACATTCCCCACAAATCCATTATTGGATCTTATTGATAAAGAAAATATGCTGTTGGTTATTACGGCATCAAAAAAATGCGTGCTTGTAAAATATGAGAAATGGAAATTCGGCAGAATGACGGGACAAATCTTTAACAGGGATAAAAACTGGGTAGGGCAGGCGACAATGCATGCACATATTCCCTTTGATGAAGAAAGAACAGCGGCTTTTGAAATGCTGACGGATAAAATTTCAGATGAGATACATGATTATGATTATTTTTCCAAACTTCCTACCGCATTTCATAATGATATAATAAACAGGTTTCTGGACAAGAATGTCGAAAAGACAATGGGAAGCATTCCCCAGACTCAGGTGATGCAATACGGTTTGGAAAAATATTTTTACTTGGCTGTTGTAAGAGTGGCGCGTAATAGTATTCTGGAAAACGTTCACCGGAACAGGCTCTCTTATTTTAGAAGTTTACTTAAAACCAGATATAAAAGGTTTAAATACGCGATTTATTCAGATGACATAATTATGCTTATGAGTTCAAAGGAAAAGAATTTTTACGGGAAATCATTTTTTGCCGCGGATAATGTTCTTTTGGAGGAAAACGGCATGTACATTGGTATAAGTGATTGCTTTGAAAACCTTCTTGAAACCCGCCAATACTATGACAAGGCCCTTGCCGCATTGGAAAATGGCATCGAGAAAAAAAGCGCGGAACGGATTTTTGTGTGCGATACAGCGTAATGTAGTATAAGCCAAAAAGGGGGATGGCAATTATGAACAGGCTGGATCAGGTAAAAGCATTGGAAAATGGAAAAGGTATTCAATGCTTGCTGGATGCCGCTTATGAAATTCTTGGCAATCCCTTGGCAGTGTTCGACTTAAACTATAGTTTAAAAGCATATACCGGCGCTTCTGCTGATGATCCCCTCTGGAATGAACTGATATCAACAGGAACATTCAGCATGGAAACGCAGAAGTTCTTTGCAAGCGAACGTTTTACCGAAGATGTTGCAAATACGGATAAGGCCGTTCTTTTGAAAAGCAGCAAACTAAAACATGACAGAATAGCGGGGTATATTTATAACAGGGATAATATCAAGGTTCTGAACATTGTGATAATTGGGTGTGATTGTCCCTTTGATGGAGATTACATGGCAGCCTTTGAAGAGCTTACAGATAAAATCACAATGGAAATCCATAATGACGAATATTACACTACATACGGGCGGGCGTACCAGGAAGAGATCATTATCAAGCTGTTGGACGGAATCATAAGGGAGCCGGTGGTATATACCGGTTATTTGCAAATATTGTACGATGGATTTGAGGGATACCTTAATGTGGCTGTTGTTGCTATTACGCAAAATGGCATAAAGACCCAAGACCGTCAAAACAGGCTTGTGTCTGTTAAAAAATTATTGGAAAGCCAGTACCGGTCGTTTAAATATGCAATTTATGCTGATTATATAGTTGTTCTTATGAGTTCAAAAGAAAAAGATTTTTATGGCCCCTCGTTTTTTGCCCCAAATACAGTTTTTTTTGAGAAAAACGGCTTATACATGGGAATAAGCGGCAGTTTTGAAAACATACTTGAAACCCGCCTTTACTATGACCAGGCTGTTACCGCATTAAAAAACGGCAAAAAAAGCGGCAGCGATCAGCGGGTATTTCTGGCTTCTGCGCCCGGCGCCCAATAAGTCGAGCCTCGTCCCGAATCTTTACAAAGCGCTTAAACACACTATAATGGCTGTTAGGCCGGCTATGAATAATTGGAAGGTTAAAAATCCCAGAGTGGATTTAAGTTTTGAAATTGCATTCACCAGGGCATTCAGAGAAGCACAGCGGCAGTATACCCATCCGGCGCAAATTGAGTTGGCATGCCTTAAGGCTCAATATCCGGCCATTTTAATACCTATAGAAGATGATGATATTATTGCCGGCAGGGTTCAGTTTGGGCTTATCGGATATGGCATACAGGATCAGACCGGAGGAACCGGTTATTATTTTGATGAGCCCCGAGTAACCGCAGCGCTGGAATTGCAGGCAGGCAGCGCTAAATACCGTGAAGATCTTCACGATCTGCTGACTTACTGGAAAGCACGAAATACTTACAGAACTGTTTTTAACAATACCCCCAGGGAACTCGCAGAAATTCTTCCTTCGGATCAGTGGATGACCCAGCCGCTTGCCGGCTCTCCGCTTATCCGTATGGCCGGCTCTTACATAAATTTTGACAAACTGGTCAGAATCGGAATTCCCGGCCTGGAAGCGGAAATCCGCAGCGAATTGAACCGGTGCGCCCAAACCAGTTCCGAATCAGGTTCCGGACCTGGTTCCAGGCCCGGGTCCGGGCGTGATCCGGTTTTTTATGAAAGCGCCCTGGGCGCTCTTGAAGTTTTAAAAGATTGCTGCCGCTTTTACCGCAAAGAGGCGCTGGAAAAAGCTGCCATGGCAGATAACGCAGGGCGTAAAAAAGAGATGAACGACTTGGCGGCGGCGCTGGAGCGCATTGCAGATAACGCTCCGGTATCACTTCTTGAAGCAGTGCAGCTTTGCTGGTTGTACGGCCTTATGTGTCCCCTTGTTGAATTCGGGCGAATAGATGTGTACTTGGGCGACCTGTATACACATGACATTGATAATGGCCTTATTACCAAAAACGAAGCGCTGAAGCTGATACAGAATTACTTCCGGTTTATAGACAGCCTGGACTGTGAAAGTGACGGGCGCGTTATTATCGGAGGGTACGGCAGGCGGAACCCCGAAAACGCCGATCGCTTTTGCCTTTTGGCATGTGAAGCTTCAAGGACTGTAAGGGAAGTGCTTCCTCAGTTTACCCTTCGCTTTAACAGGCATACTCCGGGGCAGGTATGGAATGCGGCAATGCGCTCCATTGGCGAGGGGCGTACATATCCTCTTTTGTATAATGATGATGCACTTGTTCCAGCCATCATGCAGGCCTTTGACGTAAGCCGGGAAGTTGCCGAAAGCTATGTGCCCCTAGGATGCGGTGAATTCGAATTCGATCATTATAGTTTTGGCTCTCCCAATGGTTTTATTGGAACCCTCAAAGTCTTGGAGTTAGCCATTCATGGAGGGTATGATCCTGTTTCCAAAACCTGGGTTTCGGTAAAAACAAAAACCCTCGCCGAGTGTGCCGGCTACGAAGAATTTTTAGAGATTTACAAACGGCATCTATTAAGGTTTATTGAAGCCCAGGCTAAGTATCAAAAATATATTTACGATGCTGTCGGCGCTGTCCACCCTTTTCTTATGGTATCCATGCTGTACGACGGCTGTCTTGAACGCGGAAAAGGCATTTTCGCAGGGGGCTGTGAATACCTTGCAGGAACGCTTGAACTCTACGGAAATGTCGATTCGGCAAACAGTCTGGCCGCGATTAAAAAACTGGTATTCGAAGAAAAGAAAATTCCGGCTAAAACAATGATTGCCGCCCTGGAAAATAATTTTATTGGTTTTGAACGGGAACGAAAGATGATGCTGAATGTTCCAAAATTCGGCAACGATATTTCCTATGTTGATGACATACTCGTCGATCTGCACAACTACATCTGCTCCGGCGTTAAGACGCAGGGGCCCGGCGCAGGGTTAAAGAGTTATTTATGCGTAATTATTAACAATGCAATGAACACCACCCTTGGAAGGTTTGTGGGCGCTACGCCCGACGGTAGAAAGGCCGGAATGCCCATGGCAAACGCCAACAACCCTGCGCCGGGCAGCGACACGAGCGGACTTACAGCGATGTTGAGCTCCATGTTAAAACTTTCGCATAACAATCACGCCGGAATGGTACAGAACATGCGTTTTACCCGCGAAACCTGGTCGCACAGGGACGGCAAGGCGCAGGCAATGGTTAAGGATTATTTTGACCGCGGCGGAGCCCAGGCAATGATTACCGTGGTTGGCAAGGAAGACCTTTTAAATGCAATGGAGCATCCCGAAAACTACAAAGATCTGATCGTTCGTACCGGCGGCTTCAGCGCCCGTTTTGTGGATTTAAAAAAAGACATTCAGCAGGAAATATATGACCGAACCAGCTACTGACAGGAAAGCGCCAATTTTTGATGTGCAGAGTTTTTCCATTCATGACGGGCCGGGAATCAGAACAACTGTTTTTTTCAAGGGCTGCCCGCTGGACTGTGTATGGTGCCACAACCCTGAATCCAAGCGGGCCGAGCCGCAGCTAATTTATTACAAAAACCGCTGCACGGGCTGCCTGTTATGCGTCGAAACATGCAAAACGGGCGCGCAGATAATTCTTCCCGGCGGCGCCCACGGTGTAATTCACGAAAAATGTACGTTATGCGGCAAATGTATAAAGGTCTGCTGTTACGAAGCCGTTAAAATAAGCGGAAAAATATACAGCCCCGAAGAGTTATATGACAGGATAAAGAGTGATATACGGTACTTTGCCCTTGAAACAGGCGGAGAACGCGGCGGCATTACATTTTCAGGGGGCGAGCCTCTGCAGTATGCCGATTTTATTAAAAATTTTTGTTCTTTGATACCGGGTGTTCACACGGCCATGGATACATCGGGGAGCGGAGATATTAAAGATTTTGAAAAAATTATTGATTGCATCGACCTCTTTCTTTTTGATATAAAAGCCATAAACTCTATTGAACATAAAAAATTCTGCGGGGCAGATAATAATAAAATTTTTCAAAATCTAAAATACCTGTGTAAAAATAAAAAGGATATTATTCTGCGCCTGCCCATTGTTCCGGGAATTAATGACACAAAGGAATATTTCGACGGAATTTCTGAATTTTTAACAAAGTATCCGCATATAAAACACGCCGAAATTTTGCCTTATCACAATTATGGACTTGCCAAGGCGGAAGGTCTTGGCCTGAAAATACCGGCGGAACTGCCGCCGCTGAATACCGGCAAGGAAACAGTCGAAAAGTGGCTGGGTGAATTTGCAAAAAGAGGTATGGATAATGTGCGCTGTTCGCAGTAATGATATAAAAATGTTGTACCGCAATCTGCCCGTAGTAGTTTTGGCCGGACGCCCGAATGTTGGAAAATCCACCCTGTTTAACCGGCTATTGCACAAGCGCAGGGCCATCACAGACCCGACGCCGGGCGTTACGCGCGATCCTGTCGAGGCAGACTGCTTCATCACGGGGAAACCGATGCGGCTTGTAGACACCGGCGGCTTCAAGCTGGCAGACCGCGGCGGTATAGATACTCTGGTGGTTGATAAAACCCTGGAAACAATAAAAAAAGCTAATTTGATTATTCTGCTTCTGGAAGCGGGTGAAATTACCGCCGAGGACGAAGAATTTATCGCTCTGTTGCGCCCTTACCGCGACAAACTAATCGCCGCGGTAAACAAGACCGAGGGCGGCAGGCTTCAGGACGGCGCATGGAATTATCTTTCCTATGGTTTTGAAAAGATACTGATGATTTCCGCCGAGCACGGTGATAATATCAGCGAACTGGAACGGGAAATAATCAGCCGCCTTGATTTTTCCGCAATTGAAGAAGCAACCGAAGAAAAGCGCCCAATCCGCATAGCTCTTTTGGGAAAACCAAATACTGGTAAATCCACTTTGTCCAACCGGCTTACTTCGTCTGACGCTTCGATTGTCAGCGAGATACCAGGTACTACCAGGGACGTAGTGGAGGGCAGTTTCCGCCGGAAATCCCGGGATTTTGTTATTCTCGATACAGCCGGTATACGCCGCAAAACAAGGGTTAGCGAAAACATCGAATACTATTCGGTGAACCGCGCCATTAAAACTATCAACGATGCTGACATTGTTATTTTAATGATAGATGCGCAGGAGGGGCTTTCCGATCAGGATAAAAAAATCGCAGGACTTGCGCATGACAGGGGCAGGGGAATCATCATGGCTCTTAATAAATGGGATATGGTTCCGCAGGCAAAAAACACATTTAAGACCATGTCCGACCGGATACATTTTCTGTTTGGCCAGATGGAATATGCACCCATTGTCCCTGTAAGCGCAAAGGACGGAACCGGCGTTGACAAACTGCTGGACACAGTGATAAAAATGTACGGCCAGCTTAATACCAGCATTGAAACACCGCGGCTTAATCAGGCTCTGGAACGCTGGCTTACCGAATACCCCCCGCCATATGGCCCCCGCACCCGTTTTAAAATAAAATACGCAGTGCAAAAATCTTCCAATCCTGTAAAATTTATTTTTTTCGCATCACGTTTGCAGGCAGTCAGCGATTCGTACATTGCCTACTTACGGAATAAAATCCGCAAAGAGCTGGGTTTTTCACTTATTCCCATATCAATCGACGTAAGGGACAGCTAGACTATTTTTCCGTCAGGTTATCGACCCCTTCGTTCCAGGCGGCGGCATCCGGCGTGGAGACAAGATATTTGTCGCAGCGGTTAAGATACAATTTAGCGGCAAGATCATTGCTGTTCTGCTGATAAATGGCATTGAAAATATCGCGGGCTGCCCGGAAATCGCGGTTTTCGTAGGCGCCGAAACCCTGTTCCCAGCTTTTTACCATTGCAGTCAAGTCAGAAGGCGCATCTTCGGCAATATCCAAAAGCTCAAACAGCCGCAGGGGAGTATTGATACCCACTACCCGCACACGGCTTAACGGCCTTACAATAAATTCATCGCCTATATGCTCTCTGGTATATTCGCTTATCAGAATACCTCCGGTGTTATACATTTTGTTCACGCCTTCAAGGCGTGCAGCCAAATTCACCGCGTTTCCCATGATCGTGTAATCCATCTTGCTTGAAGTGCCCATATTGCCGACTACCATGTCTCCGGTATTAACGCCAAGCCTTGTGAACAGCGGGGCGGGATCATCAGGGCTTTTCATAATACTATTTGCAACTAACGCTCTTTTCACTTCTGAATCAATGAGCCCGTGGGATAAAGCCTCATGATTGATTTTCATCTCTGCTTTTTTCATGCTGATGGCGGAACGGCATGCAAGCGACGCATGATTGGGCAGATGAACCGGCGCTCCGAAAAACGCTATAATTGCATCACCTTCATATTTGTCTATTGTTCCATGATTCTCCAGTACAATATTGCTCATTCTTGTTAAATAAAAATTGAGCAGTTCAACAAGTTTTTCCGGATCGCCAAGGGCTTCTGAAATTGTAGAAAAACTTCTGACATCTGTAAAAATTGCCGTCATTTCCCGCTTTTCGCCGCCCAGTTTAAGCTGGGAAGGATCGGCGATTATCTGATCAATTACTTTAGGCGAAAGATATTGGGAAAATGCTGATTTGATAAAGCGCTTCTGGCTGCCCTCTGTGGCATAGTTGTAAAGCGTTGCAGTGGTAAAAGCCAGGGCAATCCCTGCCAGAAATGTTACCATGGGCAGCCAGAGGTTTAAGTATTGATAAGCCGCAAAAGAAGCGGCAATGGTTAAGGTTGTAACAATAATTGCTCCGCTTATCGTAAGGGGAAGGCGATGCGAAAAAAGAACAAGCGCGGCCATGAGTCCCGTTACGATAAAAAGAATGAGCAGGTTCAGCCATAGCTGGCTTTCACGGATAAAATCTCCTTCAAGCAGATTATCCAGCATCGTTATGTGACACCCAACGCCCGGATACACCGAATTAATTGGAGTATTGAAAATATCAAAAAGACCCGGCGCATAGAATCCAAAGAATACATGGGCGTTCTCAAAATCCCCGGGCAGCAGAATGGGCTCTTCTCCCCGCTCCAAAGCTTCGGCGCTCTGAAGAATTTCCCAGGCGCTGTATGGAAAATATCTATCCAATTCTCCGCGGTAACGCAGCAGGGTTTTACCATTTTTGTCGACCGGAATGGAAAAATCTCCCCATTGAATTGCGCGCCTTTTTTCATCATAACTTATTTGTCGTCCGTGCCCCGATACCAGCAGGGAGGCTGCGGCTTGTCCCGGTACTGCCCTGCCGTCGAAAAGGGTAAACAGCCGTAACCGCCGGACTACTCCGTCGGAATCGAAATCGCCTGTGGCGCTTCCCAAAGCTCCCGCTGCTTCACCAAGCCCTGTTATGGGAAACTGTCCCCCCATGTTTTCCCCAAGGCTGAACTTGTTTAACATGGAGCCGAAGTTTTCCGGCTCAAACAGCGGCGGCTCAAGGCCTTCAGGCCAGGTTAAAACGTTACCCGACAGACTGCTGAAAAAAACTGTTTGCACAACTCTGTCATAATTTTTTACCGCTTGGATAAATGTTTCATCATCTTCTTTTGCACTTAAACTCCGTATATTTCTGACTATCTCCCTGAAAATAGGTCCTGTCGAGCGGAAACCTCCGTCTGAAATTAAGGCCTGGGCTTCTTCAAGTTTTGTTACGATATTATCAATAAATTCGTCCTGCCTGGCGTTACGGTAAACTGATGGCTCAGAGAAAATAACGTCGAAAACAACTGATTCTGCCCCACCCTCATTTAAAAAAGCTACAATCTCGGCATAAGCCTGCCTCGGCCATGGCCACCCCCAGCCCCGTTCTGTTAGTGCCCAGTCAAGGCTTTCCTGATTCAATAGAATTGCTATAACATCATCGGAAGGGCGTTTGGCTCCAGCCAAAAGACGCACACGCAGATCATAAGACTTATATTCAAGATAATTAAAAACCCCCGGCAGGTGCAAAGCTGCTGTTACCAGAAATACCAGGGTTGTGATAATCAGCGCAATATATTTTTTGCTGATACTTTTTTGTTTCTTCATGCCTCTCCTCTCATGTTAATAGTGTAGCACAGGTTCCTTGAATAATATTGCAACTTTTCCGGCACAATAAGGTCTAAACAGATGATGATAAATTTTGCTGATAATACCCTTGAAGGACTGTGTCTTGCTGCTTCGGAGAAGTATGGAGATCGTCATGCCTTTGCATTATTTAAGGAAGAGGGTATTTCCCGCCGGATTTCATACCGGACTGCCGGGTATCGCGCCAGGCAGCTTGGTCTGCTTTTGGGGCAGTTGGGAATATCCCCTGGTGACAGAGTGCTGCTGATTTCCGAAAACCGCCCTGAATGGCCGGTTGCCTATTTCGGCATCGCAATGGCGGGGGCAGTTTCCATTCCCCTGCTTACCGGCTTTTCGCCGGAGCAGGTGCTGCATATAGCCGGCCATGCCGGGGCTTCCGCTATAATCCTGAGCGGCGAAATGTCGGAAAAGATGGGGCAGTACAAATCGAAACTGCCGGCGGCCATGCCGGTAATTTTTCTCGACAATCTTGCCGGCGCCGGCATTGACGATAAAATTGAAATTACCGTTTCCATTGATGGCAGCGAGAAACGAATACCGCTGCCTGCTTCGATAGACGATTCAGTCCGGTTTCACGGGCGCAAGCCTGACGATCTTGCTTCGATCATATATACAAGCGGTACTCTTGGTGGCAGCAAGGGGGTTATGCTCTCCGGCGCAAACCTGATTTCATGCGCTCTTTCGACCCAGTCACTTGTAACTATTACCCCCCGTGATCGCGTAATATCGGTGCTGCCGCTGGCACATGCCTATGAATGCAGCCTGGGGCTTCTTGCTCCGTTTATGAGCGGTGCGGTCATTAATTACCTTGACCGGCCTCCATCGGCTTCGGTGCTGCTGCCGGCGGCAAAAAAACTGCGCCCGACAATCATGGTATCGGTTCCCTTATTTATTGAAAAAATGTACTACAGCGGCGTTGCGCCCAAACTGCGGAAAAGCAGATTATACAGATGTCCCGTAACGCGCCCGCTTGCGGCGTTGTTTGCGGGGCGTAAGTTAAAAAAGGTATTGGGCGGCAAAATGAGTTTCTTTGGTGTCGGCGGCGCTCCCCTGTCCGAAGAAGTGGAAGATTTTCTGCGCCGGGCAAGGTTCCCGTATGCACATGGCTACGGCCTTACCGAGGCCGCCCCCCTGGTAGCAGGGTCTGCGCCCCGCACTTTCCCCTTCCGTTCAGTGGGCCCTGCCCTAAAGGGCGTAGAAATACGAATTGCAGCTAACAGCGGCGGTGTATTGGGCATTGGTGAAATACAGGTGCGCGGCCCAAATGTAATGATGGGCTACTACCGCGACGAGGTGCAGACCCGCGAAACGTTTACAGAGGACGGCTGGCTGCGAACCGGCGACCTTGGCAGCATAGACGGCAGGGGCAGGCTCTATGTACGCGGAAGACTTAAAGCGCTGATACTCGGCTCCGGCGGAGAAAACATTTATCCCGAAGAAATCGAAGGACTGCTTGGCACATCAGAGATTGTGGAGGAGGCTCTTGTTTTCTCCGGAGAAAAAGGCGAGCTTGTGGCAATGGTCAGGCTGACCGACGCGGCAAAAGCCGCCGTAAGCAAAATAGAACATGCCATGGAGGAACTTCGCGCCTGGGCAAACAAAAAGCTGGCAAGTTTTTCGCGTCTAAGCAGAATCGAAATCCGCAATGAGCCCTTCGAAAAAACCCCTACGATGAAAATCAAGCGTTATCTGTATGTGTAGCTCTAGCAAAACTATGTTAATGCAGAAATGTGTGCCTATAACGGTCCATTGTTTCTTCCTTTACCTTGACAAAGCTGCATACAATGTTGGCGGCGGCAGATAAGGGCTTGCAAAGAAAGACCACCGCCGCCAATTTTGTTATGTTATTTTTTATTTTTTTAAATAATCAACATTAAAACCAAGAAAATCTACAGAAATACAAGGAGGATTATCTCTGGGAAAATAATACCCTTCATAGGTCGCTGATGTTGGGACGGTTTGATTGAATGTTATATCTTTATCATCAATGGTATATGTCCCGCTGCTTAGTACAGTGCCATCTTCATCGGCAAATGTATAATTCGATCCGGTAAATGTAATTGTATGTTCGTGGCTTGAACCATCTCCCCATGTTCCGCTAATGCTGCCACCGCCACCGCCGCCACCTGATGAACTATCACTGCAGCCAACAAACGTCATTCCGAATACCAGCGCCATTGCCAGTATCACCATAAATACCACATGCTTTTTCATAAAAGCTCCTTTTTTGTGTCTTCTGCATTCTTTAGCAGAAATCACGAAATTTTACCCGCTCTTAAATGCAGGCATTAAGAAAGTTGATTTATTATCAGCATTTCCTAACTAATACTGATAGTTATATATTTATCCACTATTGTCAAGTGGCAATCTATAACTAATACCTTATTCTGATATAGGGGTTAGTTTTTGTCTGAATTAGCTATGGAAGTAAAAGAACTTTTTGCTTTAAACATCAAAATATTAAGAAAAAAATGTGGTTTCTCTCAGGAAAAGTTGGCTGAGTCTTCTGGTTTGTCCACTCAATCAATTAGCGATATTGAAGGCTGCCGTACATGGGTAAGCGATAAAACATTGGGAAATCTTGCCCAAGCCCTTGGTGTTGATATTTTTCAGCTTTTCATGCCTCCTCCAGGTGAGGATAATGAAAAAAATGCAGCGGCTTTTCTGTATAACAGACTTATAAAGCTGCGAACTATAATGAAAGAGGATATAGACAAAAGACTGGATCAATTCTATTTAACAGAAAAATCACTAGATTAGTTTTTTTTCTTTGTATTATCCGCCAGCGGTTCAACATGGATAGTTGCTTCCATTTTGAACTTTTCTTTAATCATGTTTTCAATGTCAAAGGCGATTGAGTGCCCCTCTCCTATGGACAGCTTTTCGTTAAGCCTGATGTGCAGGGTTACTTCGTTATGAGAAACATAATTGTGCAGATGAAAATGATGTAAATAAAGCTCTTCACCGAACATGGCTTTGACTTCACCGGTGATATTGTTTATCAATTCCTGGCTTGGTTCTTCCCCAAGTATTTTTGTAATTGCTTCTTTCATGATTGAAAAACACACATAAAACAGCATTAAAGCGATGATTATTCCCAATATACTGTCAATCCACCAAAATTGTTTTGCGAAGAAGATACCGATCAATACAACCACTGACGACAATGCATCTGATCTATGATGCCAGCCGTTGGCTTTTACACTGATGTTTCCGGTTTTCCGTGCAATGTAAAATGCATATTGCGCCATCAACTCTTTTACAACAATCGAAACTGCGGTTGCAATAATTGCGATTAGCCCAAATTCAACCTGTTCGTGGTTGTTTAACTGCTCAACAGAACTTTTTAGAAAATCAAATGCTATTATGCCTATGATAACAGCTACAAAAAGCGAGGCTATTAATTCCCAGCGCCCGTGACCAAAAGGGTGTTCCCTGTCCGCCTTTTTAGACCCAAATTTTGAACCGGCGATCACAACTACGGCGCTCAAAGAATCTGAAAGCGTATGCCAGGCATCAGCAGCCAGGGCGATTGAACCTGTTACTATGCTTGCCCATATCTTTAAACTGAACAACGCTGTATTTGTTATCAGTGCTATAGTGCCTTCGACAAATCCGGCTTTTGTTCTGTCATTTGTTTTGAGCGCCCTGGCCTCAGCTGTTAATTTCTTTCCAAATTTCATTTTAATGACCACCTCCATAAAAAAAACGCACCTATGGAACAAATCACTGTCCCATAGATGCGTGCATCACTCATCTACTGCTGCGACACCGCAGCCCAGCCCCATAAATCCGAAGATTTATCGCCTGCTCAGTTTGTACAGTGCCGCCAACTCAGTGCATGGCAGCTTCTAAACCCAACTCTAACTAAAAAAAGAGTTTATTGTCAAGGGTGGCTTTTTCACGGCTATGGATAAGCCAGAAATGTGTACCTAAAGCTATAACATAAAGCGGTACGCAAAGCCCTGCCGGAGGCTGACGGCTGTGGCCTTTACTTACGGACGCTCTGGCGTCGCCTTATGTGAATCCACACCGATGCCTCCGGCAGGGCTTTGCGTACCGCTTACATTATATTTTTTGGGCATATATTTCTGAAACAGCTATAGTAGTGAAGCGCTGGCGGAGGGGTACACATTTCTGAAACAGCTATAGTAGTGAAAAAGCCTGCGTAGGGGAAGGAAAAATTACGTTGACAGATTTAGTATTAAAGTAGTAACATTTCAATAAATGAGCGATAAATCGCCTGTTTTGGAGAGAATCCCGCCTCAGCAATTGATCCAATTTACATTATGGTTCTCTTTTTGGCTTAAACGCCAAAATTAATATTTTTTGCCCTGGAGGCTCTTATGAAAAAGAAATTATTTAAGATGGGCTTGGCTGCGGTTCTGCTGACAACCGGATTGGTTTTTGTCGGCTGCCCAACCAGCGGCAGCGGAGGAGGAGGCGGTGGTGGTGATCCAGACGGTAATCCTTTCATTGGCTCCTGGGTGGGAAAGACAGAATTTTATAACGATGATGGTATTGTTTTTTCTTCTGACAATGATGAAGAAATAGTGTTTACAAGCAACGGATGGAAAATGTTAAGCCAATCCTGGGAAGGCACCTATAGTAGAAATGGAAACAATGCAGATTTATATGATGATCTAGGTGAAAAAGCCGGCACAGCTAAAATTAATGGTAATACTTTAACGATAAATGGGAACGATGCCTATAATTTTAACGGTACTTTTACCAAGAAACCCGGTAGTTCAGATACAGGCACAGGCACGGGTAATAATCTGTTTATTGGAACATGGGAAGGAACACTGAATATTACACTTGTTAATGAAGGTGTCGAACAATCTCAACCAGATGAACTGGAGTTTACGAGTAACTCCTGGGATATGTGGTATTGGTCAGGCACTTATGAGCGCAACGGCAATAACGCAACTATGAAAATAAACGGCGCAAATGCCGGTACGGCAACAATCTCCGGCAGCACTTTAACAATTTCCATGGAATACAATGGTGTCAGAATAACCTCTAACAATCTAAAAATAAAAAACAGCGGCGGAGGCAGCGGAGGCCCCAGTTCAACAATCACCGATGCCGCTACAGCCAGGGCATTGGTACAGTCAATCAATTCCATGATAGATACCATTTGCAATTATGGCATTACCCCCAAGCCAGGGAATGATCAAACTCCCTATACCATAACAAGGAACGGAACAGTATCCGGTTCGGTGTATGTAGAAGGTCCAAAGTATTATGGCGGATACCAGGAAGGTTGGCCCTCGTATGGATTTAAAATAACCAGTACCAATGCCCGATTAACACTTGATTTTACCAACTACGCTAACACCAGCAGCTTAAAAATTATTTCCGGAGAAGGTTCCTATACTTATTGGAAAGAATATGGCGGACAACAAGAAAGCGGCAATTATACTCTTGACGGCAGTTTTAATTTTTCCTATGGGGGTAACCTGTACGGAGGAACGTTGTCGATGAAGCGATCCTGGAAGCCAGAAAGTTCTTATGTGTACGGCACAACGATATATTCAACCGTTTACACATTAGAGTATCTGCGTGTTAATGGTTCGCTTCTTTTGTCAAGTGAAAGATTATAACGACAGAGAAGATTCAGGTAGGCCAAAACATGTCCGAGAGCGCTAATTGCGGTTTCGGACTGAAAGATGTAATATGTTGACCAACCCCTTTTTAACTCCGGTTGTGCGTTTTGGAGGTTTACATGAACAAAGGCTTTCTTGTAGTTTTGGCACTGCTGATTTTGTTTACAAGCGGTGTTTTTGCCCAGGAGAATGCTCCTGTAAAGCTTGCCCTGGTAATAGGCAACAGCGCTTATATTGGCCTTAGCCCCCTTGCCAATCCCGAAAATGACGCTAACGATATAACTATAGTACTGCAGCATCTTGGCTTTACTGTGGACAAGGTACTGAACGGCAGCCTCGACCAGATGGAAGAGGCTATACTTCGTCTTAAAGAAAACCTTAGCATGGCGCAAAATGCATATGGTTTTTTCTTTTACGCAGGACACGGCGTCCAGTCCAATGGAGAGAATTTCCTTATTCCGGTGGATGCAAATATTCAAAGTGAGAATTTTTTAAGACAGCGTGCAGTTTCGGTGCAGTTAGTGTTAGACGAGCTTAACGATGCCAGGAACAGCCTGAACGTGGTGGTGCTGGACGCCTGCCGCGACAACCCCTTTGGCTGGAGCCGGAGCGGCAGCCGCGGCCTTGCCATTGTAAGCCGGCAGCCTGCCGACAGCATCATCGTGTACGCCACCAGTGCAGGCCAAAGGGCCAGCGACGGCGAGGGCCGGAACGGACTGTTCACAAGCCAGCTTTTGAACAACCTCGCAACCCCAGGCATAGATGTAGCCGAAGTATTCCGCCGCACCGGTGCCGATGTTGCCGGTGCAAGCGGCATGGAACAGGTTCCCGCCGTATACAGTCAGTTCTTCGGCACCGCCTACCTTGGAGAAACTCCCACCGACCTTGACCATAACGCCATAGCCGGCAGCCGGCCGATTATTATTTACGGCGGCGAACGAGAACGTGAACGCGACCCTGCGCATTTTTGGTCGGTAGGCGCCTCGGTGGGTTCATCTTTTGCCGCTCCCTGGCTGATAGCTTCGCTGCACGGAACCATAGCGCCAATGAAATATTCTTTTATTGAACTTGGCTTTGACTATGGCATGGTAACCGGTGAAGGCAATGTAGATTATTTCTCGCTTTACCCTTTCGCACATTTGGTTTTCTATTGGCCATTTACAGGGCAGCTTGGTATTTATGCCGGAGCCGGCGGCGGCCTTTTGATAGTCTCGTATAAATTTGACGGCGATGATGAATATTCAGATAACATACCTATTGCCGCTCTTACTGCCGGTGTTAAAATACTGGATATGATAAGCGTTTCCTACAGCCTTCGCACAAACTTCGATGGAATAAGCCACAAGGCATCGGTTGGGTATAATTATAGATTCAAGTAACAGATAACAGATAGCAGATAGCTGAGAGAAGAAGAGAAGAAGAGAAGAGGAGGCGGGTGTGAACTTTAGAAGCATAGCGATGTTTGCGGGATTGGGTTTAGTTGCAGTGGCAATATTCTTAACCACCTGTACTCCTATCGAAGGTGATATTGATTCGCTGCGCAGCAGTCGTTATACGGTCAGCTTTAATACAAATGGGGGAGAGGGAAATGCGCCTCCGGCCCAAACAATAAAAATAGGTTCAAGCATTATACTTCCCAATGGAAGCGGGATTACAAAAGACAATTATATTTTCGGCGGATGGAATACTAAGGCCGATGGAACCGGAGATAATTATAGTCCGGGCAGTTATTATGTTCCCGACAGAAATGTTACACTGTACGCTAAGTGGAACCCTGCCGGAACCACCTTTACCGTTGACTTTAATACCGATGACGGAATACCTGTACCGGCGCAGCAGATTGTTGAATCTAACGGCAAAGTAACTCAGCCTGATTCACCGGCAAAAACCGGTTATAGCTTCGGCGGCTGGTACAAGGAACAGGCTCTTATCACTCTATGGGATTTTGGTAATGACACAGTAACCGAAAACATTATGCTTTACGCTAAATGGATCGAAAACCAGCCCGGCACAGTTAATATAACCTTTATTACTAGCGGCGGTACTAATATTCCTCCGCAAAATATACCCGAAGGCGGTTATGTCAACAAGCCAGATTCCCCCACCAGGGAGGGTTATATTTTTGACAACTGGTATGCCGACGATGAGTACATTATAAATTTTAACTTTAGCATTCAAATAACAGCCGACCAGTCTGTATACGCAAAATGGAATCCCATCAGCTATACGGTGCGCTACAATGAAAACGCTGATGATGCTGATGGAAGCACGGCAGATTCGGAGCATACCTACGATGTAGAAAAAGCCCTGACTGCCAATGGCTTTACACGAGATGGTTTTGCATTTACCGGCTGGGCATTAAATGCAGATGGCACCGGCATGGCATATACCAACGGCGCACTTGTAAGGAACCTTTCATCTGCGCAGGGCGATATTGTTACACTGTATGCAAAGTGGGAAGCCGATCCTGGCGAGGGTGTGTCGCCATCCCTTTCCATAACACCCGATGTTAAATTTGACGATATTACTTATGGAGATCCACAGCCACAAGCAAAAACAGTAACAATCACCAATACGGGCGGAGCAGCTACGGTAACGAGTATAAAGCTTTTTGGTGAAGACGCCGCTTCGTTCACATTAAGCGGAGAAGATTTAATAGAATCAATCGAATCCAGTGGTGAAGCAAGTTTCATGATTCAGCCTGTTTCAGGTCTTGGTGCAGGAAGCCACAGCGCAGTTATTACGGTGATCTATGATGATGGCAAGACGGCTACTACTAATGTTTCCATTACAGTTGCAAAAGCCAATCCAACTATTACTACATGGCCGGTTGCTGTTGCCATAAACTTTGGAGCTGCCTTATCCACATCTGCATTAACCGGCGGCGAAAGCATTGTGACCGGCTCCTTTGCATGGACAAACGATTATATTATCCCAGAAGTTGTCAATAGCGGGTATTCCGTAACATTTACACCGGAAGATACAAGCAATTACAATACCATAACGCAAAATGTAAGCATAACGGTCAACCCTAAAGAACCGGCAGAAATAACCTTAACTGTTACTAATCCAAGTCATACCCTAATACCGTTTGGTGCTAATGGTATATATCGCAATAGCACAACATTTAGTGTCAATGCAGGTGGACTATCTGGAGAGGATACCGTTGTAGTTATTATTAAAGGCAGCGCTTACGGCTTGGAGTTATCGAATAATACTATTAGTTCCGGTAGTAATAATGTAACAATTACCTACGATGGCACAACACCCGTAAGTAATACCGACACTATTTCAGTTGGCTTAACAATAAGCGCCAACGGCAACTACACACTCTCCGTAAGCCCAACGGTCAGCGTCGATATAATCGATGGGCAGGTCGCAAGCCGCCCCATTCCGGTTACCGAAGGCAACATTGTCGCTTTTAATACATACGCAAATTCTGCAGCCGGTCTTACCCGGCACTACAAGCTGATGGAAGATGTTGAGCTGGACGACCCATCATTGGGCG
The DNA here is from genome assembly GCA_009777535.1 of Treponema sp. Taxonomy (GTDB): domain Bacteria; phylum Spirochaetota; class Spirochaetia; order Treponematales; family Breznakiellaceae; genus WQXQ01. The sequence goes on from WRLP01000007.1 coordinate 20,639, forward strand.
GGAGCAACTGGACAGCAATCGGCAGTAATGCAACAGGCAGCCAGTTTACCGGAAGTTTCAACGGCAATGGCCATGTTATCACCAATCTAACTATCAACAATACCTCAACAGACTACCAGGGCATGTTTGGCTATATAGGCGCCGGCGGCATGGTGCAAAGAGTCGGACTGGAAGAGGGCTCTGTAAAAGGAAAGGCCTATGTCGGCGGCATCGCCGGATATAACAAAGGTACTGTGCAAAATTGCTACAACACCGGCGATATAAGTGGTACTGGTACTAATGGTGAATATATCGGCGGCATTGCGGGGCGTAATGAAGGTGGCACTATTAAATGGTGTTATGCGACAGGTAATGTAGATGGCCAAAATCTTGTAGGCGGTATCACAGGGAGTATTTTCTCCGAAACAGGTGACTACGGCAATGTGTATAATAGCGTGGCGCTCAATACACAGGTTACAGCAAGGGTGGGTGGGATTGACATTTCACTCGGGCGTGTTGTGGGTTCGGGTACCAACTACTTGGGTAACAACTTTGCACGGAACAACATGTCGGTGCTACTCAATTGGGATGGATCAACTGGAATTCCTAAATCACTCCAAATACTTGGTTCTTACGTTGACGGCGCAGATGTAATTGCAGGTAATTATGAAGGCGAAAACAGCGATAATTGGTGGATTGAGGATGCATGGTTCGAAGATGAGGAAGATGAAGATGAGTTTAAGAATACCGGCGTGTGGATTTTTGCAAAAAATAACCTGCCAAAGTTGAAAACGGGGGAATAGTGAAGATAAAAGTTAGAAGGTTGAAGGTAAGCGACATAATTCCCCTTTTAATGTTGTTTACTGCGGGCGGTGTTTGCGCCCAGGAAGCGGCGCAGGTAGCGGCGCAAAATGCGGCGCAGAAAGCGAGCCCGCTATGGACTGCGGGGTTTTCACTGGGTACATCATTTGCAGCACCCTTGTTTATCGCCACACTGCACGGTAGTTATGCGCCAATAAATAATTCATTCATGGAAATAGGCTGCGATCTTGGCATTGTTAGCGATGAGCCATATACGGATTATTATTCTGTTTATCCCTTTATTCATCTTGCATATACCAGGCCCTTAGGTAGATTGGGTCATTGGTATGTTGGCGCAGGGGGCGGATATATGTATGCAAAATATGATTTTCTCGACAGGGAAGTTACATTTAACATTCTTGCTATGGATCTTGCCGCTGGCTTCAGGCTTTTTAATGCTCTGAATATCGCATACACCCTGCGGACAAATTTTGACGGAATAAATCATAAGGTATCTATAGGAACCATATATACAGGCGCAAGGAGGGAACAATGAAAAAACTACAGTTAATTGCATTTTTGGCATTGGTGATTGCTGGCTGTACTTTGGAGACTATCACAGAACGTGCTGCGCAAAAACCTGCGGTAATGGATGCGGAAAATCCCGTCTCTTTTTATACAGTGGTGTACCGTGCAAATGGCGGCAGCGGCGATATGGAAGAATCCGTTTTTGAAGCCGGGGAGTATGCAGAACTGCCGTCTAATTCTTTTACCCGCGAAGGCTATGTTTTTGCCGGCTGGGCTTTGTCGGAAAAAGGCGCCGCCGAATATTCTGACGGTGCGGAAGTAACAGACCTGGCTGCCGCCGGGAAAAAAGCCTATTTATACGCCGTTTGGCAGGGCATTGAATACGCCATTGTGTACGATGCCAACGGCGGCAGCGGGACAATGCCGGCAAGCTCTCATTTTTACGGCGAGGCCCGGGCGCTGCGGGCAGGTTCTTTTACACGCTATGGTTATGTTTTTGCAGGTTGGGCAAAAACACCATCTGGGGCGGTTGAATACGAAGACGGGGAAAGCGTTATCAACCTAACGGCCGAGGCCGGCGCTGTTATAAGGCTTTATGCTAAATGGGGGACCTATACATATACGGTAAGATACCATGCAAATAACGGCACCGGTCTTATGGCGGATTCGCAGTTTACAGGCGGCGTAGTACAAAATCTTAGGGCCAATACTTTTACACGTTCGGGCTATATCTTTGCAGGCTGGGCGCTGGGTACAGGCGGTCCTGTAGATTTTGCTGATGGGGTGGCTGTTATTGACCTGGCTGCCGAACAGGGAGCAAGGGTAACACTCTACGCCGTATGGAATGCCGGCCATGTGGTAATTTTCAACGCCGCCGGCGGCATACCTGCACCTGCCAGCCAGCTTGTTGACTACGGCGGCACCATCAGCAAGCCGGCAAACCCTGCCAGAACAGGCTATACATTCAGCGGCTGGCACAGGGACGCCGCCTGTACAATTGAATGGAATTTTTCCAGCGACATAGTTACGGATACCGTGATTCTTTATGCGAAATGGACCTACATTGAATACTATATTGTGTACGATGCCAACGGCGGCTCGGGAGAAATGGAAGATTCCATTTTTGATATTGATATACCGCAAGCCCTTAGTATGAATACTTTTACCCGTAATGGCTTTTTTTTCATAGGCTGGGCGGAAACAGCGAATGGAATTGTGAAATATAAAGATGGTGAAACTGTAAGCAATCTAAGCGCTATCCCCGGAGCAACAGTTACCCTATACGCAAGGTGGTCATTCATTGATGTAGCATGGATACCTGCCGGAAGTTTCTACATGGGCAGCCCTGCAAGTGAAAAAGGTACTTATGACAGGGAACGACCGCAGCAAACGGTTGCATTAAGTAGCGGCTTTTACATGGGCGTGTACCAGGTAACTCAGGAGCAGTGGACGGCTGTAATGACAGGTAATAACAATGGTATTAGCACAACCCCAAGTTATTTTCATGGGGGGAGCGGCAGAGAGCCGGCCTCTGGCGAAGCCCAGGTAAAGAGGCCTGTAGAATATGTAAGCTGGTATAATATTTTAGTGTTTTGCAACCGCTTGAGTGTAAGTGAAGGTCTTACCCCTGCTTACCGGATAGGTGGCAGCACCGATCCCGATGATTGGGGAGCTGTACCCACCTATGATGTAACATGGAATGAGGTAGAAATTGTCTCCGATTCTACCGGATACCGGCTTCCGACGGAGGCTCAGTGGGAATATGCCTGCCGTGCCGGTACTACAAGTGCTTTTAATGATGGAACAACCGATGACTGGGAAGATGAAACCGCCCTTGGTCTCATAGGCTGGTTTTATTTTAACAGTAATAGCAGGACGCATGAGGTTGGAAAGAAGGCTGAGAATGACGTGGGCTTATACGACATGCACGGGAATGTATTTGAATGGTGCTGGGACAGGTATGGGACATATCCAGGTACGCCGCAGACAGATCCTACAGGTGCGTCTTCGGGGTCTTACCGCATTATACGCGGCGGTAACTGGAATGGCAGTGCGCGGAGCGCTCGTTCCGCCTATCGGAGCAACTACAGTCCGAACTACCAGAACTACAACATTGGTTTCCGCCTTCTTCGCCCCTGAGTTCTGCGGAATCGAAGGGCAAGAAGCGTAGCGCCCGCCTGGCCATGGTGACAGACACTGTTTTTCCGTAGCGTTACGAATGAAACCGACGCTATATGTGGGGGTGGCTCGATCATCCGAGTTAATTCGCGTTAATTCGCGTTAATTCGCTGACTCTCGGGCACGCCAGGGAGGCGGCGGCGGTGGGAAGGGGAAAGGAATTATTAAAAAAGCTCTTGTCAAGCGTGTATTAATTCTCTTTCATTTTGAACAATGTTGTGCATTTCACCCTGCATATTTTTTACAAGGAGAGCAAGCGCGGCAAGGCGAACTTCCATAGACTCTTTTTTTGTTGCTTTGCGGTAATTACCCTGTGCTACAGCGGTAGACACCTCGTTTACGATCTTATCAACATCAATTTCATTGTAATTCATATCATATCCCTTCTAACAAAAAGTTATACTGCTTGGTTAATTTCATTGCATGAATAACTACAAGTCGCTCTTGTTCTTCATCTTCAATAGCAATGATTTCCAAGGCCCTGCCTAAATTATCAAATCCAACAAATAAACGTTTTATTGGCGGATAATTTAACATGATGTCATTATTGAAATGTGATAAACAGTAGCTGATATTTTCCTCAGTTATACCATGTTTATATGCACTGTCCAAAATGACAATATCCATGCTCTCTCCCTTTTATTATAATAATGCCAGTAGTAAAAAAAAGCAACCCAAAATTAGTTATTTAGCGCACGCAAGGGCGGGCACGCCAGGGTAACAGTCACCGAAAAATGCTGCTTGACAGAATAAACATCGGGAATAATATGCCGCACCGGACTATACGGGCAAAGCGCGTTGTATTTGTTTTCCTTGCTATCCGAGGAGCTGGAAGGATGACGTATCTTGCGGATAACGGGGAATTATCCTGCTCTTATCTTTTCCCTATTAAAACATAACCTCGTGGGCGACTATGGATCTTTCGTAGCCCTTTAACGCCTGTACTATTTTTTTTCTGAAAGTAAAGGGAACAGGGAGGGTGTTTTTAGCAGGAGCGGCTCTTTTTTTCCGGGCTGCCGTGTTTTCATAAGCTTCACGGGTAGAATCGCTTACAAGGATTCCGCCGGGCAGGGCATTGCTCTCCATGCGCTGGGCAAGGTTCACGGTTGATCCTATAACGGTGTATTCAATCCGGCTTTTGGTGCCAAGATCCCCCACTATGACCTCGCCTGTATTTATTCCCATGCGGACTTTAAGATCAATGCCGACAAGCGGCTTCCATTTTTCTCCCAGTGCCTTAATTTTTTCCTGCATAGCAATTGCGGCTTTGATTGCCTGCTCTGCGTGATTGTCCATTTCCAGGGGATCTCCGAAAAACGCCAGAATTCCGTCGCCCATAAATTTGTCTACGGTTGCGCCGTGGTCAAACAAAATATTGGCCATGGATTCAAGGTAATCGTTCAGAAAATCATGAACATCCATGGCTTCCCTGCCCGAACTCCATGATGTAAATCCCTTTATATCCGTAAAAAGTATGGTCAGCTCTTTGTGAACGGGAATAAGGCTGATTCTGTTGCCGGTAACGAGTCTTTGTGCTACAGGACGTGGCACATAACGCTCCATGGCGGTCTGCATGCGGCGCTGGCCGAGAAAACGGTTTATTAAACCCAGAAGCCAGGGTAATATAATTGCCGCGGCGCCAAGGGTATACCAGGGAATAAAGCGCATAATAAACCAGAGATACATTGTAATTCCTGTGAATGTAAGAAACAGAATTATTGAACCAATGTTAAAAACCGAATCTTTTTTGAACATTCCCAGGAAAATAAATAAAAAAGCAATAAGAACAATGCAAATAAAACGGTATAGGCGTGAGTTTTCCCTGAAAAAAGTGTTTTCGCCCATTGATGCATCGAGAATGGAACTGATTACCCATGTATGCAGTCCCGAGAGGGGATATACCTCTTCGCAGGGAACCGGCCCTATGTCTTTCTTTATAAAAGTTGTGTCTGCTACAAAGCAAAGGCTTCCCAAAATATCACTGCGGATATCGTTCAGTTCTTCCTCGTTATGCCGGGCATCGGCCAGCGCATCAAACGAATAACGGTGGGTAGTATCAGTCCATTTGCCCCTGAATGGAACCACCACAACACCCGATGAATCAATGGGAATGGAAATAAACTCATCCGGCTCCAGGGGAATGAGTACTTCTTTTCCGTAATGAATTTCAATATCGTTTCCGTCTACGCCTAATTCCAGTAATGCCGCAGCCAGGGAAATTGCCGGAATAAACCCGTCTTCCCAGGCGTAAAACAGCGGCATTCTTCGATAGATGCCATCATGATCCGGCTCGACCCCTATGTGAGCAAGTTGGGTAGAACGCTCACTCAATTTATTAAACGGCATGATAAAGGTTCCGGCACGCGGAATGTTCCCGGCTCCAAATTCCTTCGGCCTCCACAGGTGCCTCCTGAGTAAATGCGTTTCTTCTGCGTCAAGCTCACGGTAAGATGAATTTTCCCGGCCCTCCGGGACAGGAACAACCGCAATGGCTACAGGCCCCATACCGGCTGCGGCATCCAGCAGAACAGCATCCTTTTCCCGTTCCCCATGGTAGATAAAGTCCAAAGCAGTAACACTGACTCCTGAATGCTGCAAAACAAAAAAAAGATCCCCAAAGGCGCTGCGATCATCAATACGACTTCCCAGAATCATCTCGGATCTGTCATTCAAGTCAACCGGAATTATCTGGGGATTAAGAGCCTGGGGTTTATAACTTATTTTGACGTTTAATAAAAAGTCGTAAATAGCGGTATCGAAATATGAAAAAAAGCCTGTAAACCAAAAAGTCAGAATAAAGACGGAAGTAATACCGAGACAATAGAGAGAAGAAAGCAGTTTTTTAATGTTCAAGGCTGATTGTTTTGACATACGTTCCCAGTCCGGAAAATTCCACGCCTTCGCCATCTTCCGGAGAACCCCGTGCAACGCCTCCCATCAATACAGGCTTTTCCGGAGCTTCTCTGTACCTTGATGCATTGCTCCTTACACGGAAAACTTCGTTCATTAGGGCCCTTCTCCGCGAAGCAGAAGAATTATTGTTAAATGCCGAAATCCTTTGGGTAAGGTTTCTTTGCTCGGTCTGGCTTACTATAATGAACAGGGATTCTGTTCCCTGCGGATCTATCAATTCCAGCGACGGGGAGTGCCAGGCTGCTCCGTTTATCAGGTTGCCGTAGAAAATTACTCCTACATCGTTTCCTCTTGAACTTTGGTAGATAACATACACAAAACATTCAGCGCCGGGATTTATGATAAGACGGTACTGTTCTCCTGTCCGGCACTGCACAGGAGCGGAAAAAGAAACAAGCTCGCCGGTTTTCACATTTTGCAAACCAAGGCTCCAGTTTAAGGTTCTGTTCTGTTGGGCAAAGACAGAAACCGCGCATAAGGCAATAAAAAAACTGCAGAAAAATTTTATCTTCAACATATAACACGGCTCCCTTTAGAGCAATTCTACACCCTATACATTTCCTTAACAAGATGAGTTTTGCATTCTTGCAGTCCTAAATCGTTATCTTTCGGTTGCGGGCGCTTACTTCCCAATATCCTGCCTGCTTTCCGTTTTTTACCGTTATAACACCGGGATATAGAGCCGAGGTGGGGCACACATGGAAGGGAAGTACATACACGATTTTTCCGATTGGAGGCAGTTCGGCGCCTTCATGTTTCCAGACCCAGTGTTCTTCGCTCTGCAAAACAGGCTTTGCATCGGGTAATTCGGCGATTACTCCCCGCTCGACCGGATCTGTGGCGATGGCCTTGCTGCCTGTATCAATTGTAAAAAGTTTTTCTCCCGGGTGGCTGATAACACGGCTAAGTATTGCAGCCCCGGGAATAAAGGCAAGGTCTGAAAACTTTGAACTGTACCCGTAGTCCTGGACAAAAAACGTTCCCGGCGAAAGAAAAACACCGGCTGTTTCCCTGTGGCATGCAAAGGTCGGCGTTCCGCCCATCACAAGGACGGGGATTTCATGCCCCAGTTCTTCCAGTGATTTTTTGATTTCCCATATTTTTTCTGTGCCCGAGGAAACGGCGTTGCGGCGCTCGCCCAAATCTTTTATTCCAATGTGTCCGTCGTAACAGTGAAAACCTTTTATGCTTAGGCCGTCGATCCTGATCGCCTGAAGATAGAATTCCTTGAGCCTGTCCGAAGCAACCCCGGTTCTGTTCATGCCGACATTAACATCGATTAGAGCATCAACCGGCTGCTGTCCCGACGACAGTACAGCCTTTCCCAATAATTCCAGTTGTCCGATATTGTCGCCCATGGCCCAGAAGCAGGTGTCTTTGTATTTTTCACGAAGTTTAACAAAGCGCCCGATGGCAGGCCCCACCAGCGGATAAGCCACCAGTGCATCTGTGCCTCCTCCCGCCATTGCGCACATTTCCGCTTCGGCGATAGTAGCGCATTTGAATCGTTTAATGCCCCGCTCAATCTGCATCTTTAGAAGGGCGGACATTTTGTGGGTTTTAATGTGCGGCCAAAGCCTTTTTACATCGCCCGCAAGATCGATTGCCTTGCTGATGTTTTCTTCGATAATATCCTGATAATAAATCAATGAAGGTGAATCAACCTCTTCTTCTCCGGCAAAATGATAGTTCATGTTCATATTAATCAATATAACACAGGGGTTTCCGGATGTGAAGTTGAGGGCGGTATGTTATAATATTAACAATGAGGATAAATATGCACAGGAAAATTACATTTGTTTTATTTATTTTTCTATCGGCTGTAATCTTTGCTCAACAAAACCCGGCGTTTTTAATTTTCGGAATTATCCCCAGTGCAGGCGACGAAAGGCCTTACCAAATACAGGTTGGAGCTTTTAGGGTTCAGCAAAATGCCGAGAGGGCTTTTCAAAGGCTCGCCGGAGCTTCCCTGAATCCGGTTTACGAAGAATTTATGGGTTTTACCAGAGTTTTAGTCCGGGGCATCAGCGCAGCCCATGTTCCTTCCTACATGGAAAGAATAAAAAGCATTGGTTTTTCCGAGGCTCTCATCAGAGTTGATACTGTTACCACACCTGCTGCTGCAGTACCGTCTGCAGTTATAGTACCGGAAATTCTGCCTGTCAGCACCGCTGCGCTGCCCTCCGGAAATTTAACGGAGATAGCGCATAGGTCGGTAAAAATAGGCGGGCAGAATAGTCTGGCAGATTTAGCCCATGGCCGGAATGTCCTGTATTGGAGAAGCAGTTCTCCCCACATGCTTAGTGTAGATGATTATGGCAGAATTACCGGACTTATGCTGGGCAATGCATTTGTTCAGATTAACGAATATGAATATATCTCTGTCGCAGTTGTGCCGGCAGAAGATTTTTTTGTTGTTCCGGCTTCAATGTACGCCATGTTACCCCCCGAAAGCAGATCAGTCACTTCAACCGCTAACTTAAGCGAGTACAGAACAGAGCCGACTTTCCGTCTGGCTTACAGGTGGAGTAACAGGGGTGAAAACAGGGGAGCCAGCGGGTCAAACGGAGGAATAGATATACTTGGCAGAGGAACAAACTATGAATGGCTTTGGACCACTTATTACCAGGGCGGTTGGTTTTATGATCTAAACGGAGTAAAACGGGAAATGGTAAATGGTTATCAAAGGGGTGCCAACGGTGTTGATCTTAGGGTTAGTCCTGAATTTGTTTATGACAAAGGTGTTCCTTATTTGCAGTTGAGGCATATTTTAACAAATACAGGTAATTTTCCTGTTACCGGCCAAAGATTTGGGGCATCCGCTGATGTTATGATTCATAACAATGATTATGCATCTCTTCTTTTAACACCCTATGGCGCATATATGGCGGATTCCTCCGGTGATCCTTCTCTTGAATTAATGTTTATCTGTTTATCCGGGGAAGGAATAACACCGGTTGATACACTGTGGCTGGGAACATACATGAGTGGAAACCATTTGAATTATATCTATGCTGATCACCGCATTAATGTTTACAGCCAGGACAGCGCCATTGGTTTTTCATACCAGAATATTGATCTAGCCCCCGGGGAGGTAAAAGAATTCATAGTCCGCTTTACCCTCGCAAGGAGCAATGAGTAGAGGTTGCGAAGCCTGCCCTTAAATTTTCCAGTTCACGCCCAATACGCTCATGAAAGATCGATGCAGGCAGCTTCCTCAAATAATCATTTCCTTGAATTAATGTTTATCTGTTCACCGGATGATGTTCTTGCAAAAACCCCATATGGATATATACTTTTAAAGTGAGGTAAAAACATGGACAATGATTTGGAAGTAAAAAAAGAGGTCGGCCCGGAATCGGTTAAAATCACCATTGCAGGCCGCATCTATTCAAGCAATGCAGATTTACTTGAAATGCATTTAGGAAAAACCCTGGGAGAAAAGCAATTTAACATAGTCCTGAACATGAGCCAGGTAGAATATATTAGTTCTATCGGGATAAGGGTAATCCTTAAAACATTTTTGGATGCCAGGAAGGCAGGCGGGAAGCTGGAAATAGAGATGCCCTCGGCGGAGGTAAGAAAGGTATTAAAAATTGCCGCCCTGGATCAAATGCTGATACAGCCGACAGCTCAGGGAAACACTTAAGCATTGAAACCTGTCTACACAATAAGAGCAAAAATACTTACAATTACGCTAATTTTTTGGGCGTTTATGGGTTTTTTGTTTCTTTTCTATTCATTTGTAACAACCATGAATTACAAACGGCTCCGTCTTGAGGGTATAGAGAAAACCGTAGATATTGAAACAGAAAAAGTTAACAGAATTATTGCGGCAATTGAACGTGATGCCTTATCGTTGGCCCGGGACGGTTTACTGTTCCATAAATTTCAGTCCAGAGAAATAATTGAAACATCGGCGTTGGAATACCTTAACAGCTTTCCTACTGTTATGGGCGGAGGTATTTGGTTCGAGCCCCACGCCTACAATAATGAAACTCTTCGCACCGGCGTCTACGCATTCTATGACAAGGAAAGTGGCGAGGTGCGCCTGGACGAATTTGAAATGGATGAATACGACTACCACAGCGAAGCCTGGTACCGCGAGATAGTAGACTCCATACAAGAGCCGTACCAGGTTGTGTGGACAAAGCCGTATTTAGACGACACTTCGTTTGTTATGGTGACAACCGCCGGTGCGGGTGTCTTTGACGACAAAGGCCGCTTAATCGCGGTCTCCAACATAGACTGGGAATTAGACCAGATGGTTGGTGAATTACTGGCAATAAAGCCTACTGAAAACAGCATTGTTTTACTGTGCGCGCCGGAGCACAGCCTTATTATTTCCAGCACTTACTCCGAAGCGGAAAGGTTAGCGTCTCTCGATGACATACACTGGGATATACATGCCGGCTCTTTTACCCTCGACGGTACTTACTATCTGACATTCAGCCGCGATTTGGATAATGGATGGCTTCTGTCTGTGCCAATTCCGGAAAAAGAGATCTTTGCCGATATGGAAAGGCAAAACAACCGCTTTTCCCTGATGATAATTTTTTCGGCTTTTTTAATGCTGTGTATTACTTATATAGTTATTTCCAAGCTCGTCAATAATCCCATTAAACAGCTCACGTCTGATATTGCCCAGCTTGCCCTGGGAAATCTTGACATGAACATTAATATAACTTCAAAAGATGAATTGGGCCTATTGGGACAGACCTTTAACAAGATGAAAACCGATTTAAAAAACTCAATAGAAGCGTTTGCAAAGGAACATACGGAAAAAGAAAGGTTAAGTACGGAGCTCAACATAGCTTCGGATATTCAAGCCAAAATTCTCCCGCATGTTTTTCCGCCTTTCCCGGAAAGAAAAGAGTTTAATATTTACGCCTTAATGCTTCCGGCAGAAGAGGTAGGAGGGGATTTTTACGATTTCTTTTTAATTGATAGTAATACTTTAGCTGTAATAATTGCGGATGTATCGGGTAAAGGCGTTCCCTCAGCTTTATTAATGGCCATTACAAAAACCCTGGTTAAAAACTATGCTTCTGCCGGACACAGCCCTGAAGAAGTTTTTTATGCAGTTAATAACACACTTTGCGAAAATAACGATTCTGCAATGTTTGTTTCGGCATTTATGGGTTACTTTAACATAACAAGCGGAAGATTTGTTCATATTAATGCCGGACACAATCCTCCGCTTATAAAAAAAAGTGATGGCAGTTTTAAGTTTATTGAAACAAAGCCCGGTTTTGTTTTGGGAGTTATGGAAAACACCAATTACCTGGAAGAAGAAATCTTGCTAGATTGCGGTGATACACTTTATTTGTATACCGACGGCGTAACCGAAGCCATGAACGCCGGGAGGGAATTATTTTCCGAGGAACGTCTGGTGGAAGTATTAAATAGAAACATCAATTGTACACCACAAGAGCTATTGTCCGCCGTGAAGCGGGAAATTAACGGCTTTACAGACAAGGCTGAGCAGACAGATGACATTACAATGCTTGCATTAAAGGTTGAACAGGATACAGGGAGAAACAAAAAACATCCCGAAAAAGAGTTGGTGGTTGAAGCAAAAATGGAAAACATTGATGAAGTAATTAATTTTATCAGCGCCTGTCTTACCGGCGTCAATTGCCTGCCTGAACAACTGAACCAGATAATTCTTGCCGCTGAGGAAATATTTTCGAATATTGCAAAATACGCCTACGAGCCGTCTGACCACTTATCAAGCGCTCAGACAACAATTGGGATCAGTATTAGCGAAGAAATACAGCTTAAGTTTGAAGACACAGGAAAGCCTTTTAACCCGGTTGAACAGGATGTCCCGAATTTAGATGAGCCCCTGGAGGACCGTAAAATCGGCGGCTTGGGAATTTATTTTGTCAAAAAATTCATGGATAAAGTTAAATATACCCGCACCGGTAATAAGAACATTCTTGTGATGTCAAAAAAGATTATAACGGAAGCACAGGAATTGGGGCAGCTGGAAGAGGTTCTTTGAACTCCTGGCCTCTAGTGTCACTCGGGGGGATTAGCTGATTGAAAAAATGGCTATATTGGTATAGTATTTTGTAAGAGGTAAACCTATGGCACAAGCAGAACATAGACACATGACCATTGAAGAAAAACTGGAAGTATCCAACAGGTCCATAGCAATGAAGAAAGCCGGAGATAGAGAAGGAGCTACCCGTCTTTTAAGGACAGCTCCCATGCCTGCATATCTGGCCAAGTTTATGAAAGAGAAAATGGGTGCTGATTTTCTTATAAACGGGGGCTGGAATTTAGTGGAAGCAGAGGCTGAATTTGGACAAGACTGGCTCAGTAACTAGAATAGCTGATGCAGTTATAAACATTGACTTTGGCCGCAAGGGTTTTGCTATCAGAGGAAAAGCAGAAGAAGGACGTATTTCATTTGAAGATGGTATAGCCGAAGCCCAGTCCGTTTTCAGGGAAGCCCAGATTTCGGCAGACCCTCATCTTCTCGTTCTTGTAGAATTGACCTTCATCTTTCAAGAGCTCCAACTTTGCCCAGAATCCGATAAAGAGGCTTTTGGTAGTCTTACTCAGGCAAAACAAGATTTTGATGATGCATTCCTTGCCCTTGAGGTTGTAGAGAACAGTACTCTTTACAAGGAGGCTGACAAGCTCTTTCCACACCGTAACCAATTCAGGATAAAAGGTTTCCCAAAAGATGCTTTTCATATTGCCTGCGGATCACACAAGACAAGGCTTCAAAACATACTGCGCTCTCCTGTAGACCCTATAGAAAAATCCCTGCTCAAACAAAGGATTGCTAATCTGGTAACAGCTCAGAGTGGGTATATTGAGAAGCAGGCAAAGGTAGTGTAAAAACCATAGAAAACCAGATTATGGAATTGATGGCTGGAAACCCAAGTATAACGATCCAGCAGATTGCCGATGCCTTAAAAACCACTACACGCCGGATAAATTATTACATCAAAGTACTAAAAGAAACTGGCATTATCGAGCGTGTTGGGGCAGATAAAAATGGGTATTGGGTGGTAAAAGGACCTAGAGTCTGAATGATATGCAGTTTGGTCAGAAAAATTATTGCTCTGAATTCATCAGCATCGCTTCCTGCTCTAGCCGAACGCCATCTTTCAGCATGAACTTTATGCATGATTGGCAATCCTGTAATTCTGAGACATCCAGCAATGAAGTCAACCGCTTTCTGTAAGATTCTGAAAACTGAATTGCGTACTTTGTGTACTGTTTTATATCTTCTATACCCATTTTCCATGCCTGTACTTCCTGCATAATTTCCCGCCGTAATCGAGCGAGCATACTGAATCCGCCATAATCTATATCACCCCAATGGTAAAACATACAGCTTTCCGGCATGGCTGAAACGAGAGCTTTAAGAAAGACCCCTTTGGCAGGACTGAACTGCCCCCCGTGAAATAAGACTAATTCATCTTTTGATTGAAACTTGCGAATATATTCGACATAGTTCGCCCGGTTTTCGATAGATAAAATTCGACGAATATCAGCCCCAAGCTTAATATGCCCCTCTTTTACATCATCAATAGTCAAGGTACTGCCAAAAGGAAGAGGCATGAAATCAACAAGACCCTTGGGCAGCATGATGGAAAGAGCGCCTGAGAATTCAAATTGTTCCGGGTATCGTACAATTCCCACATATCGCAGCGCATCATCATCAGTACATTCATCCTGAATCAGGTATTTTTTAAGAATTCGTATAAGGCGCGGTTTTACCGTGTGCTCAAATCGTTTGGAGTCTCCAAAGCATTGAATCGAGAAAATTCGCTCAAGTATTTCCATTTCTGTTCTTTTTGATAGCTCGGAAACAGCTTTTAGTAAATCATTGCGATCTGATTTGCCTTCAGGTAAATTGTTCCCTATGGTGCGTTTCCTTGAAATCACCACATACGTTTCTTCCAGCCAATGGCGCACCCATTCTTCTTTTGATCGATCTAGAAGTACCCTCAACTGTGAAAGAACCTCGTTAACAGCGTCGCCCTTCGGCCTTCTGCCAAGATATGCGTATATTTGCCCTATACTATCGTAATTGAGCCATAACCTGGAAAGGATATGGTTTTTCTCTCCCCGCATCCATTCGAATTCGATGAATTTTTTATCAGCCAAATCCATTACGGCTTGATTGATATCATTTCTGATGGCTGGAACCTCAATGTTATAGACATTAAAATCCGATTTACCATTATCATACAATCTCATTAGCCGGCGCTTGTTTGGTTTTTCATTTCGGATATATGCAGGACTATCTTCATACCAATCGACCAGAATGGACAGTATCCGGCTGCGATAATTACCGCTCATTCACAAATTTCTCCAATTCCCTTGGATCAAAAGGCTCAACATATATGTTTCTGCCCTCCCGGTAAACGCATAGGTTCCTGTCTGCCAATGTTGCGATGTCGGGAACCTTATCGGGAGGGGCAGCCAGTATAGCCTGAAAATCAAATTTCCGTAACAGTTCAATACTCTGTATAATACGCTCGCCATCCATTTTGGAAAAAGCTTCATCAAATAAAATAATCCGTGCAGTGTTTGAATTCTTTTCATGACCTACACGGTACATCTGTACAAAAGATGCCAGTACGGCGATATAGAAAGGCGTTTGTGTTTCACCCCCTGACTTCTTGCCAATAGTTTTTGAAAGCCGCTCAACTTCGCCGCTTGGTTTAATGACTTCCAAATCGAAATCCAGATATGTTTTGTAATCGGTAAAAACTTGAACGCGTTTTTCATAATCTTCGTACCCTGATGTATTTTTTGCGCTACTGTCATTGGTTATGAGCGAAAACAATTCTGCTATTTCTTCCTTATACTTGGAATTAAATAATTCCGAGCCCAGATTGTACCCGTCTCTTAACAACATTTCATCGGCGATCATTTCGTAGTAACGTTTATAGTCAGGTTTAGCTATTATACGGAAGCGGTATGAGTCTTCACCAAAATTTGCGCCCCTGATTGCTGTATTTAACTCGTTAATTTGCCGCTGCGCATTGAAGATATTACTCTGCAATCTGCTTAAAAAATCTTCCTGGAACTGCTGGAACGCTTTTTTACGCGTATCCTCTATTCTTGCTTCGTATTCAGGCAATTTAATTTCAGAAAAATCTTTCCATAATTGACAGTAATTTTCATTGTCGGCAGCGTTGATATCATAACCCATTTTGTAGACTTCATTATATTTACGCCGATAATTACGGGTTTCATCCCAGGCATTGGTTTTTAAGTTCTGCGTACGGCTCTGTTCTCTCGGAAAAGCATTCTTTATATCTTCTGCTTTTCCTCTTGAGGAAAGCTCACGGTTATATCTTGGTTCGCCTGTAACAGTTTTCCAGTCGTTTCCATAATCGGCTTCAAGTTTATCACGACACAAATTTGCTTCCACTTCAAGTTTCGGTAAAGTTTCGTCATTACAAACACGCAGCCTTTCGTTACTTATGACTTTATCATCTCCTAGTTTACGTATTCTAGATCCTATGCCATCAATGTCACTCTCACGTTCCTTTAATCTATTTTGAAGTATTTCTATCTCACTCCTGTCAATAGACTCTATATCAGCTTTTAATCTTTCAATTATTTTTTCTAATGCAGGCAGATCAAGATAATCGTTTTTGGCGCTAATTATTCGTTCTATATCGTTTGGGCTCAAACGGGAGAATTGCTCTGTCTTTTGCAAAACGCTGAGTAAAGCCGCATATACCAAAAACTCCAGCGACAGTTTTTTTAGCTCTGCATTAACTGCCTCAAGACGTAGCCTGGCGCCGCCCTTCCCTATGGCCGGGTTTCTCCACAGTTCAGGGTTAATTGTAAATATTGCAAAGTTTTCATATAATACCCCATCATCGGTGACCGATGCTTTATACCGTCTCAATTCGCTTACAGAATCGCATTTTTGTATGCTTCCCAATGTGTAATCAAAAAATTGCCGTATCATATGATTCTCTGTATTAATTTCTTCGGCTAAGCTTCCCTGGCCTCTGACATGTTCGGAAAGCGCAAGCTTTTCGGTATCTACAAGACCAGCAGCATATACAGTTTTTTGACCCTTGATTGATTCGTACACCTGAAAAGCCGTATTAAAATGTTCCGGCTTAACTGCAATATGGAATTTTTGTGAACTTAAATACCCTTCTATCACATTTCTCCATCTTTCGCCTAACACCTCAGCTTCTTCGGCAATGAGCGGCGCTTTTGCTTCCTGGCCAAAACGCACACGCAAGCGGCTTTCTATTGCCTCTTTCAGTTCAACAGCATCTTTTGGAAATTGGTATATACCCTTTTCAAGGTATTCTTTTTCTCTTTTTAACAGTACTTGTTTTTGAGTGCATTGACTCTGCGCTTCACTTAAGCGCTCATAAAGGCTTTTATTAAGATCACGATAATTATCAGCTTCGGCGGAAATGATGTTAACCTGATCAATAATCGGCCTGGTCTTTTCTTCAGTGTAAGAATCCAGCAGAAATTCAACGTCTTTGCCCAGTTTTTCCCCTGCCGACAAAATATCTTCGATCCGGCTGTTCAGCGCAGGTTCTATAACACTTAGGTCTAATCCCGCGGTTTTAATTCTAACAGCAGAAATAAAAGATACCCATGACTTGATTGTTTTATCAAGTAAAGCTTTGGACCATTCGTACTCATCTTTTAATTCCTTTATGCGATCCAGTTTTTCTTCTATTTGTTTTTGCAATTCTTCAAGCCGGCGGGCATTTTCACTTGAGTCAAGCTGCAATTTTAAGTTGTCGCGCTCAACCTGAAGCTGTTTCTGTTCGTCTTCGGCTTTTGCAAGCGCTTCATCCAAAACAGCAATTTCATTTTTATGTTGCTCAGCCTTTGACTTCGTCTTTATAATCTCATTTTCCTTAATTTCCAATGACGATCTATCAATCAGGTAGTTATATAGTTTTTCGCTCTCTTTATGCTTTAAAAATTCATCATGGGAATTATTTATTTTTAAAAGCAGGTCAATCCGCTCCAATAGAACAGATGCCTCCTTTTTTAATGTATCATAACTTCGTATATTCTCCTGCATGTCAGTGATATCTACCTTTTGCTCCTCGCTGCATACAAATTCGGTGATAAATTTCTGGATATTGATATCTTCAAGTTTTAGTGAGGCAGCTTTCCGAAGAAGCTCAGAAAAACGTTTTGGCTGGAGACCTCCAAGTTTTCCGCATAAATTCTCCCTGAAATCCCTGTTTACATTGGTTGTATAGCTATGTCCTGCCGTATAGTTTGATCTGATAAAAACCCTTAAATCCTCTATACTTAGAGGAACATTTTGCTTCATAAAACCATTTTCCGGTATAGTGTCATCATATAGAAAAAATAGTCTTGGGCAGTCGTTTTCTCCGAATGTATCAAAACAGCAGCCGCATGTAAAATAGCTGGTTTTTACTTCATCATAAAATTCAAGCGCAATATAGCTGGTAAATCGTCCGGTTCTGAGATAACGAAAACCAGATTCTTCATCATCGCCAAGTTCGCCTTGTAAATAGCTTGTCAGTGTTCTGGTTCCTTTTCCGCTTGCAGCCTTGTTGAAAAATGTGCCGCTTGTGTCACCCAACAATACCAATTGCATTGCGTCAAGAATGGTCGATTTGCCGGAGGAATTTTTTCCTGTCAGGAAATTAATGTTACCAAATTCAATAACCTTGTAAGAAAAGTAATGCCAATGGATAAGAAGCATACGCTTCAATTTTTTCATTGTGCATCCTCCTGTATTATTTCTTCTTCTCCAATATCAGGATTCTGTTCGAAGTCCCGTGATATCTCTTCCAGCTTACTCATCATATCATTGATTCCCTGATTGGAAATGATTGCCAGGATGGAGGGAAGTATTATAATTTGGTTGCCGTCAGGTTCCCATGCAGTCGCTTCCATTTTTTCAATTATATTAAAATGAGCAAGGGCACGCTGGGCCTCAAGGCGCTCCTTTTGTGTTGTTCTTCTGTCTTTTTGTTTTGACTTAACGCCTTTAGTGAATGGCTTTTCTTCCTTCACCCTTAATAACCCTAATGCCATCATTTTTTCAATAACCTCACTAGTACTGGTAATTACCGTATGAAAACTACTGGCATCTTCTCTTTTTTCTTCGTAAATCAAACGGCATGTATACAGAAAAAGCGTTGTGAATTGTTCCAGGCGATAACGATTGTGGTCAAATATATTGGTCAAAGACATAAACCCATAGTTATCATCCTTGTTCAACCGCCATCCCGTTATTTCAAAATAAGCATTCAAGAGACCGTAAAAACGTGTCGCAATCTGATAGTCCTTGTTGGGAAGGGTCATTTGTTCCGTTGGTACGTATTTATATCGGGTCAGGTATGTATGAGAAAGTAAATAATTCGCAATTCTGCGGAACTCATCTTTTTCGCCGCTGGTTAAGTTTTCATAATCTTGGTTCCACATTTCATTTCCTTCTTCCTTTTCTGGAAAAATTAAGTTCAGGAATTTTATATCCGTTTGTTTCCCGCCTGCCTGTTCCAAACTGTACTTTGAAAATGGAATTTCGTTCGCCTGCACGGATAGTAGCCAAAAGAATCTTTATGAATTCATTGTCGTTATCAATTTCAATTTCATCTGTTGTAATAATATCCCTCTCCCCAAACAATTTATCCATAAACTCCATTATCTTAACCATCGAATACTCATTATTCAGGAACCCTAATTTTTCCGCATCTGCTTGAGGCAATCCTGTATCTGCTGCCGTAGCCAATGGCTCGACCGGCAGCCTAAGGCGTTTGGCATTTCTGTGCCAAAGGGAATGGCCGTCAAAAAATTCCTGACGGTTGACAGAAACACCCTTTTCCATCAGACCTAGAATTTTTTCTTCTCTGGCGCCGGAAGATCCAGCATAAGTTTTCAATATTAGCGCTAATTTGCCGCCGATAGTCTGATCTGCTGCCAAGTGATATCGAATTGTATCTATTGAACGTTTGGTATAGGTACTGTGTTTTTTATCAATCTCGCTGATGATTTCGCCAATAGATTGATAGACATCAATTATATAGTTAATGGCATTAATTATTTCACGACCGGCCTCGTCTTCACTTTGATATTTACGAATCGCCATGGCGCGTTTCCTCATTCCATCCAGGATCTCATAATTGCCCAATGTTTCCGATAAAATTTCCATTATCGGGGTTCTATACCGGTGAACAGAATCCATGGTTTTTATTGGATGATAAATCTGATCCGTCAATGCTTTGTACTCGTCAAAATGATCGCGTAAAAGCAGGTTAACATCATCCAATCCCTGTATTTTTCTTAGGTAATTGCGTATTCCGTGGTATAAAGTCCTGAGTTCATAGGTGAGTTTTTCCGTATTTGATCTGGCATTAAGTATGGCTTCATACATTTGATTTTGCTGATTGTGATAGGCTTCTTTCAAGCTTGAGTAAGTAGAAAAAACAAGAGAATTGTATTCACGAAGCTGGGCATCACCCAAATCATGAAGAAGCTTCATTACTTGAATAGCATAGTCCCTCGGTGTAATTACCTCCGTAAAAGAACCATCCATTGTCTCGCGGTCTACCCAGCCGGTAATTACAAAGCGATTCAAAACCAGGCGCGCCTTTATGCTCAATGTTGGGCTGCCTTCAATTTCCTCGTCATCTTCTTCCAGTTCATAAGTACGGGTATCGAGGAGCCCTATAAGTTCTGCAATAAAATCACTGGTTTCAATGTTCAGCTCATATTGAAACGATCTATGCAGCAACATCAGGGCATCTACATACAACTCTTTGTTTTTTGAAGACAGGATTGAGAAGAAATTTTCCGGAATCCTTTCAAATAAATTCATTATAGTGCCGTTTTTTCAGTATACCATTGTTTTCTAGGTTGTATATTCAATTAAAATGTGGATTCGTGATTTGTCTACTTAATGGGCAAGCCAAGCTAAAACGCATAGCGTTTTAGCAATGGAGCTAAGGGGAATTGCCTTTCAAGCCTCGACATCAAGAGGGGAACCTTCGCCCTATGGGCTCGGTTGAGGTTCCTGTCTCGGCTTTACAGGCCGTCTTTTTTGCTAAACGCGCGTCCATGCGCGTTTGCCTTCCAAAGCCTTTCGGCTTTTCCAGGCCGCAAAAAAGTTTCAATTCCCCTTAGCTCCTGAGGCATTAAATAATAATTTGCGCCTGCTGCTCAGGCTTCGTATACTTCGTATACGTGCCTGAGCGCATATACTCGCATACAGTGGAAATAACTGAGGCTACGACGTTCAGATTTTTTGATCCACGCCCTTACGGGCGCGATTATTTGTCGTGGAGCTAAGGGGAATTGCCTTCCAGCCCTCAGCTTCCATGCTTCGGGCTTACAGGCCGTCTTTTTTGCTAAACGCGCGTCCATGCGCGTTTGCCTTCCAAAGCCTTTCGGCTTTTCCAGGCCGCAAAAAAGTTTCAATTCCCCTTAGCCAAAAAAAATGGAGTTTTGCGCGAAGCAAAACTCCTAAGCTAAAACGCATAGCGTTTTAGCACTGGAGCTAAGGGGAATTGAACCCCTGACCTCTTGAATGCCATTCAAGCGCTCTAGCCAACTGAGCTACAGCCCCGGATTTTTGTTACTTTAGTGTATAAATTTGATTAAGTTGTGTCAACGCAGCATCGCGCTTGGCTCTGTAAGGTATGGATTATAAGTCCGTCTGAACCATCTAAAGCTGGTCAGCCGGACTGTCGAGAACAAGCGCTCTAGCCAACTGAGCTACAGCCCCGCAAGTGGTTTTACTGTAATAAATAGACAAATTTGTGTCAAGCTCATTACAATATTCCCATGATTGTCAGTGTTTCCAGGCGCTGTGACATTCCCCGCCTAAACTTCAAGTGGTTCATGGAAAGGCTGGATGCAGGGTTTGTTGATGCAGTAAACCCTTTTAACGCCAACCAGATAAGACGTGTCCCTTTGGTTCCGGCGGGAACTGAGCAACCGGATGGTGTCGAGGCCTTTGTTTTCTGGACAAGGAATCCCAGGCATATTCTTGCCAATGCTGAAGAACTGGAAAAACGGGGTTTCAATTTTTATGTGATGGTAACAGTAACCGGTTATCCTTTGGAACTGGAGCCAAGTATGGCAAAACCACATAAAGTCATTGCAAGCATGAAGAATTTGGCATCGAAAATCGGTTCCGACCGTGTTATATGGAGATATGACCCTATTTTTATCAGCAGTATCACAAATGAGGAATTCCATCGTAAAAATTTTGGTGAACTGGCGCAGGAGCTTTCCGGTTCTGTCCGGCGGGTAATAGTCAGCCTGTACAATGAATACCGGGGATCAAAGCAGCGGATTGAAGGGCTGGAAAGGGCGGGCGTTTTGCAGATGGGGCAGCATGACGCCGCCGGCCTTGGCGATCTGCTTTCAGATCTGGCGGAAAGCGCCCGCGCCGCCAATATGGAAATTCAAAGCTGCGCCGAGGAGAAATCGTTCGAGCCATACGGCATCAGGAGCGGGGCGTGCATTGACGCTGAATTAATCAACAGGCTGTGGGGTTTGGACGTTAAAGGCAAAGACAAAAACCAGCGGCCAAATTGCCTGTGCTGTCAGAGCGTTGATATTGGCAGTTACAAAATGTGTAATTCCGGCTGTGTGTATTGCTATGCCTGGTAGTCATACAAACCCCGCGCCAGGGAGATCACGGCGCAGCAAACATCCGCTTACCGTTGCTTCCTTCCGGACCTGGCGGGGTTAGGCGGCGCATACTCGCATGGTTCCTGACGCGGGGCATGTTCATGTTATTATGCTGTGTTGTAAATAGTCAACCTAAAAGGCCATTGTTCTACATTCCCTGTGCATGTATACTGATAAAAGGAGGTAATATGGTCGAATCAGATACATTAACTTGCCTCCGAAACTCCGGTTTTTCAGCCTATCTCTGCGGTTTCAGCGCCATCGATTCCCTGCTGGGTAGAGAAACCGGATCCAACGTTCACATTCTTACCAATGCTGATACAGCCGATTTGGCCCGGCTGTTTGATACCCTCCGTTTCCCGGGTATCGATCTCGCCGATGCCGCCCTGGACAGCGAAAAATGCACTTGGTGTTTCCATTGCACCGATTCGGAAAAAACAGCCGGTCAAAGCGAACAGGGAACTCCCTTTCCCGCTGAAAGCCGCAGTCCATCTTTCAGTCTGTTGGAGTTTTATCAGGATTGTTTAACCCGCACTTTTTTTGATCCGCGCGGAATATATCCGCTGCTTTCAGAATTCAGGAAGGGTAACAACAGGGAATCGGCAGGAGCCACTGAAGTTTTATCCGGATGCCTCAATCCCGGCGTTGAGCGTAACCGCGCTGTAATGGATGCAGCGCTAATTTTGGCGAGATACTTTCCGCTTGACAGGGAAACAGAGCGGAGAATTATGCAGATAACGGGACTGTTCGGCAATCTGCGTGAGGGCCGCTCACCCGGAATTGAAGAGCAGCGGCTTCTTCTGACGGGATTGTTGACGTCTCACAACCCATGTCTGGGTTTTGAATTATTAAAAAGCTGCGGCTTTATCGGAAAATTTTGGCCGGAGCTGGCAGTTTTAGACGATGTGGATCATTCAAAAGAATTTCACCCGGAGGGGAATGTCTGGAACCACACCATGGAAACTTTCCGGTACAGGAAAGCCGGCTTCCGCAGCATTCACGATCTAAGGCTTTCTTTGGGGCTTTTACTGCATGACGCAGGAAAGCCGATTGCCGAATCGGCGGGCAGCCGCCGGTTCGACGGCCATGCCGAATTGGGAGAATTCCGCGCACGTAATTTCCTCGAACGGCTTGGTTTTGGCTCGGCGATTGTAAAAGATGTTTGTTATCTGGTGAGAAACCACATGCTTCCTGCGGCATTGCCGCGGCTGCCCTTGTTCCGTACAGGTGAAATAATGGCATCGCCTCTTTTCCCCGTTCTTATGGAATTATACCGCTGCGATGAATCCTCTTCTTTTAAGGGGCTGGACGGCTATTATGAAAGCAGCGCCGCTTATCAGTCTTTTTTAAAAAACCGGAGGAATCCTTACCGTTCAGCCGACGGGAAAAAACTGAACCGGGTGCAAATAAGCGCAATGATCCGTTAAGATAAAAAACTTTGGAGTAAAAAATGATGTGTGATGCAGCTAACCCACAGGCAGCAGGCCCTGTTCCTGTCTGGCAGGAAACATTTCCCGTACGTTTTGGCAGTATCGATCGCTCGGATCGACTTACAATTAGTGCAATGTTTCAATTCTTTCAGGAGGCCGCAATCAGTCATGCCGCAAATCTTGGTCTCGGCCGGGAGGATATGGCCGCAGCCCGCAGGCTTTGGATTCTTTCGAGAATGTCCGTCCAGGTTGACCGCCGCCCCGGTTACTGTGAAAACATCACGGTTAGAAGCTGGCCGAGAGGCGGCGAAAAACTTTTTGCCATGCGTGATTATGATATCCTGGGCGCCGGCGGCGCTGCGGCCGTGCGGGCTAGAAGCGGCTGGTTAATCATCGATGTGGATAAGAGGCGCCCTCTAAGACCGCAGTCGGTTATGGATAAACTCCCCTTAAATGAGGGGCTGGATGCCCTGACTACCGGCCCGGTAAGTCTTTCTGAGCGCGATAATCTGAAAAAAACCGGAGAGCGGAAGGCGCTCTACACCGACGTGGATTACAATGGCCATGTTAACAATGTAAGGTACATACAGTGGACCGAAGATGCCCTGGATCCGCAGCTTCTTGAAAGGGCGGGGAAGGTTCGCCTGGACATCAATTATATGAACGAGATACTAAGCGGTGATATTACCGAAATTTGGTCTGCGCCTCTGGAAAACGAAGCCGGCGCCGGGGAGAACGGTACACCCAACGCCGCCTATGCCATTGATGGAAGGAACACAACAAGCGGACAAACCGCATTCAGGGTGGAATTGAGGCTCTGGGATTAAATGCAGTATAATAACGGCGATGTACACTAGGGAGATTCTACCCCCAAGGGCTTCGCCAATAGAAGACGGAAATCCCCTTCAGGGAACATGGAACGGTCCTTTTAAGGAAGTGGATTTACTGGAAATCCGCAGACCTTATCCGTTTCCCCTGCCCCGATGGGCAAGGGATAACAGGATAAAGGAATGGGAAAGTTTCAGCGTTCAGGATGACAGATTCATGCTCGACGCCTTCCTGTGCAATGTAAAAATATACCGGATGATTCAGGTTCTGCTTTACGATAAGGAAAAAGAGAAAAAAATCATTTTTAAAAAAATAGTGCCCGGCACCGGCTGGCGCTTGCCCCGCAGCCTTTCAAACAACTCGGTGGACAGTCATTCTTCCAGCTTTTTTTTCCGGATACACAACTGGCTGGATGCCGATACAATCAGGCTGGATCTTAATATAGCTGCCACACGCCGCCGCCCGTCTCTTACTGCCCATTTAACCTTTAACCTGAACAGAAACGAGATAACCCCATTTGCAGTTTCTCTTGGGTTTACAGAGCGGCGCTCGATGTATGCCTTTAAAGCCCTTACTCCCGTCCGGGGGGATATGGTTTTTGATGACAAGCGGATTAAACTGGAGCATGATAACTGTTCGGGGATTTTCTGCGACTACAAGGGTTTCTTTCCGTACCGTTTTCAGACGGTATTATGTTATGCCATGGGCCTTGATGCGGCCGGCCGCCGATTTGGGTTCCATGTCGCAGAGAATCAAACCAGGGAGACAAACAGGAATAACGAAAATGCACTATGGGTAAACGGACGGCTTACTCCGCTGCCTCCGGTAAGAATCACCATGCCCAATGGCCCGGATTCGGACTGGATTATTCAGGATGTAGAGGGTATGGTAGATTTGACATTTACTCCCAAGGAATGCAACCGAAGCGGAATGAAGCTTATTGTTACGAGTGCGGAGCTGAACGCACCGCTGGGATATTACAACGGGATGCTGGTTAATGCAGAGGGTGAACAAATCCATGTACGCAGCCTGTTTGGAATGGGAGAAAAACTTAATTTACGGGTGTAAGTATGGCCAAAAAACATAAAGCAATTTACGCGCCGGGTGAACTGAACCGTGTCCGGGAAAAACTTGGCGATATTGATCAGGCAGAAGCCAAGCGGGTAGCTGAGCTGCTTGGAGGTGAAATAGGCTATGAGCGGACAGAAGAGATGGAGGCTGCAAGAAGCAAGCGGCCGCTCAGGCGCGAAAAAGTAGAGATGGTTGTGGACCGTGGTCCGCAGTCAAGGCGTCCCGGCCGCCGGATCGATGTCCCTCTTGAGAATATTGAAGAAGGCAGGAGAATTTTCAGTAAATCCAATAAAAGACGAAAGCCGGATCTTTCGGATGATCCTTCAGTGGCATTGAAAACCGGCTATTTTGAACGAGTCAAAATGGATCAATTCGCGGGTCAGGTTGTATTCGAAATTAAAAGCTCCACCCAGGTATTAGTATCCGTATTATCTTTTTTCAGGGATCCGACCGATTATGTTAACCCTCGCTTTGTTAATAAACGAATGAACGATTACTACGGGAAAATTGAACAGCTCGTTAATTCTACCAGAACCCTCTTCCCGAGAAATAATGCCAAACGCAACAATCAGGTCAGAAGAATTTCTCCGTTTGTTTATACAGTACTGGATAACATACGCAACTGGGGCCTGGAACGAATCGGCAATGATCTGGCGGTAATACAGGCTCATCCCAGATCGGCCAGAGTCTCCGAGTTTGCCGATATTTTAAGGGCTGTTTATAAACCGTTGTTTATTTTTGAAAACCTCGACCTGGAAACACATATTAAGGGCTCGTATAAATTGCTATATAAAATTCTGTATATAGAAAGCCCAATGGAGGCAAAAGAAAAATATCAGGATATTATCCGCAATGCCCTGGCAGCTTTTTCTGAAATACGCCGGGATGTCCAATTTTGCCTTTATCCCCTTTTGATGAAGCATATTTCTGACCGCTGGATACCATACGAACGGTTTTTTATCGAGCGCCGCCGCCGTTACTTGGCATTTCTTGGGGTGTCCGAGCATGAACAGATCCATGCAACCGAATTAACCCCCCAGCAGATAGAAAACGTAGATGTAGATGTAATTAAAGAGGAAATGGCAAAGGAAACTCCAATTGATGCCGGAGCAGAAGGCGCTCCCGAGGAAGATCCCAATGACCCCAAGGTAATCGCCCGAAAGGCTCGGGAAGAAGGAATCAGAGCCGAGCGCAAGGCTCTGGAAAGAGGGGAAAACGCGCTGGAAGCGCTTTTTCCCCAGGCCGGTTGGGATAAACTGGAAGACTTCCCCGACCTTTACCCGTATTTTGCAGATGTCTATAACTTAAGGCGCGGCTTCGAACTAATTGCCCCAACGGATCCCATGCAGCAAATTTCTGTATTAATGCACATTCAGGAAGACCTCTTTTACGGCCTGCGTTATGTGAAATTCGGTTCTGTCGAGGGTCCGGACGGAGTTCCCGTAAATGTTGATGATAATCTTGGCGATGTTATCAACAACTGGCGTAGATTCATCGACCTCGGTCTTGCAAAAGAATATTTGCCTCGTTTGGTTGAATACTGCAGAATTCTGGAAAATTCTTCGGAATCCAGAACTTCGCCGTTTATGAGAAAAACCGCAAACGAACTCCACTGGGTAAAGAGGCTGTATTTTCTTCCCTATTACAAATTTGAATCCGTTGGGCCTCCACCGTTCCAAAAACAGGATGTTACTCCGGTGTACGGACAAATCAGAAAACTGCGCAAATACCTTACCGCAGTTGCAATGGGTATTGAACAGGGGGCGCAGAACGGAGGAGCGGAAGCCAAAGCCATATGTCATGGAATAAACAACCCCTGGGAGAGTTATAATTTTGAGGTTCCCAATCCGGTATCAAAAAGACTTGATATGCTTTTGGCGCCTGCCAAGAGAAATAATGCTTCGCTGGTATTTTTCTCGCTATCGACCACTGCCGTTTTGGATTATATAATTAATAACGAAGACAGTTGGAGTTACGGGGGGCGTCCGGGGCCGCTTTTCCGCAGTATTAAGGGCGAGGGCATTACTCCGATGTTCGGCGTTGATAGTAAACTGGATGCGGATCAGATATTCAGGGATGCGATGAAAAAAAAGGAATAGTGAATGCCCTATGAAAAAACCGGCTGTCTTGTGTTTATTGATTTTGTCAGCCGGATTATTATATGGACCCGTATCGCTATACGGGCAGGAATCCGTATATTTTGATTTTGCCAAAAATTTGAATGCCACAATAGGTGATTTTCTCATTTCAGAAAACGAGCAGTTTCTGCTTTTACCCAGTTTATATTTAAGCAGAAAACATCAAATTTATATCAGCTTTGGGCTTATGCTTGCGCCATTATATGAAACGTTATATGAGTATGAAGATGAAGAATATACGAATGATCCTGTTTTAAACGCGGCATTTTATTTAAAACGCAGAAAATCCGATATGCTGCTAATTTTTAATTATTACAGAGACGAATCCTGGGGAATAAGAGTTAAGCTAAAATTTTGAATTGAAGTCGAGCAAAAAAAAGCCTGACCGCTTAATAAGCAGCCAGGCACCTGAATACCGTTCCGTCCGTTACACGCCAAAGGCAGCCATTATTTTTTCTGCTGTGGCGTTAATGACTCTTTCGTTAAGATACGAAGGATCATTGATCTTTTGTCTGAGCTCTGCAATACGGAGTTCATCAATATCCGGGGCGGATTTAATAAGTTCTACTACCTGAATCATCTCCGCCTTTTCCTTGGCCTCCGGAGAAAGAGTAATAGAATCTGTCCTGTCGTTCCCCCCCACAGGATCATTCCTACCCGGCTTTTTCCCGGGCTGAATAGGATCCAACTGACCTATCCTGTTGATCATCATATCATCCTACCTATTGCCTTTATTATCGGCAAGTTACTGCCAATAGTTTACCAGGTTTTATAATTTATTACCAGCAATAAAAACTGAAAATTCGCCGATTTGTTCCTTTTTTTGGCTAAAAATGGCCAATACGGCTGCGGCGGCGCCCCGGACATATTCCTCATGAACCTTGGTCATTTCCCGCCCGACGCACAAATAACGCCTGCTGTCAATGTCGACAATATCCTCCAGCAGCTTGAGAATCCTGAATGGGGACTCGTAGATGACGCAGGCGGCATCCATTGCCATCAATTCCCGCAGCCGGCTCCTCCTTCGGCCCGGTTTTGGCGACAAAAACCCCTCAAAAACCACTGTTTTGTCTCTGCCGCCGCAGACGCTGACCAATGCGGCAAAGGCCGACGGGCCTGGAATGGGGATAATGTCGTGCCCCGCCGCTGCCGCCATGCCCGCCAGCACTGCGCCGGGATCGCTCAGGGCGGGAGTGCCTGCATCGCTTGCGTACGCGACAGTCTGCCCCTGATCCAGGACTTTTATCACCTTTTCCGCCGCGGCTTCCTCGTTTTGGGCACGACAGGAAAGCATCTTTACCCGGATTCCCAAATGGCTTAGCAGCTTCAAAGTGCGCCTTGTATCTTCGCAGGCTACCAAATCTGCTTTTTTCAGGATTTCCACGGCACGGAAACTTATATCACCTAAATTCCCGATAGGCGTGCCGATAATATAGAGGGTTGCCATGGCTGATTATAACCCGAAACGGGGATTATGTACCTACAAATATTGATTTTAACAACTGTCGGCGTCGTACTTCTCTGGCTCGGTTATTCGATGCTAATCGGACCTTTTAACAAAATTCAGTTAATCTGGCTGTGGTGGCCCAGGAGGAAGCTGCGGCGGAAGACCGGCAGTCCGGGCGACCCGCAAGTATGCCCCGTTTGTTCCAAAGTCCTAAAGAGGGGAGAATTGGTCAGCTCCCATGCCTATCCGTCACTCTCCGGTGGCAGGGACCGGCTTATGAATATTCGCGGTTGCCCGTACTGCCTCGAAGGGAGAAGGCTGCGACGGTGTCCTGTATGCAGGGCCTTTCTGCGATATAATGAACATCTGGTTACCCGTATGTTTGAGCGTCCTAACAGCCGCAATCATGTTCATGTTTTGGGTTGCAGCAGATGCAAGAGATGGAAAAAACGGTGAACAAGGATTGACAGAACAAATAATAGCCGATAATTTGTAGAATGAGCCGGAAACTTCGAGGTAAAGATTATGTAGGCTGCTTAATACAGTTATTGCAGGTAATAACCGGTATTATTGCCATCATTGTATTTATCCGGCAGTGTTCAGAGAGGTAGGATAATGTTGTTGGTTGCGGGAATTGTTTTGATTGTCTCTGGTATTATTGGATTTGTTCTGCTCTTCCAAAACATAAGAGAAAAGGTAAATACAAACTAGCCTATTTTTTCACAAACAAATTTTCTCGCCTTGTTAAAATATCAATTAAGGGGATTGGTTTCTTATGGATCAGAAAATTGAATCGTATCTAAAAAATCAGGCGAAGGAAATTCGAAAATTAACAATCGAAGAAATCGCAACACTGGGAACCGGCCATATCGGGGGCGCGATGTCTGTTGTTGATCTGCTTGCCCTTCTGTACTTTCACCGCATGAAGGTTGACCCCGCACAGCCCTGCTGGGAAGACCGGGATCAACTCGTGGTTTCCAAGGGGCACAGCGGGCCAGCGGTTTATGCGACTCTTGCGCTGAAGGGTTTTTTCCCCAAAGACTGGCTTTTCACCCTGAACAAGGGTGGAACCAAACTGCCCAGTCACTGCGACCGCAATCTTACCCCTGGTATAGACATGACAACCGGTTCCTTGGGGCAGGGCTTTTCTGCCGCAATCGGTATTGCTCTTGGTTTACGCATGGATAAAAAAGCCTCCACAGTTTATACCATCATCGGAGACGGCGAATCTAACGAAGGCCAGATATGGGAAGGCGCCCTTTTTGCCGGAGTTCAAAAACTTTCCAATCTGGTGGCTTTTACCGATTACAATAAGCAGCAGCTTGACGGCTTTATTAAGGACATACTCCCCATGGAAGATTTAGCTGCCAAATGGGCTGCCTTTAACTGGTTTACCCAGGAAGTTGACGGGCACGATATTGCCGCCCTCGACAATGCCATTGAAAAAGCGCTGGCGCAAAAAGAAAAGCCCTCGATGATTGTGATGAATACGATCAAGGGAAAGGGATGCAATTTTGCCGAAGGGATCGAAAAGAATCACAGCATGGTCTTTGATATGGAAAAGGCCCGTGAAGCAATAGCCGCGCTGGAGCAGGGGGAATAGTCATGGCAGAACAATCAATGGAAATGCGGGCAGCCTATGTCGACACCATAATGGAACTGGCCGGAAAAAATAAAAACATAGTCGTACTGGAAGCGGATCTGATGAGCTGCACAAATACCGGCTGCTTTAAAAAAGAATACCCCGATCGCTTTTTTAACGTGGGTATAGCCGAGGCGAATATGGTCGGAATCGCCGCAGGACTTTCCACGCTTGGAAAAATTCCCTTTGCGGCGAGTTTCGGTTGTTTCGCATCACGCAGGACATTCGATCAGTTTTTTCTTTCGGCCAATTACGCAAGGCTGAACGTAAAACTGATCGGAACAGACCCCGGCGTAACTGCCGCTTTTAACGGCGGAACGCACATGCCCTTTGAAGATCTCGCCCTTATGAGGGCTGTTCCCGGCTTGACCGTACTCGAGCCCTCCGACCCCCGTTCCTGCGCCGCGTTTGTGCGGGAAATGGCCGGCACATACGGCTGCGTTTATCTGCGAATTCCGCGTAAGGCGGTTCCTGTTCTTTACCCTGAAAATGAAACCTTTAAGTTCGGCCAAGCCAAGGTTCTAAAAGAGGGAAAAGATCTGTGCTTTATGGCGCTGGGCAGCCTGATGGTAAACCACTCGTTAAAGGCCTGCGAAATACTCTCTGAATCCGGCATTAACGCGGGAGTTCTTGACATACTTAGTCTTAAACCTGTCGATAAAGACGCTGTTCTTGAGCAGGCCGGCAGGGTGCGCTCTGTCATCAGTGCGGAGAATGCCCAGATAGCCGGCGGCCTTGGCAGCGCCGTTGCGGAAATTCTCGCAGAAAACGGCTGCGGTTGTAAATTTGCCAGGATTGGTATCCGTGACGAATTCGGCGAAGTGGGAACCCAGGACTATCTTGTCGGGCGTTTCGGTCTTGATGCCGCAAGCCTGGTAAAGAAAGCAAAAGAAATTCTGTCTTAGCCCAATTTGGCCACAGAAGCTGTGCAGCTTGCCGGCGAAACTGGAAACGGTTTCGTCTTTGTGTTATATTAAAACCATGGTTTTGGGATTTCCCCGCTTGTGCTGCATCCCTGCTTTGTTAATTTTATTTACCCTTGTCTCCGTTAAGGCTGATGCATTGCCGGATCGTTTTTCCTGGTCTGCAAGCGGCAGTGTTTTTTACTTTGCTGCTGACAACGGAAAAAAAGGCTCCGATCCCGCTCCGATACTTCCTTCTCTTGGAACTTCATTTTCTTATTGTTTTTGGGCCCCGCTCAGCGTTGAATTAACCGAGGATATCTACTTTACCAATTACGAGTACAACAAAGAGCTTGGTTACCCTGCGGCCTGCCTTCCCGATAACCGCTCCGCTTTTGTGTTCAGTTTTTTTACCGGCGTTCAATTATCCGCCATGTTTCCAATCGGGAAAAACGGCATCGCCACAAGGGTCTTTGCCGGCCCTGCCCTGGATTTGCGAATTGTTACCCTGGCTGTCGACCTGCATCCACTGGATACCGATGACGCCCAAAAACAGACAGACGCCATTCGTGCGCATTTCTGGGGCGATGGCCGGTGGTTTATGGCTGTTGCCGGTGCCGGAATGGATTTTCCTGCAAATGAAAAATTCCTTCTGGGGTTTGACATGCGTGTATGGATGCCTGTTTACCGCCTGTGGACCGACCAGGACATTCCGGCCATTAACGACTGGCGTTTCGGCCTGAGCTTTCGCGTAACGCCGCGCGGATAGATAGGAGATGATTATGAAAAAAGCCGTTTTGACCATCGTATTTCTTGCCGTCGCCGCAGGCGTCTTTGCCCAAAGGCTTCCATCGGTGGGCATTTTCCCCCTCGAGGCTGGTCCCGGCGTAACTCCCGGCGATGCGGCAAATATGACGGGGCAGGTTGTCTCGGAACTCAGATCCTGGGGCACCCTTATGATTTTACAGGGTGCCGATGCTGCCGGCGCCGAGTACACTATCCGGGGCGGGCTTTCAAGACAGGGCAATAATTATATATTGTCCGCCGTAACAATGGAGACCAGCACTAACAGAACACTCAATCAATCGCTGGAAAGGGCGCCGGCGTTAAGCGGCATTTCCATTGCCGCTTTCTCTACCAGTTTAATGGAAAATGTTCCCTTTCCAAATTATCTTTTGGGAAAATGGCAGTCAACAATCAATATGCCAGATGGGCCGATTGTCTGCATTATGGAATTCAGATCCAACAGAACAGTGGAAGTGGAAAAGTTTGATACATGGGAGCACCGGAACCTGAATGCTCTTAAATACGAGGGATACGGAAGCGGCACATATTCTTATGCCGGATATGCCCGCAGAATGATGACGATACAGGATGCGCAGGGCAATTCGCGGCAGGTGCAGGTGGATGCCACGGTTGGAGTCAGCCTGAAACTTGAAGAAACCCTTACGGAACAGGCAAATATAAATCAGGGCGGCCTGCGGCTTTTATTCAATGAGACGAGAACATCGTTTGAAATATTAAACGCGGGGATTCTTTGCGGACGAAACTATGACGGGGCGGCATACTACCCTTCCAGTACCATAGCTTTTACCAGATTCAATAAAATCCAGTAGGGCAAGGCGGTGATATATGATTGATACAGGACGAAACTATTATTTTCGGCTAACGGTTTTATTTATTCTGATTGCCGGTACCGTTAACCCGGCACAGGCGCAGGAGAGACCCGATCCCTTTACAGCGCCGTTAAGTGCAGCCCCGCTTTGGGAAGAGAGCCTTGGCAGAACGGTCAGCGGAACGCCCCATTTGCAGGCGAGTTCCGTTGTGCTGGCTTACGACAGCGGCAATTTAGGATCGTTCTTTATGAGCGGGACCGATCTTTGGAGATTTGAAGCGCAGGAACGGGCAACCCCCCATATTTCACGCTCCTACGAAGGGGCGACATATATGTGCAATACAGCCGGAGTATTCATGGCAGTAAACAGGGTCGGACGCCAGCTGTGGCAGCTGAACCTCGGCACTCCGATAACATTTCCGCCTGTTGTGGGCTGGGACGGCAGGGTGTTTATCCCTGTAGAAGCCATGATGACCTGCCGCACAGCTTCCGGCCGTGCGCTTTGGACGCTGGATCTTGGCAGCCCGATGGCGGTTGCGCCGGTTTTGGATAAAACAGGGAGCGCAGTTACAGTTTTGCGTAACATGGATTTTGTTAAAATTACCCAATTCAGCAATACGGAAAGAATAAGGCTGGACAGGCTTCCTTCCCATATCGTTCCGCTGCTGGAAGGGAATCAGAGCAGTTATGCGCTATTATATCCCAATGGGGATGTTGAAAAAATCGTTTTTAATGCCGGCGCCGCTGCGGGGAGCAAACTATCCCGCTCCCGCCTGAGGGCACTGCCGGCGGTGCCTGTTGCCGCAGCAGGGCGCGATGATCAGGCGGCGGTAATTCTTCGCGACGGAAGGATAGTTCTTTTAGATGCATCGGGCGGCATTATATGGACAAGAAACAGCCACGAAACCACGGAAGAAAGGGGATCGGGCAATATTACATCGGCGCAGGCTTCGGTCATGTTCGATGAGCGCGGTATTTACAGCATCAGCACACGGGGCATGAGCGGGTTTACTGTCGAAGGCAGAAGGCGCTTTGTTTTAAGACTGAATATTGAAAGTTCGGGGATTCCTTCCTTCAGCGACGAGGGGCTGTTATACGCATGCGGCAGGGACAATGTGCTGCGTGTTTATAAAACGGACGCCAAGCCCCGTACAGTGCCAAGGAACAGATACTACGGCCCGGAGCCGGAGGGCAATTACGGCATGGGGAATCCTCCCCCTTCACCCTGGGCGGGCGACCGGGGACGCTACACAGATGAAAGCCAGGGCGGAATGTACGACATTCTTGAAAGGGATATCCGCAGCGGTGAATTGGGAGAAAGAGAGCCCATATATGTCGCTTACATGATGGAAATGATCGGCTTTTTCCTGAACGATCCGCACTATTCCCCCGTGCGCCCGGCGGTAAGGCCGCCGGAACGAATAAGGCTAATCGGCCTGCTGGGGCAGATCGGCTCCAGAGAAACAGTTCCCTTTTTATGGAACATCTTTGACAAGGACCCGGAGCCGTCGATTAAAAGAGCCTGCGCCGATGCAATCGGAACCATTGGAGTCGACCCCACGGGAAGATCGTTCGAGGCATACGATTATCTGCTTGGGGCAAACAACCCGAACTATGATCAGCAGCTTCTGTTGTCTGCGGCAAATTCCATAGCAAAACTCTGCCGCTTTGCCGGCCCCCCCATTGCAGCCCGTGGAATTCGTGTTTTACGGCATTTTACAAATTTGCCCACCGTCCCGAACCCCATAAGAGTGCACATTCAGAATGAGATAAACGCCCTTAGAATTGAAGGATTGGACACGGTTTTAGAATAGACTTTCACAAAACCGCCTCTATTTTTTTCTGACAAATCAGAAAATAGGGTGTATATTGGTTTTATGAACAAAAGACTGTTTTTTCTCTCTGTTTGTTTTTTACTGTCAATGGCTTTTCTGGCTGCACAGACGGCGGAAGAACTGGAAGCGGTTCTGGACAGTCCGGCCATTACATACTCCCAGGCAGCCAGGTTTGTACTCGCCTCAGTGGAAAATGATCAGATCGAGAATGCCTTCGAACAGGCAAAAGAAAGGGGCTGGATTCCCAATGTGGCGGCAGAGGATGATCCTGTAAATATGAGGCAGCTTTCGTCTCTTATGACAAATGCCTTCGGGATAAAGGGCAGCCTGATGAACACTATTTTCCCCGGGCCGCGTTATGCGTATAGGGTGATGATCAGCCGCTCTTTTATACAGGGGCGCGCCGATCCTAACATGAGGGTCAGCGGGGAGAGGTTCCTGCAAATTTTGGGCAATGTGCTTAATGCCGCAGGAGAAGAACTGTGAAAAAACTTGCCCTTACAACTGCGCTTTTAATTCAATTTGCCGGTTTCTGTTTTTCCGTTGATTTCGGCCTGCTGGTGGAGCAGAAGATAGAGGCGGAAAACGATATTTTTACATACACCCCCGGCTTTGGCCCGTGGTTTTCATGGAATGGAGAGGGCGGAGTATCACTCTATCTTTCCGGTCTTTTTCAGCTTCCCTACCATAACTACAGCGGCAGCAATCCAAACGAAAGCGGCTTTGGCGATCCCGCCTTTGTACCGGAATTGACCCGCTCCAGCCTGGGTTACCGTGCAAACCAGCGTTTCTACATTGAAGCCGGCCGCGTTCAGTATGCTGATGCGCTTGGTCTGACTGCTTCGGGCATTTTCGATGGACTGCGTTTCGAAGCCGTGCTTCCTTCCGGTGTTTTAAGCGTTGGTGCGTATTATACCGGCCTTCTTTACAAAGAATCCGCAAAAATATTGATGACTGGCGAAGATTTTTTGAAGTACGCAGAGCCGTGGGATTACGGCGATTTTGGCAATTATTTCGCATCACGGAGGTTTTTCGGAGTTCTTGGGTGGAATGTACCCATACTGGAGTTCCATTCCCTTTCCCTGGAGCTGCTTGCCCAGTTCGATGTGAATGGCAAAGATGAATTTCTTCATTCCCAGTACGGTGAAATTTTGTTTGAATTTTTTGCCGGCAGAAGGGTTGTGATTCATATCGGCGGCATTTTGGAAGTGCTCGAAGGTAAAGATGATTTTGCGGCCGGCTTCGGCGGCCTTGCACGCTTCGGTTTGGAAGTGCCGGGCAGCCTGGACGACAATCTGCAATTTTCCGGAAAATTCGGCTCCGGCCGGTGGAACGAATCTTTTTATGCGTTCGTGCCGGTTACCTCGGCCGCACAGGGCGCGGTATTTCCGGGAACAATTTCCGGCCTTGTAATGGCTTCGGTGGATTATTCAGCAAGGTTCCACCATACGCTGCTTGCACAGGCTGGTTTCAGCTATTTTATGAGAACCTACGAAGACCCGGATGCCGACGGCAGCCGGTATGGCGGAGAGTTCCGGGCATCAGTTATCTGGCAGCCGCTTGATGATATCCGTCTTAACCTTGGAGGCGGCGCTTTCTTCCCCGGAATGGGAGATGTATATCCGTCCAACACCGATACGATGTGGAAAATCACCGCCGCCCTTTCAGTTTCACTCTAAAAAAAGGAGAATGATCCAATGAAGCGTTTAACAGTTTTTATTTTACTTTTTCAATGCGCCTGTTTTATATTCGCCCAAAGCCCCCAGGCGGTAATAAGGGAGGTAAACGGAACAGTGGAGCTTAAGGGGCCCACAGCAGCGGGCTGGACGCCTGCCCAGGCAGGGCAAAGCATTGAAAGGGATGCAGTTATATCCACAGGTTTCAGGAGCATGGCCCTGCTTGCCATTGGCAATTCTACTATTACGGTGCGCCCCCTTACACGCCTGTCGCTTAACGAAATAATTGCACAGGAAAGCGCCGAAACGGTAAGCCTGGGACTGCGTACCGGCAGAATACAGGTTGCCGTGAATCCTCCGGCAGGGACAAGGACAAATTTTTCCGTTCAGAGTCCGTCGGCCACCGCTTCTGTGCGGGGAACATCCTTTGAGATGGACCCGCTTAACATTCGTGTAACAGAAGGTTCCGTTTTTTATGAAGCCGCAAACGGCACAGTATTTGCATCGGTAATGGTCGGCGCCGGACAAAAAACATGGGTAGACCCCGACGCAGGCCGGGCAGTTAATCCTTTTGCAGCGGCGGAAGCGGCAAGAAAACTCCCGCCCCTTACAGGAGGCGATACCGCCGGTGCAGATACCGCCGCAAAACCGGATTTCTCCCGTGAGACCGGAACGCTGGAGATAGGTGATATCATTCTTATCCCGGCGATAAACTAAAGGAAGCGAATATGAAAAATACTAACAGAGCATTTAAATTTCTGGCAGCCCTTCTGCTTGCCGGTATGTTTTTCCTTTCCTGCGATTTTAACAAACAGGAAGAATACGGAACCCTGATAATCCGCCTGCCCGGAAGCGGACCTGCACGGGCAGCAGTTGGAGTAGGAGAAGGAATTTCCGAAAAAATATTGCCTTTCCTGCGTTACCGTATTGAGTGTAACAACAGAGCGTATGGAACCTATGGTGCCGGAAGTATTGTTCCTATCCAATTAAAATTAACACCTGGGAATTACAATGTCACCATTATAGCTCTAAATGATACTGGTCATGAAATTGGCAGGGGGACAGAGTCTGTAGATATTGCAGCCAATGAGATAAAGACCATCAGCAGTATGAGTATAATAATAAATGATATAACAAGTTGTAAAATAATAAGCGATAGATTTGAATTCAGAATTGGCAACATTAAGTATGGCCATGAATTTAGTGAGGAAGGTATTCATATAACCCTCTATCTGCCATCTGCAATCTACAGTAGCACCAGCACCAATACCAAAGTAACTTTTAATTTTACTCATACAGGGGCATACGTTGAAATTCCTGAATATTTGCATGAACTACAGGGAAACGAATATGCTTTAATTACGGTTACGGCGGCAGATGGAAATAATAGTTATACTTATACTGTTGGGGTAGAAGAGATTGAAGAACCGGAGTTGCCCGGAGGTAACGGATATTTGGGCCAAACCCTCAACCTCACCGGGCAAGTGTATGAAATGAAGATAATTACTGGTAATGAACCTGGCCTTAGCTTTCCACCTTATAGTGGTAATAGAATGACTGTTTCTGCTCTTGGGGGAAGCGGAAATATTTCTGCAACTGAGGGACTAAATTTTACAATTCAAACCCCAAACAAACTAACAAATATTAGAGATATATTTTCAGATTTATTTGTTGATGATGAGTTGGACATAATTTTTTTTAATAATTACAATTATGTACCGAGCAATACAATGGCTGCTGTCTTGCATATGAAAACTGATAATAATAAAATAGTTTCCAAGCAGTCATTCACTTCCATGTTATCAATTAAAGAAAATTCTAGTGAAATGGAAATTGAGGAGGTATCCTTTCATTACGTTGATAAAAATGTAACAGTAACCGCAAACGGTGTTAGCAGTACTACTTTTATTGATAATGATAATTGGAGAATAACAAGCGGACATATCACTCTAGAAATGCAACAGGGTTGGAATGCTGTGCATAGTAAGCATAAGGTTAATTTTAATGACTTAACTTGGAGTGTTGAGGTTCAGGTTGGGAATCCTGCTCTCCCATGGGTGCTTGTTGATGATTTTGGTGGTGATTTTGGTTGGCCTGAGCCAAACTTGTGGGAGCCATATAATCTTTCCGGCTTAAATCAAAACAATGCAGTAGTAACAATGGTAAATGATATGTTATGGCCGGTAACGTTTATTGTAACATTGGAATATAATCAAGCTGTATATAATGATTTGGTTCTGCAAATCACTGCATTGGTTGGTCAACCATCATATGAGGGGACTTGGATGATATATGACCCCTCAGGTATGATAACGATAACGATAATACCGGACCAAACTCAGGGCCAAATTATGATAATGTGCGGCAAGTACTGACAGTTACAGGGATAAATGTTCCGGATACCGGGTTATTATGGCGCATAACTTTACAAGAGAATAGTTAAGAGGGAAAAGAGAAAAGGTAAATAAGAAAACGTTATTTGCTATTATCCGTGTTCTCAGTTTCGCCGTGTACCCCGTGTGGTTTTATGGGAGAATTTTTCGGAATAGCCTCACACGGAGATCGCGGAGACACGGAGCTCACGGAGGGAATATAAAAAAAATTAATTTTTGTTGTTTTCCAGGAAAGCTGGACGTAGTACAAAATATTTTGAAACAAAAGCTCCGTGTTCTCCGTTTCGCCGTGTTTCTCCGTGTGGTTTTGCGGGAAGAATGCCTGTTTTCTTTGAAATCCCGCCGCAGGTGTGATATATTGTTCCATGGGCTAGAGAGAAAAGCCGCT
The DNA here is from genome assembly GCA_009777535.1 of Treponema sp. Lineage (GTDB taxonomy): Bacteria > Spirochaetota > Spirochaetia > Treponematales > Breznakiellaceae > WQXQ01. The sequence goes on from WRLP01000007.1 coordinate 60,051, forward strand.
GCACCAACAAACGGTGAACCATCTCTAAGGAGTGTGTTATGAAAACAAAATCAAACAAAGTAAGAATTTGCATCTTTGGCTTTTCCCTGTTACTTCTTACCTTTTCCCTTTTCTTTGCCTGCGAGAGCCCGACCGGCTCTTCGGCAAAAACCTACACAGTAGAATATGACGCCAACGGCGGGGAAGGGCAGATGGAAAAGTCCGTCTTCAAAGTTGGAGTATTATATGAATTGCCGGCCAACGGGTTTACCCGCAGCGGCCATTCCTTCACCGGCTGGGCCCTTGCTGCCGACGGCAGCGTTGTATATCCCGAAGAAGCCGAGGTGATCGACCTTGCAGAATCCAAAGGAACAATTACCCTTTATGCAGTATGGCTTGCCGACATGGACATAATATGGCCTGCGGACTTAGCCGCCGTTGTTGGGTGGCATCTATCTGACATATTACTTACCGGCAGGGGTTCTGCCGCAATACCCGGCGAATTTACATGGACTAATCCCGATGACCCGGTAGGAAGTGAAGGCGTCCAAACCCACAACATGACCTTTACGCCGGAAGATACGGCTAATTACAGCATACAGACACGGGATGTCCTGGTTACTGTCGTAAGTGAGGACAGTTATTTTGTGGCGTGGCCTGTGGGAGTAACCGCCGTTTACGGGCAGAGGCTTTCGGAAGTATATCTTTTTAATATGGGTTACAGCACTGTTCCCGGCAGATTCACCTGGACAACACCGACAAGTCTTGTCGGCGGCGTTGGAATGCAAACCCATAACATGACCTTTACGCCGGATGACAGGGCCAAATATGAACCTCTGACAGGAAATGTTAATGTAATTGTTAACAGAGCCACTCCGGCTGTAACCGTGTGGCCTGCCGCGGAAACAATCATATACGGGCAGCAGCTTTCCGAGTCGGCGTTAACCGGCGGCACAAGCAGTGTGCCGGGCACATTCGCATGGACAGACAGCACGATTGTACCCACGGTAACAAACAGCGGGTATGAAGTAACCTTTACACCTAACGATGCCGTTAACTACAATGCCGTTACGCAAGAAGTGGAAATCGATGTAAACAAAGCCAATCCCACGGTAACGTGGCCTGTAGCCGCTGCAATTATTTACGGGCAGCAGCTTTCCGAGTCGGCATTAACCGGCGGCACAAGCAATGTGCCGGGCACATTCGCATGGACTGACGGTACGATTGTACCCGCGATAACGAACAGCGGGTATGAAGTAACCTTTACGCCCGATGATGCGGATAACTATAATGCCGTTACAAATACTGTGGCGGTAACGGTGAATATAGCCGACCCGACAGTAACATGGCCAGTTGCCGCTACTATTACTTACGGGCAGCAACTTTCCGAGTCGGTGTTAACAGGCGGCACAAGCGACGTGGATGGCACCTTCGCATGGACGGACGGCACGATTGTACCCACGGTAACGAACAGCGGGTATGCGATTACCTTTACACCTGACGATACCAACTACAACACGTTGTGGCAGATTGTGGTAATTACCGTTAACAAGGCCAACCCGACAGTAACATGGCCAGTTGCCGCCGCCATCACCTACGGGCAGCAGCTTTCCGACTCGGTATTGACCGGCGGCGCAAGCGAAGTGGACGGCGCCTTTACATGGACTGACGGCACGATTGCACCCGCGATAACGAACAGCGGGTATGAGGTTACCTTTACGCCGGATGATGCGGATAACTATAATGCCGTTACAAATACTGTGGCGATAACGGTGAATATAGCCGACCCGACAGTAACATGGCCCGTTGCCGCCGCCATAACCTACGGGCAGCAGCTTTCCGCTTCGGCATTAACCGGCGGCGCAAGCGATGTGCCGGGCACCTTCGCATGGACTGACGGCACGATTGTTCCCGCGGTGGCAAACAGCGGGTACAGCGTAACCTTTACGCCTGATGATACCAACTACAACACGTTGTGGCAGATTGTGGCAATTACCGTTAACAAGACTGACCCGACAGTAACATGGCCCGTTGCCGCCGCCATAACCTACGGACAGCAGCTTTCCGCTTCGGCATTAACCGGCGGCACGAGCAGCGTGCCTGGCACATTCGCATGGACGGACGGCACGATTGCACCCACGGTAACGAACAGCGGGTATGAAGTAACATTTACGCCGGATGATGCCGCAAACTACAACGCCGTTACGCAGAACGTGGCATTAATGGTGTATCCCAGGCCCGTAACAATCAGCGGCGGAACACCAAGCCGTGCGCTGATACCTTTTGGCAGCGATGACATGCAATACGGCAAGACTACTACAATTGATATTATTATAAACGGACTTTTAGGCAGCGACACAGTAACGGTTGGATTGGCGGCAAATAGTCTTGGTCTTTCGCGGACAGCAGGCAGCACGGTTATGGGCATTGGGGGAGCAAGCTGGACTCTTGAATACAATGCCACAGCGCCGGTTGTAATACCAGCAGTTAATACCAGCCTGACAGTATCCGGCTTATCGGGTAATTACACCCTTTCCGGCAGTCCGGCAGTTGGTGTTACAATTTTCGACGGACAGGAAGACTATACAGGCGCTGGCTATGATCGTCGTATCCCCGTAACATATTCCAACTTAAATGCATTTTTAGCCTATGTAAATACCACAAACGGCCTGGGGCGACACTACAAGCTGGTTGGTAATATAAATTTGATCCCAACCTGGCAAGGCGGCGATTACTGGACGCCGATTGGCACATATGATACTCCCTTTACCGGCAGTTTTGACGGGCAGGGTGCTGCAATCACAAATATGACCGTCGACAGTACAGGAGATTACCAGGGTATGTTTGGGTTTGTAGGAAACGGCGGCATTGTTAGAAATCTTAATCTTCAAGGTGGCTCGGTTACCGGTGGAAATTATGTCGGCGGCGTGGTGGGAGCTAATAACGGCGGCATGGTGCAGAACTGCTACTTTACCGGCAGCATCACCGGTACGGGCAATTCTATCGGCGGCGTGGTTGGGTATACCAACGGTGGCACGATACAGAACTGCTACTCTACCGGCAGCGTCAATGGCGATGGTTATGTCGGCGGCGTGGTGGGGTTGAATGGTGGCACGGTGCAGAACTGTTACTTTACCGGCAGCGTCAATGGCGATGGAGCCGTCGGCGGCGTGGTGGGAATTAATGCTGGCGACACGGTACAGAACTGCTACTCAACCGGCAGCATCACCGGCGGATTTGTAGTCGGCGGAGTGGTAGGGCGGAACTGGGACAGCACAGTGCAGAACTGCTACTCTACCGGCAGCGTCACCGGCAATGATGTAGTAGGCGGCATGGTGGGGCATAATGATGGCACGTTGCAGGACTGCGTTGCGCTAAATCCGAGTATTACGGCAACCGATAATACCACCTTCATCGGGCGTATTTTTGGGTCTTCGAGCACGGCATCTACTTATACGAATTATGCACGGGATTTGGCGGTGAATGGCAGCGGGTATACGCCCGACATTGGGCTTAGCAGAAAAGACGGAGCAACCATCAACGCAACGCAGTGGCACACTGCAGGCTGGTGGACAAGTGCGACTAACTGGTACAACTCTGAATGGAATACAAGTATCTGGTCGATAGGAAACGGCGGCCTGCCGCGGCTGCTGAACATGCCGGGCGGGCTAAGTGCGCAGAACCCGGTAATAAAGTAAAGAGAAAAGGTAGGTCAGGACTGGCTTAATGGCTTATAATGTGCTATAAAAAATTATGGGTAGTGATCTTGAGATTATCTTTAGGCAATCAGCTTTCAGGCACGGTGTTACCGAGGCTGACATTCGTTGGGCGTTCAATACGGTAGAATTAGATGAACTTATTCAAGGTTTTGAAAACAAATACCGGTTGCTTGGCTTCAACACCAAGGGTAATATGATTGAAGTACTTTACAACCTGATCAACGACCACAGAGTAAACGTATTCCACGCTTTTCCTTGCTCGGATACGTTTATAAAAACACTTTCAAAAAAGGAGTAAATAATTATGGCAGAAAAAGATATGACAGAAGAAGAAGCTCGGTACTGGAGTGATTATTTTATGGAAAATCCCCCGAAGACAGATCCTACAAAACCTGGCGTTTTTGCCCGGCGCAAGGCAAACCGTTTTTTTGGAATGGATAATCTAACTGTTAATTATCTTTTAACCAAATCCATGGAAACCCATAAATCACCTGAAGAAATTATTGGTGACCTCGTTCGTAAAGAAATAGCGATAACGACTGGTGTTTAATGAATGCTTATCCTAATTTCATTCTTCCTTTGCGATCTTGGCGTATGATTAAAATAGCCGTGAAATCGAATAGCCCAGATCTCCGCGGCTTAACATATTTTTTACTTGTGCTACGTCGTCTGCTGTTTTTTTTGATTTTTCAATATGTATGCTCTTCCAAATCCTGCGCCAGTCACCTATGTGTCCCCTCTCGAACGCGCACAAAATGCCTTCAACGCCCCAGTTCTCTACAGAGTCGCTTGGGCTCACATCTATGTTTCTGAATCTAAGCATCGCTTTTCTCCCATTATGAAACGCAGCCTCACCGTTTCTCTATGATTTCTCTGGCTATGCGCCTGCATACCTCGACTGTAAAATTCCAGTCTTTCCATCTATCCACAATCCCCTTGTAATTCGGCAGTTGTTCGATGCCCCTGGAATCTCTGGGACACGGATCGCATAATTGTTTTATTAGTTGAGATAAGGTTGATTTTTCATGCGATAAATCGTCAGTGTAATATTCATCTATATCTTCTACAATCCGTGCACTCACCTGTATCCCTGTTTTATCGGAAAGTGCAGCAAAGTCTAAATAATCCCGCATTTGATTTCGCTTTACGATTAAAAATGCCTTTATCCTCGTTATCTCTTCTATCGTCGGTACATTCAGGGTTAATTCGCCAATATGAACTTTTTGAAACTCCAACGCCTTTTTCCGGATTAGTTGTCTTATACCAGTCTCTATTCCACCGAGTTCTCCAAGGATGATCTTCCCATATACAACCCTGTTGGTAACCCAATCTCCCTCGCGCTCCAATGATTCCAAAATAAGGTCGAACCGTTCTTCCAGGTCAGTAATAACGTGATCGTGGTCAACCGAGTATCGATGTTCTGTATATAAAGATACAGCTGATCCCCCAACAAGGATCGCATCGGGAACAAGCTTCTGCAATCTTTCAGCCTGTTCAAGCACTTTTTTCATTTGTTCAAGCATGGTTAATACTTAATATAGATTATGATAAAGCCGGAGGTCAATAAACGCTAATTCACCACGTTTACCGGCTTTCCTTCGATAAAGGCTTTCAGGTTATTCACCGCGATGTCCATCAGGCGGCTGCGGCTTTCCCTGGGCGCCCATGAGATGTGCGGGGTAATGATGCAGTTCTTTGCTTTTAGCAGGGGGTTATCGCTCTTGATGGGCTCTGCGGAAACTACATCAACTGCGGCTGCGTAGACCTTGCCGGAATTAAGGGCGTCCGCCAAATCCTGCTCGACAATTAACTGCCCCCGCGAATTGTTAATTATGATAACGCCGTCCTTCATTTTGGCGATACTGCTGCGGTTGATCATGCCCTCGGTGGAGGTAAAGAGCGGGCAGTGCAGGGAGATAACATCGCTGCGGGCAAAAATATCTTCGCGGGAGACGTAGGCGGCAATTTCGGCTCCGGCTGTGCTTTCCGTTTCGTCATAGGCGAGCACTTCCATACCAAGGGCTTTGGCGATCCTGCCTGTTGTCTGCCCGATGCGGCCGAAGCCGATTATACCCATGGTCTTGCCGGCAAGTTCCATCAATGGAAAATCCCAGAAACAAAAATCCTCGCACTTTTCCCAGCGGCCTTCATGCACCGCCCGGTCGTGGTGGCCGATGCGGTGGCAAATTTCCAGCAGCAGGGCGATGGCGAACTGACCCACCGCTTCGGTGCCGTATGCGGGTATATTTGTAACGGGAACGCCTTTTTCTCTAGCAGCCCTGCAGTCAACAACATTGTAACCCGTGGCCAGAACCCCGATGTATTTTAATTTTTCGCAGCTTTCGATTGTTTTTGCAGAAAGCGGAGTTTTGTTGGTAATTACCGCTTCGGCGCCGGCCATTCGCCTGATTATTTCAGCTTCGTTGTCAAGAGGAGTGCGGTCGTACACTGTCAGCTCCCCCAGTTTTTCAAAACCTTCCCAGGAAAGATCCCCGGGATTTTCTGTATAGCCGTCCAGTATTACAATTTTCATGCTTAAATGGTGCCGGCGCCATTTAAGGTTGTCAAGGCAGGAAAACTGTATTATTATCACATTAAATGAAGAATATTCTGTTTATTGCCACGGGCGGAACAATTTCTTCTCTGCGGACGGATTTGGGGCTGGCGCCGGGAATTTCACCGGAAAAACTTATTGATGCTGTACCATACGTGCGGAACTGGTGTAATGTTGATGCGATTAAAATTCTGGATTTAGACAGCACAAATATGCAGCCGGAGCACTGGCTGGAAATAGCGGACTGCATCAGGGAAAAATATGATGAATACGACGGTTTTGTCATCGCGCATGGGACGGATACAATGGCATATACCGGAGCAGCCCTTTCATATTTAATACAAAAACCTGATAAGCCCATCGTATTAACCGGTTCGCAAAGGCCGACAGGGACAGGCATTACCGATGCTCCGAAAAACCTTTTAGACAGTTTTCATTTTTGTTCCTACTGCGGACACGGCGGCGTGTTCATAGTATTTGACGGCAAGGTAATAGTAGGAACAAGGGCGAGAAAAGTAAAAACCCGCAGCTATGATGCATTCGAAAGTATTAATTTCCCCCTGTTTGCACTGACCGGTGACCAGAAAATCGTCAGATATATTTCGACCGAACCATTATCGGGGCAGACGAAGTTTTTTTCCCGCCTTAATCCAAAGGTTTTTCTCCTTAAACTGACCCCCGGAATGGAGCCGGATATTCTCTATTATGCCGTAGGGTTTTACGATGCAATTATCATAGAAAGCTACGGATCCGGCGGGCTGCCCTTCCATGAGAAGCGTGATTTCCTAAGCATAACGAAAAAACTTTCCGATCAGGGAAAAATCTTTGTTTTGGCAACACAGACCATGCTTGAAGGCAGCGATTTACAGCTTTACGAAGTAGGCAAACGGATTCATGAAAATGCGGAAATTCTGGAAACCTGCGACATGACGGTCGAAGCCGCCGTTGCCAAACTTATGTGGATACTGCCGCAGACTCAAAGATTTACCGATGTTAAAAAACTGTTTTATACGCCCGTCAACTACGATATCTGCTGGGGCGTGTAAAGTGCGGTGTGCGAAACGTACGTATTGTTATATTGCTTCAAAGATTGTATACTTTCATTAAAATACAAGACACATCACTCTAAACAGGGGGTTATATGGCAGCGGCGGTCGTCAAAAATGAGGAAAATATCACTTTTCCGCAGGAATTGCTGGCATTTATTGAAGAATGGAAGGTAAAACCGGGGAGTCTTATCATGATTCTCCATAAAATCCAGGAAACATACGGTTATATTTCCCGGCCTGCGGCAGATAAGCTTTCCCTGCTTACCGGAATTCCTTTGGCGAGGATATACGGCGTTATCACTTTTTATCACTACTTTAAAACAACTAAGCCAGGAAAGCATAAGGTCTCGGTATGCCTTGGAACTGCCTGCTATCTGAAGGGCGGTCAGGACATAATCGACGAAGTTCGTGATATTTTGGGGATTGAGCCGGATGAGGTAACCGAAGACGGACAGTTTTCAGTTGATCCTGTTCGCTGTGTTGGATGCTGCGGCCTTGCGCCGGTGCTTACTGTGGGGAACGATACCTATGGAAAACTCACCCCGGACATGCTTCCCGGCATTATTGCCAAATACCGGAACGCGTAGAATATATGTATTTTACCCTTGCCGATCTGGTTACCGATATTACCCAGAACGCCTGCGAAGCGGGGGCGGATCTTGTGGAACTTATGGTAAGCGAAGGCGGCGGGGAATTCCGTTTTTTGGTAAAGGATAACGGCAGGGGCATGAGCAGGGAGGAACTCCAGGCTGCGCTGGATCCGTTCGTAACCGACGGGATTAAACACCCGCAGCGTAAAATCGGGCTGGGGATTCCTTTTTTAATTCAGACATCGGTTATGTCCGGCGGCGGGTGGGATGTGCAGTCAGAAAAAGGCATGGGCACAACGGCATCGGCCTGGTTTAATACCGGCAATGTTGATACTCCGCCTGTCGGGGACCTTCCCGGCATGTTCAGAACAATTCTGATGAACAACAACCCGTCGGAAATACAAATAAAGCGCAGCCGGAAACTCGAAGACGGAACAGAGATGGAGTATATGGTCAGTAAATCGGAACTTTCCGATGCTCTGGGCGATCTGGAAGATGCGGTGTCGCTGGTGTTACTCGACAAGTACCTTCGTTCACTGGAAGATGATTGACAAACATTAAAAATTGGCATGGAGGAGACAAGTATGGCAAAAATGAGCCTTGACGACCTGCGAAAGTTACGGGACGCCAAAAAAAGCGATCTACGCAAGAGGGAAGCCGACGGCAAGGAAATTCAGGTTATCGTCGGCATGGGAACCTGCGGTATTGCAGCCGGGGCAAAAAATACCCTGGATGCATTTATTGCCGGTCTTGATGAAAACAAGCTGGTGGATAATGTGCTTGTCCGTCAGACCGGCTGCATGGGTCTGTGCTATTCAGAACCGACGGTGGAGGTAATTGTTCCGGGAATGCCGGCGGTTATCTATGGAAGGGTAGACGAAGGGGCTGCCAAAGAAATCATTCAAAAGCATATAATCGGCAGGGCTTTACTGGACGGGTACATTATGGACCGGCCTGCCGCAGATATCGTTAATTCCAAATAAGGGGTGAAAGATGGCGTATAACCATTACATTCTTACCTGCAGCGGAACAGCCTGCGAATCCAACAAGAGTGCAGAGATTTTTGCTCAACTCAATGCGGAGGCAGAAAAGCTGGGCGTTAAGGGCGAGGTGCAGATTGTTAAAACCGGCTGCTTCGGTTTTTGCGAAAGGGGGCCGATTATCAAGGTTCTGCCCGAAGATTCTTTTTATGTTGATGTAAAGCCGGAAGATGCACACGAAATCATTGCCGAGCAAATTCTGAAAGGCCGGGAAGTAAAGCGCCTCCTTTACAAAGACGAAGCAAGGAAAACGACCAACACGATTGAAGATATTCAGTTCTACCAGAAACAGTTCCGTGTTGTTTTGCGCAACTGCGGCGTAATCGATCCCGAGAGCATAGACGAGTACATTGCCAGGGAAGGCTACAGCGGACTGGAGAAGGTGCTTTTTGAATGGACGCCGGAGCAGTTGATAGAAGAGATGAAAGTTTCCGGATTGCGCGGACGCGGCGGCGCAGGTTTTCCGACATGGATGAAGTGGGATTTTTGCCGCAAGGCACAGGGAGAAACCAAATACGTTATCTGCAATGCCGACGAGGGCGATCCCGGCGCCTACATGGATCGTTCAACGATAGAAGGCGATCCCCACTCGATAATCGAAGGAATGATTACCGCCGGCAGGGCAATCGGCTCACATCATGGGTTTATTTATATCCGGGCGGAGTATCCACTTGCGATAGAACGTCTCAAAATTGCCCTGCAGCAGGCGCAGGATTACGGCCTATTGGGGAAAAACATTCTCGGCTCAGGTTTCGATTTTGAAATTGAGATCCGGCTTGGCGCCGGAGCCTTTGTCTGCGGTGAAGAAACAGCGCTGATTAAATCCGTTGAGGGCAGCCGGGGAATGCCTGTTCCAAAACCGCCTTTCCCGGCGAACAAGGGACTCTGGCAGCTTCCCACGATTATCAACAATGTGGAAACAATTGCCAATGTTCCGGTTATCACTGCCAAGGGCGGCCAATGGCTCGCTAAAATCGGCACCGAAAAATCCAAGGGTACAAAGGTGTTCGCCCTTACCGGCAAGGTCAAAAATTCAGGTCTGGTGGAAGTGCCAATGGGCACTACATTACGCGAAATTATTTTTGAAATCGGCGGCGGCATAAAAGGCGGGAAAAAGTTCAAGGGCGTACAGACAGGAGGGCCCTCCGGCGGAATTTTAACGGAAAAATCCCTCGATCTTCCCATCGACTTTGAAACACTGGTGGCAAACGGCTCCATGATGGGCTCCGGCGGCATGATCGTTATGGACGAAGATGACTGTGTTGTCGACGTTTCCCGCTTTTACATGGACTTTTGCGTGGACGAGAGCTGCGGCAAATGTTCGCCTTGCAGAATTGGAACCACCCAGATATTGAATATACTGGAAAAAATAACAAAGGGTGATGGCGAAGAAGCTGATCTTGATAAATTGAAAGCCATCGGCTCCGCAATGACCAAGGCTTCCCTCTGCATGCTGGGTTGTACGGCCGCGAATCCTACCATGTCTACCCTGTTGAATTTCCGGGACGAGTATCTGGAGCATATTCGCGATAAGAAGTGCCGGTCCGGCAAGTGCAAAAAGCTGATAACTTTTTCAATCGATCCGGTTAAATGTGTTGGCTGCGCCGCCTGCGCCAAAAAGTGTCCGGCCGGCTGTATTACCGTGGAGGATTCATCAAAATACCCGGACAAGAAACGGCCTCCCTATATCATTAATCAGGCGGCATGTATTAAGTGCGGCGAGTGTATGAAAACCTGCAAATTCAGCTCTATTTTGAAAGGTTGAGGAGTAAATCATGGTAAAAATAACCATTAACGGCAATGAATTGGAAGTAGAAAGCGGAACCACAATCCTTGATGCCGCAAAAAAATTGAATATTAAAATTCCCACCCTCTGTTATAATCCGGATCTGCCGCCCTGGGCATCATGCGGAATCTGTATTGTCAGAATGGCCGGTTCTCCAAAAATGGTCAGGGCCTGTACTACTCCCTGCGAGAATAACATGAACATCATCACGCATGATCCGGAGATTATCTCGGTACGGCGTACGGTTTTGGAAATGATACTTTCCAATCATCCTGATGACTGTCTGCAGTGTCCGCGTAACGGAAGCTGCGAACTTCAGAATTTAGCCTCGGAATTCGGAATAAGGGAGGCGCCTTTTGTTAAAGTACTAAGAAACCTTCCGGTAGACGATTCCAACCCGGCGATTGTACTTTGTCCGGAAAAGTGTGTTAAATGCGGCCGCTGCGTAAAGGTCTGCCAGGATGTGCAGAATGTGTGGGCGCTGGAATTCCTGGGGCGGGGCATTAAGGGAAGAATCGCCAGCGCCGCAGACGCTCCGCTTGGAGACAGTCCCTGTATTAAATGCGGCCAGTGCGCTGCGCATTGCCCTGTTGGGGCTATTTATGAACATGACGATATAGCGGCAGTGTGGAAGGCGCTTCAGGACACTAGCCTGCACACAGCAGTGCAGATTGCCCCAGCAGTCCGCGTTGCGTTAGCTGAAGAATTCGGGCTTAAGCCGGGCACAGTTTTCACAAAAAAGATATACGCCGCCCTGCGCCGCCTTGGCTTTAAGACAGTTTTCGACGCCAGCTTTTCCGCCGACCTTACCATAACGGAAGAAAGCACCGAACTGGTAAAACGCCTTGCCGAAAAGGGCAGCGTACTCCCGCTTATTACTTCATGCTGCCCTGCATGGGTCGATTATTTGGAAAAATATTATCCGGACATGATCCCCAATTTTTCCACGGCAAAGTCCCCTCAGCAGATAATGGGCGCAATGATCAAGGCTTACTGGGCCGAAAAAGCCGGAGTTGATCCCAATAAAGTTTACTCAGTGGCGGTCATGCCATGTACCGCCAAAAAATGGGAAACCCGCCGCAACGACGACATGAAGAGTGCAGGCTACGGCTATGATGTTGATATCGTGCTGACTACCAGGGAACTTGCGCGAATGTTAAAGCAGTCGGGCATTGAGATTCTTGATCTTCCCGATGAAGAAGCGGACAGCCCGCTTGGACCGTATTCCGGCGCCGGTGTTATCTTTGGCGTAACAGGCGGCGTTATGGAAGCGACTGTTCGCAACGCCTATTATCTTTTAACAAAAAAAGAGCTGCCCGGTGTAAACCTCACAGACGCCCGCGGGATCGAAGGCGTAAAGGAAGCAACCGTAGATTTTGGCAACGGAACAAAAATCCGCATTGCAATTGCCCACCAGATGGGAAATATTGCCGCCGTTCTGGATAAAATCCGTGCTGCCCGGGATGCAGGGCAGGAAATGCCCTATCAGTTTGTCGAGGTTATGGCCTGCCGCGGGGGCTGCGTCGGGGGCGGAGGGCAGCCCTACGGCTGCACCGACGATGTCCGGTTACAGCGCACTGCCGGTATATATACTGATGATGAAAAATCGCAATATCGCTGTTCGTATCAGAATCCAAACATCACTCAAGTTTACAAGGAATTTCTTGGCGAACCGGGCAGCGACAAAGCGCATAAACTGCTCCACACTAAATATGTGGAACGGCCATTGTACATAAAATAGGAGGATCAAATGGAGAAGGTATTCAAACTTCAGGAAAACGGAACAACTTTCCGTCGGGAGATCATTGCCGGTCTTACCACCTTTTTAACCATGGCTTACATTCTGGCGGTTAATCCTGGAATGCTGGGTCTCATCGGGGACGGCATGACTCCGGCGGCGGTTTTTACCGCGACCGCGATTGCTTCTGCCATTGCCACCATTTTTATGGCTTTTGCCGCGAACCTGCCTGTTGCCCTTGCGCCCGGCATGGGGTTAAACGCATTCTTTACCTTTACGGTTGTTTTTGGAATGGGCTATTCATGGCAGCTTGCCCTGACAGCCGTTTTCCTGGAAGGTATTCTGTTTATAATCCTTTCGCTGTTTAATGTGCGGGAAGCTATTATTAAAGCCATTCCGGTGAATTTGAAAAAAGCAGTAGCTGTCGGTATCGGCCTTTTCATCGCCCTTATCGGCCTTTCAAATGCTGGGATAGTTGTGGGAGGCGAAGGAACTGTTGTAGCGTTAGGTGATTTTTCAAGCGGCGGCCCTCTTTTGGCCTTCCTTGGTTTTATTATTATCATTGTACTGCACTCACTTAAAATTCCCGGCGCAATTCTTATCGGAATTTTAATTACCACCATCATTGGTTTCCCGATGGGCGTGACAAATCTGCCGGAAGGCTGGTCTCCGTTTGGAATGCCGGCGGCGCCGCTCCTCTTTCAGTTTGATTTATCTCCCGGTGTTATTTTTAGTTTTAAATTCTTTACAGTATTCTTTACTTTCCTGTTCGTGGATATTTTTGATACTATAGGAACCCTGGTTGGAGTAACCACGCAGGCTAAGCTGATCGACAATGATGGAAATATCCCCCGTGTTAAACAGGCTCTTCTTGCAGACGCTGTCGGCACTGTCGCCGGCGCCGCCCTGGGTACTTCGACTGTTACGAGCTATATTGAAAGCAGCGCGGGCGTTGCCGCTGGAGGCCGAACCGGCCTCACAAGCCTTACAACCGGTATTTTATTCCTGATAGCCCTGTTCCTTGCGCCGCTCTTCCTGCTGGTTCCGGCAGCGGCCACGGCGCCGGCGCTGATCATGGTTGGCTTCCTTATGATGCAGCCGGTTACCTCGATCAATTTTGAAGATCCGACCGAGGGCATACCGGCATTCCTTGCGATAATAATGATGCCCTTTGCGTATAGCATTGCCGAAGGTATTGTATACGGCGTTATCGCCTATGTGATCCTAAAAGTTGGAACCGCCAAGTTCAAGGATATTACCGTCGTTACCTGGGTGCTCTTTTTTGTATTCCTGGCGCGGTTCTTTATGCATTAGAGGTTATGACAGACCAGGAAATTTTAAGCCGTATTGATCATACGCTGTTGAAGGCGGCTGCCTCGTGGGAGGAGATAAAGACCCTCTGCGATGAGGCGCTGCGCTTCAACACGGCGGCGGTGTGCATTCCTCCGTCTTATGTAAAACCCGTTTACGAAGCATTCGGAAATAAGCCGGTCGCCGCAGCGGTGATCGGCTTTCCGCTTGGGTATAATGCCGCCGCTGTAAAAATCTTCGAGACCGAATGTGCCATTAAGGACGGCGCCGCCGAAATAGATATGGTGATCAATATCGGCGATGTAAAGAGCGGCCGCTTCGACCGGGTACTTGAAGAAGTCACCCTGATTAAAAAAGTGTGCGGCACAAAAATTCTTAAAGTGATTATCGAAACCTGCTATTTAACAGAAGAAGAAAAAGTGCGTCTCTGCGAAATTGTTACCGAGGCAGGCGCAGACTTTATCAAAACCTCGACAGGTTTCGGTACTGCCGGCGCTGCTTTGGCGGATGTTGAGCTTTTTAGAAAACACATCGGGCCGGGAGTAAAAATAAAGGCGGCGGGAGGCGTAAAAACCAGGGAAGACCTGGAGGCTTTTATAAAAGCCGGTGCCGACCGCATCGGCACCAGCTCTGCTGTAAAAATTTTAACCGGCGGGAATGCATCGGGGTACTAACCGCCCCACGGGCGCTTTTAATCGCCGTTTACAATCTCGATCTTTATTCCGTCGATTTGATCCGGCTCATCTTTTGGAGGAATCGAAACTTTCAGAACGCCGTTTTTAAAAACTGCTTTTACTTTTTCCTGGGCGTATTTATCCAGCGGAACAAAGTATTTCTGTTTTTCAATGTCCTTCATTTTAAGACGGCGCTTTAAGTAGCGCACGTTTTCTTCCGTCAATTTTACCTGATTATCTGCATCCCTGGAATCGCCGGAAATTTTTGCCGAAAAGACCATGTAATCACCCTGAAATGCCAGGCTGATATCCTTTTCGTCAAAACCGGCAAGGGCAAATTCAAAAGCCAGGGTTCTGTCTTCTATCATGTAGATGTTCATTGGCGGGTAAGAATAGTTGGGATAAAAGTCCGTGTTTTCATCAAAGAAATGCTTGCCGAAGTCAAACGGCCCCCGTGTAAAACCGGAACCTTCCTGATTGCATCGATTAAAATTCCTGTGGAATTCTTCCTTGAAATTCTGGGCTGCTTCGAAGATTTCATCAAAAATGCTGCCCAAATCCATGTAGTTTCTTGTGTTTTTCATCGTTACTCCCTGGCTGGAATACTAACTGTCATTCCAGGCTTAAATTATAATGAGAACCCCCATGCGGGCGATTCCCGGGATTATGCCTTCAGAATAATACCATGAAGGTTCCCGTATTGAATATACAGGAGTTCCGCCGAAAAGTCAAATGGTTTTTTTGCACATAATTGATCTTTTAACTATCTTCTTCTTCGTCCTGGGCTTCTTTTGTTTCAGCCCCGTCGGGCGCCGGAACAGGAATGCGGAGACGTTTTATCGACAGGGCTTTACCGTCATCGCCCAGCTGCAGGTATACCCCCTGGAGTTCAGGCGCTGTCCAGGCGTCCTTTGTCCAGTCGGGAATGCCAGTAAGGTATTCCTGTATGCGGGAAGCGGTTTCACAGCCGCCCACTGATTCGCTGCTGCCTGTGCGGCCCGCATCGCTGATCACGGCTGTTCCTCCGGGAAGCAGGGTTTCGTCGGCTGTCTGAACTCTGTTGTGTGAGCCAATCACCGCAGAGCAGCGGCCGTCCGCCGCATAGAAAAGAGTTTTTTTCTCCCCGCTTGCCTGGGCATGAAAGTCGACGACAATGTAAGGTGTCTCCTGCCTTAGCCGTTCAAGCAGTGCAGGGAGCATGGAGAACGGATTGTTACTGTGAAGCCTGTTAAATCCGCTCTGGCCGAGCAGCACCGTTACGGCAATTTTTTTTTCGCCGGCCTTAAAAATCCTGGAGCCGAAGCCCGGCGCTTCGGGGTTTAGATTTTCGGGACGAAGCACATAGGGTGTCTTTTCCAAATTTTCGGTTAAGTCTTTTTTATAAAAGCACCGGTCCCCAAGGGTAAGTACATTTGCACCTAACTTATGTATATAGGCGGCATGTTTGCGCCCGAGACCGTTTCCGCCGGTCGCTCCGTCGGCGCAGGCAATCATAAAATCCCAGGGGTAACGGTTTTTCAGTTCATTTATCGCTTTCTTGAATGTATAGACGCCCGCCTTGCCGACCAGCTCTGCAATATAAAGGACTTTCATTTTATCCGGTCATTCGGGCACGCCGGGGTGCGTGCTGCCGCGCGCGGCATTCAATCCGGATAGGGCGCGTTCAAATTCAGCGGCAGCCCGGTAATCCTTCAGTTCCCGGCAGGTATCCCGTAAATTAAAGAGCGCATCGTAGTAGTGAGGGGAAAGACTTACCGCTTCTTCGAAACAACGACGGGCTTCTTCATAAACTCCCCCCGTGAAGTACAATACACCAAGGTTGTTCCATGTTTTGGGATCCTGATCGTTATGCGAAAGAGCGGCCTGGTAGCAGTCTTCGGCCTGACCAAGGTCTTCTGTTTCATAATAAATAAGCCCCAGGGAAAGCCAGGCGTCGGCAAGATCGCCCTCTATTGCGAGAGCCCGCTTAAAGCTTTCAATGGCCTCGATATAATCACCGGTACGCTGCTGAGCTATGCCCAGATTAAGCCATAACAGGGGATTTTCCGGCTCCATGCTCAGCGCCTTGCGAAAAAGCGGGATCGCCTCGTACGGACGATTCGCCTCGGTCAGAGCAATACCTGAATCATTTAGAAAATTGGCCGTTTCCATAAACCCCTCTCCACACAAATATAGCCGAAAAAGGTAAATTCAACAATATAGACCATCTGTACATACATACCGTCTGTTAGTTTTTTTATAAAATTGGTTTTTTTCCTTAAAGAGGCTTTAATTTTATTTCCATATATATTATATTTATTCCAGAGAATAATATCTTATTGGAATGAAGAGTGAAAGATATAACCGAATATAACAATGGAACATCTGAATTTGAATTGTTTTCCCTGTTGTACGACAAGATTATCAGCAAGGAAATTGTAACCTTCTCTAAGCTCAAGGAGTATGTTGCGCCGGTCGTAAAGGATAAAGCGGCACATCCGGCAATTATCAGGGCTTTTGAGTTAATTAAAAGGCTTAATTGGGGTTTTTTTAGACTTCTTGGCCCGCAAACACATAAAAAACTATGGCGGGAGATGGTTATTTCCGATAAGGACTTCCCCGAAGCCGGCGATCTAAAGAAAACCCTGCAAATTTCTAACCTCTATGTTGCCATGCTGGACATTCATGGATATACCAAATTCTGCATGGAATCCCGAAAAAACCTGTCTATGATGCATACACTGGACTGGGCTATTGAAAACGAAGTTCGCCGTATTTCTACCTTGTGCGGAGCCATCAGCCAGCGGGAACGGGGCGATGAAATTGTTGTTGTTGCCGCAAGCGCCACGGACGCCATCATGGTAACATTGTGCATCATCGACTATTTCAGTAAAACCGAAGTAGTTCAGGATCCTCATATTCCGACCAAGAGGACCGGGAACGCCGAAGCTCTGCCGGCTTTCAAGATTTCTGCAGGAATTACCGGCGGAAACACACAGAGCCCCCTGATCATTACAGAAAGGGGAAACCTTGCGGGTTTTCTTCTTAATTCCGGCGCCAGGCTGCAAACCAGGGCCAATGAGCTTTCGCCCAAGGAATCCAGAGTCATGATCGCCAAGCAGGTTCAGATGAACTATCAGAAGGAAAACACACAGACTAAATGTTTACTCATGAAGAAAGATGCAGTTTATTTTTTTGATACAGGGCACATCGAGTTTAAGGGAGTTATGATCCCCACCTGCGAAGTAGTTTTTAATAAGGACGACCGTTACAAGGAAAGATTCGGCGAAGAAATGACAAAACTTTTTGGCTCAATTCGCGAGAATCTTTGGGAGCAGCGGATTTATCTTGATATGATGGAACTCTTGAGCAAGGTTTTCCAGGTTATGCCAAAATTTTCTGTAACTCCCAGGGAACCGGTTCATGGCATGCAGACCATCACCGATGATTCTTGCATTCAGCTTTGCAGATATGCGATTAAGGCATACATTCAGGATGAAGATTATGATGCCGCTGTAGGTTTCCTTCACGACTTTTATGCCATTTGCGAACAACTTCCATCGTTCGACCGGCTTATACTGGATTACCTAAAAGGGATTATCGCAAAATATGATTTTATTCTGGAAACGTATAACTCCCACATGGATCATGAAGTTGATGAAAAGGCCTCCCAGATTTTCCAGGGGAATTACTATAAAACATGGCTTGCGGCGAAAAACGGCGCCCAAATCTTTGAAAAACTCAAAACCGCCGGCCGCAAGAGCAATGACATCTCAAAAAAGAAAAGCCTTTGGTTCAGTTTGATCAAGCAGAAGAGCGAGCAGATGGAATTTACCCTGTACTCCGGGAAAAAGTAAGGTTACTGTATTTTTCAGCGTCTTCCAGCGTGTCTATATCAAGTAGGGCAAGACGGTTTTCAATTTCTACTGATATTACCGCTTTCGGATGTCTTGTCTTTATCAACTGCGGATTTTCACCCGGACGCAGGGCTAGCAGTTCTTCGCTAAAATCAGCCGAAAAAAGGCCAGGGCTGCCTTGGCAGACCATGCTGCCTTGGCAGACCATGCTGCCTTGGCAGACCTGACTGTCTTTGAAATACGGCTCCACAATACGCCCCGGCTGCCGGGCGGCTAATATCAGTTTCACTGTCTCCTCATCCAGAAACGGCTGATCGCAGGGGAAAAAAAGGTAGTAGTCTGTTTTGCCCGCCGCTTCCACTCCCAGTCTAGCGCTTTCGGCCCTGCCTTTTTCCGGCGCTGAATTATGAATTAATGTTACCGGCAGTCCCTGGGCAAGGGAGGCAACTTCTTTATCTGCCGTAACAAAAAAAATCCCCCGGAAGCGGTTGTTCATTTTGCAGACCAAATCCAGAGTGTATTTTGCCAGGGGCTTGCCTTGAAAGGGGAAAAGCAGTTTGTTTTGGCTGCCAAAGCGACGCGAAAACCCCGAAGCCATGAGAATTGCAGAAGTTTTATCAGCCTGGACGCTCATATATCAAGATAATGACGCTCTGGCTCCAAATGTCAAGAATTATTTTTTATTTTTTTCTTGACTTCTCTATAGTTTGTACTGTATTCTGTTGGGGCACACATTAAGTTCTTTGAAATAGAAGCAAGCCCTGAAGCGGTAGCGAAAGAAAGTATGGCTTCTGTAAACATTACAAGAGCCCGGAAATGTGATTCGGGCCGGGAGTGTTTCGGTGAAAAAAAGCGGAAGGGCGGAGTAAAGCTGGAAACATTATTAAGAATCCGGAAATATGATCCGGATCAAATAAATTTTAAGGAGAGAATTTTATGAAAATTCACCAACCGGCAGAACTCATTGAGGATGCAAACGTAGGTTTGCAGATGCTCAAGGAAGGGAACGAGCGCTATCTGAAAGGCGCTCTGATTGACAAGGGCAGCTATAAAGCGGACAGGGATGTACTGGCAACAGGGCAGAAACCGTTTGCAGTAGTGCTGACCTGTGCCGATTCCCGCGTGGCACCCGAGATCTTTTTTGATCAGAAACTGGGTGATATTTTTATTATCCGCAACGCCGGCAACATAGCCGACACGACAGCGCTTGGCAGCCTTGAATACGCTGTCGAGCACCTGAAGAGCAAGCTGGTAGTAGTATGCGGGCACAGCAAGTGCGGCGCAGTAACTGCTGCCTGCTCCGGCGGCGAACTCCCCCCCAACATCAAACACATAACCGATCACATTCAACCCGCCGTAAAGAAGGGCGGAGATGTAGAACAGGTAATACAGCAGAACGTTCTGGAGATGGTGGAGAAGGTGAAAGCTGACGACATAGTCAAGCACACCGGAGCCAAGGTTGTAGGCGCCTGCTATGACATCCATACAGGTGTGGTTAAGTGGCTTTAGGCTAAAGACGCGCTGATTTATTCGCAAGAATAGATCAGCGCTGCCTTATTAATTGTTCGAGGAGGAATATTGAATGGGAACTGATAGTGGAACAAAGGAACTCAGAAGACTTGCATTTTTAACGTGGGCATCCATATTCATAATGGGCTATCTTAACGGCTTTGCAATAAGAACGGCATTTTTAGGATCGGCTGTAACGCCGCAGACAGGAAATGTATTACAGATGGGGCTTAATACAGCTGCTGGCAACTGGCCGGCTCTATTGGTGAATTTCGCGCTGTTTTTTGGCTTTATTATTGGGGTTATTTTTGCGCTTTTTACCCAAAACAGCATCAAGCACAAAACAGGGCAATTCATTTTTAGCTGGACAATTTTTGCCCTGCCAATCGCCCTCTTTCCTTTTTATATGCAATTTTTGAACAGAAATATTGCATTTTTAATTTTGGGGTTTGTGTCCGGCGTAGGGCTTGGTTTTTTCAGAAAAATATACCACCTGGATATAAACAACGCTATGGCGACAGGCAATGTTCGCTTTTTGGGTATATGGTTTGCCGAGGCATTTATGAAAAAGGCAAGAACAGATAAAAAAGAAGTTTTCACCTTTGTAATCTTCCTTGTTTGTATATTATTATTTGCTTTGGGTGCGTTTTTTTACGGCGTATTTTCCAAACTTGACAACGACGGATCCGGAAGTTTCTCTTTTGTGAATACAGCTCTTATCATATTTTGCGCAATACCATATTTGGCCGCTCCTAAAAACACTGCTTCTTAGCAGAATTGGCATACGGCTGCATAGACATTAGGTAGGAGGGGTAGGAAAAGAGCAAAAATCTTTCCCTACTCCATTCTTACCATGAAAAAGATGAGTAATTCTCAGCGAAATAGTGTGTCTGAAAATAAAAAGTTCCTCGTGTTCGCCGCCCTTGGCCTGTTTCTTATTGTTTTCGGTTTTTATTTCAGCCCGTCTTTTGAGCAGTTAATTTCAGGATACTTAATTATTCTTTCTCACCCTTCATTGTTGGAATTTGACAGCTTTGCACATGTTGGTCATTTTGGCTCATCCTTCCTTAACTCCGGCTTACTGTTGTTGTGCGTGCTGTTGGTTTACAAACTGACCAATACCAAATTACAGGGAGGGCAAATTGCGGCAGCCATGATGGTTGTCGGGTTTGCCTTTTACGGAAAAAACCCCGTAAACGTATGGTTTCCAGTTATCGGTGTGCTGGGATATGCAGCATGGCAGAAAAGGCCGCTTTCCACAGCTACTGCCACTGCCTTTTTTTCAACTACCCTTTCCCCTGTTTTCAGTGTTTTGGCTTTTGGCACTCCATCGCTTCAGCCCTTTTCTCCCCAGGCTTATTTTCTTGGAGCTTTTTTCGGAATTTTTGGCGGTATTCTTGTCGGCTTCCTTGCTGATATTTTACCGAATATGCACAGGGGCTATATTTTATTCAATACAGGTTATGCTGCAGGTTTTGCAGGTATATTTATCACTGCGCTGCTCAGGGCTTTTAATCTGGGACACGATCAGTTCCCTTACCAGGCTTCTGACTTTGTTTCCGGCGCCAATTTAACCTTGAGCGCTGCATTGATAATAATGTTCCTTTACTTAATTGTTGCAGGATTTATACTCGGCGGAGGCAGTGAAATCGGAAAAATGATATGGTTCAGGAGCAAGGGCGGCAGTTATGTCGAAAAATTCGGTTTTGCGCCCTGCTTAATCAACATGGGTATCTTGGGGATTATTTCTACCGCCTATGTTTTTCTGGTTGGGGGACAAATTAACGGTTGTATTTTTGCCTGTATTTGGACAGCCGCCGGATTTGCTTCAAACGGGCTTACGGTACGTACCTTTCTGCCTGCAATGGCCGGCGTGTTTATTGCCGCATTTATAACAGGGGGCGTCGCCGGAATGGTTGCCGGCAATGGCTTCCTTGATCCTGCCCTGGCAAAGGTTGCAGCACGAAGCATGATACTTGCAGCAGTATTCAGTTGTGGAATTGCACCGGTAGCCGGTGAACATGGTATGTTTGCCGGTTTATTTGTAGGTGCGGCACACAGTATTCTTGTTACCAACACAAGCGCCTTCCATACATGGATGTCATTGTATAACAATGGTTTAAGCCTTGGTATTATCGCGACACTCTTGTATCCAATTTACAGCAGATGGGGTATCAGGAAAGGTACGGCAAGCTCCGCATCTCCGTAAATTATTGACGGACAGATTGAATTTGTCTGAAGATTCCTGTTGTAAGTCTTTGTATGGCAACGAATTAGCCAATTTATTTTTTTCCGGAGGTTTTTTAAATATTTTTTATTTTTTTTCTTGACTTTATCTTATTTTGTACTGTATCTTGATAGATGGGTTTTATCCCTGAAATTGGCTGTCTTGTATTTAGCTTTAGCTTTAGCTTTAGTTTTATGACAGTCTTGGTTCTTTGAAATAAAAGCAAGCCCCGAAGTGGTAGAGTTAATGAGCTTTTCAAGCATTGCATGTGTCCGGAAATATGATTCGGGCCGGGAATGTTTTTAATTAAAAAAGGCGGAGGGGCAGAGTAAAGCTGGAAACATTATTAAGAATCCGGAAATATGATCCGGATCAAATAAACTTAAAGGGGAGAATTTTATGAAAATTCACCAACCGGCAGAACTCATTGAGGATGCAAACGTAGGTTTGCAGATGCTCAAGGAAGGGAACGAGCGCTATCTGAAAGGCGCTCTGATTGACAAGGGCAGCTATAAAGCGGACAGGGATGTACTGGCAACAGGGCAGAAACCGTTTGCAGTAGTGCTGACCTGTGCCGATTCCCGCGTGGCACCCGAGATCTTTTTTGATCAGAAACTGGGTGATATTTTTATTATCCGCAACGCCGGCAACATAGCCGACACGACAGCGCTTGGCAGCCTTGAATACGCTGTCGAGCACCTGAAGAGCAAGCTGGTAGTAGTATGCGGGCACAGCAAGTGCGGCGCAGTAACTGCTGCCTGCTCCGGCGGCGAACTCCCCCCCAACATCAAACACATAACCGATCACATTCAACCCGCCGTAAAGAAGGGCGGTGACGTAGAGCAGGTTATACAGCAGAACGTTCTGGAGATGGTGGAGAAGGTGAAAGCTGACGACATAGTCAAGCACACCGGAGCCAAGGTTGTAGGGGCCTGCTATGACATCCATACAGGTGTGGTTAAGTGGCTTTAAGCACTGGTAATACCAGTAAATGCTTCCTGAAACTTTAACCCTGTAAGGAGTGATTCGTATGAAAAAATTTTTGTGCTTACTGGTAGCCCTGTGTACAATTTCGGTTATATTGTTCATCGCAGTCGCTGATGTTAACCATGGACATGGTCCTGGCTACGGTTATGGCTACGGCTACGGATATGGCGGTTATGGTTATAGTGACTATGACGGTCATGGTTACGACGGCCATGGCGATGACGGGCATTATGACGATCACGCCCCTGTATCAAGCAATCATTAGATGTTTACCCTCTCTGCATTAACTGACCAAGAAAATGCATGAGAGGGATAATTTGTGTGGGAGGAGGTTAGACAATTGCCAGTATTGTTTTTTTTGTTTTGGCTTATGTTAAATGCACGTGTAACCATGGAAATAATCGTGGTTGGCATTGTAATTTCCGTTCTGATTAGTGTATTAAGCTATCGCTTTATAGGCATCAGCTTCTCAACGGAAAGAAAAGTCTGGTTCAAGATTTTCTCTGTCATTGGATATTTGTTCGTTCTTCTGTTCGAGGTGATAAAAGCTAATGTCCAAATGATCAAGTTGGTTCTTGCCCCTGTAATTGACATTAAGCCTCAGATTATTTACTTTGATTCTCCACTGCGGTCCGAGATCGCTCAGGTAGCATTAGCCAACTCCATTACTTTAACGCCCGGAACAATCACGGTCAAACTGGAAGATGGTAAATTCGGAGTACATGCCATTGACGCTCCTGTGGGAGAAAATATCGAGGATTCTGTGTTCGTTCACAGGATTAAAAAGATTGAAGGGGGGCATTGAAAGTGTTAGATTATGTATTCGATTATGATCAAGCCGTCCACTATTTGTTGTATGCGGGCATGATATTCCTTTCGATAACAATTTTCTTTTGTCTTATTTTTGCCGTCAGGGGGCCAAAACTTACCGACAGGATTATAGCCACCAACATGATCGCCATTAAAACGATACTTCTGGTAGTGCTGGTGGGTATTTATGTCGGCGAAGGCTACCTGGTGGATGTGGCATTTGTGTACGCTTTGCTGAGTTTTCTTGCAACCGTAATATTTACAAAATTTATGCTTCAATTCAAGTTGAATAAGCTTAAAATGCAAGAGCCGCAGAACGCGGGCGAAATACAATAGGAAGGCGGTATAAATTATGGAACTTATAAGACTTGTTTTAGCCGTCCTGTTTTTCGCAAGCGGTTTATTTATTTTGGGTGTCGCAACATTGGGACTGTATCGCTTGGGGTATGTGTTAAACCGTATTCATGCATCAGCTAAATGCGACACGCTGGGAGCCATGCTGGTTTTGCTTGGTATCTGCTGTATTACAGGCGTCAGCTTTACAACATTAAAACTTATAATGCTGATTGTCTTTATATGGCTGACCAATCCCGTGGCTGCTCACATGATTGGCCGCGCAGAGGTTCTTACCAACCCCTATCTGCGGGATGAAGTGGAGGTTGTGGAGCGATGACGTTCTTTCAATACATGCTTTTGATTTTTCTGGTTGTCTGTGCGATCTCTGTTTCGTTTACCAAAAAGATCATTTCTGCTGTCATTATTTTCATGTCCTACAGCATTGTTATGTCGATTGTCTGGCTGCTTCTGGAATCTCCGGATTTGGCTTTGACCGAAGCGGCTGTAGGCGCCGGTATTACAAGTGTTCTCTTTTTCCTTGTAATCAAGCGTATTAACCAAATGGAGAATGCACGAAATGGCAAGTGATGGCGGCAAATTCAAGAGTTTTTTAAATTGGGTAAATGCCGATACGGGCCTGCCGCCCATTGAGGAGCGGGAACCTGATTACGGCGATCACGATGATCATGGCGATCATGATGACCATGGCGGGCATGACGATCATGGAGGCCACGACGACCACGGCGGACACGACGCGCATAGCGGCCACGACGACCACGGCGGCCACGACGACCACGGCGCTCATGATGCCCACGGCGGGCACGATGACCACGGTGGACACGATGCCCACGGCGGGCACGACGATCATGGCAGCCACGATGCTCACGGCGGGCACGATGCCCACGGTGGACACGAAGCGCATGGCGCTCACGATGCTCACGGCGGCCACGATGCCCACGGCGCTCATGATGCTCATGAAGACGATGCCGATGATACGCCAATTGGCGCACCGGATGAAGAGCTTGAAAGCTCGGAGCTAATTCTTGGTAAAAAAGCGGATGATCATGAAGCCGCGATACCGGCGCACAAACAACCGCAGGTTTTAATTGAGCCGAGTATTCAACTGACAAAAAATGTTAAAAAGGTGATAAAATCAGCTCACTTTTTATCTTCTGTCTTTTCTGTGCTTTTGGCACTGTCCATTATTGGCCTTCTGCTTTTTACCCTGTCTTATATGCCTCAGTTTGGTAATCCAAACAATCCGACCGTGAACGAAGTTTATACTCGCTATATAGAAAGAGGCGTACGGGAAACAGGGGCTGTCAATATTGTTGCGGCAATGATTCTGGATTACCGCGCATTTGACACTCTCGGCGAGGCAATAGTTCTTTTTACCGCTGTAATGTCCGTCATACTGTTGATTCGTACAATCCCTGGTTCTTCGGAAACGCAGGTTATCAACAAAAGGCTAAGCGATATACAGCGGCCGTTGATTTTAAGGTTTATAGTCCTGTTGATTGTACCGTTTATTATTGTCTTCGGTATCTACATTATTCTTAATGGTCATCTGTCTCCCGGCGGAGGTTTTTCCGGCGGGGCGATTCTTGGCGCCGGAATGGCGCTTTGGGCAGTTGCCTACGGGGCTGAAAAAGTCCGCAAATTATTCAATTTTAAAACCTATACGCTTTGCAGCTGTTTAGCGCTGCTTTTCTACGCTCTTGTTAAGGGATATTCGTTCTATATGAGCGCAAGCGGACTTTCTACCGGTATTCCGCTGGGCACGCCGGGCAATCTTTTCAGCGCCGGCTTGATACTGCCTCTTAACATTTGTATCGGAATAGTTGTCGCCTGCACTGTGTATAGCCTTTATGCCCTTTTTTCCGAAGGTGAGGTGTAGACATGGAAGTTACGGCTATAATCTTATTTGGCATTGGATTAACTACTCTTTTATTGCAGAAAAACCTCATCAAAAAGGTGATTGGTTTTAACATTATGGATACGGCTATTTTTCTGTTCCTGGCTGCAAAAGGTTATATAAACGGCAGAGGCGCCCCAATAATAATTGACGGTGTTACGGATGTGGAGCTTTATATAAACCCCATACCTGCCGGGCTTATACTCACGGGTATTGTGGTTGCAGTTAGCATAACGGCAGTTATGCTGGCGCTTTGCCTTAAACTGTACGAGCATTACGGCACTCTGGACATGGAAAAAATTATCCTGTTGGCCGAAAGGAGGGACGACTGATGCAGCTTTACTATCACTTCCCGTTCTTCATTATCCTGCTGCCCCTGATATCATCGTTCCTGATAGCGCTTTTTAACAGCGAGAAAGCCGCGCGAGGTATTACACTGTTTGTACAGTTGATATTAACGGCATTGTCGTTTGCGCTTTTATTTTCACTGTTGAATGCGCCGGTAAGAACATTTACCTACAGGCTGGGGAATTTGCCGGCGCCCTGGTGCAACGAGCTGCGTGCAGGTTTATTTGAGGCAATGATGTCATGCGCTTTTGCAGTGGTTATGCTCTTTTCCATTACGGGGGGAAACGGCGATACTGCAAAAGATTTGAAAAAGGGAAAGATTCATTACTTTTATCTTTTACTCAACCTGCTTACTTCTTCTCTTATGGTGCTCGTGTTTACCAACGATATTTTTACTGCTTATGTCTTTATCGAGATTAATACTTTGGCTGCCTGTATTATTGTTGTTGCCAAGGAGAGCGGTGAAACGATTAAGGCTACCATTAAGTACATGGTATTAAGCATACTGGGTTCGGGATTGTTCTTAATGTCCACCTCGATGCTGTATGGGATTACGGGGCATCTTCTGATGGAGCCGGCGCATAATGTTGTCAGCGCTCTGGCTGCCACGGGGCAATACCATGTGCCGCTTATCACGACACTGGTTCTTTTTACGATTGCAGTCGCCGTCAAAAGCGCACTGTTTCCGTTTCATTCCTGGCTTCCTGATGCGCACGGGTCTGCGACAACCACCGCTTCGGCAGTGCTGTCGGGTCTTGTACTTAAAGGCTATATAGTACTGTTCATTAAATTGGTGTCCCGCGTTTATGGAATGGACGTTATCAATATGCTTGGCGTTATGCCGGCCCTGTTCACGCTCGGGCTTATCAGCATGGTTTTTGGCTCCGTCTTTGCCATGATGCAAAAAGACATCAAACGCATGATTGCGTATTCTTCAGTGGCTCATATCGGTTACATATTTATGGGGATCGGTTTTAATACTCCGGCCGGATTCGCGGCGGCAAGCTACCACATAATAGCGCACGCTTTTACAAAGAGTATGCTGTTTATTGCGGCAGGCGCGCTAATTAATATAGCGGGATCCAAAGTAATAGCCGACATGAGGGGCTCTGCCTTAAAGGGAAAAGTAGCGGGCGTCGCCTTTGTTACGGGCGCGTTTTCACTGATTGGAATTCCGCTTTTCGCGGGGTTCCCGTCCAAGTTTTACCTGGCAGGCGCTGCAATATCACAAGGAGGTCACGGCACATGGATTGCCGTTGTTATTTTGGCGTTGAGTACGTTTTTGAATGCGCTCTACTATGTTCCAACCCTGTTCAAGCTCTATTCGAAAGGCGATGAGCAGGGGGCAGTTCAAACAACCGGAGAGCTGTCGGGCGGGGGATACAAGGTAAAATTCTCCCCTGTTCCGACACTGGTCTGCTTAATAGCGGCTAATATTGCTCTCGGTATTTTCTATGTCCCGCTGCTGAATATTCTTGAAAGGGGGTTTGTGTTATTGGGATAATTACTTTTGCTGTGTTTTGAAGAAGTAGTTTTTTTTGGTTCAACGTTATTCAACACTGGACTATATTATTATTTTATTAGGAGGAACTTCTGATGCTACCTCTCGCAATTATTATTGTTTTGGTTGTTTCAGCTATTTTAATCGTTATTGCAAAGAATAATATTCTTGCAAAAGCCATGACCCTGATCGCTTTGGGTGTAGGTTTTGTTATTTCTATTGCAATTGTATCCGCAACATCTGACGGAGGGGCAATTACCTGGGCGGTTGGAGTAGCGCCCTGGAATATATCACTTTCTGTTGGTCCGCTGGAAGCTTTTATGGCATGTCTTTTTACGGGCATCGGGTTTTTAATCATGTGGGCTTCTACGACAATGATCGATCATGATGTCGAAAGAAAGAAAGTACCGCTGTACTACACCCTGATATGCTCGCTGATTGCCATGCTCTGCGGCGTAGTTTTCTTTGACAACTTGATAAACGTGTTTATCTTTATCGAGCTCAGCTCTATCGCTGCTGCGTGTATTGTCATTATTAAGAACCAGCCGGAAAATATTCGCGCAGGTCTTAAATATCTGACGCTGTCGATTCTGGGTTCCGGTTTTGTACTGATGGGTATTGTAGTTTTCTACACCATCACAGGTTCGCTTACCATGTCGGGTATACACGCCGGTTTACTGGGCAGCTTTGATGCCAACAAAAGCTCTGTGCTTTATGCATCAATATTCATTATCATTGGTGTGGCGTTCAAAAGCGCTTTGTTCCCAATGCACATCTGGCTGCCGGATGCACACGGAACCGCTCCGTCACCGTCTTCGGCCACGCTTTCAAGTCTTGTACTGAAAGCCTATGTTGTTTTCTTTATCAAGATTTTATACGTAGTGATTGGCCACGGCATACTGAGCCACGATCCGGCGCTTTCCATGCTGCTGCAGATAATTCTGTTTTTCGGCGCAGTCGCTATGCTTGCCGGCTCTGTTATGGCAATTCTGCAGACCGACATCAAGCGCATGATTGCTTATTCTTCTGTGGCGCAGATCGGTTATATCTTTATGGGAATAGGGCTTGCCAACCAGTTGGGTTTGCATGCGGCTATTTTCCACATCATGGCTCACGCGGTTACCAAAGCAGGACTCTTCCTTGTAGCGGGCTCCATTATTGAACAAACTCACAACCGCAGACTGGACAAGATGGACGGCCTTGGAATTCAAATGCCTGTTACAATGCTGTTTTTCACAATAGGCGCCCTTTCCATGGTTGGTATTCCGATGTTTATCGGCTTTAACAGCAAGTGGAATTTTGCTATGAGCATTATGGACTCCGGACAGTTCTGGGTAATGGTCGTACTGGTAATTTCTTCTTTGCTTAATGCACTTTACTATCTGCCGGTGGTTATTCGCTCCTTCTTTGGTGAAGAAGCGCGGAAGAAGGCGGAAAATCGTGAATCGCTGGAGCGTTCCGTTGGCGGCTTGCTGCCGATTGGCGTGCTGTCTTGCTGTGTTATACTTTTTGCGGTATTTAACAGCGCATTCGCTTCCTTTTTCAGGATGGTAGTCGAAAGCATTTGGTAATGTTCTCAATTTTTCAATTGAAAGAGGAACGCGCATGAATATATTTACAATAGTCCCGGTTTTGTTCCCGATACTTGCCGGCGGAATGTTACCGCTGCTGGGTTTGGACGAAAACAGGAAAACCCGCCAAATATATGTTGCTTCTGTTGTTGGATTGAATGTTGTATTCGTCTTTCTTGCAATAGTTCAAACAAATCTTGAACTCAGGCTGTTTCGGGTTACTGATGCTGTTTATATGCTTTTAAGGGTTGATGATCTGTCGAGGTTTTTCCTTGTGCTGGCATCGCTCTTATGGCTTTTGGCAACATTTTATACATTTGAGTACATCAAGCATGAGGGGAAGGATATTCGTTTCTTTACCTTCTTCCTTATGACTCTTGGGGTAATAATGGGCATTTGCATGGCGGGCAATTATTTTACTTTATACCTCTTCTACGAGATGATGACTCTTATTACTTACCCGTTGGTGATTCATTCTGAAACGCCGGAGGCGATGAAGGCCGGAACTAAATACCTTATGTATTCTTTTTTCGGCGCATCATTTGCTCTGCTCGGTTTTGTTTTCATCGGTTATTTTGGAACTACAATCAATTTTACAGCCGGGGGCGTTTTGGATCCCGCCAAGGTGGCCGGCAACGAACAGTTGCTATTGGTGGTTTTCCTGCTCTCGTTTATCGGGTTTGGTTGCAAGGCAGGCATGTGGCCGCTTCACGCCTGGCTGCCAACGGCTCACCCTGTTGCACCGGCGCCGGCGAGCGCCCTGCTTTCCGGTGTTATTACAAAAGCCGGTGTTCTGGCAATTATCAGAATAACGTTTTTCATCTTTGGGGTGAATTTTGTTTACGGTAGCTGGGTGCAGACGGTTTTGATGGTGATGACTCTGTTCACCGTCTTTATGGGGTCGATGCTTGCGTTCAAGGAAAAACTTCTTAAACGCAGGCTGGCCTATTCCACTGTTTCTCAGGTTTCTTATGTGCTGTTTGGTTTCACCATTTTGAGCCAGACGGGTTTTTTGGGTGCGATGCTTCATATTGTTTTTCACGCACTGATCAAGAACGTACTCTTTTTGGCTGCCGGCGCCATTATCTACATGACGCACAAGACTTATGTCTATGAGCTGAAAGGAATTGGCAAGGCAATGCCGATCACGATGTGGTGCTTTACTTTGGCATCTGTTTCGCTGGTGGGCATTCCGCCTACATCCGGTGTTGTAAGCAAGTGGTTCCTGGCAATGGGCGGTATTATTTCAAATCATCCGCTGCTTGGCACTATAGGAGCTGGCGTCTTGCTTGTAAGTGCATTGCTGACGGGGGGTTATTTGATTTCCATCTTTGCCAGCGCATTCTTTCCCGGTGCGAACTTTGACTATAAAAACCTGAAAAGTACCGAGCCGAACAAGCTTATGACAGTCCCTCTTGTGATTCTTTCGGCTTGTTGTGTTTTGTTCGGTATTTATCCCGTCCCGTTGATGAATTTCATCAATAGAATTGCAGCTCAGCTGTTTTAATTGGAGGTGAATCAACTATGAAATTAATGGGACACTACGGCCTTTTATTTCTTGTTTTTTGGCCGTTTTCCGCTGCCTTTATAAGTTACTTGATAGGCAGATGGAACAAACAGTACCGGGATTATTTTGCTAACCTTGCCGTATTCCTTGAGTTTGCTGCTGCAATTATTATGGCTTTCTCCGCCAGCAATGAGCATCCTCCTGTTTTTCAGTGGCTTGGCTTTATGGGCTTCAGAATCTACCTGACAATAGACGGGTTCCGCTGTATCTATGCGGTAATAACATCCCTTATGTGGCTGATGACTACTTTGTACTCCCGTGAATACTTTGCCCACTACCGGAATCGCAACCGGTATTACTTCTTTATGCTTTTAACGCTTGGCGGTACAATGGGCGTTTTCCTCTCGGCAGATTTGATTACTACATTCCTGTTCTTCGAGATGATGTCCTTTACGTCTTATGTTATGGTGCCGCACGACGAAAGGCCGGCGGCAATTTTGGCTTCCAAAACTTACATGGCTGTTGCAGTAATCGGCGGTTTGGCAATGCTTTTCGGAATTTTTATTATCAACCATCAGCTTGGAACAGTGGAGATAGGCAAATTGTACTATGCGGCAAGAGAATTTGAAGGCAACAGGTTTATGCTCTATCTTGCGGCAGCTTTTATGCTGGTTGGCTTTGGCGGCAAGGCGGGTATGTACCCGATACATATCTGGCTGCCCAATGCCCATCCTGTAGCGCCGGCTCCGGCTAGCGCTCTGCTTTCGGGCGTTCTAACCAAGACCGGTATCTACGGAATAATTATTGTAAGCATCTTTCTCTTCTATAATGATCCCAACTGGGGAATGGTGATGCTGGTTATAGGTGTTCTGGGTATGTTCACCGGAGCGTTTCTTGCTTTGTTTTCCATCGACCTTAAGCGCACGCTCGCCTGTTCTTCAGTATCCCAGATAGGGTTCATCATCGTGGGTGTGGCAATGCAGGTCATACTAAGAGCCAACATGGCGGATTATGACACATCCAGATACAGCATTATGCCCATACAGGGAACAATCCTGCACATGATGAACCATTCACTCATCAAGCTGGTGTTGTTTATCATGGCTGGTGTCGTGTATATGAATCTGCATCAGCTCGATCTGAATAAGGTTCGCGGTTTTGGACGCGGCAAGCCGCTGTTTACTTTCGCGTTTCTTATGGGAGTGATGGGCATTATCGGTATTCCGTTCTGGAATGGTTATGTCAGCAAGACATTGCTGCATGAAAGCATTGTGTATCATATTCACTACTTCTATAACTACACAACTGTATCAAGGTTCTTCCAGGTAGTGGAAAGTATCTTTACCCTTACCGGCGGCTTGACAACTGCTTACATGATTAAGATTTTTACGTGCGTTTGTATAGAAAAGAACCAGTTTAATCAGGAAAAGCTGACTGCCTTAAACAAGAAGTACATATCCCCTGTAAGCGGTGCGGTGCTTTTTATTTGCGCGCTTTTACTGCCGATTCTGGGCTTCCGTCCATACGTTTTCATGATACCCATTGCAAACTTTGCAAAAGATTTTATGAGGGCGTCTTCTGAATACGAAGTGCATTTCTTTGCATGGGCAAACGTAAGAGGTGCGGTGGCTTCTCTGGGAATTGGCGCGACAATCTATCTTTTCGTCGTTCGCGGCATTCTTATGAAGAAAGATGAAGAAGGCCGGTCTGTATATGTAAACCTTTGGCCAAAGTTCATTGACATTGAGAATAAGGTATACAAGCCGCTGTTGCTTGGATTGCTGCCATTTATCGGAGCCTTTGTTGCCCGGTCGATAGGCAATTTTATTACATTGGTATCGTCTCTTGGGTTTCGTGCATTTATGGCTTTCCGCAATTTCTGGCTTGTGTTTGCTCCGGCAAGAACGGGAGTCAAGGCTGCAAAGCTGCAGGCCGATTTTGAAAAATTCTATCAGGGGCTGCCCAATGTCAACGCCGTAAATATGCGCGAAGGCTATGAGAAAATGCTCAGGGAATTTTCTGACATTCATACTGATTATCTGCATACCGGCTACGAAAAAATTACCCAGAAAGCATCTGATGTTCATCTTGATGCCGAGCATCTCCACTCAGGTTACGATAAAATACGCGAGAAGTCGCCGCATATCAATGTTGATAAATACAGGGAAATCTATGAAAAAATAAGGGTTAAGCCCGCTAATTTCATGGAACGGATATTTGGAAGCATTGCAGGCACAAGGTTCGGTTTTATGAAATCTGTGGTAAACTCGCTTGCGTACAGTTTGCTTTTATTCCTTATAGGAGCGCTTGTAATTTTTATCGTGGTGTTTTTACTGTCCAGTTAACTTTAATTTATTTGTATTGCGCATGGACGAGGTTCTCCCCTTCCATGCGCATTTTTTTTGCAATTAACTTTTATTCCATTCCCAAAGAATCCAGTCTTTCCAGCGCCCAGTGGGTATATTTACGGATACGGCTGTCGGGATCATCTTTCAGTTTTTCCAGAATGTCCCGGCCATGCGAGGTTTTCAGTTTTTCCAGCGCCTTTACTACACACACGCGCACTTCCTGGTCGGGGTCTTTTGCGGCCAGAACCAGACCGCGGAAAGCCGGCAGGGTATCCATGAGCGAGAGAAGCAGCGCCGCTTCCCTTCTGACTTCGATGTCCCTGTTAAGGAGCCTTCTTTTGGCCTCGTCCACATATCCGGTTTCTTCAAGAATCTTTACCAGGAAGGGCTTGAATGATGCAACCTCATCTTTTAGTATTTCCAGAATTTGAGGCTCGGCTTTTCTCCCCTGCGCCTTAAAGACCGGAATTATTTTTTCACGCAGCTGCGGCTCGGCGTCTTTGAATATTTCGATAAGCTGAGTAATGTCGCGTTTGGTTGTTCTCATCGCCAGAGCTTTTTCTGCATGCTCGCGGAATTCGTTCATGGAATCCAAAACATCGACAAGAATCGTTATTCCTTCCGCGCTGGCCTGTCCCAGTCCGGCAATGACGCCCATTTTTACTATTTCTGTCTCGTAGGGATCGTTAATTATATTTTTTAATATTTCCATGGCGGCAGCGTTGCCATGTCTTGCAATAACTTCTGCCGTTGCCAAGCGTACTCTTTCCACCGGATCGCGGAGCATGGATGTTTCCTGATTAAGAAGGCGTATCTCTCCATATCCCAAAAGAGCCTTGATTGCGGCAACCCGTACATCGGGGTCAACATCCTTTAATGAGGATCGGATTTCTTTAACAAAACTGTCATTCTGTGTCGCAGGAAGAATTGATATTATGGCCGCTCTTATCTGCGAATCAGGCGATGCAAGAAGCGTTCTGGCTTTTTCTTCAAAAACTTCCTGCGGATAACTTGTAATAATGGATGCAAACTCTTCGGCTTCTTCCGCCTTCATTATGGGAAGGCTTTCCAGTACTCTCTGCAGGCAGAACGGCAGACGAAGCCGCCCAAGTATTTTAAGAGCCGAGATTCTGATGACGTGTTTATTTTCTTCATATTCGGTATTCAGGATGCTAAACACCATTGGTAAAATCATGTCGGGATTGGCATTACCCAAGATGTTCACCAGTTCTTCTCTTTCCGGAAAGGCAGGGTTTTCGAGAAAACGCAGAAGCACAGGCAGAAAGATAGTCTCCGCTTTTTGCGGAAGCCTCGGCAGAAGAAGTTCCAGAAATGCCGGCTCATTCTCTCTTCGGGAAAGTTCTTCTGCAAAAAGTTCCAGGGCTTTTGCACCTCCCCTTATTGCGGCTGCTTCCAGAGTTTTTGTATATATTTCTTTGTTTGTAGAATCCGGCTTTCTGCCGCTGAAAAACTCAAACACTTTTTCTTCCAGATAGCAGATGCTTTCCTGTGTTCCGCCGGGGCCGGTAAGAAGACGGGCGGCAACCAGCAGGGGCGCTCCGTCTCCAGGAGGATACTTTCTGAGGAAGCCGGAGATATTTACTTCCAGCGCTTTATATAAAAGATTGACACTGTGATCTATGCCGCTGGGATCGTCGAGCGTGTTTTTCCCCAGAATGGATGCAAGAACTCCGGTTTTTTCTAAAAAAGCCGCCGCAGGGTAACGCAATTCCTTAGTCGCGCTTTCCAGTGCAGAAATTGCAAAGGTTCTGTCTTCCAGGCTTTCCGGATCGAGCAGTTCCAGTACACGCATAGATTCCACGGCGCTTAAGAATTTGTTTTTCAGACTATAACGATCCAAGAATTCTTTTGCAATGCGTTTTTTGGCGGCTTTGCGGACTTCATAAACAGGATCGTGAAGGAGTTTGTCCCACAGTACAGCCCAGGTCTTGTCACCGTCGGCAGTAAATTTTTCTGTAAGGATTTTCCTTATAATGGGGTGCGGATCGAGGAGACCGTCTTCCAGGCTTCTTTCTGTAAGGGATTCTTTGTTGAGAAGAAGAAGCCGGTAGGCAAAATAGCGCGCATACCATTCCGGCTCTCCGGTTAATTCCCGGATAAGCGCTCCCTGATTCTCCAGAAAGCTTCTGCAAAAGGCCGGATCAAAATCTTCGCCCCTGCATGAGTCAGCCAAAAGCCGTATAACTTTTTCTTCGCCTTCGGTCTGCACCCAGTTGAAAAAAGTTCCGCGTGTAGTCGGATGCTGCCCGGCGGCAAGGAAGGCCTTAAATGCAAAAGAGCTGTGACAGTATAAAAGCACCCGCCGTATATCGGCGCTTCCCGGCGAATGGGAGAGCTTTTGTACCCACTTGTCTGCAAGGCCTGTTTCCCGGACAACCCTTGGCCCCCATTGACGCGAGTATCTTTCCATACGCCTGGAATAGCGTACAAGTTTCTCCGGCGGATAATACTCTGAAAATTTTCTGAGTGCATCCGCAGCATGCGGCGCATCCTGCGCTGTGATAATCCTGCGCAGGCGCATCTTAAAAATCCGGGTGCGAAGAAACCAGTATGCTAGAAGTGCAAGAAGAATTACCGTTACAGGAATGGCGCCCAAAACCCAGGCCGGAATATTTCCTCCCTGAAAAGAGTTAAAAAAATCTGTCATTTTTATTACATCTCCTTTTATATTTAATACCGGATCATTTCAGTCCAAGTACATTGTACACTCGTATAGAATCTTCAATACCCTTGATGCGGACTTCCCGCTTTTTTTCCAGGCGGAACATATCACCGAGTTTATCCCTGGTTGTCTGTGAAATAATAACCTCATCGGGGCCCGCAATGCCCTCCAGCCGCGCAGCAAGATTGACCGTGTTGCCTATAACCGAATAATCCATCCGCTGCAGGCTTCCCAGGTTGCCAGCTATCAGTGCGCCCGTGTTAATACCTATGCCGATACGCAGACGCTCGGCATCCTTGCGGAAAAATTTCCGTTTGGACGAGCGCACCATGTCCTGAATCGCGAGTGCGCAGAGAACGGCATTGACGGCATCGTCCTTCTCTTCCGTCATCGGAACGCCCCATACAGCCATTATGCAGTCGCCAATAAATTTATCAATGTAGCCTTTATGACGGACAATGTGTTCAACTGCTTCACCGAAAAAGCCGTTCAGGGTTTCGATAATTTCTTCCGGATCGCGCCCCTCGGAGAAGCTTGTGTATCCGCGAATGTCTGCAAAAAATACAGTGGCATTTTTTTTATCTCCCCCAAGTTTGATTCTGTCGGGGGCTTCCATCAGGCTTGTCATTACTTCCTGGGACATGTAGCGGCAGAACATATCTTTTATTACCCGCCGCTCTTCGCTCACAGCCTGCACGGTTTGTTTTAGTTCATTTTCCCGCGTCTGGTTTGTGAAAAGAAGAGTCAGCCCTTCTTTTTTGCCCCGCGGAGTTTTTAGCGGAGAAATATTCAGGGAATAATCCATTTCCTTTTCACCCGCACGGTAGATGCCCTTCATACCCAGGACTTCATTTCCACTTTCCAGGCTCTCGTTAATCATCTGCAAAGTTTTGGGTGAAAGTGATTTTTGGAAAGTGTCTTTTATATTATTGCCCAAATCTCCCTGCCTAAGACTCATGGCTTGGGCTGCAGCTTCATTAAAATACTGAATTTGCCCCATCGGATCGGTCGTGATGACAATATTTGTCATGGAATTAAAAACATTATCCTGATATCGTTCCATGCTGTTGATTTTTTGCAGAGACTCCCTGGTCTCTTCAAAGAGCTTTAAGGTCTGCATGGCGCCGCCTGCAAGCTTCGTGTAGGAATCCAAAAAGAAAAAACGATGGCGGTTAAAAAAACACGGCTTTTGCGAGGCTACAAACAAAACACCTATCTCACGGGGCGGGCTGACAATTGGAAGAGCCATTCCGCTTTTCATTGCCGGGTGAATGAGTACTTCTTTTAGAAAGGCAGGGGTTTGTGTATTAATGCTCTGCGGCTCCGGCGCTTCCCGTGGCTTCCCGCCGGCAGCCGTGCCGCCCTGCACTGCATTTTTTCCCATGGTTTGCTTGTTGTTAAAAATAAGCGCTTCCCCGCATTCACGTAAAAACCGGATAAGCTCGCTGCTCCCGGAAATCGTTTCCGGAACAGGAAACTTTGTTCTTTTAAAAATTAATTCCAGATCACTTCTGCGGTCTTCTGCATTTTTGAAAATATAAAAAGCCGCCAGATCGGCATGGGAGATATCCTGAGCCTGTTCTACAAAAATGTTAACAAGGTTTATAAAGTTCTTTTCCCGCGCCAGCAGTGCGCCCGCCCGTACCAGTTCCTGGTCTATCAATTGCTCCCTGCTCTTTTCGGGAGCAGAGGGCTTCTTTTTGGCAAGAGACCGGTTACGCAAAGAAAAAAGATTCATATTAATAATTATAGTAATACCGCTTTTAATTCATGACAAGGAGGCTTGGCGGGCGTTTGTGTTGCGGGGGGGGGTTGCGCGGGTTTTTGGGAGTTTCCCATCTGCGTCGGCTGATTGACCACACATGGAAAATGTGCTGATGTATTAAAATGAACTTAGACGATTTTGAATCTTATGTTGAATCAATAATTCTGGAAAGAGGCATTGACTACTATGTATCAGGAAGTGT
Organism: Treponema sp.; assembly: GCA_009777535.1. Classification (GTDB taxonomy): domain Bacteria; phylum Spirochaetota; class Spirochaetia; order Treponematales; family Breznakiellaceae; genus WQXQ01. Next base: position 98,036 of record WRLP01000007.1, read on the forward strand.
CATCTCTTTGGATTATGATGGCACGGAATGGGTTGCCGAAGTAACCGGCACATCCAATTATACGGTAACGGTAACGCTTACAGAAGATGGAAAAATTACAGATACATATTGCGACTGTCCATACGATATGGGTGAATACTGTAAACATCAAATAGCAGTTTTTTACGCACTGAAGGATGACCGGAAATCCGGTAAGTCTATAGCAAAGAAAGGTAAAAATAAAGAACTCCAGGATTTGCTTAATAAACTAACCAAGGCAGCTCTTATATCTTTGGTAATGGAATATGTTAAAAAAGACAGGCGAATAAAAGAAAAGATATTTTTTCAATATGGAAAACAGAGCAGCTTATATGAATATGCGCGAAATGTTATTCGAAGCTCAATTGACAAGGTAAAACATCGCGATTTTGTAGAATATAGAGATGTACGTCATGCTGTAGATGGTGTAGATACAGTAATGGATATTATTGATGATCAAATTGATTCCGGGCATACTCGAACTGCTATCTCACTTTGTATTGTTATTTTAGAAGAAATGCTGGATCTAATTCAATACTGCGATGATTCAAATGGCACTGTTGGGGGAGCTATCACGTCAGTAATAGAAAGAGTCAGCGAAGCAGTATGTTTGAAGAAATTGAATCCGGAAGATAGCAAAAAAATCTTTGATATGGTGTTTAAACATATAGATGATAAACGCTATTCTGGCTGGACTGACTGGCAAATTGATTTGCTCTTTACCATTATACCTTTGTGTAATGACCTTACAAATCGCAGCAAAATGGAACAATATCTGGCAAAGGAAGAAAGCGCTCTTGCGACAAATGAATGGAGCAGCGATTATAAAAAACACCAGCTGCAAAAGCTTCAATACGAAATTCTTAAATCTTTAGACAGTAAAGCAACCGCTGATTCATATTTGGAACTGCACCTGGATAACAGTGATTTCAGGGAGACCATCATCGAAAATGCAATATCAAGGGGAATGCTTGATAAGGCTCTGAAACTATGTCTTGATGGCGAGCGCAAAGACAATTCATATAGAGGATTGGTACTAAAATGGAAAGAACTTAGGTACACTATTTATGAAAAAACAAAAGATAAACAAGCACAAAAATCATTAGGCTTGGAATTGTTGCATGGTGATTTCAAATATTATCCGAGGCTAAAGGCTTTATATACAAAAGATGAATGGCCGGATATTCTGCAGGCTATTTTGGAAGAATTGCGGAAAAATAGCCATAATTATGTTAAGGTATTGATTCATGAAAAATTGAAGCCACAGCTTTTGGAATACTGTAAGGAGAATAATTCTACAATTACATTATGTTACGAGCACCTGCTGCCAGATCATAAAAATGAAGTTGCACTGATTTTCACAAAACATATAAAACAATATGCAAGTTATAAAGATGGAAGAAGCCATTATCGCAGTGTATGTGATCTCATACGAGAATTTAAAAAAGCCTGCGGGGTAAAAGCTGCGCATACAGTTAGGGATAAATTGGCAACAGAATATGCAAGACGCCCGGCTTTTTTGGATGAGTTAAGCAGGGTGTAAATCTGGTAATACGATTATTTAGGAGACATGGCTTTCTAATTCAAATTTCTATGTTATATTAATGAGCAAGGAGACAAGCCAATGGCAGTAGAAAGCAAGAATAACACCGCAAGCATCGGCTTTGAGCTGCAAATCTGGGAAGCTGCGGACATCCTTCGTGGTAATATGGATGCGGCTGAGTATAAACACGTAGTGTTGGGTCTCATCTTTCTTAAATATATTTCGGATAAGTTTGAAGAACGCTACCGTGAACTAGAAACCGAAGATGATGACGTAGAAGATAAAGACGCTTACGCCGAGCAGAATGTGTTTTTTGTCCCGTCTTCGGCTCGGTGGGGCAAAATAGCCGAAGCCGCCCACAAAGAAGAAATCGGTACTGTTATCGACAACGCCATGCGAGCAATTGAAAAAGAAAACAAACGGCTAAAAGATATCCTGCCTAAAAATTACGCACGTAATGAATTAGACAAACGGCGCCTTGGAAATGTCGTTGATTTATTCACCAATATTCAAATGATTGATCATGGAGAGGAAAAAGATATTCTCGGACGTACCTATGAATACTGTCTTTCCAAGTTTGCCGAACGGGAGGGCAAACGTGCAGGCGAATTTTATACTCCCTCTTGCGTTGTGCGTACACTTGTAGAGGTGCTCCAGCCATTCAAAGGGCGTGTGTATGACCCATGCTGCGGCTCGGGGGGAATGTTCGTACAATCCGCAGAATTTGTTAAGAATCATAGCGGAAACAGACGGGATTTTTCCGGGTGGAATTTATCAATTTATGGACAAGATTCAAACCCTACTACTCGTAAAATGGCACTGATGAACCTCGCCATTCGCGGTGTTGAAGCAGATCTCGGCGCTTCCGATGCTGACACATTCCACAACGATCTGCACCCCACGCTGAAAGCCGACTTTATCCTCGCAAATCCACCCTTTAATCTCTCCGACTGGAACGATGGCTCATTGAACGATGACCTGCGGTGGAAGTATGGGTTGCCGCCGTCTGGTAATGCCAACTTCGCATGGCTCCAGCATATGATTCACCATCTTTCCCCAAGCGGAAAAATCGGCATGGTACTTGCAAATGGCTCGCTTTCTTCCCAGAGCGGCGGTGAAGGAGAAATACGACGAAAGATCGTAGAAGACGATTTGGTTGAAGGTATCATCGCAATGCCTACGCAGTTGTTCTTTACGACCCAAATACCCGTGTCACTTTGGTTCATAAACAGGAACAAGAAACAGAAAGGAAAAACGCTGTTTGTTGATGCACGAAAGATGGGAACAATGGTAACCCGCCGCCTCCGCGAAATGACAACAGAGGATATTGCCAAGGTTGCTAAAACTTTCGAGGCTTTCAACAATGGAAAACTGGAAGATGTAAAAGGATTTTGTGCCGCTGTTACCACAGAGGTAATTGCCAGACAGGACTATATTCTTACGCCAGGCCGGTATGTAGGTATTGAAGAGCAAGAAGACGATGGCGAACCGTTCGAAGAAAAAATGACACGGTTAACCCATGAGCTTTCAGCAATGTTTAAACAGAGCCATGCCCTTGAAAAAGAAATTAAAAAGCAACTGGGAAAGATAGGGTATGAAATCTAAAAAGAAAAAAACCGGAGTTACCATTCGCAGTTCAGCGGCTGAATATTTAACCTTTGCGGCTTCAACCGGTGACAACCAAAAAAGCGTTGAGATGCGGTATGAAGATGAAAACATCTGGCTGACGCAGAAAATGATGGCGGAGCTTTATGATGTAAATGTCCGTACTATCAACGAACATTTGGTGAATATTTTCTCAGATCGTGAATTGGATGAAAATTCAGTTATCCGGAAATTCCGGATAACTGCTTCAGATAGAAAAACATACAATACAAACCATTATAGTCTCCAGGCTATTATAGCTGTTGGCTTTAAAGTCAACAACGAACGTGCCGTACAGTTCCGCAAGTGGGCGAATCAGATTGTCAAGGACTATACCATCCAGGGCTGGACAATGGATGTAGACAGGCTCAAAAAAGGGCATATGTTTACAGATGATTATTTTGATCGCCAATTGGCACATATTCGTGAAATACGCCTGTCAGAGCGAAGGTTTTATCAAAAAATTACCGACATTTACGCTACTTCGTTTGACTATGACAAGGGTGCAAAAACCACAAGGGAATTTTTCAAGCTGGTTCAGAACAAAATGCACTGGGCGGTTCACCGGCATACAGCTGCAGAATTGATTGTCGAAAGAGCTAACGCAGACAAAGAGCACATGGGCCTTACTACATGGGAAACTGCTCCTGACGGCAAAATTATTAAGGCTGATGTATCTATCGCAAAAAATTATCTTAGTGAAGAAGAAATGGATTATCTTGAACGCATCGTATCAATTTATCTTGATTTTGCGGAACTCCAGGCTCAGCGAAAAATACCAATGTCTATGGAAGATTGGGCAAAACGGCTTGACGGCTTTTTGGAATTTAATGGCAATGAAATTTTAACCGATGCTGGGAAAATAACTCATGAACAGGCAAAGCTCTACGCAGAAACAGAATTTGAAAAATACCGCATTGTGCAAGATAGGCTATTTGAAAGTGATTTTGACAGATTTGTTAAGCTTGAGGAAAAAGTGGGTAAGGATCTGAGGAGGGAGAAGAAATGAAGAGAACAAATAATAGATATGTTAATATTGTACAGGATGTCTTATGAGTAATTGGTATAATGTTCAAGTAGAGCAGCTTGGCAAAATTATCACAGGTAAAACTCCAAGAACTTCTATATCAAATAATTATGGTGGAACTGTACCATTTCTAACACCATCAGATGATATGAATGTCAAGTTTGTAACGGCTACAGCCAGAACCTTAACAAAAAAAGGACTTTCGGAAGTAAAGAATTGCTTACTCCCACTTCATTCGATTTGTGTAAGTTGTATTGGTTCAGACTTGGGAAAAGTTGTTATGACCACTGAGCCAACTGTCACTAATCAGCAGATTAACTCGATAATACCAAACCCTGAGTTCGATGCAAATTTCATTTATTATGCAATGTGTATGTTGGGTAAGGAGCTTAACTTCATAAGCAAAACATCAACGGCTGTTCCAATTGTGAATAAAAGTTCCTTTTCAAGCTATACAATAAAAGCTCCTCCGCTTCTAGAACAACGCGACATAGCAGCAGTACTCTCCTGCTTGGATGATAAAATCGCCCTAAACAAAAAGGTAAATCATCATTTAACAGTATCGAGATCCGCAACAGAAAGCTCTCCAGACATCAGGCAGGGCAAAAGGGTATCGCGGAGAGCGGCGAGATTTTCTCTTTCAAGACCATTGGTAAATATTTTATCGAAGAAAGTTCCTACAGTTTCTGCAAACTGATTAATAACATCAATTTCTGGGATAATTATCTGCTCTGATTCAAGGAATCCAGAAATATCAAAATTTTTTATTCCTGTTGTGCCGTTTTCATAAGAGAACATTACATTTTGAGTGTAAAGATACTTCCAATAGAAGTATACAAAAGACGAATACCCTGAAAGTGGCTTTATTGCACGACAAAAGTTAGTGCAGACCATACCACAGCCATAACGGTCAAGTAGCGATTGTGTAATCAATGCACAGCGACCTGTTGACTGAGTGGGACTTCCTCCAGAGATTTCTATTACGATGTCTCCAATTGTTAGTTTCTTAATTGTGTAGCTTTTCGGCAAGATGTAGCGGATTGGCATTTTACCCATATTTCCCGCATTAACATCAGGTATGTCGGCACCCCGAATACAATATGTTTCTTGGGTACAATTACTTGTTGGAGTATCTGTTCCCCAGTCACCGCTTAGTGTTGTAGAGATAATCTCGTTGAATGTGCCTTCCCGCCAATCTCTGGGCATTTCCCCACTCCAAGGCTCGAAATCCACAAACCAGCTCTTGAAAATTGCCTGTGCCATCTGCTCTAAATGATGATTTATCTTTTTGTTAACGCTTATTTTTTCATCTAACGACCGTAAAGCACATCCAATTTCTTTTTGCTCAACAAGAGGTGGTAATAGCATTTCTAAACCTTCAATATCAGAAGCTTTAATGGAAGGATAAGCCGAAACGCTCTGCTCGCCAATTGCATGTAAACTCTCCACAATTTCATCTTGTGAGAGGTAATAGTATAAAAAGTCGCTGTCCGCCGCTGTTTTATCGGTTGTAATAACTGCAAAGCCAGTTGAAACGAGCATATTCGGTAACACTTCTTTCACGATGCTATAATGCCGCTGATTTGGGCGTACAGTCGAGTAAAGGATGTCATCAACAGTAACCTTGCGCCGCGCCCTACTTGGTAAGATGTCCTTTCCCATTACAATGTGCTGGACTTCATCAATACAGTTTTCAGTAACGTTTCCCGTATCCAAATAGTTGACAAATGGCCAATTCTCCGACAGTGAATATGTTTGCAGATTTATCTTACAGATGTCACCTACTCGCTTTGATTTCCACCCTTGCGGCATTGCAATTACCCTCTTTTTTTACCCAATGAATTTCCTATGCGAATTCTTAACATTCGTCTGATTCACCATTGCATAGAACATGGTCGTATCTATTCTAACATGACCAAGCAAACGTTGCACCTGCTCTATGGGCATCCCCTTGTCAATGGCTCGTGTAGCCATAGTTCGCCTGAACTTATGTGGATGAACCTTGCTTAAATTTGCCCGTTTTCCAATTTTCCGGAGCCGTGTTTCTACACCGCCAATCATCAGTCGTTTATTTGGTGCTGCAATTGATGTAAACAGTGCCGGATTAGTATCCAACCGTTCATTTAGGTAGTTTGATAGGTGTATTTTTGTTCGGGCATCAAAATAGACCACCCTTTCGGTGTTTCCCTTGCCAAAAACCACACACTCCCGTTCATGAAAGTTAATATCCTCGCGATTCAATTGGATTAATTCGCCAACCCTCATACCTGTTGACACCAGGAGATCAATCATAGCCAAATCGCGAATTTCTTTGCAGGAATCCCGTAATAATTCAAGTCCTTCATCAGAAAAAGTGTCCTTGATAGTTTTTTCCGTTTTAATTTTTCGGATTCGCCGTACAGGGCTTTTAAAAATATAGTCTTCATCTTCCAGCCAGCCAAAAAAACTAGAAAAAATACGCCTCATATTATCGATAGTTACCTTGCTGGAACATCGTTTTTGCTGGAAATTTGCCAAATAATACCGAAGATCATCGGTGTTTATCTCTCGCACTGGCTTATTAACACTGTTTATCATTTGACGAATGGTAGAATTATAGTATTTTAATGATTTTTCAGAACATCCTTCAATACGTTTTGCGGAAATAAACACAACGAGTACCTCTTCGCTTCCAATATTTCCCTGAATATTAGACATTTCACACTTTTTTACTTCCACATCATGGAGGGTGAAACTAAGTACCCGTCGTAGTTCGTCCATTTGTGCAGATGATAGTATCCTTGCCATGTTTGCCTGAATTTCCGAAATAAGCTTGTCTTTCATTCTGTTTCCTGCCTTAAATTGAATAAGATATGGTCTATAATTCGGCAGAAGGACGATAAATCATCATTTAGAGCAGATGGCACAGGCAATTTTCAAGAGCTGGTTTGTGGATTTCGAGCCTTGGAGTGGGGAAAAACCGTCTGATTGGTGGCCTGTTATGTTGGGTGATTTATGTGTTGTTGTTACAAAGGGAACAACACCGACCACTTTAAAGCGGCCATTTGTGGCGGAAGGCATTAATTTTGTTAAAGCAGAAAGCATTTTAGACGATCATTCTATCGATTTCGGTAAACTTGCATTCATTGATAGCAAAACAAATCTCTTGTTGAGTCGTTCGATGTTGAAGGAAAACGATATTATCTTCTCAATAGCAGGAACCTTGGGACGCTTTGCCTTGGTTTGCACAGATTTATTACCCGCAAACACCAACCAGGCTATCGCAATCATTCGAGCTGATACCTCAAAAATTAGCCCAGTGACCCTTTTTAGCTTTTTTGTAGGAGGATTACACTTGGAATTTTATACTAAGAACATTCAGCAGGCAGTGCAAGCAAATCTAAGCTTGTCTACTATTAAGGGTTTGTCAATATTCATGCCTTCAGAAAAAATTCTAGCCGAATATGCAGCTCTCATTGATCCGCTGTTTATACAATTTTTCCAGAACATCCAAGAAAACCGTAGTCTCGCCAGCCTTCGCGATACTTTGCTTCCAAAACTTATGTCCGGCGAGCTATCTATTGACGATCTCGGCAGCTCTAAATGATGATTTATCTTTGAGTAGTGTTCATATATAATACAAAAAGAGGTTATTTATGCCCTTTACCGAGGCAAATTACGAAAATGCTATTATAGAGGTGTTCCAAAACACTCTGGGCTATGCATCTGTCTATGGCCCGAATGTTGACCGGGATTATTCCTGCTCGCTTTATATGGATGAGCTTCTCCCAGCATTAAGGAAGGTAAACCCAAAACTACCGGAATCCGCTATTTCTGAAGCCGAATATAAACTTCGAAATTTAGAGAGTGGCACATTACTTCAGAAGAATGTCCTTTTTATGGACTATCTTCAGAATGGGGTATCAGTAAACTACCAAGAAAAAGATGAGCAGCTCTCGGCTTTAGTGTATCTCATCGATTACAAAAATATTGAGAGGAACACTTTTACTATTGCTAACCAATGGACAGTAATTGAGAACAGCGAAAAACGCCCCGATCTGATAGTTTTCTTGAATGGATTGCCTTTGGTAGTGATGGAGTTAAAATCACCTTCCCGTGAAGAAACCGATGTAAGTGAAGCTTACCGTCAGCTTCGTAATTACATGATCGAAATTCCATCTCTTTTTGCCTACAATGCATTCCTTGTAATGAGCGACCTTGCACAGTCCCGTGCCGGAACCATCACTTCTGGAGAAGATCGTTTTATGGAATGGAAAACAAAAGATGGCAGTTATGAAAATACGCAATATGCACAATTCGATACCTTCCTTGAAGGAATTTTCGACAAAACACGCTTTCTTGATATAATTAAAAATTTTATCTGTTTTTCAGGTGATACTAAAATACTTGGGGCGTATCATCAGTATTTTGCAGTGCGAAAAGCCATTGCATCTACATTGCGGGCAACTGATGGAGACGGCAAAGGAGGCGTATTCTGGCATACCCAGGGCAGCGGCAAGTCTTTATCGATGGTATTTTATGCCCAATTATTACAGGAAGTTTTGAATTCTCCAACCATTGTTGTTTTAACTGACCGCAATGACCTTGACGACCAACTGTTCGGTCAATTTGTCAAAAGCTCCGCATTTCTGCGACAGACTCCTCAACAGGCAGAAAGCCGCATCCATCTTAAAGAGCTGCTAGCCAAGCGGCAGGCTCATGGTATCATTTTTACAACGATGCAGAAATTCGAAGAATCGAATGAAGCTCTCTCTGATCGTCGCAATATCATTGTAATAGCAGATGAAGCTCATCGTGGGCAATACGGTTTAGAGGAAAAGGTAGATATAAAAACAGGCCGCATAATTCTTGGTACAGCACGAATTATTCGCGACAGTCTTCCAAATGCCACATACATAGGATTTACCGGAACGCCTCTTTCCTCCAAAGATCGCTCAACCATAGAAGTATTCGGCAACTACATAGACATTTACGACATGACTCAAGCGGTGGAAGATGGTTCGACGCGTCCCGTTTACTATGAGAGCCGCGTGATCCACTTAAAACTTGACGAGAATATTTTATGGCAAATTGATGCGGAGTACGATATGGTTGCTGAAAAAGCTCCGCCGTATCTCGTTGAAAAAAGTAAAAAAGAATTGGGCAGAATGGAAACTATTCTTGGAGCAGATGAAACCATTTCTGCACTATGCGAAGATATTATAAAACACTACGAGGAAAATCGTCAATATGAACTGACAGGCAAGGCCTTAATTGTCGCATATTCCCGTCCAATCGCAATGAGTATTTACCGTAAGCTATTACATATGCGCCCTGAATGGACAGAAAAACTCGGTGTTGTTATGACCAGTGATAATGATGATCCTGAAGACTGGCGGGGAATTATCGGCAACAAACGCCATAAAGAAGAAATGGCAAAAAAATTCAAGGACGACGACAACCCGCTCAAACTTGCCATTGTTGTTGATATGTGGTTGACAGGTTTTGATGTCCCGTCTCTTGCAACAATGTATGTTTACAAACCTATGTCAGGACATAACCTCATGCAGGCAATCGCTCGTGTAAATCGGGTATTCAAAAACAAAGAAGGCGGCTTAGTTGTTGATTATGTCGGTATAGCTTCTGCGTTGAAGCAGGCAATGAACGACTACACCAACCGTGATAAGAACAACTATGGCGATACAGATATTTCCAGGACCGCTTTACCTAAATTCATTGAAAAGCTTGAAGTTTGCCGCGCCTTGTTCCATGGCTTTGACTACTCCGCATTCATGGACAAAAACGCCATGGATCTTGCCCGTGCAAAATCAATTAGTAGCGGTGCAAATTTTCTTTCTGGTGTAGATAAGGAAAAACAGCGAGATATGTTCCTTAAAGAGGCCATGTTACTTCATCAGGCTTTGTCTCTCTGCCGCTCTATTCTTAGTGCTGAACAAAGGTTTGAAGCGGCATACTTCGAGGCAGTTCGGACACTTCTTACCCGTATCGGAGGTGAAGGTAAACCATTGTCCCTGGAAGAAATAAACGCCCGGATAAATGAACTGTTGAAAGCAAGCATCCAAAGCGAAGGAGTTATCAACCTGTTTTCCGATGTTAAATTAGGAATCTCTCTTTTCGATCCAAAATTCCTTGAAGAAATCGCTAAAATGAAGGAACGAAATATCGCGGTAGAAATCCTAAAAAAACTTCTTGCGGAACAGGTTTCGCTTTACCGCAGAACAAATCTTGTCAAGTCAGAGAAGTTTTCAGAAATGCTGTCACGTATGATGAAAGCATATATAAACGGTATGCTTTCTAATGAAGAAGTTATCGCTCAATTGATAAGTATGGCAAAAGATATGGCAAATGCATATGCAGAGGGCGAAGAACTTGGCTTGAGTGATGAGGAATTGGCGTTTTATGATGCATTGACCTTCCCTGAAGCTGTTAAGGATTTTTATCAAAATGAGGAACTTGTAGAAATGACACGGGAACTAACCGGTATGCTGCGTAAAAATCGCACTATTGACTGGCAAAAAAAAGAATCTGCCCGTGCAGGCATGCGGCGTATGGTCAAGAAATTGTTAAAAAAATATAAATACCCGCCGGAAGGTATGGAAGATGCGATCGCCACAGTTATCGGTCAGTGCGAAATGTGGACTGATAATTAAGGAGAGACCAAAATGAAAAATATTTCTAGTCGACTATTGCACACAAAAAAGAGGGACACCTCTTTGCGCCAAGCCGGAATAAACCGTTAAAATCAAAACATCCTAATTAAAGTATAAAGTCAATCTCATTTCCCAACCATCTTTGTTACCCATTCTTTCCAAGCCGCTTCCCGTATACCCTTGCGGGGCATTTCCAGCCTAGATATACTTTTCTTGAGGAAAGCTGTACTTAAATACTTAAGTAGATATATGTCTTTAATTTTTACAGATGATTATTTAGAAGTTTGAGTAAAATGGGGGAAACAAATGAAAAAAACACAAGAATTTATGGAAATACTAAAATGTGACTGCGGTTGTTCAATGCTGGTTGTGGAAAAAACTATATGGGAGGATGGTGATATTGACTTTGATATATCAATTCAGGATTCCCGCTACGATCATAATAACACAACAATATGGGGTAGAATCAAAGGCGCAATAAAAATACTCTTTGGAAAACCTGTATATTATAGTGATGTTTATATTAGCAAGCCTGAGGTTTATAAAAATTTCGTTGAGAAAATGAAGGGGCTTATTTAACTGGCAGCTTATTTTTTTCAGTATCAAGCATATTTTTGCAATTGTCACAACTATATGGGGGAGCATTGTCATAATAAAAAAAGTTGGTAGTCCCGCATTTTTCACAATAAAAGTTCGAGTTTGGGTACTTCAAATGTTCTTCCGTTTACTGTTTTTTCCATCTGTTTCTCTAAAAAAACTATATCAAAAAGCAAAAGCTGCTTCAAGCATGGTCTTGAAAAATTCTAGATAAGGTATCACTATGGATCAGGAATATTTGGAAACTATCAAAAATACAGATAAAGAAAATCATAGGCAAGACAAAAAGAGCGAAGGAATGAGTTATTATCATCAACAACAACCAACCAAGGAGTAAACTTTCATGCCAATAAAACCCCTGCAAATCCGTAACAGCACTGCCGAATTCCTCATCTTCACCAAACAAGCAGGCGGAAACGGCATAGAAGTCCGCGTACAGGACGGAACCATCTGGCTAAGCCAGAAACTCATGGCTACTTTGTTTGACTGTTCCACTGACAACATTTCCTTGCATCTTAAAAATATATTCGTCGAGGGCGAATTAGATGAAAATTCAGTTACCGAGGATTTCTCGGTAACTGCCTCTGATGGCAAAAACTATAAAACCAAGCACTACAATCTCGATGCAATAATCGCTGTGGGTTACCGGATAAACAGCAAACGGGCTACATCCTTCCGCCAATGGGCTACTACAGTTCTTAGGGATTACGCATTGAGGGGTTATATAATAGACCGCAAACGAATGGAAAACGGCGCTTTTCTTGATGAGGACTATTTTGAACACCTTCTTGCTGAAATCCGGGAAATCCGTCTCAGCGAGCGCCGTTTTTATCAAAAGGTTACCGATATTTACGCCACGGCAATGGATTATAATAAAAACTCACTCGTCACCAAAGAGTTTTTTGCCAAGGTTCAAAACAAAATGCACTATGCCGTTCATGGATCCACTGCTGCCGAAGTAATTAAAAAAAGAGCCAATGCAACAAAAAAGCACATGGGGTTAACCTCATGGGAGAAGAGTCCCCAGGGCAAAATAGTCAAGACCGATGTGGCGGTAGCCAAGAATTACCTGACAGAGGCGGAGATTGAATCCCTTGGGCGTATTGTCAACGCGTATCTTGACCTGGCGGAGGACAGGGCAAAAAAACATATCCCCATGACAATGGAAGACTGGGCAAAACGCCTTGACCGTTTTCTTGAAGCGGATGATAGAGAAATACTGCAAGACAGCGGTAAGATTAGCGCACTAACGGCAAAAGAATTCGCCGAAAGCGAATTTGAAAAATACCGTGTTATTCAAGATCGTCTCTTTGAATCTGATTTTGACAGGGAGATCAAGAAGATTACAAGGAAGAATAAATAATAAGACAACAGCTATAAATGCCTTTCAGCCCGGCGTGTTCACAATTCTATAAATATAATGTCAATCTTACGTCTAATTTCTCAATGGACTTTTTATCGTTTCTGTACTAAAGTTTTTACAATCTATCTGTAAAAGAGAAAAAGGGCAGGACAACATGGCAAGTATTCCGAAGGAGAACCTCGGTTCTGCCGAACCTCGGCGGCGGGTTCCGGTTTATCAGTTTCACGCAGAGTTACTGGGATTTAAGCCAAAGATATGGCGGCGTTTTCAGGTAATCAGCAATGCAACAGTTGCCAGGCTTGGCTATATAATTCAGGTGTTGTTTGAGATGACAGCGAGTCACCTTATGGCTTTAGAAGTACCGGAAGGTAAAAACTACAGCGCATATTTAAAATCCGTAAGCCCGGAACCACCCGCCGAGCGAGCGCTAGCGAACGAAGGTTCCCCTCCGGATGAGTCCTACAATTCACTAATATTCGGAATTGAACCTGATCTGATCCGGCGTTACGAAATACCCATGGAAACGTATGATCCATTTGAGTATCATGATCGTAATGTGGAAATTGCGGATGCGACCAAAGTATTGTTAATGCACGCTTTATCAATGGCCAACAACAAATTAATACTATATTATGATTTTGGCGATGGCTGGCAGATTCCTATAACACTTGAAAAAATAGTTAATGATAAGGATATACTGGGCAGAGATTTGCCAAGGGTGCTTGAGGGCGAGGGGTTCGGTATTGTTGAAGATGTGGGAGGGATCTACGGACTAACAGAAATGGTAAAGGCATACAAAAAAAAGAAGGGCAGCGAATACAGGCACTACAGGGAATGGCTTGGCATTGAAGATTTTGACATCAGCTCATTTAATCCAGACGACATGAATTTTCGTCTTAAAAAAATACCGCGTATGTATAAAGAAATATATGAAGACAATTTAATGTTAACACAAAAATCAATCGACATAATTAAGCGGAAGTACATCCTTTCGGGCCGTACGAAATAATCCGGATGAAAGTTGGCAAATTACTGAAACCGATGAATTTATCACCGGTGAGACAATTATGGATAATTTTGATATGAAAGAGCTTTTTGATATTATCGGCATACGCCAAACGCAAGTCATTTGGGGAGTTTGGGGGCATGAATACCCTGAAAACGATGATAATTTAACCGCCGATACAGAATATCTTAGAAGAAAAAAATGTTGGGAAGAGTGGGAGGCAGAAAAATGAAGGTTATCGTGTAATTGACGATGATTTAAGCTATTGAAAGAAAATTTATACTCCTGGTGGGATTAGCCAATGCTCCCCAAAAACCCCTGCAAATTCCCCCCAATACCTTGACTTCCCAGGCCTTCCCGTAATACAAACAACCATGTACCAATGCCCCAAATGCAGACGAGAATTTAAAAAAGCGAACCAGAGCCATTATTGCAGTGAAAAGCCCATGACCATTGACGAGTATATTGCTGCGCGGCCTGAAGAACTGCGTCCTGTTTTGAAAAAAATCCGCATGGTAATACGAAAAGCTGCGCCAAGGGCCATGGAAAAAATATCGTGGGGTATGCCTACTTTTTGGCAGGACGAGAATTTAATTCACTTTGCCGCTTTTAAGAAACATATAGGCATTTATCCGGGTGATCTCTGCCATATACCTTTTAAGAAAGAGCTTGCCGGTTATAAAACAACAAAGGGCGCAATTCAGTTCCCATTGGATAAGCCTATTGATTATGAGCTAATTGCAAAAATTACCAAATTCAGGGTGTTGGCTGCAACTGCTCGCTGACTTCCTCTGTTTCATCAATGTCTTCCATATCATCAAGTTCTTCCACAACAACAGCTTCTTCCATTTCAACAGGGTCTCCCATAATAAAGCGGATAAAGCGGTGTATCAAAGACCAGTCGTCATTTATGGGCAAAAGTATATACTGCCCCAGGTCAAAGTCTTCATCGACTTCATCTTCGGCAAGCTCCATGCGCAGTAAATTTGTATAGGTGGGGTACAGGAAATCTCTTGCATTAAATACGGCTTGGCTTCGTACTCTTGCAGAGCGGTATCTTATCGTATAACGGACTAAATCCTGGGGGGTATAATCCGTTTCTACGTATCGCATGAAAACCATGGCAAGCTCATAAACTTTCCCTATGTCGGTTACTCCAAGGCTTGTCATCTTGTTTATAACCGCGGTAAGGATCATCTGCTGGTGGCGCGACCTGCCGAAATCCATAATGAAGTGCCGCGAACGCGCAACACGGAGCGCCTGAATGCCGTTTAGGTGATGCGTTCCGGCAGGATAGAAAAGTGTTGACCATTGTCCATTGTCGCGTACGCGGTAGGCGGGATCGACAAGGGGGGCAAGTAGCGTTATTTCGACACCGCCTAAAATATTGATAACATCAATAAAGGCGTACATGTCAATAATAATAAAGTTATCAATATCGAAACCTGTCATACTTTCCATTTCCCTTATAAGCCGGCGGGGTCCGTAACGGTAATAAAATTCGTTTATTTTATAGTCGTGATAATAAAGATCGCGCGGCAGGCTTACGAGGTCTATTGTTTGTGTATCTTCATTGGCTATTGCCAAAATGAGTGTGTCTGTCAGATGCTGATTAATGCCAACAATCAGAACAGTGTGGATCCTTCCCCTTTCATAAGGACCGGATGGCAGTGTGCCAAGGTTCAAGGGAACGCTTTCGGATAATTCTCCGCTTCGTGGTTCAAAAGTTCGTATCGAACCAAGGGAAATATACTCATCATCAAAAAGATAAATTTCGCCCAATCTTTTATGTATTCCGATGGATCCTATCCTTTCGCCGCTTAAAGTAACAAAATCGTAAAAAACAAAATTGACATTTTCATAATACTCGCGCGACAGAACAAGGTTCTTTGTTTCCAGCCAGGCAATAAAACCGGAATCATTTAAAAGTTCTTCAACTTGCCCTTTGCCCTGCTCAATAAAAAAAATGTCGATATTGCGCAAGGGCATCTCCTGTACGGGATCGGGAAGCGGAAGAATGCCGGGGCCTTCCCGCTCGTTTTCTGCGGCCTGTGCGGTAAGGAATTCTACAGCGTGAAAAAATGCCAGGTGATTCCGGGAGCTGTTCTCATCCTGCCAGCTGTCTTCTTCGGGGGGTGTGTGGGTTTGTGATACCTTTTGCCGGTGCCTGTAAGAAACGACAATGTATGTAACACTTGCTGCGGCAATCAAAAAGAGGACAATGATAAAAATACCCAGAATTTTAAATACAATTTTCATAACTCAGACCGTGCAACCCTGAACCCCAAATCATCCAGCCGCAGAAAAGGCTCCCCGCGATGACGTATAGCCGAACGCAGCGCTGCTCCGCTTTCGAACCAGCTGCCGCCGCGGGCTATCTTCCGGTTCCACCGCCCTGCAGTTGACCCTTGCGGATCGGTTTGAGGTGCGGTATTGTAATCCGTGTACCAGTCCCAAACCCATTCGGTAACATTTCCGTGCATATCGTATAAACCCCATGCGTTAGGTGAAAAGCTGCCGGCAGGCATTGTTGTGTTGCGGCTAATACCTTGCGCGTTGTTATTGTAGGGGCGCCGTCCGTTGTAGTTTGCTTCGTGGGTTGTGATATTGTCTCCGGTAAAGAAAGGCCCCGTGGTACCGGCGCGGCAGGCATACTCCCATTCCGCTTCGGTGGGAAGGCGGTATCCGTTTGCACGTGTATTCCAGAACACTGCATCACCCTGCCGGCTGTACACGGGAGTAAGTCCTTCCATCTCACTGCGTTTGTTGCAATACTCAATCGCATCATCCCAGCTCACCATTTCCACGGGCAGCCTGGCGCCCTTTGCATGGCTGGGATTTGTTCCCGTAACGGCTTCGTATTCTTCCTGGGTTACTTCATATTTCCCGATATAAAAAGCGCTGAGCGTTACCTGATGTTGTACTTCATCTCCTGCGCGCGATGGTTCTGTTTCAGGGCTGCCCATTGTAAAAGTGCCGCCTTCTATCCGCACCATTTCTATCGGGGTTCCCCTCGCAGGCGGCCGGGCGGGTGATACCCTAACATGTTGGCTGCTGCTCTGTTGTTCCATGCCTTGCTGGGCTGAAGAACCAGCGGTAGAAGTACCGGCGGCAGAAAAACCGGCGGCATCTTGCAGAAGATAACTTAAACGCTGATCATTTATTACAGTTAAAAGAGTTGCGGTTTCCCTTGCTGCACTTTCAACATTGATGGCGTAAACCCTGAACCTGAATTCTCTGCCCAGGCTTACAAGTGATCCCGTAATAATCCCCTGGGCGCCGAGCATCCTTCCTATTGCCTGGGCGGACTCATCGCTCACCTCACCGGAGAGCTGTAAGTTCATCTCTTCCCTGACAAGGGCAAGGTTGCTGCGGTCAACTACGACAAGTTTTTTGGCATTGGTAAGGCTGCCCATCAGCTCCTCGACAACATAGTCAGAAAGATTTTCTGATGGAGAGCTGAAATTGATAACGGCAACAATTGTAGATTCACCAAGGCTTGTGTTGATATCACCGGCGGCAATTTGAATTGCTTCATCCAGGGTAAGGCCGGCGCCGCCGCCCGAACCGGCAGTCTTGCAGCCAGGCGCCAGGCAAATAACCAGGCATATTAATAGAAGCAATATGAGTTCGATGCACTTTTTTTTCATCATAATCCGCTCCTTGCAACCCTAAAGCCAATGGTCTGAAGCCTTACATTAATACCGCCCGCCCAGCGTTTGGCCGACCGTATATCCCTTGCCCTGTTTGTAAAGCCGCCGCCCCGGAGGGTTTTAAGATCATAGTCGTTTCTGGACGGCCCCTGGGGATCTGTCTGGGAGGCAGTATTGTATTCTGCATACCAGTCCCATACCCATTCATTAACATTTCCGTGCATTCCATGAAAGCCCCAGGGGTTCGGCGGAAGGCTGCCAACGGGTACTGTGGTGTCACGCGACATACCTCTGACGGTGCCTGTATAGGGAAAGTTTCCGTCGTAGTTTGCTTCGTTAGGCGAAATATTGTCTCCTGTATTGAAAGGTCCGGTTGTTCCGGCGCGGCAGGCATACTCCCATTCCGCTTCTGTTGGCAGCCTGTACCCGTTAGCCCTCGTGTCCCAGATTGTTAAATCGCCGCTGCGCGTATACGCAGGGGTAAGTCCTTCCCTGATACTGCGGCGGTTACAGTATTCAATCGCTTCATACCAGTTCACTCCCTGCACCGGAAGTTTCGCTCCTTTGAAATAGCTGGGGTTTTCTTCCATCACTTCTTCGTATTCTTCTTGACTTATTTCACACTTTCCCAAATAAAAAGTGCTTATTGTTACCTGATGACGCTCTTCATTCTCGGCCCTGCCCGCTTCCGTTTCCGGGCTGCCCATCGTAAAAACGCCGCTTTCTACCATTATAAGCCCTCCTGCTATTTCCCTGACAGGCCGTTGTCTGACAGGGGCTGCAGTTCGATTGGCATCCGCCGATGCAGGAGAGCCCTGGGGCGGCGGGTCTTGAGCAATTAAATCCGCGCCTCGAAGCAGGTAACTTAGGAGCTGATCATTTCTAACAGTTAAAAGAGTCGCGGTTTCTCTTGCCGCGCTTTCCACGTTGATAGTGTAGACTCTGAACCGGTAATCCCGGCCCAAGCTTACAAGGGAACCGGTAATTATTCCCTGTGCCCCAAGCATCCTTCCTATTGCCTGGGCAGACTCATCGCTTACCTCGCCGGAAAGATGTAAGTCCATTTCCTCCCTGACAAGGTCAAGATTGTTCCGGTCTACCACGACAAGTTTTTTTTCATTTATTAGATTTCCCATCAACTCTTCGATGACATAATCAGAAAGATTTTCAGAGGAGGAACTAAAATTGATAACGGCAACAACTGTAGATTCGCCAAGGCTTGTGTTGATATCACCGGCGGCAATTTGTATTGCCTCGTCAAGGGTAATAGCAGAGCTGCTGCCTGAACCGAGGGACCTACAGCCAAGAATTAGCGAGATAAAAAAAATGATGGGGATGCTTCTGCAGAAAATTTTCATTGATAGAGAATATTACCACATTTTTCTTATAACCAGATAGGTGTATATTTAAGTCATTCTGTAAAATCAGGCTCTTTCGCCCTCTGTTCCAGGCGCCAGGTACTATTTTTTTGTTAATTTTTAGCCAAAAGGCTAATTTTTTTAGCTAATAATGTGATATAATGGACCTAGTCAGGAAGCCGGTTGCTTCCCTACCAGACCCTGCATTTTCTCCCGTTTCGTTGAAACGGTGCGAAAATGCAGTTTATAAGGAAATTTTTCAGAAACTGAAGTTTCCGAAAAATAACCCGCAGTTTTTTGATGCGGGTTATAAACCATTAAAGTAAAGGAGTAGATTATGAGAAACAGTACTATTGACAAAGGGGGCGGAAGTATGGTAACCTGTAAGAGACCAGTCACCAGTCACCAGTCACCAGTCACCAGTCACCAGTCACCAGTCACCAGTCACCAGTCACCAGTCACCAGTCACCAGTCACCAGTCACCAGTCACCAGTCACCAAATTTTTAAATAGTAGATTCTTTTCAATTCTTGCTATTTTAGCCCTATCTCTTGTCTTTATCGCCTGTCCAACTGATGGCGGCGGAAGTTCGGGTAGTAAAACCATCGACGATATTGTAATTTCTGCGCTACAGGAAGACTTTTTCGTCATTGACGGCGAGTTCGATTTAGATGCCCTGCTTCTGGAACTCGAAGACTTCGAAATAACTGTAAATTACAGTGATGGTACAAGTACGACTGTGGGCATAGGCAATTGTACCATCAGCGGCTTTGATCCCGATGTCGAGGGTGAGCAGGAAATAACCGTAAGTTTTGGCGGTAAAAGCGTAAGTTTTACAGTTACTGTTTACTCCGCCGATAACTTTGTCGCTGTGGAGGGAGTTAGCCTGAACAAAACTGCCGTAACAATAGAAGCAGGCGGTACGGAGACCCTTGCTGCGGTTTTTGACCCTGAAGACGCGAGCGAGAAGCGCGTAAGGTGGGAGAGCGATAATCCCGCTCTAGCCGCTGTGAACGTTTATGGTGTTATCAATGTACCGGAAGACGCAGAAGAAGGTACAGCTACCATAACTGTAACAACCATTGACGGCGGCTTAACAGCGACATGTGTTGTTACAGTAACAACAGACGGCGAACCCACACAGAACCTTGAAAACCTTACGGTTAGCCTGACAGCCGGAGACGGCTTGGTAACGCTAGCTCCGCAAGCGACGGCGGCAGGTTTCGCTTTCTATTACAATAAGAGCGCCGCCTCTGTTACAGCACCGGCTTACGGCGCTGCGATTACGACAATCACAGGGGCCGTCGCATACACCACAGCTACAGACATAAACGGCCCTAATGGCACTGCAATTTATGTCCAGGTTTACAAGGTTGAAACAACGGGCAGTGCCATTGTCGGCTTCGGGCAGGCATACAGAACGCCGACGGCAACACCCGACACTGGTGCGCCGGTACCCGGTGGAAGCGGTGCGATAACAACCGCAAGTGTTACGCAAAATTCACTGACCCTCAATTGGGCAAAGGCCACAGATGATGTATCCGCTACTTCTGCATTAAGGTACTTTGTCTATCAAAAAGATAGCGCTTTTACCATGAGCGCTGGCTTGCCCACAGACGGCACATTGTTGAATACAGGCGGCGCACTGGATATTGCGACATTCAATGTCAGCAGTCTTTTACAGGGCACAACCTATTTCTTTATCGTTGTGGTTGAAGATGAAGCTGGTAACAGGGCCGCGTATACAGCGGTAAGCGAGATAACTGCTGCGGCGCTCACCTACGAAATCAGCGCTTCAACCTTGACATCATTTGGCTCGCTTGCGACGCCATACACGCAGCCGGCAGCGCAAACGGTAATTATTACCAATACCGGTACGGGGGCGGTTACGCTGACCCAGCCGACGGCGGTTGATTATGACATCGGTACATTATCGGCGACAGCCATTGCGGCGGGCGAAACGGCGACCTTCACCGTTCAGCCGAAAGCGGGTTTGGCGGTTGGACCTCACAATGAAACAATTACAATTAGCGGCTCGAACGAAACGAGTGCGACGGTAAGCGCAGAGTTAGTCATAACTGATCCCGGTGACGGCTCTGCGAGCAATCCCTTTAAGGTAAGAAACCTGGCCGACCTACAGAAGGTGGGCACAGAAACCGCCGCAGACGGCTGGTCGCTTTCGGCGCATTACGAACAAACCGCAACCATAAACACTGTCAGCATAAATAACTGGACGCCCATCGGAACCGGTACCGCCCCCTTTACCGGCGTGTATAACGGCGGCGGCTATGAAATCACAAATCTAAAAATCGACGATAGTAGCGGCGATTACAAAGGCTTGTTCGGACATATAAACGCAAGCGCTGCATTGGTACAAAATGTACGCCTGACCAATGTTTCCATAACAGGAAATGATTGTGTCGGCGGCATAGTGGGGCAAATTTCAAACGGGACGGTACAAAACTGCCGTGTTTTGGAAGGAAGCATCACCGGCGTTCTCCGCACTGGAGGCATTGCAGGGGCAATTCTCGCAAATGGTGTAGTGCAAAATTGTTATGTTTCCGGGGCAACTGCCCCTACTGTTACCGCAACAGGCGCATCAGCGACAGTTAATGTCTATCCCGGCGGTATAGCAGGGTCCAACACCGGTATTGTAAAAAATTGCTATTCTACGGCTAATGTCACCGGCTTTAATGCAGGCGGTGTGGTTGGACGTAGTATTTCAGGTTCAAATGTAGTGTTCTGCTATGCTACCGGAACAGTTGAGGCGACCGGAACCGGCGGCTTTGGCGGCGGCATAATCGGGTATAATATGAACGCCAGTGGTATTACTACCAACGGCTGCGTTGCGCTTAATACCAGCATTACTTTAAGCAATACGAGCTCGGCCACCGTTCCTGGCCGGTTCGGGCGCATTGTGGGATACATCGCCAGCGGAGCTGTCTTAACAGGCGGCAATAATTATGCGCACAAAATTATGAGTATGACTGTCGCCGGCGAAATCCATACGCCAACTGACGAAGTTACCGAAAAAGACGGCGCAAATATTACCTCGGCCCAATGGGGCGCGCAGTCATGGTACATCGACAGCAGCAACTGGGGCGGCACGGCATGGAACTTTGCTGACGATTGGGAAATGGGAACTTACCTGCCCATATTAAGGGGCTTTGCTGGCGATGCGCAGAATCCCTCATTGGGCCCTGCCGGCTCAGAGAACAATCCCTTTTTGGTAGCCAACATCTTCGATTTACAGATGGTATCCAGCGGCTCTACCCACAACGGCGGGACCTGGACACGCGACTCGCACTATCTGCAGACCGCTAATATCGATGCAAGCAGTGAACCAAATTGGTCACCGCTGGGGGGAAGGGAAACAACCGATGGTTTCGCCGGTGTTTATGACGGAAGCGGCTATTCTATCCAGAACCTTACCATTTACATTAGCAAAACCAGCGGCTCCACCAGTGCTGCTGATGGTTCCAAGGGTTTATTTGCACGCATAGTAGCGGCGGGAGCAGTCAGGAATCTGGCTTTACCCGGGGCCAGTATTTATGCCAGAGCTCAAGGTGCTGCTGCCCAAATAGGCGGCATAGCGGGTAGAAATGACGGCACCATTAAAAACTGCTATGTTACAGGCACTGTAACGGGCGATTCAACGGTTGGCGGTATTGCGGGCAGCAACTACGGCGAGATACTGAACTGCTATACCACCTGCGCTATAGACTATGTCAATCCATCAGGAGGATCAGCCGGCGGGATAGCGGGCAGGATCTTCAGCGGCGGCAGGGTACAGTACTGCTACGCTACGGGTACAGTTAGAGGCCGCAACAATGTCGGCGGAATAGCGGGAGATAATCAATCGGGGTCTTATGTAGTTAACTGCGTTGCAATGAATCCAAGTGTTACGGAGGAGTCCGGTTCCGGTGGTAACGGGATTGGCCGTGTTGTAAGTACAAATACAGGCACCGGCGCATTGAGCAATAATTACGCACGGGGAGCATACGGTGGCGGCGGCGATTACCTGAGGCTGTATCAACCCACAGGAACCCAAGTACCCGCGACACAGGTTACCGGCGACGTTGGCCTTGGTCGTAGGCAGGGCGCAAATGCCACAGCAGATAACACACACGGCGCAAACAGCGGTACCTGGTGGGATAGTTTTGGCTATAGCGCCGATAACTGGGACCCTGCGATAAACCGCCTGCCTCATCTTAAAACCACCAGAGGCGAAGATTTTGCAGAAGTGCAGAATCCGACAGCAACGCTGTAACAAAGAGCAAAGAGGATTGAGGAATGAATTTTACCACTAACCACACTAACAAACACGAACTTTTAGTTTGTAGTTTTATCTATAGCTTGACTTGTTCGAGTGGTTCGAGTGGTTCGTGGTTAAAAAAATTCAAATAAATTTAAGGAGTGAATTATGAAGAGGAAACATTTTTTAGCGGGGATTGCAATAATTTTTGCAATCATTTTCACACTGACGGCCTGTCCAACTGAGGGCGGCGGCGGAAGTTCGGGCGGCAAAATCATCGACGATATTGTCATTCCGGTGATACAGGAAGACTTTTTCGTCATCGACGGCGAATTCGATTTAGATGCCCTGCTTCTGGAACTCGAAGACTTCGAAATAACTGTAAATTACAGTGATGGTACGAGTACGACTGTGGGCATAGGCGATTGTACCATCAGCGGCTTTGATCCCGATGTCGAGGGTGAGCAGGA